>JAPOXA010000178.1 GCA_026707325.1 Acidobacteriota bacterium | reverse complement strand
CTCAGCGACTGCCTGCCGACTACCGCTCAACACCACTTCCACCACGGGCTGCTAGCCGATACTACGGCCTCCGTCGATGTCGAGGCAGACGCCGGTGAGGAAGGCGGCGTCGTCAGAGGCGAGGTAGGCGACGGCGGCGGCAACGTCGGCGGGTTCGGCGAGCCGGCCCAGCGGGATCGTCTTCTGAAGGACATCGCGTCCGGCGTCGTCCAGCTTCCGTCCCCCCGAGGGGCCCTTCATGAAGTCGGTGTCGGCGGCGACGGGGTTGACCGCGTTGACGCGGATGCCATGAGGCGCGAGTTCGGTCGCCAGTCCCCGGGTCAGGGTGATCACCGCCCCCTTCGTCGCGTTGTAGGCGGTGATCAGCGGTCGCGGGCGGACGGCGCCGATCGACGCCGTGTTCACGATGACGCCGCCTCCGCGCTCGAGCAGCCTCGGCACGCCGTGCACCACGCCCAGGTAGACGCTCTTCGTGTTGACCTCGAAGACCCGGTCGTAGTCGGCTTCGGCGAGCTTCCAGAGCGGCCGGGCGCGGTGGCAGTAGCCTGCGTTGTTGACGAGGATGTCGATGCCGCCGAACGCGCCGCAGGTCCGCTCCATCAGGCGCTTCACGTCGTCACCCCTCGAAACGTCCACCGTCTCGAAGAGAACCCTGGCGCCGCGCCTGGCGAGCTGGGTCGTCGTCCTTTTCCCCTTAGCCGAATCGATGTCCGCGAGCGCGACGGCCGCGCCTTCTTCGGCAAGCCTCCGCGCGATGGCGCGGCCGAAACCGCCGGCGGCGCCGGTCACGACGGCGACCTTTCCCGCAAAGCGGGAAGCGGCGGGCGTGCCGTCGTTCTTGCTGTTCGAGTCGTCCATTGTGAGTATCCCCCCGGGTTTCGGGCGGCTACGCTACCCGGGTTCGGCGCCGGACGAGGGGAGTTGATGAGAGAGCGAGCAGCAGTCAAGCGGCGTGTGGTCGTCGTCGGCGCCGGCAACGCGGCGCTGTGCGCCGCCCTCGCGGCCCGGGAGGAGGGCGCGTCGGTGACCGTGCTGGAACGCGCGCCGCGGCCGGAACGGGGAGGCAACAGCCGCTTCACGATGGCTGCGATGCGCTTCGCCTACGACGGTCTCGAGGATCTGCGCGAGGTGGCCGCCGGTCTGAGCGAGGAGGAGGTCGAGGGGAGCGATTTCGGAACGTACCCGGCCCGGCGATTCGTCGAGGACCTCGAACGTGCCGGCGGCGGTCGCGCCGACCCTCAACTGGTCTCGACCCTGGTGGGGGAGAGCCGGCGGACGTTGCGCTGGATGCGCGGCCACGGGGTCGAGTTCGTTCCGCTCTACGCGGGTCAGGCGTTCGAGGTCGACGGCAAGCGCCGGTTCTGGGGCGGCCTGACGTTGCAGGCGCGGGGGGGCGGCCCCGGCCTGGTGGCGGCCCTCGAGCGGGCGGCGGAGAGGGCGGGAATCGAGACTCGGTACGGCTGCCGGGCGGTGAGCCTGGGCGTGGAGGAGGGCGCCGTGCGCGGGGTCGAGGTCGAGGAGGCGTCGGTTCGGAGCGTCCTCGACGCCGACAGCGTGGTTCTTGCCAGCGGCGGCTTCGAGGCGAACGCCGACTGGCGGCGCCGCCACCTCGGCGAAGGCTGGGAGGAGGCCAAGGTCCGGGGCAGCCGTTACAACGAGGGCTGTGGCATTCGCATGGCCCTGGAAATCGGCGCCGGACGGGCCGGACAGTGGTCCGGCTGCCACGCCGTGGCGTGGGACCTGAACGCGCCAGAGGTCGGCAATCTCGAGGTCCGACATCGCTACCAGAAGCACAGCTATCCGCTCGGCATCGTCGTCAACGCGAGGGGAGAGCGGTTTCTCGACGAGGGTGCGGACTTCCGGAACTACACCTACGCCAGGTACGGCCGCGAGGTGCTGGAGCAGCCTGGGCGTTTCGCGTGGCAGGTGTTCGATGCGCGGGTCGCTCACCTGCTGCGGGACGAGTACCGGAAGCGGCACGCGACGCGGGTCGAAGCCGGGTCGCTGCCGGAACTCGCCGAGCGCCTCGAGGGCGTGGACGGCGAGGCGTTCCTGCGGACCGTCGGCGAGTTCAACGCCGCGGTGCGCCGGGAAGTGCGTTTCGACCCCAGCGTCCGCGACGGCCGCTCGACCCGCGGCCTCGACCTGAACAAGTCGAACTGGGCCAACCCGATCGAGGAGCCGCCGTTCGAGGCCTTCGCGGTGACCTGCGGCATCACGTTCACGTTCGGTGGCCTTTCGGTCGATCGCCACGCCAGGGTGCTCGACGGCGTTGGACGGCCGATTCGGGGTCTGTTCGCCGCGGGCGAACTGGTCGGCGGCCTGTTCTACGACAACTACCCGGGCGGTTCCGGGTTGACCGCGGGCGCGGTGTTCGGCCGTCGGGCCGGCCAGGGGGCGGGCCGGTTCGATGCCTGAGCCTTCCGCCGACGGCAGCGTTCGCCAGGGCTTTCTCCAGATCCACGGCCCGCACGGGCGTGTGCGCTACGTCGAGGTGACCACCGCGAGGCTACAGCTCGTGTTGGCGGCTTTGATCCTCGTTTCTTCTCTCGTCGTCAATGCCGCGCTGATCGCGCCGACCGTGGTCCGTTCCCAGTTCTCGAGGGCCGAACAGGTCGAAGAGTTCGAGGAACACCGGCGACTGGCGGTCCGTTTCGAAGCTCTGGCGGAACGCTACTCGGAGGTTCGCCGGTTGGCGTCGGAGCTGGACAGTCGACTGTGCAAGATCGTCCTGGCCTACGGCGTCGGGGCACCCGCGAACGAAGGGTGCGGCGAGGCCGTCGAGGTCCTGGAGGAACCCGCGCTGACCCTGCGGCAGGGCCAGGTGGTCCTGATCGAGTCAGGCGTCGAGGAAGACGTGGAACGGGTGACCGGACGCATCGAGGGCCGCCTGCGGGCGGCGATAGAGGTCGAGCGCGCCAACCCCGAACTCGTCGAGCTGACGCCGTCCGCGGTTCCGCTCCGGGGCGACGACTTCGTCCTGGTCGGCCCGTTCGGACGAATGAGGAACCGGGTCACGGGAGCGGAGGAGTTCCACCCCGGCATCGATCTTGCGGCTTCTGCCGGTGCTCCGGTGCTGGCTACGGCGGCCGGTCGGGTGACCTATGCGGGGCGGGGCACAGCCCTGGGCCGTGCCTGGATTCGCTACGGGCGAATCGTGGGAATCCGGCATGGCGACCGCTTCATCACTCTGTTCGGACACCTGGATACGACGGAGGTGCGAGCGGGCGAATCGATCAGCCGGGGACAGCGCATCGGTACCGTGGGCGCGACGGGGTGGAGTGTGGAGCCGAGTCTCCACTACGGCGTGCTGCGCCGGCGCGTCGATGGGGGATACGACGCCGTCGATCCCCGCATCCACATCCTGGACTATCGCTGGCACCAGGAGCAGTTCATCGCCTCGAACGTCGCGCCGGCGGGGCCAGTGCCGCTGCCGGCCACATTGCGGAGATAGAGAACAGGAGGAACGGGTTCATGGACTATCGGGCAGTCATCTTCGACCTGGGTGGAGTCGTCTTCGGCTCCCCGTTGCACGCCATCCGGCGCTACGAACAGGCGAACGGGATCGAGGAGAACTTCGTCAACCGCCTGGTCGTCGCGGCCGGGTCGGGAGGATCCTGGCAGCGGCTGGAGCGCGGCGAGTTGGTCATGGGGCCGGGGTTCTTCGCCGCCTTGGACGACGATGTAAGGGCGGCCGATCCGTCGGTGGCCGAGCGCTTCTCGGCCGAGGAGATGATGGCGGCGATAGCGGAGGAGTCGAAGCCCAGGCCGCAGATGGTCGAAGCCCTGCGGCGTCTGCGCGCCCGCGGCTACACGGTGGCGGCGCTGACGAACAACTGGGTCAGCGAGGAGGAACGGGAACCCGCGAGCGCCGAGGAGGCCGCGATGCGGGCCGAGGTACGCGAACTCTTCGATGACTACGTCGAATCGAGCGTCGTCGGCCTGCGCAAGCCGGATCCGGAGATCTACCGCCTGGCCTGTGGCCGGCTCGGGATCGAACCGTGCGAGGCGGTGTTCCTGGACGACATCGGGTCGAACCTGAAGAGCGCCCGGGCGCTCGGCATGACCACGATCAAGGTCGACGATCCGGACGACGCCCTCGCCGAGCTATGGCGGACGCTGGCTACTCCGGAAGGGTGAACGCGAGATCGACCATGGCGGTCAGGCCGTCGAGGAGCGTGACTCCGGAGCGTTGGCTGCCGAGGCGTTCGTGCCAGGCTTCGATGGTGTAGGTGCCCGCCGGGAGTCCGGGAATCTCGAAGGTGCCGTCCGGTCCGGTGACGGCGAAGTAGGGGTGGTTGAAGACGGCGACGTAGCTCGACATCCACGGGTGAACGTCGCACTTGATCCGGAATGCGGGTTCCTCGTCCGTGAACGAGAAGGTGGCCTGCTTGATGGCGGCCGGCATGGCCCGGTTGAAGGGGCGGTTGACCTCGGACAGCGAGTGGACGTTGTGGAGCAGCTCGTCGGAGTTCAGCACCTTGAGGTCCTGGCCGACCATGATGCCGGCGACGCGGGGCGTGTAGCGGCAGCCCTGCTGGTCGATGACGGGCGGCTCCGCCGGCGGGTAGGGCCCTTCCGGAAGGTTGTCGGCGACGTAGACGAGGACGTTGGCGAGGCCGGCCTGTTCATCGACCGCGAGGATCTCCGGGTACACCGGTTCGCTGTGCTTGGCGGCGCAGGCGGGATCGGCATCCATGTTGAGCGGCCGGAGCTCCGGCACGTCGCCGTCGAAACGGACGGAACCGGCGATCGAACTGCTGCCCAGCGGTTCGGTGGGTGTGGCTTCGGGGGCTGAGGCCGCGTTTCCGGAGGAGCGCTCCGGAGCGGCGCCGCCGCAGCCGGCCAGGACGAAGACGAAAAGAAGGAGGGCCGTGGAGAGGGCCAGTCGGAGCGTGCTGGTCGGTGCGCAGATCATGCGCCTATTCTATGGTGCTGCGGTGCCGTTGCGCTGCGTTTCTCGCGGCTTGCGGCCCGCTTCCTTGACCCGGCCAAGGGCCGGTGTTAGCTTCCGCGCGATCCTTGGCCCGGTCCGCCCTTGAGGGCGCCGCCGCCCTACTTCCACGCCCTCGATGGCACAGAGTCAGGACAACACTCAGGAACCCGTCGCCGGGCGTGCGCCGCTGATCGTCGGCGGCTACGACTTCCGTTCGCTGACGGAAGCGGTCGCGGTGCCGGTCGAGCGCAAGACGCCGATCGGCTGGTGGTTCTTCTTCCTGCCGTCGCTGGCGATGCTGGGCCTGTTCGGGGTCTCCATCGGCTGGCTGTTCTGGGAGGGCACCGGCATCTGGGGCCTGAACAACCCGGTCAACTGGGGCTTCGCGATCGTCAACTTCGTCTTCTGGGTCGGCATCGGCCATGCCGGCACGTTGATCTCGGCCATCCTCTTCCTGTTCCGGCAGAAGTGGCGCACCTCGATCAACCGCGCCGCCGAGGCGATGACGATCTTCGCCGTCATGTGCGCCCTGGTGTTTCCCGGCATCCACGTCGGCCGCGTGTGGGTCGCCTACTGGATGTTCCCGCTGCCGAACCAGATGGACATGTGGCCGAACTTCCGCAGTCCGCTGATCTGGGACGTCTTCGCGGTGTCGATCTACGGCACGGTGTCCCTGATGTTCTGGTACGTGGGCCTGATCCCGGATCTCGCTACGATCCGCGACCGGGCCAAGACCAGGATCCGCAAGATCGCCTACGGCATCTTCGCTCTCGGCTGGCGCGGCTCGCACCGCAACTGGCTCCACTACGAGCGGGCCTACCTGATGCTCGCCGGGCTGGCGACTCCGCTGGTCCTCTCGGTCCACTCCGTCGTGTCGATGGACTTCGCCACCGCCCAGTTGCCCGGCTGGCACACGACGATCTTCCCGCCGTACTTCGTCGCCGGCGCCATCTTCTCCGGCTTCGCCATGGTCATGACCCTGATGCTGATCTGCCGGGTCCTGTTCAGGATGGAGGACATCATCACGATGCGCCACCTCGAGAACATGGCCAAGATCATGCTGCTGACCGGTTGCATGGTCGGCTACGCGTACGGCATCGAGATGTTCATCGCCTGGTACAGCGGCAACCCCTACGAGCAGTTCGCCTTCGCCAACCGGGCCCTGGGCCCGTACGCCTGGGCCTACTGGATCATGGTGAGCTGCAACGTGATCACGCCGCAGTTGTTCTGGTTCAAGAAGATGCGCAACCACATCGGCTGGCTGTTCATCTCGTCCATCCTGATCAACATCGGCATGTGGTTCGAGCGCTTCGTCATCGTCACCTCCTCGCTGCACCGCGACTTCCTGCCCGCGAACTGGGACTACTACCAGGCCACGTTCTGGGACTTCGCGTCGCTGATCGGCAGCTTCGGCCTGTTCTTCACGATGTTCTGCCTGTTCGCCCGCTTCCTGCCGATGGTGGCCACGGCGGAGGTCAAGACCGTGCTGCCGGAGGCGGATCCGCACCAGGGCGAGGAACTGGTGCGCGTGGTGCCCGCCGGGTCGGGGGTGGAGCCCTCGCCGCAGGCGGCGCCGGCCGGTGGGGGAGGTGCCTGACATGGGCCTGATGACCCTGGACGTTCCGGAAGCGGCGGCGGGCTACAGCCACTACGGCGTACTGGCCCGCTTCGAGACCGCCAAGGTGCTCTACCGCGCCTGCGAAGCGGTCCGTGACGCCGGCTACTCGAAGTGGGACGCGCTGACGCCGTTCCCGGTCCATGGACTCGAGAAGGCGATGGGATTGAAGCCGTCCAAGCTGCCGTTCCTCGTGCTGGCAACGGGGCTTTCCGGCGCCGGCCTGGGTTTCGCGCTGCAGAGCTGGGTCCACATCAAGGCCTACCCGCTGATCATCAGCGGCAAGCCGCTGTTCACCTGGCCCGCGTTCGTGCCGGTGACCTTCGAGCTGGGCGTGCTCGGCGCGGCGCTGGGGGCGGTGCTGGGCATGTTCGCCTTCAACAAGCTGCCGACGTACCACCATCCGCTGTTCCGGTCGGAGAACTTCACCCGCGTCACGGATGACGGGCTGTTCATCGCCATCGAGGCCTGGGATCCCAAGTACGACGACCACGACACCGCCGAGTTCCTGAGCGGGCTCGGGGCGGTCGAGGTGGAGCACGTGCCGATCGACGATCCGGCGGAAGACGGTGACGGGGGAGGCGCCGCCTGATGGCTCACGGGCCTCGCATCGTTCGCCTCGACCAGTTGATCATCCGGCCGGGAAGCGGCTGGGCGCGCCTGCCCCTGATCGCGGGTGCGATCGGCCTCGTCTTTGCCGTCGTGTCGATCGTGCTGGCGACGGGCTCCAAGGAGAGCACGAAGCAGTTCTTCCACTCCTGGCTCGTGGCCGTCGTCTTCTTTCTCTGCATCGGTCTGGGCTGTCTGTTCTTCGTGCTGATTCACCACGCGACGAAGGCTGGCTGGGGCGTCGTGGTGCGTCGCCTGGCCGAGAACCTGGCCTGCACGGTGCCGGTGCTGGCGGTCCTCTTCATTCCGGTCGTGGCCTTGGGCATGTACGACCTGTTCCACTGGACCCACGCCGACGCGGTGGCGCATGACCGGTTGCTGCAGGTCAAGGAGCCTTGGCTCAACGAGACCGGCTTCTGGATTCGGACGGTGATCTACTTCGCGGTCTGGAGCGGACTGGCGCTCTACTTCCGGAACGCGTCGCGACGCCAGGACGAGAGCGGAGACGAAGCCCTCTCCCGCCGGATGGCGCGATTCAGCCCCGTCGCCGTCGCCCTGTTCGCCGTGACGCTGACGTTCGCCGGTTTCGACTGGCTGATGTCGCTCGAGCCGCACTGGTACTCGACAATGTTCGGCGTCTACTTCTTCGCCGGCACGGTCGTCTCGGCGTTCGCGGCGCTGACCGTCTTCACGCTGGCGTTCGAACGGTCGGGCCACTTCCGGGGCGTGGTCACCGGCGAGCACTTCCACGATCTCGGCAAGCTGCTGTTCGCCTTCACCGTGTTCTGGGCCTACATCGCCTTCAGCCAGTTCTTCCTCATCTGGTACGCGAACATCCCGGAGGAGACGAACTGGTTCCTGAGCCGGCTGCACGGCACGGCCGACAACCCGGCGAACTGGCGCCCGGCGACCCTGCTGCTGGCCATCGGCCACTTCGCCGTCCCGTTCTTCTTCCTCATGCCCCGGACGATCAAGCGCAACCGCACCCTGCTGCTGATCGGCGCCGTCTGGATGCTGGCCATCCACCTCTGGGACGTGTTCTGGCTGGTCATGCCGAACCTGCACCGGGAGATGACGTTCAGCCTTCTCGACGTGACCTCCCTGCTGGGCGTTGGCGGCCTGTTCCTGGCAACCGCGGGCTGGCTGCTGGGCCGCGGCTCGCTGGTGCCGTCCCGGGATCCGCGGCTCGTCGAGTCCCTGGCCTTCGAGAACATCTGAGTCTTGTTCCACCCGCCGGTCCTTGCTACGCTGCGCAGCGTTCCGGGACCTCTTGCAACACTCCCCCTGTCAAGGAGCATCGACATGATTCCGAAGCAGACGATCCGCGTCTGTGCCGTTCTTCTCGCCTTCGCCCTGGCTTCCTCCTCGGTTGCGCTCGGCGGCACGATTGTCGGCAAAGTCACGTACGAAGGCCGGACGCCTCCGCAACGTCCGATGAGGATGGATGCGGACCCGAAGTGCGCCGAGAAGCACAGCGGCACGGTACTCGACCAGACCTTCATGATCGGGGATGGCGGCGCCTTCGCCAATGTCTTCCTGGTGATCACCGAGGGTCTCGACGGGAAGTCCTTCGACACGCCCTCACAGCCGGTGGTCATGGACCAGAACGGCTGCATCTACACGCCGCGCATCATGGGCATCCAGGTGGGGCAGCAGTTCAAGGTGAAGAACTCGGACGGCCTGCTGCACAACGTCCACTCGCTGTCCAAGGACAACCCCCCGTTCAACCGGGCGATGCCTGCCAGCGTGACCGAGGCCGACTACAGCTTCGACAAGACGGAGCGTTTCCGGATCAAGTGCGACGTTCATCCCTGGATGACTTCCTGGGTGACGGTCGTCGATCATCCGTTCTACGCGGTGTCGGGCACCGACGGCTCCTTCCGCATCGAGAACGTGCCTGCCGGCACCTACACGATCGAGGCCCGGCATGAGTTCGAGAGGTTCAAGGTCTACTCGGAAACCGTCGAGGTCGGCGACAGCGGCACCGCGACGGTGAACTTCGTGTTCAAGCCCGAGTAGGACGAGGAACCTCAGCAAGTAGCCAGAAAGGAGCGGCGTCCAATGGCGGAGCCCGTTCACGCTTCACCCGCACACGACGAGCATCATCACGACCAGAGCTTCTGGCGGAAGTACATCTTCTCGACCGATCACAAGGTGATCGGCGTCCAGTACTCGGTCACGGGCCTGGCGTTTCTCTTCTTCGGGTTCGTCCTGATGATGGTGATGCGCTGGAATCTCGCCTACCCGGGCGAGCCGATCCCCTTCATCGGCTCGCTCCTCGGCGAGAACCGGGCGCCCGGCGGCATCATGCTGCCGGACTTCTACAACGAGCTCGGCGCCATGCACGGCACGATCATGGTGTTTCTCGGCGTCGTGCCGCTCGCCGTCGGCGGCTTCGGCAACTTCGTCATGCCCCTGCAGCTCGGTGCCCCGGACATGGCATTCCCGCGGATCAACATGATCAGCTACTGGTGCCTGTTCATGGGCGGCGTGACGATGTTCGCCAGCTTCTTCCTGCCGAACGGGGCCGCGGGCAACGGCTGGACTTCCTATTCGCCCCTCGCCGACATTGCGCTGAACGGCCAGACGGCCTGGTTGATCGGGATGATCTTCCTGATCACGTCGTCCCTGCTGGGCGCCGTCAACTTCATCACCACGGCGATCCAGCTTCGGGCGCCGGGGATGACCTGGATGCGCCTGCCGTTCTTCTGCTGGGCACAGATCGTGACCGCCTTCCTCCTGCTGCTGGCCTTCCCGCCGCTCGAGGCCGCGGGCGTGCTGCAGTTGATGGACCGGGTGGTGAACACAAGCTTCTTCATTCCGGAAGGGCTGGTGGTCGGCGGCGAAGTGGTCGACCGGAGCGGCGGCGGCAGTCCGCTGCTCTGGCAGCACCTGTTCTGGTTCCTGGCCCATCCGGAGGTCTACGTCCTCATCCTGCCGGCGATGGGGATCGTCGCCGAGGTGATCGCGAACAACAGCCGGAAGCCGCTCTGGGGCTACCGATCGATGGTGTACTCGCTGATCTTCCTCGGCTTCATGAGCTTCATCGTCTGGGCGCACCACATGTTCATCACCGGCATGGGTTCGGTGATGTCGACGTTCTTCCAGACGACGACGATGATCATCTCGATTCCGTCGGTCATCATCCTGAGCGCCCTGTTCATCTCGCTATGGGGCGGATCGATCCGCTACAACACGGCGATGCTGTTCGCGCTGGGCTTCCTGCCGATGTTCGGCATAGGAGGGCTGACCGGGCTACCGCTCGGTCTCTCGGCGGCCGACATCCCGCTGCACGACACCTACTACGTGATCGGGCACTTCCACTACGTGGTGGCGCCCGGAACCCTGTTCGCGCTGTTCGCCGGCGTGTACTACTGGTTCCCCAAGGTGACGGGCCGCAAGATGAACGAGTTCCTGGGCAAACTCCACTTCTGGCCGTCGCTCGTCTTTATGAACGGGGTCTTCTTCCCGATGATGATCCAGGGCCTGAACGGCGTTTCGCGGCGGCTCGCGGACGGTGGCATCACCTACGACTTCGCCGGCGAGGTCGCTGGTCTCAACCGCATGATGTCGGTCTCGGCCTGGTGCCTGGCGCTGGCCCAGATTCCGTTCATCATCAACTTCTTCATGAGCATCCGCAACGGCGAGAAGGCCGGCCGTAACCCCTGGAACTCGACCACGGTCGAGTGGCTGGCGCCGTCGCCGGCGCCGCACGGGAACTTCGATCAGGAGATCGTGGTCACGCGTGGACCGTACGAGTACAGCGTCCCCGGTAGCGACAAGGACTACGTCCCACAGGCCGAACCGGCCTCCACCTGACCGTTCGAGGACCCCAAAGAGATGGAAATCCCCTACACGGTAGAGGCCCACCCCGAAACCGGCCTCAACAACGGCAAGATCGGTATCTGGCTGTTCCTGACCTCGGAGGTCATGCTGTTCGGGGCGCTGTTCGCCACGTTCATCATGCTGCGCATCGGGTCGGACGGCAACTGGGCCGCGATGCAGGCGGAGGCCGAGCTCAACATTCCGTTGGCCACGATCAACACCGCGGTGCTGATCGCCTCAAGTCTGACGATGGTCATGGCCTGGGCGTCCCTGATGCGGGGGCAGTTGGGCCGCTTCAAGCTGTTCGGCTGGCTGACCGTCGCCTGCGGCGGCATCTTCCTGGTCATCAAGTACTTCGAGTACACGGCGAAGTTCGAGCACCACCACTACCCGGAGTCGAGCACCTTTCTCGCCATCTATTTCGCCATGACCGGGCTCCACGCCCTGCACGTGATCGGCGGCATGGCCTGGAATGCCTACTTCACCGGGCCGGGATCGAAGCTGTTCCACACGAACCGGCAGTGGCTGACCGACCGGGTCGAACACTCGGGTCTGTTCTGGCACTTCGTCGACCTGGTCTGGATCTTCCTCTTCCCCGTCTTCTACCTGCTGTAGCGCGGGCGTTTCTCCGCCCTTGACCCCGGTTACCCCTGGAGCGAGTCGCATCCCATGAGTGAACACGTCGATATCGACAAACAGGTCCGCATCTACTTCCTGGTGTTCGGCGCCCTGATGGTGGGCACTGCCGCCACGGTCGGTGCGTACTACCTGGACGTTTCGGTGCCGGTGGCCCTCACCATCGGCCTGTTCATCGCCACCGTCAAGGCGTCCCTGGTCGCCTGCTTCTTCATGCACCTGATCGACGAGAAGAAGATCATCTACTGGACGCTCGCGCTGACCGTCGCGTTCTTCATCGCCCTGATGGCGTTGCCGCTCCTGACATCGGTAACGGATCAGGTAGGGGAGTTCGCCGAAGTCGAGGCACACGAGGCGCACTGACGGTCCCACTGATCGAGCCATGAACCTGAAGGTCATCCATATCGTCTTCGTCGGCAGCGCCGTTCTCCTCGCGCTGTTCTTCGGTGGCTGGTGTCTGGCGCAGGGGAGCGCGTACGCGGTCGGCGCCGTCCTGTCCTTCGCGGCCGCGGCGGCGCTCGTCTGGTACGGCATCTGGTTCTGGCGCAAGATCACGACCCCCGAGGAGGAGTGGGCCCGCCGGCGGAAGCTGTTCCGTACCGTTCCCCTGCTGGCGGGTTTCTGGCTGTTCGGTTCCGACCGTGCCGCCTGGGCCTGTTCGGTCTGCTATGGCGCCGCCGAGGGCACGATGATCGATGCGGCCCGAGCCGGCGTCTGGTTCCTGCTGGCGGCGGTCTTCGTGCTGCAGGGCGCCTTCGTCCTCTTCTTTCTCTATCTCCGGCGCCGCGCGCGCCGCCTTCGGACCGACCCGGTGCCGCCCTGGTGGAGCACCGTTGAGGAGCCTGTCAAGTCATGATGGATGCCATGTTCCCGGCCGCGGCGTCGGAGCACGCCGGCCGGATCGACAACATGATCGACGCGGTGCACTACCTGATGCTCGCGCTCTTCATCGTCTGGGGCGTGTTCTTCGTGTACGTGCTGATGCGCTTCCGCGCCAGCCGCAACCCGAAGGCCGACTACGTCGGCGTCAAGAGCAAGATGAGCACCTACGGCGAAGTCGCCGTGGCGATCGCGGAGGGGATTCTCCTGCTCGGCTTCTCGATCCCGATGTGGGCGGAGCGTGTGGACGAAGTGCCGCCGGAGTCCGACGCGACGGTGGTGCGTGTCGTGGCGCAACAGTTCGCCTGGAACGTCTGGTATCCCGGGGCCGACGGAGAGTTCGGCGCGCAGGACCTTTCACTGATCGACGAAGCGACGAATCCGATCGGCCTCGATCGTGATGATCCGGCCGGCGCCGACGACATCTGGACGGTGAACCAGTTGCATCTCCCGGTCGACAAGGCGGCGATCATCCACCTGTCGTCCAAGGACGTGATCCACAGCTTCAACCTGCCGAACATGCGGATCAAGCAGGACACGATTCCGGGCATCTCGATTCCGGTCTGGTTCGTTCCCACCAAGACGACGGCCCAGATCCGCGAAGAGACCGGCAACCCGGACTACGTCTACGAGATCGCCTGCGCCCAGCTCTGCGGCAACAGCCACTACTCGATGCGCGGCTTCCTGACCGTGCACACCGAGGACGAGTTCCAGGCTTGGCTCGATGAGGAGGCGTCCTACCTCACCGGCAGCGACGACGACTTCTTCGACTTCTAGGAGTCAACGCTGCGCCCGCGCAGCGCTGACTCGCATGGAACTGGCCGCCCACTGGGTACGCGGGTCTTCTGACCCGCTGCCGCCGCAGGCGGCCAGGAGTACGTGCCGGCCGCGAGGCCGGCTCTGCTTTGGCTGCCAGTTCCATGCGAGCCTGCGCAGGCCCCGGGTGTACGCTCTGAAGCATGAGCGGTTGGACACCCCTCTGGGGACGCCGCGAACTGCTGAAGGCGGCCTGGGTTGGGCCCGCCGCCGCGGCGGCCGCGGTTAGCGCCCGCGCCGCTGCCGGGCAGGAACCCGACGCCGCCGAGGCTGCTCGCCAGCCGGACGAAGCGGCGCTCGAGGCATACCGCGCCGGCTTCGCCGCGCCGCCGTTGGAAAGGGTACGGATCGGCTTCGTCGGCGTCGGTCTCCAGGGCGGCAGCCACGTGCGGAACTTTCTTCGCATCGACGGCGTCGACGTGGTCGCGATCTGCGACATCGATGAGCCCCGCGCCGAGGAGGTCGCTTCCTGGGTCATCGACGCGGACAACGCGCCGCCCGACCTCTACACCCGCGGGGACACGGACTTCAAGCGCCTGTGCGAGCGCGACGACGTCGATCTGGTCTTCAACGCGACGCCCTGGCGGTGGCACGTTCCGGTCTGCGTCGAGGCGATGGAGACCGGAAAGCACACGGCGGTCGAGGTGCCGGCCGCGATCACGCTCGAGGGCTGCTGGCGCCTGGTCGAGACCGCCGAACGCACCGCGCGGCACTGCGTGATGATGGAGAACTGCAACTACGGCCGCAGCGAGATGATGGTCCTGAACATGGTGCGCCAGGGCCTGTTGGGCGATCTTCTTCACGGCGAAGCGGCCTACATCCACGACCTGCGGTCGCTCAAGTTCTCCGACCGCAACGAGGGGCTGTGGCGCCTGCAGCACTCGGTCGAACGCAACGCCAACCTCTACCCGACCCACGGTCTCGGGCCGGTGGCCCAGTGCCTGGACATCAACCGGGGCGACTGCTTCGACTACCTCGTGTCACTGTCGAGCCCGGCGAAGGGGCTGGCGCTCTACGCCAAGGAGCGCTTCGGCGCCGACGACGCGCGCGCCAGGGTCCGCTACGCGCTGGCCGACATGAACTCGAGCCTGATCCGCACGCGGCGCGGGCGGAGCATTCTGCTGCAGCACGACACGACGACGCCCAGGCCGTACAGCCGGCTGAACCTCGTGCAGGGCACCCGCGGCGTGTTCGCGGGATTTCCCGACCGGATCTTCATCGAAGGCGAAGCCGAGGGGCACGACTGGAGCGATGTCGAGCCCTACCGGGAGCGCTTCGAGCATCCGTTGTGGGCGGAGCGGGCCGGCGACGCCGAGGGCGCCGGTCACGGGGGAATGGACTATCTCGAGGACTACCGGCTGATCCGTTGCCTCCTCGAAGGCACTCCGATGGACATGGACGTCTACGACGCGGCCGCGCTGTCGGCGCCGGTCGAGTTGAGCGAACTCTCGGTCGCCCGGGGCAGCGAGCCGGTCGAGTTCCCCGACTTCACCCGCGGCGCCTACCGGACGCGGCAGCCTCTGGGGATCGTCGCCTGAGAGTCGCCTACCTTCTGCCCGGCGCCGCGCTCTACGGCGGCGTCAAGGTGGTGTTGCAGCATGCCCGCGCGCTCCGGGGCCTCGGAGTCGACGCGACCGTCCACTCGCCGGATCCATGCCCGACCTGGTTCGACGGGGCGGACACCTTCTACCGACAGGTGCGGGCCCTCGATCGGCAATCGCTGCCGGGGGTCGAGGTGGCGGTGGGGACGCTGGCGCCGACGGTCGCTCCGGCGATCGAAGTTGCCGAGCGCCTTCCGTGTCACCTGTGTCAGGGCTATGAGCCGGCCCACGACACACTGTCTCGCGCCGAGCGCGGCGCGATGCTGGCCGCGTACGAGTTGCCGGCCCGGAAGCTCGTCGTGTCGCCACACCTCGTCCGCACGGTCCGCGAGCGGCACGGCGTCGAGGCTCACTGGATTCCGCAGCCGTTCGAGCCGGAGCTGTTTCGGCCCCCTGAGCGGGAACGCGACGATGACGGTCGGCTGCGGGTGCTGGTCAGCGGCCACTGGGGTCTCGAAGTCAAGGGTGTCGCCTGGTGCCTGCGGGCACTGCGGCCGCTCTTTGAGCGGAGCGGGCGCCGTCTCGACCTGGTGCGCCTGTCGCTCGACGCGGATGAGGAAGAACTGGCCTTCTGGCCGGAGGCGGATCGCCGTCGGCACGTGCCGCCGGCGGAAGTTCCCGCGCTGATCCAGGGCGTCGATCTCTGCATCGGACCGTCGTCGCCTCTCGAGGGCTTCGGCCTGCTCGCACTCGAAGCGATGGGTTGCGCCCGTCCCTGCGTTCTGACGGACATCCCCTCGCACCGGGACCTCGATCCGGAAGACAGGGCCTCCATCAAGGTCCCGTTCGGTGACGGGGAGGCGCTTCGCGGCGCGGTGGAACGATTGTGGCGAGACCGGGATCTCCGGCGTCGTCTGGGTGCGGGAGGTCGCACCATCGCTGAAACGTACACCGAGCGGCGGACCGCCGAAGCGCTGCTGCACGCCTTTCGGCGTTGACCCGGGGACGTTCGCTCCGGCAGACCGGGTGCGCCGGCGCCCCCGCCGGCATCCGGCGCGAAGCGGCGGCCTCCGGAATCCCTGCCGCTCTACATGAAGATCGATACGTAGAAGCCGGCCGTCGCCAGGCTCTCGCGGTCGGGCGCCATCGACTCCGGCAGCGCGTCCATTCGGGGCGGCAGGGGAGTCGTCTGGGCGTCGATCCGGTAGCGGTCGAAGCCGGCCGCGTGCAGCCAGTCCTCGAGGGTGCGGCGGGTGAAGAAGCGGACATGGGTGGCGCATAGCAGACCCATCGGGATGTAGTCCCAACGTCCGGCAATGAGGTCCTCCACGACCGAGTAGTGGCCGACGTTCGGCACCGAGAACACCATGCGCCCGCCGGGACGGAGCCAGCCGGCGGCGCGTTCGAGGAACGCCTGGCCGTCGGTCAGGTGCTCGAACAGCTCGAAGGCGACGATCGCGTCGAACTTCTCTCCAGGTTCCACGGTCTGGACATCGCCGTGGATTACCCGATCCAGGCGGGACTCGGCCGTGGCGGCTGCCTCGGGATTCAGCTCGATTCCGACCACCCGGCAGCCGAAGCGTTGCTTGATCAGGGCGGCGGTCGCCCCGCGGCCGCAGCCGATCTCCAGCACCGACGACCCGGATTCGAGACGGTCGGGAAGCAGCGGCAGGACGTCAGCGCGCTCTCCGCCGTAGTAGTCGATGAACTCGTAGCAGAGGCCGGCTCGCGGACCGGAAGGCCGCGCCCCCGAGGCCCACTGCGCCGCGGCCGCGGGAGACAGCAGTGCGGCGGGGCAGGCGTCCGGCTCGGGCGCTCCGGCGCCGACGGCCTGGGCGTCGCCTGCCAGCCACCGGGACTCCGCCAGCTCGAAGTCGGCCAGGGTGAACAAGTCGTTGCTCGCTTCCGGGCCGGTGGTCCTCAGATCGGTGGCGTAGACCACGCCGCCTTCCGTGCCGGTTGCCAGCTCTTCGCGCATCCGGTGCAGCGAGGACCGGCCGATCAGGACGCGGTGCGACGACAGGACCAGGACTGCCTCGGCCTTTTGGGGCAGCTTCTCAGGGATTGAGGCAACGACGTCGACCTCGGCGAACACGGCGCGGGCCTCAGAGGCGAGCCATCGGCGGAGATACCACCACTCGGCGGACGCGTCGGCCTCGGCGTCCCAGGGCAGGACCAGCAGGAGCATGAGGCGATCGTATGCGGGCCGAGGCCCTACGAACGGGCCATGACCTCGTTGTGGAATTGCTCGATGACCCGTTCCTGCGTGGCGAGGGAGGGCAGCAGCATGAGCTGGTCGAGACCGGCGTCCGCGAGGGTGCGGACCTGGGCCCGTACCTCCTCGGCCGTACCGGCCAAGCAGGAGGCGCGGATGAGGTCGGGCGTGACGAACCTCTCTTCTTCCGGCAGGGAGTAGGTGCAGTGGCCCGCGTGGACGCGCAGGTGGCGTCCTCGCGCCGGCGTCTTTTCGACCAGGGCGCAGTACTCGTCCCAGACCGGCCGCACGTGCGGCGGCGGCTCCCGGTCGAACTGATGCTGCTGGTCGTAGAGGTAGTGCAGGCCGGAGAGCACGAAGGGGCCGCACTCCTCGATCACCCGCGGCGACGTGAGATCCTCGCCGGGCTCGAGGATCACTGCGGTGGTGAGCGAGCAGGTGTAGAAGCTGTCGCGGTCGAAGCCCCGGCCCGCGGCCTCGGCGCCGCGGCGGCAGTTCTCCATCGCGCGGTCGAACAGCGAGGCGTTCGGCGGGATCGACATGACGAGGCCGTCGCCGACTTCGCCGGCCAGACCCTGGCTTTTCGGGCCGAAACCGGAGACGTACATCGGAATCCGCGGTTCGGTGGCGATGAAGCCCTGTTCCTCCATCAGGAAGCGCAGCGGCTCGGTGCGCCCACGGAACGTGAAATCGACCTCCTGACCGTCGAGCAGCGCCCGCACGACCCGCAGGTACTCGCCGAACTCGTTGACGCCGACCGGGCGGTGACCCATCAGGCGGAGCGCCGTGTTGCCGGCGCCGATGCCGAGGAAGGTGCGTCCCGGCGCAATCCGATTGATCGTAGCGATGCTGTGCGCGGTCACTGGCGCGATCCGCGTGCCGGTGATCGCGACGCCGGTGCCCAGCTTGATCCGGCTCGTGCGTTCCGCCGCCAGCGCCAGCACCGCGTAGCAGTCCGACCAGATCATCTGGCTGTCCGCGATCCAGGCGTGGCTGTACCCGAGCGCTTCCGCTCGCTCGATGTAGCGGATGTCGTCGATCTTGCTGGCGACGCAGACGCCGAAGTCCATGGGGCCGGCAGTGTACCGCCGGAAGCTTCGGCTGCACCCGCCCGTTCCGGGCCTCAGGGGAGAGGGTCCCAGCGGACGCGAGCGCTTTCCGGATGAATGGAAGATCGGCGCTTGTTGCGGTCGGCCGCGCTCCGGTTCGGCGTCGGACGATGGGATGGCGTCGGGCGTCGCTTGCCGACAGCCTCGCTGGGACCCTCTCCTCCGGCCCGGACCGGGCTGAACGGCTTCGACGTGGCGGACCTGCGGCGCGGTAACATCCTCGGAATCCAGAAAGAGGATTGGGTTCCGGAGCGGTTGAGACGTATGGACACAAGAGACAGCAGGGTCGCGGGTGCGATGCTGATGGGCTTGGGTTTGCTTGCAGGCGGTGGGGGACTCGCCAAGGCCGCGACGCTTCCGGACTTCGAGTCGGAAGTCCTGCCGGTGTTGAAGAGCCGGTGTTTCGCCTGTCACGGGCCGCTGAGACAACGGGGGAATCTGCGGCTCGATTCGCGGCCGGCGATGTTGATCGGGGGTGGTCGGGGCGCGGCGATCGTGCCTGGAGATGCGGAGGCGAGCCTGCTCGTGGCTGCGATTCGGCGCGAGGACGAACTGGAGATGCCGCCGCCGCGGGCGCTGGACGCGGCGGAGCGGGAGTTGCTGGAGGCGTGGGTCGAGGCCGGTGCGGATTGGCCTCTCGCGCATGAGGAAGAGGTTGGGGGAGTTGGCGTCGCGGCGCGTGAAGTTCCGCCCGTGGAGCACGGCATCCCCGGTCCGGGCGAGCTCCTGTCCTTCAATCGAGACGTCCGGCCGATCCTCTCGGACCACTGCTACGAGTGTCACGGCCCGGACGCGGCCGTGCGTCAGGCGGGGCTGCGGCTCGACCAGGGTGAGTCGGCGTTGGGCGTTCTTCCGTCAGGTCGCCGGGCGCTGGTACCGGGCAGCCTGGAGCAGAGCCAGTTGTTTCAGCGGATCGCGGCCGCCGACGCTCTCGACCGG
This sequence comes from Acidobacteriota bacterium, assembly GCA_026707325.1. Classification (GTDB taxonomy): domain Bacteria; phylum Acidobacteriota; class Thermoanaerobaculia; order Multivoradales; family Multivoraceae; genus Multivorans. The sequence continues at coordinate 41,448 of JAPOXA010000178.1, read as the reverse complement.
ATGCCGCCCCTGCATGCCGACTCGGCTCTCTCGGAAGGGGAGATCGAGATCCTCGGCCGCTTCATTCTGCAGGGCGCTGAGTTCGAGGACCACTGGGCGTACCGGCCGCCGCGGCGTCCCGGTCCGCCGCCGGTGGCGGACCCTGGTTGGACCCGCGGCGATCTCGATCGCTTCGTTCTCGCCCGGCTGGAGAGCGAGGGACTTGCGCCCGCGCCGGAGGCGGCTCGCCGCACATTGGTACGGCGCCTGTCGCTCGACCTGACCGGGTTGCCGCCGCCGACGGGCGAGGTGGAAGCGTTCCTCGCCGACACCTCGCCGGAGGCCTACGAGCGTCTGGTGGACCGGCTGCTCGCGTCCGAGCGCTACGGGGAGCACATGGCCCGTTCCTGGCTGGACGCCGCCCGCTACGCCGACACGAACGGCTACCACATCGACAACGAGCGGTTCATGTGGCGCTGGCGCGACTGGGTGATCGACGCCTTCAACGCGAACCAGCCGTTCGACGAATTCACGGTCGACCAGCTCGCCGGCGACCTGCTGCCGGATCCGACGCCGGAGCAGTTGCTGGCGACGGGCTTCCACCGAAACCACATGATCAACTTCGAGGGCGGCGCGATCCCCGAGGAGTACCGGGTCCAGTACGTCTTCGACCGCACGGACACGACGGCCACGGTGTGGATGGGCCTGACCGCGGGCTGCGCCAAGTGCCACGACCACAAGTTCGATCCGATCAGCCAGCGCGAGTACTACCAGCTCGCGGCCTTCTTCAACACGGTCGACGAGGTCGGGCTCGACGGCAGCCAGGGCAACGCGGAGCCGAAGGTGCCGGCGCCGGACCCGGGCCAACGCGCCGCGCTTCAGGAGCTCAGGGCGGAGCTCGCGCCGCTGGATGCGCTCCTCGACGACGTGAACGGGGACGCAGACGCGGTCCAGGCCGCGTGGCAGGAAGAGTGGGACCGCCGGCTGGGCGAAAGGTGGCGGACCCTGACCCCGGTTTCGCTCGAGTCCACCGCCGGCGCCCGGATGATCGTTCTCGACGACGGCTCGATCGAGGTGTCGGGCGACAACCCGACGACCGACGTGTACGTGATCGAGGCGGAGACCGACCTCGACCGGGTCTTCGCGCTGCGCCTGGAGGCGCTTCGCGATCGATCCGACCCGTCGCTCGGGATCGGCCGAGCCGCGGACGGCAGCTTCGTGCTGACCGAAATCGAAGTGGAGGCGACTCCGCTGGCCGGCGGGAAGCCACGGGACGTGGACTTCGCTGACGCCCATGCCGACTACGCGACGCCGTCCCTGGGGCCGGAACTGGCGGTGGACGGAAACCTGGAGACGGGCTGGGGCGCGGGCTACGTGACTCGGGCCACCGCCCGGACGGCGGTCTTCCGGGCCGCCCCGCCCGATGCTGGCGACGGCGGACGCCTCGATCCGCCTCATTCCGGCGGCGCTCGGTTGCGGATCGTCCTGCGGCAGGAGTCGAGCTACCAGCACAAGACGATGCGCCGCTTCCGTCTTTCGGTCTCCGGCGCGTCCGACGTGGCGTTTCAATCGCTGGGACCGAAGATGCTTCCGCCACCGTACGGCGGCCTCGCGGCGGCGTACCGCGACTTCGAGTACCTGGTCGGGCTGCCCCGGGATCAACGGACCGAGAAGCAGGCGACGACGATTCGTCGTCGGTTCCGTCGCGGTCACTGGTCTCCGTGGCGGTCGCACGAGGCCCGCTACGCCGAGCTCTCGGAGCGCCTTGCAGGGATCGAGGCCGCCGTGCCGACGACGATGGTCATGCGCGAGATGGACGAGCCGCGGCCCACCTTCCTGCTGCGCCGCGGCGAGTACGACCAGCAGACGGACGAAGTCGACGCGGTCGTCCCCGCGGTTCTGCCGCCGATCCCCGAAGACCTCCCGAAGAACCGGCTCGGCCTGGCGCGTTGGCTGGTGAACGGCGACCACCCGCTCACCGCGCGGGTGACCGCGAACCGCATCTGGCAGAAGTTCTTCGGTCGCGGCCTGGTCGCGACGTCCGGCGACTTCGGTTCCCAGGGCGAGTGGCCGTCCCATCCCGAGCTGCTCGACTGGATGGCGACCGAACTGGTCCGGCAGGAGTGGGATCTGAAGGCGCTCCAGAAGACGATCGTGATGTCCTCGACCTACCGTCAGAGTTCAAAGGCGACTCCCGAACTGATCGAGCGCGACCCCGAGAACCGACTGCTGGCGCGGGCGTCCCGCTTTCGCCTCGACGCCGAGGTGATCCGGGACGGTGCGCTGGCCGTCTCCGGCCTGCTGGTGGAGAAGCTGGGCGGCCCGAGCGTCAAGCCCTATCAGCCGCCCGGCCTTTGGCGGGAGATCGGCTACGAGAGCCGCGGCCGCTTCAGCGCCGGCATCTTCGAGCAGGACCACGGCGAGGCGCTCTACCGGCGCAGCCTCTACACGTTCTGGAAGCGCACGGTGCCGCCGCCGAACATGCTCGTGTTCGACGCGCCGAACCGGGAGACGTGCGTGGTGGAGAGATCCCGCTCCAACACGCCGCTGCAGGCGCTGGTCCTGATGAACGATCCCCAGTTCGTGGAGGCCGCCCGAGTTCTGGCGGAGAACCTGCTCGCGGAGAACGTCGTTGCCGAGCGGGCCGAAGCCGGCGATGCGGGCCTGGTCGACGGGCTCTTCCGGCGCGTGCTTGCGCGGCCGGCAACGGCCGTGGAGCGGCAGGCGATGCTCGATCTCGTCGCCGATCTGAGACCGCGCTACGAACGGGACACGGCGGCGGCGCGGGCGTTGCTGCGCGTCGGAGAGCGGCCGGTCGACGAGCGAATCTCGAGCGCGGAACTCGCGGCCTGGAGCGTGGCCGCGAGCGCGGTGCTGAACCTGGACGAGGCGGTGACCAGACGATGAAAGGAAGGAAGACCGACTCCTTTTGTAGCGCCTGCGGCCCGCGACCGGGCACGGATCCCCAGGCCGACTACGCGCTCGGTGTCAACCGGCGGCAGTTCTTCGGCCTGGCGAGCACGGGCATCGGTGTCGCGGCGCTCTCCTCGCTGCTCGATCCGGGGCCTTCGTGGGCCGCCCGCGGCGTGGTGTCGCGGGCAGAGGGGTCGCGGCCGGAAGGGTCGAAGGCGCTGGGGGCACTCCAGGGCACCCACTTTCCGGCCAGGGCAAAGCGGGTGATCTACCTGTTCCAGTCCGGTGCGCCATCGCAGATCGACCTCTTCGACCACAAGCCGCGCCTGGCCGAGTGGCACGGCGAGGAGCTGCCGCCTTCAGTGCGCGGCGACCAGCGGGTCACCGGCATGACCGCGAACCAGGACTCCTTCCCGATCACGGCGTCCATGTTCGAGTTCGCGCGGCACGGCGAGAGCGGCGCCTGGGTCAGCGAACTGATGCCGCATACCGCGAAGATCGTCGACAAGCTCTGCTTCCTCAAGGCGGTGCATACCGAGGCGATCAACCACGATCCGGGCATCACCTACCTGCAGACGGGACACCAGCAGCCCGGGCGTCCCAGCCTGGGCGCCTGGTTGAGCTACGGCATCGGTTCCGAGAACAACGACCTGCCGGCCTTCATCGTGCTGATCTCGCAGGGCAGCGCCAAACGCGAATCCCAGGCCCTGTTTCAGCGGCTCTGGGGCGCCGGTTTCCTCCCCTCGGAGCACCAGGGCGTCAACCTGCGGGCGGCGGAGGACCCAGTGCTCTACCTCTCCGATCCGCCGGGGATCGATCGCGGCGTCCGGCGGCGGATGCTGGACGTCGTGGCGAGGTTGAACGAACAGCACCACGAGGAGTTCGGCGATCCGGAGATCACGGCCCGGATTGCGCAGTACGAGATGGCCTACCGCATGCAGGCCTCGGTCCCAGACCTCGTCGACACGTCGGACGAACCGCAGAGCACGTTCGACCTGTACGGCGAGGACGCGCGTACGCCGGGCACCTACGCCGCGAACTGCCTCCTGGCGCGGCGGCTGGCGGAGCGCGACGTGCGTTTCATTCAGCTCTACCACCGCGGCTGGGACCAGCACGGCGACCTGCCGAGCGACATCCGCCTCCAGTGCGGCGACGTGGACCGGGCGTCGGCGGCCCTGGTCACCGACCTGGAGCAGCGGGGCCTGCTGGAAGACACTCTCGTCGTCTGGGGCGGTGAGTTCGGCCGCACCGTGTACTGCCAGGGGACGCTGGCCGAAGACAACTACGGCCGGGACCACCACGGCCGCTGCTACACGGTGTGGATGGCCGGAGCCGGCATCGAACCGGGCAGGACGCACGGCGAGACGGACGATCACTGCTACAACATCGTCTCGGGCGGCGTGCACATCCACGACCTGAACGCGACGATCCTGCATCAGCTCGGGATCGACCATGAGCGCCTCGTCTACCGCTACAGCGGTCGGGACTTCCGTTTGACCGACGTCCATGGCCGGGTAGTGGAGGGGATACTGGCTTAGGGGCAGAAGGTCACTTTCTGCCATCGCGTCGTGCCGGCGGCGCTCGACGACCAAGGGAGGAGCCATGAACTGGGGGAGAGCAATCGGTGCCGGTCTGGTGGCTGGTTTCGTTCAGAACATCGCCAACTTCGTCATGCACGGTCTGGTGCTCGGAGGCATGTACCTGGATCAGCCGGCCTTCGTGCAGGAACCCGAGAACATGGCCATGCAGATCGTGTGGTTCCTGGTGATCGCGCTTGTCCTGGGCGTAGTGGCGAGTCTCATGTTCGCGTCGAGCCGGGAGTCCTGGCAGCCCGGCGCCAGGGGCGGACTCCACTTCGGCGTGCTGCTTGGGACCGCCATCGGCTTCCAGCAGTTCTACCTGACGCTGGTCGTCAACGACTTCCCGTACCACGTGGCCTGGATCTGGCTCGGAGTCGACATCATCTCCTTCGGCGTGGGCGGCATGGTGCTGGGCGCCGTCTACAAACGGGCGGAGTAGCGCCGGCGGTCCAGGGCCCTCTCGGGACGGCCGCTACAATGTTCATGTCCCGAGCGCGGTCCTGGCGTTCCGCCTTGGGTCGGTCAGCGAAGAACCTGGTCACGCGTCGTCGACGCCCTCGCAAGAGGGGGCGGGGCCTCCACCACTAGCCGGAGGAAACGAATGAAGCCCCAGTTCGAGCCGCTCTCGTCACGATCGATCGTTCTCAAGGTAGTTCTCGCTGGCGTTGGACTGCTTCTCGTGGCGTCCGCGGCGGGCGCCCAGGTGTCCAGCGAGGCCGCGTACATCTTCAACACCTACGCTTTCCTGGTCTGGGGCGCGTTCATCATGTGGATGTGCGCCGGCTTCACGATGCTCGAGGCTGGCTCGGTACGGACGAAGAACGCCTCCGTCATCTGCATGAAGAACATCGGCCTGTACTCGATCGCCGGCATCGCGTACTACGCAATCGGCTACAACCTGATGTACGTCGATGTGAGCGGCTGGATCGGTTCGGTTTCGCTCTTCTTCGAGGCGTCGGCGGACGAGATGGCCTTCCTCGGCGGCGACGCCGACAAGGCGGCCGCCGTCATTGGAAGCGGCTACTCCGAGATGTCGAGCTGGTTCTTCCAGATGACGTTCGTCGCCACGACGGCCTCGATCGTGTCGGGGGCTCTCGCCGAGCGCGTCAAGCTCTGGTCCTTCCTCATCTTCACAGCCGTGCTGACCGCGGTTCTTTACCCGATCGTCGGGGCCTGGACCTGGGGTGAAGGCTGGCTCTTCGACCTCGGCTTCCAGGACTTCGCCGGCTCGACGATCGTCCATTCGACCGGTGGCTGGGCGGCGCTGGCGGGGATCATCATGGTCGGCGCGCGGCGCGGCAAGTTCCGTTCCGACGGCAGCGTCAAGGCGACGCCGCCGTCCAATGTGCCGATCGTCACCCTCGGCGTCTTCATCCTCTGGATGGGCTGGTTCGGATTCAACGGCGGCTCCCAGCTTGCCCTGGGCGGCGCCGCTGACGCGACCGCCATGGGCAACCTGCTGATCAACACGAACCTCGGCGCCGCGGGCGGAGTCGTCGCGGCACTCGTTCTGTCGCGGCCGTTCCTGGGTCGCATCGACCTCCTGGCCGTGCTCAACGGCGCGCTTGGCGGACTCGTCGGCGTGACCGCGGGGCCCGACCTGGTTGGCCACCACTGGGCGCTGCTGATCGGCGCCATCGGCGGCGTGGTCACCGTCGCCGGCATGAAGCTGCTCGAGCGGATGAAGCTCGACGACGTCGTCGGCGCCGTTCCCGTCCACCTGTTCGCCGGCATCTGGGGCACCCTCGCCGTCTGCATCGCGGCCGGTGGCAGCTTCGTACCGCAGGTCATCGGCATCGTCGTGATCGGCGTCTTCGTCTTCGGGGTTTCGCTGCTCCTGTGGTGGGCGCTCGAGAAGACGATCGGCGTCCGTGTTTCGCCGGAAGTCGAGGAGCTCGGTCAGGACATGACCGAGCTGGGCATCGAGTCCTACCCCGAGTTCATCCTGATGCCCGACGAGGACGACATGCAGGCGGCCAAGGCGGCGCAGGAGCACGCGAGGAGCTGAGTCGGCCACGAGAGGCCGATGGTGTAGCTTTGCCAGGTGTTCACCAGCACGGCCGAGCCGGGAGTCGGAGCGCCGCTGCTCGTCGCGGCGTGGCTGGTCACGGCGTCGGCCGGCTGGGCGGAGTCGAACGAACCGAAGTTTCACGACGTCCATTTCCACCTCACGAACTACGTCCAGCGGGGCATCACGCTGAGCGAGTTCCTCGAGATCGCGGCGAACGACGCCGGGCGGACTGCGGTGTTCGGCATCCCGCTCCAGCAGAAGTGGGACTACTTCGAGTCGGGGGATCGGGCGCCGGACTACTACCTGCACTCGGATTCGGCGCTGTACTACTACTCCTTCGTCGATGCGATCATCGCCGAGGAGTACCAGCAACTGCCGCCCGAGGACCAGGCGCGCTTCGACCCGATGATCACGGGCTTCAACCCGACGGACATGTATGCCGCGGATCACATCCGCCGCGTCCTGGAGCACTATCCCGACGTCTTCTCCGGAATCGGCGAGTTCTCGATCCACAAGGAGTTCGTGACCTCGAAGATCCTCGGCCATACGGCCAGTCTGCGGAATCCGGCACTCGACCGCGTGCTCGACTTCGCCGCCGAGGCAGGCCTCGTCGTGATCCTCCACAACGACATCGACGTCGTGCTGCCCACGGGGGCGTACGAGCCGGTTCACCTGGAGCCCTTGCGGGAGTTCTTCCGGGCCCACCCCGGCGTCACGATCATCTGGGCCCATACCGGACTGGGCCGCTTCGTGGCGCCCGCCGTGGACCATGTGGAACTGCTCGACGCCCTGCTCTCCGACGAAGCCTTCTCCCATGTGCACTGCGACCTGTCCTGGGACGAAGTGGCGAAGTACATCGTGCGCGACGAGACCTCGCTTGAAGCCTGGACCGCACTGCTTGAGCGCCATCCCGACCGCTTTCTGTTCGGGACGGATTCCGTTGCGCCGAGCGGCCGGGACCAGTACCTCAAGACGTGGCGCGATTATGCGCCGCTTTGGGAAAGGCTCAGCGAAGGGACGCTGGCCGCGATCACGATCGACAACTACGAGCGCATCTTCGATGAGGCGAACCGCAGGGTGCGGGCGTGGGAAAAGGAAATGCTGAGGAGGAAACCGGAATGAGTGCGAATCACCTTGCGACGGCTTCGGACACGGCCACGCCGGCCTACGTGCCGCCCCTGCAACTCACCAAGGGGCAGCCGCCGCCCGTCGCCGCGAACGGAGGCCTGTCCTACATGTCCTTCGATCGGGACGGGGACGCGGGAACCGTGGCGGCGACGGAGGCGACCTTCCGCCAGGTGGCGGAGGGGACGGAGAAGGAGTTCGCCGACATGCTCGACAACGCCCCTCCAGGGCCGATCGAGACGAAGTGGGGCCCCGGCTTTCGTCGCTACAGGGAGTGCCTCGAGTACATCCGGGCGAACAACATCGAAGCGCCTGAAGGCGGCTTGGCGCTGCCGCTGCGTTACTCGGTGCGCGAGGAGCCTTCGTACTCGATCGTCTCCTCCAACGCCTTCTGGCGGGACTCGGCGCGAAGAGCCGACGCGGAAGCGTTGCGCCGGTACGAGCGGGACATCGCGCGCGGATGCCTGTACTTCCCGCACGTGATGCGCGACGCGCGACGAATCGAGGAGGTCTACCCGGGGCTCAGGCCCGACAGCGCCGAGTGCATGGACAGGCTTGGCCTCTCGCTCGGACACTGCGAGTCCAGGTGCGAGAACTTCTACGACGCGGCGGAGGTGGAGCGCGTGTTCTACCCGGAGATGGAGAAGCTCCTGCTCGAGTTCTTCCCGGACGCGACGGATGCGTTCGTGTACAACCATGACGTGTTCGACAAGGACTACGAGGGAGACCGTACCGAGGATCAGGAAAACAAGAACCCCGGTGTGAACGCCAACTACGCCAACCTCGTGCACAACGACCTGAACGACAACAGCGGCCGCGTGCGCTGCCGCGAGCTGCTCACCAGGAATCTGCGGAACTTCGGCCGCGAGCAGCACTACACCGAAGAGCAGGCGGACGCGAAGATGTCGAGGCGCTTCATGTCGATCAATCTCGCCAAGCCGATGGAGACCGTGCTCCAGAATCCCTTCGTGCTCTGCGCCTGGCCTTCTTTCGCCGACCAGCCGTACATCACGAACTACCGCATCTACGATGACCGCGTGGGCGAGACCACCCGCTTCACCTACCGCCCGCACCACGAGTGGTACTGGTTTCCGCATCAGACGCCCACCGAGGTGTCGATGCTCAAGTGCTACGACTCCGTCACGGACGGCTCCGTCTCGCGCTGGTCCTTCCACACGGCCTGCATCGACCCGACCGCGCCCGACGATGCTCCCTGCCGGAGGAACGTCGTGGTCCGGACCTTCGTCTTCTTCTAGGTCCAGGAGGCTGCAGGCAGCGGAGGTGTCTACTTCGGCTGCAGCTCCGACAACTGCAGCGTCTGGCGCAACAGGACCCGATTGGCGACGGTCCGCAACTCGATCCGGATCGTCGGGTCGGCCTGGGTCCAGTCGATGTCCATGTAGCCGAAGTTCGGTTCGCGCGCAGCGCTGCCGACGCGGTGGCGGTTCGGCCCGATGGCGTCCCCGCGCCGGTTGAGCGAGCCGGTCGTGATGTCCCAGAGCGGATAGGGGAAGTCCGCGTCGAGGCGGGAGATGTCGGACCAGGGCGTGTTGCCGCTGAGCAGAATGACGCCGTTCGCTCCGGTGTCCCGAACGAGGGCCAGCAGTCGCTGCCGTTCGAGAGGCATGTTGGCCCAGCTCTCCCAGCCGGTGAACTCCATCACGAAGGGGATGCTGGTAACGATCAGCCGCAGGTCGGCAGGCTCGTGGAGTTCTTCTTCGAGCCAGCGCCACTGTTCCTCGCTGAGCATGCGAGCACGTTGGTGGTCGTTCGGCAGGTAGGGTCCCATGCCCCGCGCTGCACGGTTTGTCGCCTCGTCCGGCGATACGCGCCACAGCGGTCCCCGGTCGTAGCGGGTGTCGAGCAGAATGACCTGCAGGCGGCGTCCCGGCGGTCCGAAGCGCTGGGAGGCGTAGATGCCCTGCTGCCGGCGGCGTGGCGACCCGGCAGGCACCTCCCAGAAATCCAGAAAGAGCTCCTTCGACTCGGCCCGCATGGCGAACTCGGCGCCGGCATCCTCGTGGCCGAAGTCCAGGTCGTTCCAGGTGGCCAGGAAACGGCTCTGCCGCCGCAACTCGTCGAAGCCCGGCTTGGCCGCCAGCTTCTCGTACTGGAGACGAAGCTCGAGCATGTCGTCGGTGCCCGCGAGGACGCTGTTGCCGAGCATCAGCATGAGCTGGGGCCTGAGCGCGAGTACCGTGTCCCAGGCCGGCTGCGAGCGGTCCTGATCGGCGCCGGAGGCGAAGGCGATGCGGCTGACGACCTCGCGGGTGCGAGTATCGGCGGCCCGGCGTCGGCGGTGAAGCGACCAGACGAAGGCGCTCAGCGCGTCGAGGTCGCCCTCGTCGAGCTCCATGCCGCCGAGAGGCCACATTTCGTACTTGCCGCCGAAGCGGCGCCCGGCGCCGTGGCGGAAGCCGGTTTCGATCGCCCTGCGAACGGCGGCAAGCGATCCGTCGCCGTGAAGCCACTCTTCGTCGGTGAGGTCGGGACCGCGGCGGTTGCCCTGACCTTCCCAGTGGTGGCAGACCGGACAGGTGCCGCCCCGGTAGATCACGGCGCCGCGTTCGATGGCGTCCGGGTCGGCAGCGGCGCCCAGGACGGGGCCGGCCGCCCAGGCGAGGACGACGACGGGGAGGACGCCGAGACGGAGAAACCGGCGCCGGCGGCGCCGGACATCTGACCCGATGCGCGGCATGCGCGGGAATGTAGCGCACGAGCGGGCGCGGATCGCCTCGCGGGAAGTCGTTCCGAAGGTCGGGAGTTCACCAGGGCGGATTCACAAAGGGGAGCTCGGGGTATCGTTCCGCTCAGATGTGTGGGAAGTTCAAGGTACCCGAATGGGGCTATGAGGCGCACAACGGCCCGGCCGTCTGGGGGCAGATCGACCCGGTGTACCAAGTGTGTTCCCTGGGAGGGGAGCAGTCACCGATCAACTTGAGTTGCGCCCGTCGTGAGAAGCTCGTGCCCGTCGGGTTCGACTACCGGTCGTCGCCGGCAACCATCGAGAACACCGGGCACTCGATCCAGGTCAACCCGGCTTCCGGCAACGGCATCGTTGTCGACGGAGTGCGATACGAGCTGGAGCAGTTCCACTTTCACCACGCCGCCGAGCACACGGTCGAGGGCGTTCGCCTGCCGCTGGAAATGCACTTCGTGCATCGGACCGAAGGCGGCGCGCTGGCCGTGGTCGGGGTCCTGTTCCGCGAGGGACCCGCGAACCGGGCACTGGGGACGTTCTGGGAGCGTATGCCTGCCGAGGCCGGGCCGCCGCGCGTCGTTCCGGAGGCGGTCGACGTGCCGGCCCTGCTGCCTGAGCGCCGCACGACCTGGCGGTACCGCGGTTCGCTCACCACGCCGCCGTGTACGGAAGGCGTCGCCTGGATCGTCCTGACCGAGACACTGACTCTGTCGGCCGGTCAGATCGAGGCCTTCGCGGCGATCTTCCCGAACAACTACCGGCCGGTGCAGCCGTTGGGTGAGCGCGTACTCGTTCGCGGTTGACGCCTCCGTGGCTTGCAGCCGGGCGACTCCCGGCCGGTGGGCGACTAGTTTGCGTCGCGGACCAGCCGCAGCATGGCGTCGCTGACCGCGTGGGAGAAGCGCGGGTCGTTGATGTTCGCGTCGACCTCCGTGACAGGCACCGCACGCCGCAGATTCTCGCGCAGGGCATGGAACAGCGCGTCGTCGGCGGCCGGGTCGTGGAACGGTCCGCCTGGCGCGGAGAGCGTGGAGACGCCGCCAAGCGGCAGGTAGACCTCGACCGGGCCGGTAGAGGCGTTGAGTTTGGCGGCGAGGACCTGACCGAGCTCCGCGGACTCCTCGCGCGACGTGCGCATCAGGGTCATGTTGTCGCTCTGGTGGTGGAAGGTGCGGCCCGCAAACTCTTCCGGAACGGTGTCCCGGGCGAAGAAGCTGACCATGTCGAGGCAGCCGGGCACGACGACGGCGGGCGTGCCGCTCCTGGCCGCCGCCTCCAGTCGCGACGGGCCGGCGGTACGTACGCCGCCGACGAGTTCGTCGGCGCACTCCGTGGTCGTCAGGTCGAGGACGCCAAGCACGAAGCCGGCCTCGATCAGACTCTCCATCGTGCGGCCGCCGGCGCCCGTGGCCTGGAAGATGAGTACCTCGAGTCCCTCGGTCTCCAGTTGGCGCCGGCAGGCGTCCACGCAGGAGGTGGCGCTCCTGAACGTGGAGGCCGCGATCAGGGGACGGTCGTCGCCGCCTTCGATCTCGACCCGGGCCATGGCGCAGGTCGCCGCGGCGGCGCGGCTCAGGACCTGGCGGCTGATCCGGTTGATGCCGTCGATGTCGACGATCGACGGCACCATGACGATGTCCTTGACGCCGACGTAGCCGGAAGCGTCCCCGCCGGCCATGGTGGAGACCATGATCTTGGGTACGCCGAGGGGCAGCGCGCGCATCGCGGTCGTCGCCATCGCCGTGCCGGCGCGGCCGCCCAGACCGACGATCGCGTCGAAGCTCTCCCGCCGGTAGCTGCGCCGGACGACCTCCTCGGCGCCGAAGGACATCGCCGCTATCGCGCGTTTGCGGTCGGCCGCCTGAGCCAGTTGCTCGACCTTCTCGCCGCCGGCGCAGGCGACCTCGCGGCGGCTCACGTCGGGAAGCCAGCTTCCGTCGAGTGCGGGTTCGCCGAGCACGCCGAGGTCGATGACGAACGCCCGGCAGCCCCAGTCGCGGACGATGCGGTCCACGAGATAGGAGGCTTCGCCGCCCTTCGTGTCGAGGGTTGCCAGGACGGCGATCGTGCAGGGCGCGTGGGGCACAGCAGACCCATCCTACGGAGGGGAGGCTCTCGAAGACAAGATCCCGGCGTGTAGGATCGGCGACCGCCCGCGCCACGAGAACCCTTCATGAAGAACGCCGTCTCCCAGACTCTCGGCCTGGCACTGGCTCTTTGGCTGGCTCCTGCGCTCGGCGCCGGGGCGAACGCGCAGGAGTTGATGCCCGACCACGACGCCTCTCGTCGGGAGCGGCTCGACTACGCGGGGGAGCGCTTCCGCACGCCGGACGGATTCGCCGTGGAATCGGCGGCCGCGCCCGGCCTCTTCGGCTCGGTCGTCAACATGACCTTCGACAGCGCGGGAAGGCCCTTGCTGGCGCTTGAGGGCGAAGGATTGGCGCTGCTCGAGGACGCCGACGGCGACGGCCTGTACGACCGGCGCATCGACTTCGCGCCCCAGGTCGATACGGCCCATGGCCTGTACGTCATGGGGCCGGGCGACCTGCTCGTCCACGCGAACGGCCGCGGCCGGCTGGCCGAAGCGGCGGGAGTCGAGGGCAGGGCCGGCCGCAACGGCTCGGTCGACGACACCGGCCTCTACCGGCTGCGCGACACGGACGGCGATGACCTCGTCGATGCGGTCGAGCGGATCGCTCCCGCGAACGGCCGGATCCAGGAGCACGGACCGCACACGATCGCCCGCGGCCCCGACGGCGCCCTCTACGTCCTCTACGGCAACTACTCGGCGCCCGAGGTCGGGCTCGCGCCGACCTCGCCGCTGCGCGAGCTGCAGGAGGACCAGCTCCTGCCGCCGATCCTCGACCCGCGGGGCCATGCCAACAGCCTGCGCGCGCCGGGCGGCACGATCTACCGCCTCGACCTGGATACCAACACCTGGGAGCGGCTCTCGGGAGGCCTGCGCAACCCCTTCGATCTGGCGATCGGCGCTGCGGGGGAGATCTTCGCCTACGAGGCGGACATGGAGTGGGACCGCGGCTTGCCCTGGTTCCGGCCCACCCGGGTCGTCCACCTGATTCCCGCGGGCGACTACGGCTGGCGCACCGGGTCGGGCAAGATCGCCTTCCACGAAATCGACACGTTGCCCGGCGTCGTCGACCTCGGCCGCGGTTCGCCGGTCGGCGTCGCTTTCTACCACCACCACGCCTACCCCGTTCGCTACCAGGGCGCCTACTTCATGGGCGACTGGTCGCGGGGCCGGATCCGGGTCCTGTTCCCCGAACGGGCCGGCGCCACCTGGACCGGCGAGGCCCACGACTTCGTCCTCGGCGAACCGCTGAATGTGACGGACCTCGACGTTGGGCCGGACGGTTTCCTGTACTTCGCGACGGGCGGCCGGGGCACGTCGGGCGGTCTGTACCGGGTGAGCTACGAGCGGGCTGGCGAAGCGGTCGCGGCCACGGGCGCGGAAGCCGCGGTACGGCAGCCGATGCCCCGCTCCGGCTGGGGGAGGGAGGCGATCCGGCGCGCTCGCGACGAGGCGGGCGCGAGCTGGGCGCCGGAACTGTGGGCGATCCTCCGCGAGGCTGGACGGGAGCCGATCGACCGCATCCGCGCGCTGGAACTGCTCCAGGTGCATGGCCCGCGACCGACACTGGAGGAAGCGGCGGCCCTCCTCGATTCGGACGCGCCGCTGGTACGCGCGGCCGCCGCCGGGCTGCTCGGCACGCAGCCGTTCGCCCAGGCGCAGGAAGCCCTGCGCGGCGCTCTCGGCGACGCCGACCCGCTGGTCGCCCGGCGGGCGGCCGAGTCCCTTGTGCGCTCCGGCCTCGATCTGCGCGCCCGGGGCATCGAGGTCGCAACCTCCGATGCCCTTTACGGTCTCCTCGACCACGAGGATCGATTCCTCCGCTACGCCGCTCGGGAGGCGATCCAGCGCATCCCCCATGGCTACTGGGTCGACCAGGCGTTCATGGCCTCTCCCGGGCAGCGGCCTCGCGGCTACTTCGAGGCGGCGCTGGCGATGATCTACAGCCTGGAACACAAGATCGAGTACAACTTCCTGACGGGCAGCCTGGTCCGGGTCGCCGGCGCCGCTCTCGACATGGAAGCCGAGCTGGACTTCCTGCGCGTGGTCGAGATCGCCTTCATGCGCGACCCGGCGCCGGACGCTCCGGGGCGCGACGACGTCCGGGCCGGCCTCGGTCAGGCGCTGGTCGACCGGTACCCGCACGCCGACGACCGGACGAACCGCCAGCTCGAGCGATTGCTCGCGTACCTGCAGCCGGACGGGGCCCTGGCGAAGATGGTCGATCGCCTGGAAGATGACCGGCCGCCGGAGGAGCAGATCCACACCGCCTACTGCTTGCGTACGATGGACGGCGGCTGGACGCCGGAACTGCGCGCCCGGGTCGTGGCCTGGTTCGACGACGCCCGGGAGCTCCGGGGCGCGGCCAGCATGGAGGGCTACGTCGACGCCATCTGGAGCGACGTCCTGGACCGGTTCCCGGACGAGGACCGGACGGCGGCCGAGGAGCGGCTCGAGAGCCGGCGGACCGAGCGGGCGCGGCGCGCGGCCGCGCTGGTCACCGACGTCGAGGGCGACCGCCGGGGGAGGAGCGACCTCGCCCAGATGAGCTTCGAGGAGCTCGCGGAGTACCTGGAGTACGACGTGATGGCCTATGAGCGCTACAGCCCCGAGCAGGGCGAGCGGGTGTTTCACCGCGCGCGCTGCTCGGCCTGTCACGTCTTCGGCGACATCGGCAGAGGCGGCGGCCCGGACCTGTCGACCGTCATCAAGCGCTTCCGCCGCCGCGAAGTCCTGGAGTCGATCATGTTCCCGTCGCGGGTCATCTCGGACCAGTACCAGGCGGTCGACGTCGAGCTCGACGACGGCAGCCTGCACAGCGGGATGGTGGTCGAGGACGCGGCCGAGAGGCTGACCCTGGTCAACGCGAACGGTGACCGCCTCGACCTGGACAAGGCGCGGCTCCGAAGCCGCGAACCCTCCACGCTCTCGATCATGCCGGAGGGCCTGCTCGACACGATGACCCTGAGCGATCTGGTCAGCCTGATCCGCTTCCTGGACGAGGGGGCCGACGAGGCGCCCTAGTCCGGCGGCGCCAGGGGTTCGGAGTCGTCGCCGCGGATCGCGTCGAGTTCCGCGGTCAGCCGCTCCACGATGTCGGGCCGGTCGACGTAGAGGTCGTTCGTCTCGGCCGGATCGGCGACGAGTTCATAGAGCTGTCCGTCGGCGCCACCGGGTTCGGGGGCGAGTTGCCGTGGTTGGGTGAAGCCGCCCGAACCGAGCCCTTCGATCAGCTTCCACTTCCGGGGAGCCTCCGGGCCGTCCAGGTCGTGGGAACGGATGGCGAACATCCCGCGCGAGCTGTGGTGGATCAGCGAGTTGCGGGGCGGCGGCGTGTCCTCGCCGCGAAGCACGGCGTCGAGATCGACGCTGTCCTCGGCGGCTCCATCGGGAACCTCGGCCTCCAGGATGGAGGCAAGGGTACGGAAGACGTCGACCAGGCCGGCCAGCTCTCCGCGTACCGAGCCGGCGGGGAGACGGCCCGGCCAGCGGGCCAGGAAGGGCACGCGGTGGCCGCCCTCGTGGATGTCGGCCTTCTGGCCGCGCAGCGATCCGTTCGCGCGGTGTCCGGTCTGCTCGATGTCCGCTTCGATCCAGTGGGCGCCGTTGTCGCTCGTGAACAGGACAAGGGTGTTCGAGGCGAGATCGAGCGAGTCGAGAGCGTCGAGCAGGCGGCCGACGCCGGCGTCGACCTGGGAGACGAAGTCGCCGTAGACCCCGGCGCCGCTCACGCCTTCGAACTCCGGCAGCGGCATCCAGGGCGTGTGGGGCGAGGGCAGCGGCAGGTAGAGGAAGAAGGGTCGGCCGTCGTCGGTTGCGGCCCGCTGCTCCAGGTAGCCGCCAGCCCGGTCGAGGAGAGTCGGAGTCACCTGGAGAAAGTCGAAGCCGGGGGCAATGTCGCCGGCGCGCCAGTAGCCGTCCCCGCCGTAGCGCCGCATGGCGCTGTCCTCGACCGTTTCGGTCGCTTCCTCGAACACGCCCGCGTCCTCGATGTAGAGGTACGGCTCCATGTCGAGGGAGGCGGGGATGCCGAAGTAGTGCTCGAAGCCGGCGCTGACCGGCCCCGGCCGAAGCGGCGCGTCGTAGTCGGTCCTGCCGGGCTCCCCGTCGTCGGGAGCCGGATCTGCGCCGAGTCCGAGATGCCACTTGCCGATGCCGGCGGTGGCGTAGCCGAGGGACTGGAGGAACCCTGGCAGGGTGACGCGCTCCGGCTCGAGCAGGGCGGTGGATCGACCGTTCAGCACGCCGCGCTTCAATCTGGAGCGCCAGGCGTAGTGGCCGGTGAGCAGTGCGTAGCGGGTCGGTGTGCAGACGGACGAGGGGCTATGGGCGTCCGTCAGCCGTACCCCCTCGTCCGCGAGCCGGTCGAGGTTGGGGGTCGGGATCCGCGATTCCGGGTTGTAGGCGCCGATGTCCCCGTAGCCGAGGTCGTCGGCCAGGATCAGCACGATGTTCGGCCGCGCCGGCAGGGTCGTAGTGCTTGACTCGGGTGGTGAACAGGCGGCGAGAAGCGTCGCCACGGCCAAGAAGCAGGTGGCGACGCCGCGCGGGTTTGCGTGCCGGGGCACCGGTAGCTGCCAGCAGAGTCGTTGGTACAGTTCGCCGCTTCCCTTCACGCGGGATCGTACCCGCTGACGTCGCTCTCATGCCTCGCAAGCCGCAGTCCAGTACCTGGCGCCGCAGGCATCAGGTGTGCCGCGGTGTCCGTGGCGCGACGACGGTTCAGGGCTCGAGCCGCGAGCAGATTCTGACTGCCACCGCCGAACTGCTGGAGAGGATGGTTCAGGCGAACGGGATCGACCAGGAGGATGTCGCGAGCGCCGTCTTCACCACCACGCCCGACCTGACCGCCGAGTATCCGGCGCTGGCAGCCCGTCTGATGGGCTGGCGCGACGTGGCGCTGCTGTGTGGCCACGAGATGGCGGTGCCCGGCGGCCTCGACCGCTGCGTGCGCATCCTGCTGCACTGGAACACGATGCAGGCCGCTTCCGAGATCGAGCACGTCTACATCCATGGCGCCTCCAACCTGCGGCCCGACCGCGAGGAACTCGACGAGCTGCGCCGGCAGATCGAGGCGAAGCAGGAGCGCTAAGCCGGGGCGGCTACAGTCGGCGGAGAGTCAGCAGGCGGAAGTCGATCGCCTGGTGGCCCGGGATCTCCAGCGCCCGCAGGAACAAGGTGCCCCGTCCGGCTTGAAGGTCGATCTCGCCCAGGACCGTCGGCTGGAAGTCCTTCACGTAGGACTCGATGCGGGGAACGCGGTCGCGGTCCATGCCGACCAGCGGCGGGTCGTGCGCCCGGTCGATCCGGCCGCTTGTTGCCTGCTCGCCGAGCCGCAGTTCGACCAGCGCGCCGGCGTCTTCCTCGGCGCAGGTGGTGTAGAGGACGACCTCGAAACGGCCTCCGGCGAGCACTTCGACGTCCCAGGTGATCGCGTCGTCGGGGCTGGTCCAGTTCGTGTAGTAGGAGTCGTTCGGGTAACGGCTCGACCGCTCGATGGCGCCCTGGGCGGTGCCGTCGCGCGCGGGGAGATGGGTGGATTCGTGTCCGGGATGGCCGATCGGAAACGGCCGGTCGTCCTCGTCCGGAAGCTCGGGCAGTACCTCGGCGATCCAGGTGTCCCTGACGGCGGCGAGTCGGGCGGCCGCCTCGGGCCGCTCCGCGGCGATGTCGTGCCGCTGGCCCGGGTCGACGGCGATGTCGAACAGGCGGCCTTCGTGATCGAGCCGGTACTGCTGACTGCGGACGCTGGTGCTCCCGCGCCAGTGGTTCACGAGATGCCGTTCGCGCCATCCGCCGGCCGCACCGGCTCCGGGCTCGAGCAGTGGTTTCAGGCTGAGGCCGTCGATGGGGTGGGCGGTCGTGTACGGGATGCGGGCGAGTTCGGCCAGAGTCGGCAGCAGGTCGATCGCGCTCGCGATCCGGTCGACGACCGTGCCGGCTTCGATGGCGCGCGGCCAGCGGACGAAGAAGGGGGACCGGACGCCGCCTTCATCCGTCGAACCCTTGCGACCCTTCATGCCGCCGTTCCAGCGCCAGCCGTTCGGGCCGTTGTCCGTCAGGTAGACGACGATCGTGTCGTCGGCGAGACCGAGCTCCGCCAGCCGCTCGGTCAGCCGTCCGACGTTCCAGTCGATGTTCTCGGTCATCGCGAGGGCGGCCCGGGTGTGGTCGACGTGCTCCTTCCCGGGGTCACGGTGGCGCCGGTGGAGGTCGCCGTCCTCGAATCGGGCCCACCAGCGATCAGGCACCTGCATCGGGCTGTGGGGCGTGTTGTAGGCGACCCAGACGAAGAAGGGCTCGGTTCGATGGTCCTCGATGAACCGGATGGCGCGGTCGGTGAAGTCGTCGGTGACGTAGCCGTTGCCCCGGACGACGCGGCCGTTGTGGTCCAGGGGCGGGTCGAAGTAGTTCCCCCAGTGGCCCGACGTGAAGCCGTAGAACTCGTCGAACCCCCGGGCGTTGGGGTGGTAAGGGGGCTGCGAACCGTTGTGCCACTTGCCGAAGGCCGCGGTGGCGTAGCCCGCGGCATCGAAGATCTGGGCGATCGTCGTCTCGTCCAGGTCGAGCCGCTCTCCACCCCGGGAAGTGGCGTAGACGCCGGATCGCGGGTGGTAGCGGCCGGTCAGGAGCTCCGCACGCGTCGGCGAACAGACGGGGCTGACGAAGAAGCGGGTGAAGGAGGCGCCCTCTCGGGCCAGCGCGTCGAGGTGCGGCGTGCGGACGTTCCTGTTGCCGTGGACGCTCAGGTCGCCCCAGCCCTGGTCGTCGGCGAGGAAGAGGACGACGTTGGGCCTGGAGTCCGGGGCCGGCGCCGCGCACGAAACCGCGACGATGGCCGCTGGCAGAATGGCCGCTCGCCGCATCCGCCCGTTCTATCCCAACCAACCCTAAACGTGACTAGAATGGTCATCTTTACTGGCGCCCCAAGCTACGCGCTCCGCATAGAACCCGAACGGACGGAGGAACCATGACGCTCAGGATCAACGACGAGGCTCCCAACTTCATCGCTCAGACCACGGAAGGGGAGATCGACTTTCACGAGTGGATCGGCGACGGCTGGTGCGTTCTGTTCTCGCACCCCAAGGACTTCACGCCGGTCTGCACGACCGAACTGGGTACCGTTGCCGGCCTCAAGGGCGAGTTCGACCGCCGCAACTGCAAGGTGATCGGCATCAGCGTTGATGGCGTGTCGGACCACAAGGCGTGGTCGAAGGACATCGAGGCGTCCCAGGGTCACGCCCTGAACTATCCGCTGATCGGCGACCCGACCCTGGACATCGTGAAGCGCTACGACATGCTGCCCGCCGGTGCCGGCGACACGTCGGAGGGCCGGACGCCGATGGACAACGCGACCGCGCGCTCGGTCTTCGTGATCGGCCCGGACAAGCGGATCAAGGCGACGCTGACCTACCCGATGAGCACGGGCCGCAACTTCGCCGAGATCCTGCGTCTGGTCGACTCCGTGCAGTTGACCGCGAAGGAGCAGGTGGCGACGCCGGCGAACTGGGAGCAGGGCGAGGACGTGATCATCCTGCCGGCGGTGTCGGACGAGGCGGCGCGGGCGAAGTATCCCCAGGGCTGGCAGCAGCCGCTGCCCTACATCCGGGTGGTCCCGCAGCCGTAATCAGTCTTCCGGCGAGTCGAACCGGGAGCCGCCGCGGCAGTCGGGAGACAGGCTCCGTTGCTCGTCACGCGCCTGCCACTCGGCCGGCGTCAGCGCGTCGATGGCCAGGGCGTGGACCGGTCCGGCCAGTTCGTCGGCCAGGGCGCGGTGTATCACCCGGTGCCGCTGCAGCCGGTTCGCACCCTCGAAACGGCTGCTGACCACGACGACCCGGAAGTGGGTTTCGGCGTCGGAGGGCACATTGTGCATTCGGCTTTCGTTCAGCACTTCCAGCCGTTCGGCGCCGGTGGCCTGCTCGATCTTCCCGCGGATCGTCTGTTCGAGAAGCGTGCCGCGGGCGACGGCCTTTGCCGAGGCCCGGTTCGTGGCAAGCGGCTTTCCGAGAGTCGCCATTGGGTGAATCATAGCGGCGTCGACCGCCGTGCTACGGTCGCCCGATGGCGGAGTCGACGGGCCGTTCACCCTGGTTCTACGCCCTCCTCGGCTGCCTCGGCTGCCTCGGTCTCGTGGTCCTCGTCGTGGGCGGCCTGACCTTCTTCGGTGTCCGGACGGCCCAACAGGTGACCGCCGACAACCAGGATCCGGAGCGGCGCAGGAGCCGGGCCCTGGAAGTGCTCGGTGCCGAGCGTGAGCCGGGGGGTTACCACGCCGCCGCGGTCATCTCGATTCCGCTGTTCATGGAGATGGCGGTCTTCTCGGACCGGCCACCGGAAGACGGTTCCTGGGGAGGAGAGTTCCGGGAGGAGGGGTTCTTCTACCTTCGCGTGAGAGCAGGGGGCGACGATCTGCGGGCCTTCTTCGACGGCGAGACGAGTGAGTCCGTGACGTTTCGCGAGATGGGCATTGAACTGAACGTCGACGAGAACCTGGGTCGCGGCGACCTGGACCGGGGCGACTTCACCGCACGCTGGGCCACGTTCCGCGGCCATACCTTGTACGAGGCCGGGGAAGAAGTCGGAGACCTTGTGACGTTGATCGAGTTCGAGTGCGCCGAGGACGAGTGGATGCGCATGGGCGTCTGGTTCGGGCCTGCCGTGGAACCTGGTGATCAAGACACGGGCGCCGAGCCGGGACCAGGCGGTCTGGCGGCGGACGGTGAAGTCATCGAGGCGTTCCTGGAACCGATGCACCCATGTGGCCGATCCCTCTGAAACCGTTGTTGGCGGCTGCCGCCGTCTGGTCCTGCCTGGGCGTGCCCGTGTGGGCGCAGTCCGTCGGAGCCGAGTCGGCCAGTTACCGTCTCACGTTCCAGGGCACCTGGACCCGCGCCGTGACGCCCGGCGGCGTTCCCGGCAGCGCCCACTTCTCACCCCTGATTGGCGCCGTTCACAACGACCGGGTGAGCTTCTGGGAGCCGGGCGGCCGGGCCAGCCGACAGATCGAGCGGGTGGCGGAGCTCGGAATTCAGCGGGACCTCAGAGCCCTCATGGAGAGGAGCCCCCACGTCTCCGAGGTGCTCGAGAAGGAGCCTCCGAGAGGCGGCACGGCCTCGGCCTCGATCGAGTTCGAGGTCACCGCGGAGTATCCCCTCGTCACCCTGGTGACCATGATCGCCCCCAGTCCGGACTGGTTCGTCGGCATTCACGGGCGGTCGCTGCGCGACGGCGGCGGACAGTGGCTCGATCGCGTGGAGGTCGACCTCTTCCCCTACGACGCGGGCACCGAGGAGGGAACCGAGTTCTCCCTCGACAACCCGGCGACGGTGCCGCAGGGGACGATCACGAGCATCCGCGGCGTGGGCAGGTTCACGGACAGGCCGATGGCGCGGCTGACCTTCGAGCGCCTGGGGCAGGAAGAACCCGGGGCGCCGGATCCGAACGACCCGGAACCGCGATTCACCGGCGACGTCGCCGCGGAGCCGGCGGGGGACTCGGCCGTCATCGTGTTCTGGCGGGGAAACTGGGCCTACGCGGGCAGGGGGCTGTTGAGCGTGGAGGCACGCAGCCAGACGGCGGGCTGGGCTCAGGTGACGACGGCGGACGCAAGCGACGGGCGCTTCCGCATCGACGGACTCCGTTCGGAGACGCCGTACACGTTCCGCCTGCGCGCGAGTGGACGCCAGGGATTCGAGTACTCGGAGGAGGCAAGTGCGACGACCGGCGGCTACAGCGGCCCATGTCGGGTCGACGACAGCTTCCTCTGCCTGCGGGACGGTCGGTTCGAGGCACAGGTGCACTGGGCGAATCCCGACGTGCCCGATGACTTCGGAAGCGGCGTTGCCATCCCGGTGGCGATCTCCGACGAGTCGGGTCTGTTCTGGTTCTTCGACTCGGAGAACGTGGAGCTGGTCGTCAAGGTGCTCGACGGCCGTGTGCTGAACGGCAAGTACTGGGTGTTCTACGGCGCCCTGTCCGACGTGGAGTACTGGATCACGGTGAGGGACACTGTCAGCGGTCTGAATCGCACCTACCACAACCCGCCCAGGCAGCTAGGCGGGCAGCGTGACCTCGATGCCTTCTGACTAGGTGGTTGTTGGGCCTCCGACGATTCTGCGCAGGTCCGTGTCACGCGCCAGCAGCGACTCGAGCAGGGCCAGTTGCACGCGGCAACGGTCCAGGTTCTGGTCGGGCCGCTCGACGCGAAAGTAGACGTCGCCATCCAGGTGGTCGGTGAGGAAGCGCACGGCCTGCTCGAGCGTGAGCACCAGGGCGCCGTCGACCAGGCCGCGACGTTCCGCCTCGGTCAGAAAACTCGCGCCGTCCAGGTAACCCTGGGCCAGAGCGGCGAAGAGTTCCGGGTCGACTCGCGCCCTGGTGGTGTCCCGGGCGTCTTCTTCGGCACGGTGGCTCATCGAGCGCACCATGTCCCCGAAGTCGTGAGCGGTCAGTCCGGGCATCGTGGTGTCCAGATCGACGACGCAGAGCGCTTCGCCGGTTGCCCTGTCGAACAGGATGTTGCTGATCTTGCAGTCGTTGTGGACGATCCGCCGCGGTAACTCGTGAGCCGTGCCGACGCTCAACCGGCCGGCCAGTTCGCGGTGGGCGGCGATCGACCGGATCTCGGCGATGGCCCGCCGGCGTCTGTGGTTCCCGGCAGGCGAGGCCGCTGCCGCACTCAGGGCCCGGTCGAGTGTCTCGAGGCGGTTCGGCGTGTCGTGGAAGCCCGGAATCGTCTCGTGCAGCGGTGGTGGAGGGAGATCGACGAACTGCGTCTCGAAGCGACCGAACGCCTGTGCGACGAGGAAGACCTGCTCCGGCGTCGACGCCCGGAGTACGGTCGTCGTGTTCTCGATCAGTTCGTACATTCGCCACCAGTCGGCTCGCCGGTCCTGTGCCGTTGTCTCGAACCACATCTCCCCGTTCGCCGCGGGAACCAGAGTCAGCCGCCGCCGGCCGCTCCCCGGGCCGAGCTTGCGTTCGAGGTGGCGCGTGATCCGCACGATGTTCGCCATGACCCGCCCTGGATTCGGGAACACGTAGCCATTGATCCGCTGCAGCAGGAACCGGTTGCCGTTCACGGTGGAGACGACATACGAGTCGTTGATGTGGCCCGCGCGCAGTTCAACCGCGGCGGTGGCGCGGTCGCCGATGCGGAAGCGTCCGGCGATGCGCAGGACCGCCTCGGGGTCGTCCTGTCCGGTCGTTCTCACGACAGCGTCGGCCGGCCGACCAGGTGGCGGGTTCGATATAAGTGTGATAGCACTCTCATATCGAACACACCAGCGGTCGCCTGGTCGGCCGCGTGATCAAGGGAGTCATCAGCCAATGGAACGACAAATCGTAGAGCATCGGGAGAATCGTCTCTCGGTGGGATCAGGTATCGGCATGCTGTGCCTGCTCGTCCTCCTCATCCTCCTCGCGATTGGCGGGGTCGCCGTCTTCGGGATCTGGCAAGTCATCCCCGTCGTGATCTTCTGCGCGGTGTGCATTCCCGTTCTCATCTTTCTGATGTTCGGGCTGTTCATGGTTCACCCGAACGAGGCGAAGGTTCTCCAGCTCTTCGGTTCGTATCAGGGCAGCGTCTACGACACGGGTCTTCGCTGGGCCAACCCGTTCCTGAGCAAGCGCCGCGTGTCGGTACGGACCCGGAACTTCGAGACGGGGAAGCTGAAGGTGAACGACAACGCCGGTAACCCGATCGAGATCGGCGCGGTCGTCGTCTGGCGCGTCACGGACAGCGCGGAGGCGCTCTTCAACGTCGACGACTACGAGGACTACGTGCAAGTTCAGAGCGAGGCCGCGCTGCGCAACATGGCGACGGGCTATCCCTACGATGCACACGAAGAGGGCGAGATCTCCCTGTCGCATCACACCGCCGAAATCTCCGAGCGTCTCCGCGGCGAGGTCCAGGAACGGTTGGCGACCGCCGGAGTCGAGGTGATCGAGGCCCGGATCAGTCACCTGGCGTACGCGGCGGAGATCGCTGCCGCGATGCTGCAGCGCCAGCAGGCCGCGGCGGTAGTCGCCGCGCGGGCCCAGATCGTCGATGGCGCGGTCGGCATGGTGGAGCAGGCACTGAACATGCTGAGCGAGAAGGACGTCGTGCATCTCGACGACGAGCGGAAGGCCGCGATGGTCAGCAACCTGCTGGCCGTGCTGTGCAGCGACCGCCACACCCAGCCGGTCGTGAACACCGGCACGCTCTATCCGTAAGCGGAAGGGCGCTGTACGGTGGCGGCCCCTCCTCGCAAGGCGTTCCTTCTGCGGCTCGACTTCGCCGTGTTCGAGGAACTTCAGCGGCTCGCGGCGGCGGAACTGCGGAGCGTCAACGGGCAGATCGAGTACCTGCTCCGCGAGGCGCTGCGGCAGCGGGGAAGAACTGCGAAGGCCGCGACGTTTGAGAAAGACGGACGCGATGCCCCATAGGCGCCCCGGAGAGCAAGAGCGGAGAAGGCCCGGTGCGAAACACAACGGGGGGTTGATCGTCTTCATACTGCTACACTTGTGCGCCTGTCGGCGCTCAATGTACCCCGGTTCGCTGAGGCACTCTCTCGGCGGGCGGGGAAGTGTGCGGGTTGAGGTCGACACGGACGGCTCTCGGCGCCGCCGCTGAATCCCCTCTGCTTGGCCCTTACCTGGAGACGGAAGATGGCAGTTGCCCCAGTGAAGGATGTGAACAAGCCCCTCGAGGCGAGGTACTCGTCCATTCGCCAGCTCTTCGAGCTGGGGAAGGCGAAGACGTATCTCCTCAACGACGAGATCAACGACATGATGCCGGCAGACATGGTCGGCGTCGAGGCCGAGATCAACGAGCTCTACGACCGCCTGCGTGAGTTGCGGGTCGGCGTGATCCGTCGGCCGGGCTGGTACGTGGCGAATCTCGACGAGACGGTCACGCTCGAGATCGAGAAGGCGGACGAGGATCCCGCGACGCCGACCGTCACCGAGCCCCTGAACACCAGCGATCCCGTGCGGATGTACCTGCGGGAGATGAGCACCGTCCCGCTGCTGGACCGCGACGGCGAGGTCGAGATTGCGCGCGCGCTCGAGGACGGCGAGTGGCTCATCTTCCAGGCGATGGCCCGGAACGCCGACTTGATGACCCGGCTGCTGGCGATGACCGAGCTCGCGGACCGCAAGAACGCGAAGCCGCTTTCCCAGTTGGTGGAGATCGAACATCCCATCTCCCTGCTGGACCAGAACGGCCACAAGCGGATCGCCAAGCGCGTCGGTGTGTTCGAGAAGATGCAGGAGCTGGAAGAGGAACTCGATCGCACTCGTCGCCGGCAGAAGCGCTACAGCCCCCGCGGCGACCGCTTCCAGGAGATCGCGCGGGACATCGACCGCCTGGAGGAGAGGGCCTCCGCCCTGATCGTTGAGCTGGGTTTCACGGGTCCGGACCGTAATCGCGTCGTCGACCTGGTCAAGTTGATCGACAACCGCTTCCGGCGCAGCGAGCGGGACATCAGCCGTGCCCAGGTGGCGCTCGAGCGCGAGAACAACGAGGAACTCAGGGCGCTGCACCGCCGGCGAATCCAGAAGTACCGCGAAGAGGTTCGGAAGCTCGAACTGCGGCACTTCGTCAAGCAGGGGAAACTGCGGGCGATGGTGGCCAAGGTCAAGCGCGGCGAGGCGCTGAGCGAGCGCGCCAAGGAGCAGCTCATCATGTCGAACCTGCGCCTGGTCGTCTCGATCGCCAAGAAGTACACCAACCGGGGCCTCCAGTTCCTGGACCTGATCCAGGAGGGGAACATCGGCCTGATGAAGGCGGTCGAGAAGTTCGAGTATCGCCGCGGTTACAAGTTCTCGACGTACGCCACCTGGTGGATTCGCCAGGCCGTGGCGCGGGCGATCGCCGACCAGTCGCGGACCATCCGCATCCCGGTTCACATGATCGAGAACATCAACAAGCTGACCCGCACGTCGCGGTCGCTGGTGCAGGAGCTGGGGCGCGAACCGACCGCCGAAGAGATCGGCGAGCACATGGACCTCCCCGCCTCCAAGGTGCGCAAGATCATGAAGATCGCGCAGGCGCCGGTGTCGCTCGAGACCCCGGTCGGAGAAGAAGAGGATTCCCACCTCGGCGACTTCATCGAGGACAAGAACTCGCCGTCGCCGATCGACGAGGTCATCTCCTCCAACCTGCGCGAGCAGACCGGCAACGTGCTGCGTTCTCTCTCGCCCCGCGAGGAACTCGTGCTGCGGATGCGCTTCGGCGTCGGCGAGGGCTCGGAGCACACGCTGGAGGAGGTCGGGAAGTCGTTCAACGTGACCCGGGAACGCATCCGGCAGATCGAGTCGAAGGCGCTGCGCAAGCTCCGGCACCCGGACTGGGCGCAGAAGCTGCGCCCGTTCCTCGACGACGGCGCATAGCGGCTCGGCCCATCGCGGCTTACCCTCGGCAGACTGTCAGCGATGCGGGTCCGCACCGGCACGAGCGGGTTCTCGTATCCTGCGTGGGAGGGCCACTTCTACCCGCCCGGGACGAAGCGCCCGGACATGCTCTCGTTCTACGCCGGGAAGCTCGGCGCGGTGGAGATCAACAACACCTTCTACCGCATGCCGAAGGCCGATCTGCTGGAGCGCTGGCGTGACTCGGTTCCGGAGAGCTTCCGCTTTGCGCTGAAGGCCTCCCGCCGGATCACTCACCACCAGCGGCTCAAGGACGCCGACGACTCGGTCGAGTATCTCTTCGGCACCGCGAAGGTGCTGGGTGAGCAGCTCGGCCCGCTTCTGTTCCAGTTGCCGCCGTACCTCAGGCGGGACGACGATCGGCTTGCGGCATTCCTCGAGTGCCTGCCGGCGGGCCTGCGGGCGGCGTTCGAGTTCCGGCACGCGAGCTGGTTCGACGACGCCGTGTTCGCGTTGCTCGAGGAAGCCGGCGCTGCCCTGTGCGTCGCCGACGCGGGAGGCGACCACGACGCGCCGCTTCAGGCGACCGCGGACTTCGGCTATCTTCGGCTCCGTCGCGAGGACTACGACAAGGCGGCGCTTCGCTCCTGGGCCGACAGGATCCGGCGGCAACCCTGGCGCGAAACCTACGTTTTCTTCAAGCACGAAGACGAAGGGGCGGGACCGCGCATGGCGGCGCGCTTCGAAACCCTGCTCGCGGAATCCTGAACGATGAACATCGACATTTCCTATCGGCGCATCCTCGTGCTGGCCGGTCCGGTCGTCATCACGCAGATGACCCACACGGCGATGGGCCTGATCGACGCGATGATGGTCGGCCGGCTGGGCGTCGTCGCCCTGGCCGGGGTCGGCCTGGGCGCGATCATCTCCTGGTGGCTGCTGGGCTTCTTCGTCGGCCTGCTGCAGGGCGTGAACACGTTCGTCGCCCAGTTCTTCGGCGCCGGCAAGAAGGACCGGGTCGGCGTCGCCTTCTGGCAGGGTCTCTACCTGGCCGCCGGCGCGGGCGTCGCCGTTCTGCTCGCGGCGCCGCTGTCCGGCTGGGCGTTCCGGGTGATGGGGGCGTCGGCGGAGGTCCAGGCGATCGCCACCGACTACACCGAGGTGCGGCTGGGGGCCGCGGTGGGGCTGATGATCTTCCTCGTCGCGGAGAACTACTACCGCGGGCTCGGACGCACCGAGGTCCCGATGTTCGCGGGGCTGATTCAACTGGCCCTGAACTGCGGACTGAACTACCTGCTCATCTTCGGCGTCTGGGGCTTCCCGGAGCTTGGCGCGGCGGGCACCGCGGTCGGTACCGTGATCGCCCAGTTTCTCGTCGCGGTCGGCCTGCTGGCCGGCGTGCTCGCGACGAAGATAGGGCGCGATTACGGCGCGACGCGCCCCCGGCCGCCGGAGGCGGCCCTGCTCGGCCAGATGCTCCGCGTCAGCCTGCCGATCGGTGTCCAGGTGTTCATGGAGATGGGCGGAATCAGCGTCTTCACGGCCCTCGTGGCGAATCTGGGCGACGCGGAGATGGCGGCGACGAACGCCGTGATACACGCCTGGTCCGTCTCCTTCATGCTCGCCGTCGCGCTGGCCGTCGGCTGCACAACGCTGGTCGGGCAGTGTCTGGGCGCCAGACAGCTTGACGACGTGCGAGTCGTCGTCCGTCGCGTGATGTGGTTGGGCTACGGGGCGATGGCGATCATGGCCGTCATCTACGTCGGCTTCCCCGGGTGGTTGATGCAACTGTTCGCGCGGGAGGCGGGCGATCTCGCCGCGCTGCTGCCGTACGCGCGGCCGCTGTTTCTCATCTGCACCCTGTGCCTGATCTTCGAACTGCCGTTCAACATCTACTCCGGCGCGCTTCGCGGCGCCGGCGACACGACCTACCCGATGGTCGTGAACATCGGCGTGGCCTGGCTCGTTTTCGTCCCGCTCGTGTTCTTCGCCACGCGGAACTGGGGCCTCATCGGCGCATGGAGCTGCTTCATCGTCCATGTCGCGTTGCTCGCCGGTCTGCTCGCCGTCCGGGTGCGCGGCCGGACCTGGATCGAACGCGGCGCCTCCCTGCTCGACGCGGAGCGGGCGGGCAGCGGCGCGACGGCGGGCGTGTCCGAGGTGGACGACCTCCGCTCCTCGCCGGCTCTCTGAGCCGATTCGGCTGGGGTGCGGCGCGAGCGGCCCGCGTCTATGGCGGGCGGCAGCCGTCCGGGAAGGCGGTCGCGTCGACGATTGCCGAGGCCGGCACGCCCGGTTCGTTCCGGTACTCCCTCTCGACGCCCGTCGCGGTGTCGGTCACACGAATGCTGTAGCCGAGGTCCGTCGTCGAGGCGCCGTACACCCAGACGTGATCGTTCAGGGCGCAGCCGTCCAGCACCTTGACGAGGACCTCCCAGTTGTCCGGGTCGAAGAACCAGAACAGCGCCGAGTCTTCGGTCGAAGAGCTGGCCGCCCTTGCTGCTTCGGTCCGGCCGTTCCCGGCGAGCCAGGTGACTCGTACGTCGTAGCGGGCGTCGTGGAGACAAACGGTGTTCTCGTCCACCGCGCAACTGCCGTTCTCGCCGCTCCCCGGGTCGTCGGTCGCCTGGACGAACAGGAAGACGGCGCTTACCGCACCCCAGTTGCCGTCGGCGTCCTTCGCCCGGACGAAGACGGTGTGTCGACCGGTCTCGAGGCCCGAGGTGTCGATTCTCGCGGTCGCCGACTCCGAACCGCTGTCGAAGGAACCGTCGGCTGCGGAGATGGCGCGTGCAACGGCTTCCGTCTTCCAGGGAGGAACGTCGACCGTGTACTCGCCCGCGGCGATGGTCTGGGTCGGTTCTGTGCCGTTGCTGTTCTGGTACCGGGTGTCGTCGAAGATCGCGGAGAGGCGGACGGGAGATCCCGCCGCGACGCCGGGAGTCGACGAACCGCTGCCAAGCGTCAGGTCTCGAACGTCGGGACCCGCCGGAGTCAGGTAGGGCGTCCGCGCCACCTTGAAGGCGTAGAGCAACGACTCCAGGTTGCCGTCGAGAATCGCGTCCTCGAAGTCGCCGCAGTCCTGAAAGAAGGTCGTCCCCAGTTCGTAGAGAAAGGAGGCGACTCCCAGTTCGCCGTAAGCGTGGTCCAGGGTCGTACCGGTTGCGGGATAGAAGCCGATCCCCTGAGTCGGAAGGTAGTCGTTGAAAGAGGCGAGCCTGCGGCCGAGCGTCCGCAGCGCGGTCGCGTTCGGCGCCGGCTCGTACCTGTGTCCCCACGGCCACAGAATGAGGCGGCCGTGGCTGTGGATGTCCAGATAGACACCGCTCGTTCCGGGGTGGGCCGCGTCGCTGTTCGCCGGCCCTCGCGCGTCGGGGAAGAGCCTCGCCATGTACCTGCCGACGGCTCTCGTCTCGGGTTCGGAAGCGGGGCCGGGCCCGCGAAAGACCTGCGAGCAGCCGTTGTCGCTGGCGCCGCCCGGGTGGTTCCAGCCGAAGGTGAAATTGCGATTCAGGTCGACACCAGGGACGCTGTCGGCACAGTGGTTCGTGTTGTGGTTCTTCCTCCAGAGGACACCCTCCTCGGCGCGCTTCCTTCCGTCCGGGTTCGCCTGCAGCATGAGGTGGACCTCCTGGTGGTCCAGAAGCCAGCGCACGTCGGCGTCCGAGTCGTAGGAGTCGACCAGGTACTCGGCGAAACGGAGGACGAGTTCGGCGGTCGCGTACTCCCGGGCGTGAAGCGCCGCGGTGATGAAGAGAACCGGCTTTCGACCCGAGGTCGCCGAGTTGGTGAGCCGGAGCACGTGCAGAACGTACCCGTCGGAGGATCTCCGTTCCTTCTTCCATGATCTTCCGGCCCATCTCCAGGAGGCGAGATCGGGATAGGCGTCGACGAGCGCTCGCGCCCTGGCATAGGTCCCTTCGACGGTGCGGTAGCACGGGAAGCCGGCGATCGTTCCCTCGATGACCGCGGTCGGAGCCTCGGAGGGGAGGGCGACCGCCGTGTGGTCCTCGTCCTCGACCACGCGCATGCCGGCCCGGCGCGCCGCCTCGATGTCGTCGTCCGTCGCAAGCAGCACGATGTAGCCCTTCTCGTACTCCGACTCGAGAGCATCCAGCGAGATGACCGCCCTGGCGGCGACCAGCGGATCGTCGAAGTAGGCGCGCACGATCCGGGTGCCGGGCGGCAGGTCGGGCTGCTGGGGCCAGGTCGCGGCGACGGTCGCCAGCACCGCCGACAGTGCGAAGACCATGGCGCGATGATGCGTCACGGTAGACGATTCGATCACAGTCGGGGACGACCGTCGCGACATCGCGCGGGCGGTCGATCGGGACTCGGCTTTGTGGCTATGATCACCGCCGGGCCGAGCGCGGCCCTCGCTCACGCACTTCCAACCAGCGACCCAGAGAGGAGAGAATCCGAGATGGCCATCTCCGCCGCGCTGAAGCGGCGATCGTTCGGTGAAACCCAGCGCCAGGACGCCTGGTGGCTGCAGCCGGGCGCCGTTGTCGTGGGCCTGGGGCTCGCGAGCGTCTACGCGACCTGGGCGGCGCTTCAGGCCGATCACTACGTATTCGGCGGCTACCTGTCGCCGCTGTACTCGCCCGAGGTCTTCGGCCTCTCGCACCATGCCTGGTTGGAGGGCTTCCCGGCCTGGTGGCCGAGCTTCGTTCCCCAGTCGCCGGCGCTGTTCATTCTGATCCTGCCGCTGGGATTCCGCGCCACCTGCTACTACTACCGCGGTGCGTACTACAAGGCGTTCTGGGCCGATCCGCCGGCCTGCGCGGTAGGCGAGCCGCGCAACGCCTACCGGGGCGAGAACTCGTTTCCGCTCATCGTCCAGAACATCCACCGCTACTTCCTGTTCGCGATGATGGCCTGGATCTTCGTCTTCTTTCCGATCGACGTGTACCGGGCGTTCGAGTTCGAGACGGCGTCGGGCGGCCACGCCTTCGGCATCGGCATCGGTTCCTTCGTGCTCCTGATCAACTGGCTCCTGCTGAGCGGCTACGCGCTGGGCTGCCACTCGACGCGCCACGTGATCGGCGGCTTCCGCAACGTGATGGCGGGGAGGCCGTTCCAGAGCGCCTGCTACCGCTGCGTCTCCTGCCTGAACCGCAAGCACATGGCCTGGGCCTGGCTCAGCCTGATCTGGGTCACGTTCTCCGACATCTACGTCCGGTTGTGCTCGATGGGCGTCTGGACCGACTTCAGGATTCTCTGATGGAGCAGACACCCTACGAGTACGACGTGCTGGTGGTCGGCGCGGGCGGCGCCGGCCTGCGGGCCGCGATCGAGGCCTCGGCCGCGGGCGCCTCCTGCGGCGTGATCTGCAAGTCCCTGCTCGGCAAGGCGCATACGGTGATGGCCGAGGGCGGCATGGCGGCCGCGATCGGCAACGTGGACGAACGCGACGACTGGAAGGTCCACGTCACGGACACGCTGCGCGGCGGCCAGTACCTGAGCAACCCGAAGATGGCGGAGATCCACGCGAAGGAGGCCCCGGAGCGGGCGCTGGAGCTGGAGGCCTGGGGCGCCCTGTTCGACCGCACGAAGGACGGCCGCATCCTGCAGCGGAACTTCGGGGGCCACCGCTACCCGCGGCTCGCCCACGTCGGCGACCGCACTGGTCTGGAGATGATCCGGACCCTGCAGGACCACGGCATCCACCGGGGCATCGACTTCCACATGGAGTACACGGTGTTCCGGCTGCTGCTCGACGATGGCCGGGTCGCGGGCGCCCTCGCCTACGATCGCGAGCGCGGCCGGTTCCGGGTCTACCGGGCGAAGGCGGTCGTGCTGGCCACCGGCGGCATCGGCCGCGCCTTCCGGATCACCAGCAACAGTTGGGAGTACACCGGCGACGGCCACGCCCTGGCCTACGACGCGGGCGCCGACCTGATCGACATGGAGTTCGTGCAGTTCCACCCAACGGGCATGGTCTGGCCTCCGAGCGTGCGCGGGATCCTGGTCACCGAGGGCGTGCGCGGCGAGGGCGGGATCCTCCTGAACTCGGACGGTGATCGGTTCCTGTTCGACGAGATCCCGGCTCTCTACAAGGACCAGACCGCGGACAGCGCGGAGGAAGGCTGGCGCTACGTCGTCGGCGATCGCGACGCGCGGCGGCCGCCGGAGCTCCTGACGCGGGACCATGTCGCCCGCTGCATCGTCAACCAGATCAAGTCGGGCAAAGGCTCGCCTCACGGCGGCGTGTACCTCGACATCGCCTGGATCAAGGAGAAGATCAGCAACTCCGAGGACCACATCAAGAAGAAGCTGCCGTCGATGTACCACCAGTTCAAGGAGCTGGCCGGCCTCGACATCACGAAGGAGAGGATGGAGGTCGGACCGACGACGCACTACGTGATGGGCGGCGTGCGGGTGGACGCCGAGAGCCAGATGTCGACCGTGCCGGGCCTGTACGCCGCCGGTGAGTGCGCGGCCGGACTGCACGGCGCGAACCGGCTGGGCGGTAACTCGCTGTCCGACCTGCTCGTGTTCGGCAAGCGGGCCGGCGAGTACGCGGCGGCCTTCGCCCGCGAAGAGGGCGACGTCTCGCTTGACGAGGCTCAGGTCGAGGCGGCGGTCGGGGAGGCCCTCGAGCCGCTCGAACGCGAGGACGGCGAAGGTCCTTACCAGATTCAGCACGAGCTCCAGGACCTGATGCAGGAGAAGGTCGGCATCGTCCGCATCGAGTCCGAGCTGGAGGAGGCGATCGAGGAGATCGGCCGGCTGTCCGAGCGGGCGAGAGCGGTGTCCGCGCCCGGCAACCGCGAGTACAACCCGGGCTGGCACACCGCGCTCGACCTGCACCCCCTGCTCGTCGCGTCCGAGGCGGTTGCTCGTGCCGGCCTGCTGCGGCGGGAGAGCCGCGGCGCCCAGTTCCGGGACGACTATCCGCGGAAGGACGAGCACTTCGGCAAGGTGATCATCCGGGCCGCCAGGGGAGCGGACGGCGAGATGGTGGTCGAGGAGATTCCGGTGGAGCCGATGAGCGACGAACTGACCAGGCTGGTCGAGGAGATGGGCTGAGATGGCCGCGACACGCTTCAGAATCTGGCGTCAGGACGGCGCCGAAGGCGAGGGCGGCTACCGGGACTACACGACGGACGTCACGGAGGGGATGGTCGTCCTCGACGCGGTCCACCAGATCCAGGCGGAGTCGGCGAACGACCTCGCCGTGCGCTGGAACTGCAAGGCCGGCAAGTGCGGGTCCTGTTCCGCGGAAGTGAACGGCAATCCGCGGCTCATGTGCATGACGCGGATGAGCGACCTGCCGACGGACCGTCCGGTCACCGTCGAACCGATGCGCGCGTTCCCGGTGATCCGAGACCTCGTCTGCGACGTGTCCTGGAACTACGAGGTGAAGAAGAAGATCGCGCCCTTCGAGCCGCGGCCGCCCGATGCCGAGGACGGCACCTGGCGCATCGCCCAGGAGGACGTCGAGCGGGTCCAGGAGTTCCGCAAGTGCATCGAGTGCTTCCTGTGCCAGGACGTCTGCCACGTGCTGCGGGACCACCACCTGCACGACGAGTTCGTCGGCCCACGCTTCTTCGTCTACAACGCGGCGCTCGAGATGCATCCCCTGGACACGGCCGATCGCCTGGCGTCGCTCAAGCGCGACGAGGGGATCGGCTACTGCAACATCACGAAGTGCTGCACGAAGGTGTGCCCCGAGCACATCACGATCACCGACAACGCGATCATCCCGCTCAAGGAACGGGTCGTGTCGGAGTTCTACGACCCGCTGAAGAAGCTGTTCCGGGTGTTCTCGGGCAGCGCGCGGGCGTAGGCGCCCGGCCGCGCGGCCTACAACTGATCGAGGGCGGCCTGGGCCACGTCGGCGAACTCGCCCTCCGGATCCAGCTCCAGCGACTTGCTCAGGTGCTCGCGGGCGGCGCCCGTGTCGCTGGCGTTCACAGCGAGAATCCCGAGTTCGTAGTGGGCCCTGGCGAGGTCCTCCGCGTCCTCGTCGTCCGGCGCCGACTCCAGGTACCTCGTCAGGTGTTCCCTGGCCGGGCCGGAATCCGCGCTGCGACGGTAGATCACGCCGAGCCGGAAGTGGGCGCGCGGATGGTTGTCGTCCCAGGCGATGAGCGACTGGTCGTAGAGCTTCGCGTTGCCGAAGGCCTCCTGGTCGAAGAGCTGCTGGGCCTGGAACTGCACCTGCCTGCCGGCGGTGGGGTTGACCTCGATCCACGCCTTGCCCGCCGCGATGGAGTCGTCGAGACGGCCGAGCGAGGCGAACGAGAAGTACTTCATGCGGTGCGCTTCCTGGTTGCGCGGGTCGATCTCCAGGGTGCGGTCGAGTTCCACCAGCGCTTCCTCGTACTGTCCGTCGTTGAAGTAGATCGTGCCGATGTTCCGGTAGGCCTGATGGAGCCTCGGATTGAGCGATGCCGCTTCGCGGAAGAGCTCGATGGCGCGCTCGTCGTCGCCGGCCCGAACCGCCTGAACGCCCTGCGAGAAGACGCCGGGGGCGAGTTCGGCACCCATCCCGGCCTCGATCGCGAGCTGCTTCGCCTCCTCGGCGCGAGAATCGCCGGCAGCTGCGAAGATGTCGAAGAACATGGAGGCGAAGTCGGGCGGCATTGCTTCCATCTCGACATACCTGCGCGCGGGTTCGAGCGCGTCGTCGAGTCTTCCCAGGTTGTGCAGGATGGCCGCGATCGTCCGATGGGCGGCGGCAATGGTCGGGTCGATGTCGACCGCCTGCTCGAACAGGGGCAGGGCCCCTGCGGCGTCGCCCGCCTGGAGCTTGCCGATGCCCTCGTTGAAGGCATCGATCGCCTGCTGCTTGCGGGCTGTCTCTTCGTCCCAGAGCTGAACCGTGAACGTCCTGTCCCGGCCTTCAGCGAGTTGTATCTCGAGCTCCCGCTCAGGGTGCCCGTCCTTCTGCAAGAGCAGCCTGTACGGCTCCTCGAGCACCGTCAGGCGCATCCGCAGACGGCCGTTCTTGCGCGTGGCGTCCTGTACGACGACCTCGCCCTGGGGCGAGAACACGGTGACGTTGACCGGTCCGATTTCGGCACCGTTCATGTCGTGCACCTGCAGGTCCACCTGGCTGCGCTGGGCCGACGCCGCGGAGGCGGCCAGAAGCAGGGCCAGGAGGAGAACGCTACGGCTGAGTTTCTGCATCGTCGGGCTCCTCTGGGTCGGCGCCGCACGTGCGCGTGGCGCGTCGCAACGGGCAGGAGTGGGAGGATCGGCCGATCCTATCCCTTGACGCGGGCTTCGCGGGTGGGGGATCGTACGCTCCATGAACGCCGACGACTTCTCCGAACTGCTCTCCACCGCGCGCTCCGTGCGGCGCTACAGCCCCGAGCCGGTCCCGGACGCGGATCTGGCGAAGATCCTCTACGCGGCGAGCCGGGCACCGTCCGGTACGAACCGCCAGCCTTTCCGGTTCATCGTCCTGCGGGACGGTCCCCGGGCGCGGCGCGCACGCCGGTTGCTGGGCGAGTCCTTCCGCCGCGGCTGGGCGCGCAAAACGGAGGAGGAGGGCTGGAACCGGGGGTCGGCCGCCGATCCGGACTCGCCGAAGTCGAGGGTCAACCGGGCGATCCAACACTACGTCGACCACTTCGAGCGGATCCCTGCCGTCATCATCGCCTGCTACGTCCGCTACCGGGAGCTGACGCACTCGGAGGGCGCTTCCGTCTTTCCGGCGTGCCAGAACCTGTTCCTGATGGCGAGGGCGCTGGGTTACGGCGCCTGCTACAGCGGCTGGCACAACGCCGTGGCGGCCGAACTGCGGGAGATCCTGGAGATTCCGGCCAACGTCGAGCTGTCGCTCACGATCACGATCGGCAAGCCCCTGGGACGCCACGGTCCGCTACGGCGGCGGCCGATCCGGGACACGGTCTTCGATGACGGTTGGGAACAGGGGGCGGAGTGGATCAGCGATCCACCCGGCGCGCGTCTGTCGAAGCGGCGCTCCTAGCCGGACGGCAGTGCATAGGCGACCAGGGAGTGCTCCTGGCCGCGGCCGCCGACGGGCACGACGATGAACTGGCGGCGGTTGACGACATAGGTCATCGGGCCGCCGCCCGGGGTGTCGGGCAGTTCGGTGCGCCAGACCTCTTCGCCGGTCTCCTTGTCGAAGGCGTAGAGGAAACCGGTCGACGGCCCGCGGCGGCCGGCCAGCCCTGCGGCGCCTTCCTGGTACGTGTCGGGCCGGCGCTCGCTCGTGACGACGAACACGAGGGTGGCGGTCGCCATCGGCCAGCCCGGGGTGAGGCCGGCGAGCGGCCAGGCGCCGAGCGGCCCCAGGTCGAGGTCCGCGATCGCCGGATGGTCGCGGGGGCCGTCGCCGACCGGCGTCTGCCAGAGGATCTCGCCCCGGTTCAGGTCGATGGCGGTCAGCCGGCTCCACGGCGGCTTGACGAGCGGCAGGCCTTCCGGGCCGCCCGGGAACGTGAACGCCGGCAGGTAGTCGCGGTCGGACGGCTGACGGGCGGTCGGCGGGACGAGCGACATCGTGCCGACCCGGGTCTGCGACGGCACGAACAGGACGCCGCTGTTCGGATCGACTGCGGCGCCGCCCCAGTTCGCGCCGCCGGCCTGGCCCGGCAACTGCGCCATCACCCTCCGGCCCTCGCCGGCCAGGGTCGGCGGTGTGAACATCGGGCCGCCGAGCAGCGTTTCCCGGTAGATCTCGATCGCCCTCGCCTCGAGCTCCGGCGTGAAGTCGATCAGGTCGCTCTCGCGCAGGCCCTGGCGGTCGAAGGGCGGCGGCTTCGTCGGGAAGGGCTGCGTGCTCGCGGTCCACTCCCCGGGGACCAGGCTCTCGGGGACCTTGCGCTCCTCGATCGGCCAGACCGGCTCGCCGGTCTTCCGGTCGAAGACGTAGGTGAAGGCCTGTTTGCTGACCTGGGCCACCGCCTCGATCCGCTTTCCGTCGACCTCGATGTCGAGCAGGATCGGCGCGCACGGGAAGTCGTAGTCCCACAGGCCGTGACGCACCGCCTGGAAATGCCACTTCTTCTCGCCCGTCGCCGTGTCGATGGCGACGAGGCTCTCGGCGTAGAGGTTGTCGCCATGGCGGTGGCCGCCGTAGTAGTCGCTGGTCGGCGTGCCGGTGCCGAAGTAGACCCAGCCCGTCTCGTCGTCGCAGCTCATCCACGACCACACGTTCGTGTTGCCCGAGTAGCGCCAGGACTCGTCGTGCCAGGTCTCGGCGCCGGGCTCGTCGCCCTGGGGCACGATGTGGAAGGTCCACTTCTTCCGGCCGGTGCGGATGTCATAGCCGCGGATGTGACCGGCCGGCATCTCCTGGGTCAGGGAGAAGTCCATGATCGTCATGCCCATCAGAACGGTGTCGCCGCAGACGATGCCGGGGGAGTTGGCGCCCGTGTGGCGCATCTGGTCCGGCCGGCCGATGTCGCCGCGCATGTCGACCATCCCGGCTTCGCCGAACTCCAGGTCGGGCTTGCCAGTCTTCGCATCGAGAGACACGAGTTGGTGGGTGCCCGTGACGAGCACGATCCGCTCCATGCCGCGGTGCTCCCAGTACTCGATGCCGCGCTGGGTGAAACCTCCGTGGGTCGGAATGCCACGCTCGTAGGCCCTCGGATCGTAGGTCCAGAGCTCCTCGCCGGTCGTGGCGTCGACGGCGCTCACCAGGTTCATGGCCGACACGGCGTACAGCGTGTCGTCCACCATGAGCGGCGTGCCCTTGAGGTCGCCGGCCAGGGTCTGCGCCTCGACCCGGCTGTCGGGCGTGACCCAGCGCCAGGCGACCTCGAGTTCGGAGACGTTCGAGGCGTCGACCTGAGCCGCCGGCGAGTACTTCGTGCTGGCGCGGTCGGCGGCGTAGTGGCGCCACTCGATCGTCTCCTGCGCCGCCAGCGCCGCAGTGGAGAACGTGAGCGAGGCAACGAGAAGTGAACGAGCGAGCACCGGGATCAGCGTCCCTTGAACTCGGCGGGCCGCTTCTCGAGGAAGGCCATTACGCCTTCGCGGGAGTCCTCGGTGGCGCCGGCCTCCGCCTGCAGTCTGGCCTCCAGGTCGAGTTGCTGCTCGTAGACGTTCTGCCAGGTCGCCCAGTACGCCTTGCGGATCATCGCCAGGGAGCGCGG
Organism: Acidobacteriota bacterium; assembly: GCA_026707325.1. Taxonomy (GTDB): domain Bacteria; phylum Acidobacteriota; class Thermoanaerobaculia; order Multivoradales; family Multivoraceae; genus Multivorans. Next base: position 2,612 of record JAPOXA010000178.1, on the reverse strand, counting down.
ACCGTTGGCCAGACGGTGGGCCAGTTCCGTGGCGCCCTCCATCAGGGAGTCCCGGTCATCGTAGAGGCGGTTGATCAGGCCCCACTCGAACGCCTTGTCGGCAGGCAGACGTTCGGCGAGCATGGAGAGCTCGACCGCGCGGCCCCAGCCGATCAGGCGGGGCAGCATGAAGGTGGCGCCGCCGTCCGGGACCAGACCGATGCGCGCGAAGGCCTGGAGGAAGAACGCCTGCTTCGAGGCGCAGACCATGTCGCCGATCAGGGCGAAGCTCATGCCGACGCCTGCCGCCGCGCCGTGGATCGCGGTGACGATGGGCATGTCCAGATCGCGGAGGGAGAGCAGCAGCGGATGGTAGTTGTTGCGCAGGTTCTCGCGGGCGGTCGGGTTCACCGCCCCCTCCTCCTGGTCGCCCCTGCCGGAAAGGTTGGCGCCGGAACAGAAGGCGCGGCCCGCGCCGGTGAGCAGAAGGGCGCGCACCCCGCTCTCCGGGTCGCGAATGCGCAGCACGGCGTCGCCGAGTTCGGCGATCATCCGGGCGTCGGTGGCGTTCAGCACTTCCGGGTGGTTCAGCGTGATCGTGGCGAGATTGCCGTCCCGTTCGAGCAGGATCCGTTCGTAGTTCATTCGTCTTTTCGCTACTCCGTGTACTTCACTCCGGGTACACCTCGCGCATCGTGTCGAGAGAACCGCGAATGAGCTCCTCCAGCACGTCCGTGTCGACATCGGCGAGCTTGTTGACGTAGAGGCAGGACTTGCCCGTCCGGTGCTTGCCGAGCCGCGACAGCAGGTCGTCGTAGCTGGAGAACCCCGGCATGACGTAGATCGTCAGGCTCTGTTTTCGCGGCGAGAAGCCGATGCGCGGCCAGTCGCCCTCGCGACCGCTGGCGTACCGGTAGTGATAGCTGCCGAATCCGACGATGGAGGAGCCCCACATCTTCGGTTCCTCGCCGGATATCCGCTTCATCATCTCGAGGACGAGGAAGCTGTCCTCTCGGCGCCGCTCGTTCTCGACGGCGGCCAGGAATCCCTCGACGCTCGCGTCGTTCTTCTTCGTCTTCAGTTCGGCCATTGTGTCGGCCCGGCGCCGCGGACGGCCCTGTCGCGGGCGGCCCTCTCGCGGGTGGAAGCGGCAACCGTAGCAGACGGTTGGACGCGGCCGCGGGGGGGCTTTGGCTTATGCTCGACGGGCGGTGAGTGCGAACGGCCACTTCTGCGTGATGGGGATCGGCGACATGGGTTTCCACATCGCCGAGGCCTTCGGTCGGGAAGGGCGGAGCCTCACCCTGATCGACCTCGACCCGGGCATGAGCGAGCGGATCGAGGAGGAACTCGACGCGGCGTTCGTGGTCGGCAACGGCGCCCACCAGGCCGTACTGGAGCGGGCGAACGTCGATCAGGCGGAGCTCTTCATCGCCGCGTCCTCCTCGGAGGAGGCGAACCTGGTGGCCTCGGTCATCGCCCGCAACCTCGGCGCCAAGCGTTGCGTCGTGCGGATCGACACGTCCGAGGACCTGACCGTCTACCGCCGCTCCTACGAGCGGCTGTTCGGGGCCGACCTCCTCCTTTCGCCGCAGAGCCTGGCGACGAACGCGATCCTCAACATCGTGCTCGGCCACCACACGCACGAGGTCGACTACCTGGCCCGGGGCCGTTTCGAGTTGCGCACGATCCAGGTCCAGGGCGGCAGCACGGTCGCCCGTCTCCCGCTCAGCGAACTGCCGCTGCCCGAGGACGCGCGCATCGTCGGCTACTTCGATGGAGAGCACGAGCTGTCGATTCCGGGGCCGGACCTTCAGGCGGCGTCCGGCGACCTGGCCATGGTCCTGTGCCGCACCCAGTCGACGCACGAAGTGGAAGAGCTCTTCGCGTCGCGGATCGAGTATCCCCGCACCGTGGCGATCGCGGGCGGCAGCCCGGCGGCGGTGGCGGTGGTCAAGGCGTTGCGGAACGAAGTGAAGCGCCTGCGCTGGATCGAGCGCGATCGACGCCGGGCCGAGTTCTTCGCGCAGTCCTTCCCCGATGTCGAAGTGCTGCACGGCGACCCGATCGATGCCGCGACGATGGAGAGCGAGGGTCTCGGCCGGGCCGAGGTGCTGATCGCCGCCACCAGCCACGACGACAGCAACGTCGTCGCCGGCCTCATCGCGCAGGAACTGGGCGTGGGCCGGGTGGTGGCGCTGATTCACCACACGACCAGCCGGCTCTGGAAGCGGGTCGGCGAGGTGGAGCTCGTTTCGCCCCACTCGCTGGCGATCGACCACGTTCGCAACTTCGTCGCCAATGGCTACAAGGCGAACCTCGTCACTCTCGCGGACGGCGCCGTGCAGGTCGTCCAGCGGGTGATCCACGAAGCGAGTCCGGCGGCCGGCGCCACGCTGGCCGACTTGCAGGCCCCGCGCGGCCTGATCGTCGGCGCGGTCGTGCGCGGCGACCGCGTGTTCATGCCCGAGCGCAGCAACATGCTCCGCCCCGACGACCAGGTCATCCTCTTCGTCCACCGCTCCCAGACCCGGATGGCCCGTCTCCTGTTTCCGGGCAGCGAGAGCGAGGTCGCGAGCTAGGGCCTGTTCACACTATCGCAGTGCATCGACGATGAGCACGAAGACGACGAA
>JAPOXA010000005.1 GCA_026707325.1 Acidobacteriota bacterium | reverse complement strand
TTCGTCGTCTTCGTGCTCATCGTCGATGCACTGCGATAGTGTGAACAGGCCCTAGTAGGCTTCATGAGCTCCTGAGCGGCGGCGCTGAGCGACAGGCACTTGTGCCGTCGATTACACGAGTTGGTTGCTCATGCTCGTCTCTCTGTCCATAAGGAACTTCAAGAGCATCAGGGAGGCTCGCGTCCGCTTCGGCCCGTTCACGTGCTTTGTCGGTCACAACGGGGTCGGGAAGAGCAATCTCTTTGATGCGATCCACTTTCTCAGTGCGCTGGCTCGTCGGGACGTTGTTGGAGCGGCAGCCGAAGTGCGGCGCACGAGCGACGGCGGACACTCACCGCTCGACCTCGTGTTCACGCGGGACCCCAGCAGGCGCGTCGAGTTGAGCGCCGACATGGTCGTCCCACCTGAGACAGTGGACGATTTCGGTGAGAGGGCCGTGGCGAGTACGACGCTGCTGACCTACAAGATAGGGCTGGCCTGCGATCGGAGCTCCGACCGCCTCCTCGTGGAACACGAGAGTCTGACGCACGCGAAGATGGGGGACTACCGGAAGTTCATCGGCTTCGAGACGTCCAAAGAGTTTCGCAGGACGGTAGCGTTGGGATCGCGCAGGGGCGGTCCGCTGATCTCCACAAGGGAAGATCGAATCCAGCTCCACGGTGATGGCGGAAGTCGCGGACGTCCGGCGCCTGTCGGCAGGTCCCCGCTAACCGTCGTCGGTGGCACGAACACGGCGGACTATCCGACCGTTCTGGCGGCCAAACGGGAGATGTCCTCCTGGAGAGTCCTCCACCTTGAACCCAGCGCGATGAGGACTCCGGATACTCGTGGCGCCCCGCCCCACGTTGCAGCCGACGGTGGCCACATGCCGGCTACCCTGCACGCCCTGGTCGGACTCAAGTCCGACGTCAGGGCAGAGATTCTGTACCGGCTTCGGCAGTTGAACTCCGACATCGCCGAGCTCGACGTCTACTCCGACGACCTGCGCGACCAGCTTGCGCTGCGGGCACGAATCCACGGAGTGGATAACTGGTTGTATGGACGATCTTTGTCGGACGGCACGCTGCGCTACATCGCCCTCGTCCTGATGCTTGCGGATGTGCGGGACCGCGCCGTCCTGTGCATCGAGGAGCCTGAGAACGGGATTCACCCTTCGCGCGTGCCGAACCTCGTCGAGTTGCTGCAGGACTATGCGGTCGACGTGGAGGGCCCGGTCGCGAGCGACAATCCCCTGCGACAGGTCGTGCTGAACTCGCATTCTCCGGAAGTGGCCCGGCAACTGCCATTTCGCGACCTGGTGTTCGTCGAGCGCGCCCTCACGAAAGAGAGCGGGCCGATCAGCGTCTTCAGGCCGGTGGCGGAGGAATGGCGGGCGGAACTCCTTAATGGCGACGCATCGGATGCACTCCCGATCGGGCGGCAGGCCGTAGTCGATTTCGTGGGAGGGTCTCCACTCAACAAGGACTACGAGCAGCTGGAGATCGAGTTCGGATCGGCGAGATGACAAGGCAGTTGACGTGGTCCATCGTCGCCGACGGGGGAACGGACCGGCTCCTCGTTCCCATCATTGAGTGGGCGATTCATCGAGTCGACCCGCAGGTGGAGTCACTGGAGCCGCAGTTTCGGAAGCGTCGCGGCAGCGTCAAGGAGGTCCTTGGGAGGCAGGACTCCGGAGACATGCTGGTCTTCGTTCACCGTGACTCCGAAGGCCTCCCTCTTGAAGGGCGCCTCCAGGAGTTCGAGGGCGTCGAGCGACCGGACGTCGTGCCGGTCGTGCCCGTGCAGGTGTCGGAGGCCTGGATTCTCTTCGACGCAGGAGCGATCGCGAAGGCAGCGGGGGCGCCCTCCGCGGGAATCGGTGTTCCCAGAGTCGCCGAACTGGAGAGTATCGCGAATCCGAAGCAGCGTCTGGACGAGTTGCTCGTCGCGGCAGCCGGCAATCCCTCAGGGCGCCGGGGTCGGACCTTCAAGCGGTCCCTCGTGGCGCGTCGTGTCAGCGTGGCGGAGTACATCGCGGACTACAGTCCGCTTGAGAACGTGCCGGCGTTTGCCGCGTTCCAGGAAGCTCTGGCGGAGCGATTTCCCTATGCGCCTTGAGGACCTGACGGTCGGCGCCGTTGTGCGCGGAATGGGCCCGGATGGCGACGTCACCGTTGTCGCGGCGCAGTGGTTCGGTTCGGACGCGATCCAGTTGACGTACCGAACAGCCACGGGCCAGGTCGCCGACCGGCTCGTCTACCGGGACGACGAGCCCAGCTTGCGGGCGGTCAGGGAAGGACGGCCGTGGAGTTTCGACGCCGACGGCGCGAACTTCCGACTGGTTGCCGAGGCCCTCAGGATCAGGTTGGCGCACCTGTTCGATCCCCATCTCGCCGTTCACACGTCGAAGGTCGATCCCCTGCCGCACCAGATCACGGCGGTCTACGAGTCCATGCTTCCGAGGCAGCCGCTGCGCTTCCTCCTCGCGGACGATCCCGGAGCCGGCAAGACGATCATGGCAGGGCTGCTCATCCGTGAGCTGGTTGCGCGCGGCGACCTGGTTCGCTGCCTGGTGGTCTGTCCGGGGAGTCTGGCGGAGCAATGGCAGGACGAGCTCTGGGATCGCTTCCACCTGCCGTTCGAGATCCTCACGAACGACAAGCTGGAGGCTGCCAAGACCGGCAACTGGTTCCTGGAGACGGACCTCGTCATCGCGCGGCTGGATCAACTTTCGCGTAACGAGAGTACGCAGAGGAAGCTGGAGGCGCCGGACGCCGGCTGGGATCTGGTCGTCTGCGACGAGGCGCACAAGATGTCAGCCAGCTACTTCGGGAGAGAGGCTCGCTACACGAAGCGCTACCGGTTGGGCCAGCTGCTGTCCGGACTGACCCGGCACTTCCTGCTGATGACGGCGACGCCACACAACGGCAAGGAGGCGGACTTTCAGCTGTTCATGGCGTTGCTTGACGGTGACCGCTTTGAGGGCCGGTATCGCGACGACGCGCACACAACCGATGTTTCGGACTTGATGCGTCGCATGGTCAAGGAGCGCCTGCTCAAGTTCGATGGCAAGCCGTTGTTTCCGGAGCGGCACGCTCATACGGTGCAGTACCAGCTGTCGGCGGAAGAAACGGAGCTCTATGCCGCGGTTTCGGCGTACGTCCGCACCGAGTTCAATCGCGCCGAAGCCCTTGCCAACAGGAAGCGCGCGGGCACTGTTGGCTTCGCGTTGACGGTGCTACAGCGTCGCTTGGCTTCATCGCCGGAGGCGATCTACCAGTCGTTGCGGCGGCGGCGGGAGCGGCTCCTGGGCAGGCTCCGCGAACTGGAGGCCTATCAGCGCGACGGTCAGCACTCGTTGGTCCTGCAGGTGCTCGCCGCGGACGAACTCGACGAAGAGGACTTTGAGGATCTGGAAGACGCGCCGGAGGACGAGAGGGCTCAGGCCGAGGCGCAGATTCTCGATCAAGCGACGGCGGCTCAGTCCATCGAGGAGTTGAAGGCGGAGCTCGCGACGCTGCGCGATCTCGAGGCCCAGGCTCTGCGAGTCCGCCGGGCTGGTCGGGACACAAAGTGGCGGGAACTAGCCGACCTGCTGTTGCGGCCGGAACTCAGTGGCCAGAAGCTCGTGGTCTTCACCGAGCATGTCGACACGCTTCGCTATCTCGAAGAGCGGATCGTTACCCTGATCGGCCGCGATGACCACGTGGTGACGATTCACGGCGGTGTCGGCCGCGAACGACGGCTCAAGGTGCAGGAATCCTTCCGCCATGACCCCTCGGTGCAACTGCTCCTGGCCACCGATGCGGCGGGCGAGGGCATCAACCTGCAGCGCGCCCACCTGATGGTCAACTACGACCTGCCCTGGAACCCGAATCGGCTGGAGCAGCGGTTCGGGCGTATCCATCGGATCGGCCAGACGGAGCCTTGCCGGCTGTGGAATCTGGTCGCCGACGACACCCGCGAGGGTGATGTCTACCGCCGTCTACTGGAGAAACTGGAGGAGGCGCGGAAGGCTCTTGGAGGACAGGTCTTCGACGTCCTGGGGAAGCTCGAGTTCGAAGGCAGGCCTCTTCGTGACCTGCTCCTCGAAGCGGTCCGCTATGGCGAACGGCCGGACGTCAAGGCGAGGCTCGACACCGTCGTCGATCATGCGCTGGACCGTGGCGCGCTTGAGAGTCTGCTGGAGGAAAAGCAACTCGTTCAGGAGGCGATGGACGCTTCCGCCCTGCAGAAGGTGCGAGAGTCGATGGCGCGGGCCCAGGCTCGTCGGTTGCAGCCGCACTACGTCCGTTCCTTCTTTGACGAAGCGTTCCGTCTGCTCGGCGGACGGATGCGGCAGCGGGAGCCAGGGCGCTTCGAGGTGCGTCACGTTCCGGGCACGGTACGTGGCCGGGATCGACTGATCGGCCGCGGCGCGCCCGTGCTTCGCCAGTACGAACGCATCGCGTTCGAGAAGCACCTCGTGGCGCCGCCCGGACGGCCGCAGGCCGCCTTCGTTTGTCCGGGCCACCCTCTCCTCGACTCCGTTCTGGATCTCACGCTGGAACGTGACCGGGGCCTCTTGAAGCGCGGCACGGTGCTCGTCGACGAGGAAGATCCGGGCGTCGACCCTCGTGTTCTCCTGTTCCTCGAGCACGCGATCCAGGATGGGACGACGACGAAGACAGGGGAGCGTCGGGAAGTCTCCAGACAGCTCTTGTTCGTGGAGATGAGCGCCGCCGGTGAGGTGGGGCATCTGCAGTACGCCCCGTATCTGGACCTCCGTCCCCGGGCTGAGGGCGAGCCGACTCCGGCCGAGATTCTCGGCTTGCCCGAGTGCGCCTGGATCGTTCGCGATCTGGAGCAGCGGGCCTTGGCCCACGCTGTCGCTCACACGGTACCCGGCCATCTCGAGGAAGTGCGGCGCGTGAAGCTGGATCTGATCGCGAAGACGCGGGCCGCCGTGAAGGAGCGGCTCACGAAGGAAATGAGTCATTGGGACAACCGCGCCCTGGAGCTTGAAGCCGAGGAACGGGCCGGCAAGGTCAACGCGCGTCTCAACTCCCAGGAGGCCCGGCGCCGCGCCGACGATCTTCAGGCGAGACTGCGGCGCCGGGAGCGTGAACTCGATCTTGAAGAGCAGATCACGCCCAAGCCGCCGGTGGCGCTCGGTGGCGTGCTCATCGTGCCGCAAGGCCTTGTCGACCGGCTGCAGGGCCGCCCAACGGTGTCGGTCGAAGTCCTGGCGGACCGTCAGCGGATCGCCGCACGGGCGCGGGAACTCGTCATGAAATCCGAGCAGCGTTTGGGCTTCGAGCCGATTGATGTTGAGACGGAGAAGCGCGGCTACGACATCGAGAGCCGAGACCCGGGTGGCGGCGAGACCCGTTTTCTCGAAGTGAAAGGGCGTCGCCGTGATGCCGACACGATCAGCGTGACGAAGAACGAAGTGCTCTACTCGCTGAACTCACCGAAGACCTTCATTCTGGCGATCGTGCTGTTCGACGAATCGGGAGGGCACGAGATCTGCTACGTCCGGGAACCGTTCGAGGCCGAACTGGAGTTCCGCGCCCGCAGCGCAACGTACGACCTGCGTCTTCTGCTCGAGATGGGCGGACCACCGAGCTGAAGTGGGTCGCGCCCCGCTATGCCGTCGCCGTTCGATGGCAGCGCTGTCAACCAGCCTTGACGCGGCGCTACACTCCGCCTCCATATGGCTGTAACGAATCGAGACCGGGTCGGCAAGGCGCTGGACCTGCTGAAGGACGGACTGGTCCCATGGGTCGAACTGGAGATTCGACGTGCAGTGGGTTCGGGCAGGGCGTCCAAGGGCTTCGAGCGGGTCGGCGTCGACGGGCCGCTGGTGCACCGTCCGGTCGGTGACTGGGACGTCACTGCATTGGTGAATCTGATTCTCGACAACTGGAACAACGTGTTCCGCTATGGCCTGAACCAGACGGAGCGAAGCCACCTGTTCGAACTGCGAAAGGTCCGCAACGCCTGGGCTCACCAGGAGAGCTTCTCCAGCGACGACGCGTACCGGGCTCTCGACACCGCCGCGCGTCTCTTGCGGGCCGTATCGGCGACCGAGGCGGACGCGGTGGACGCAACCAAGCATGAACTGTTGCGGACCCAGTACGAGCAACAGCGGCGGGACGCCAGAAAGAGGCAGGTGCGGCTGCCGATCGGCGAAGCCGTCGGCGCCCTGAAGCCCTGGCGTGAGGCCGCGACGCCGCATCGGGACGTCATCAGCGGCAGTCTCGAGCAGGCTGAGTTCGCCGCGGATCTCTGGCAGGTCCACAGGGGCGAGGCCTCCAGCGAGTACAACGATCCAGTCGAGTTCTTTCGTCGCACCTACCTGACCGAGGGTCTGCAGAGCCTCCTGACGAACGCTGCCCGGCGCTTGACCGGCAAGGGCGGCGACCCGGTCGTTCAACTCCAGACGAACTTCGGCGGCGGCAAGACGCACTCCATGCTCGCCTTGTACCACTTGTGCTCGGACAGGGTGCCAGCCGATCTGCCGGGGGTCGGCGGCCTGATGGCGGAGGCGGAGGTGGAGCGGCTGCCCGAGGTGCGGCGCGTCGTACTGGTTGGCAATCGCATCTCGCCCGGCAAACCGTCCGAGAAGGAGGACGGGACCACGGTTCGGACTCTGTGGGGCGAACTCGCCTGGCAGCTGGGCGGCGCCGAAGCGTACGCCCGCGTCGCCGAGGACGACGCCAGGGCCACCAGCCCAGGCGACGCCCTGCGGGAGCTACTCGTGGCCCATGGTCCCTGTCTCATCCTGATCGACGAGTGGGTCGCTTACGCTCGACAGCTCGACGAGGGGCGCGACCTCCCGGCGGGTAGCTTTGAGACCCAGTTCACTTTCGCCCAGGCACTGACGGAGACGGTGAAGGCGGCGGGCAACAGTCTGCTCGTGGTCAGCCTGCCCGCATCGGACGACCGGGGCTCGCCGCATGCCGAAGTCGACCTCGTGGAGGTCGGCGGCCAGCGAGGGCGGCAGGCCCTGGACAGGTTGCGCAACGTGGTCGGGCGAGTCGATTCCTCGTGGCGCGCAGCGAGCGCGGAAGAGGGCTTCGAGATTGTCCGGCGAAGACTGTTCGAGGACTTCACCGCCGGCGAGGCGTTCCCCCACCGCGACGCCGCTGCTCTGGCCTATGCCGAGTTCTACCGTGCCAACCGGAGCGAGTTTCCCGCCGAGTGCCGAGAGAAGGCATACGAGGACCGGATCAAGGCCGCGTACCCCATCCACCCCGAAGTCTTCGACCGGTTGTACAACGACTGGTCGACCCTGCCCACCTTCCAGCGCACCCGCGGTGTCTTGCGGCTTATGGCGAAGGTCATCCAGGTCTTGTGGCAAGGCGGTGACGAGAGCCCGTTGATCCAGCCTGCGAACATCCCGGTGGAGGGCACGGCGGTCGGCAGCGAACTCAAACGCTATCTACCGGAGAACTGGTCAGCCGTCATCGACAGCGACGTGGACGGGCCGAACGCGCTACCGCAGCGCATCGACGCGGAGATCTCGAACCTCGGCAGGCTACAAGCGTGTCGGCGAGTGGCCCGCACCGTCTACTTGGGCTCGGCTCCGAGGAAGGGCGCCGCCCACAGCGGCCTGGAAGACCGGCGGATCAAGCTCGGTTGCGCGCGTCCGGGCGAGCAGCACGCGGTCTTCGGCGACGCCCTGCGGCGCCTGGCGGAGCAAGCAACGTACTTCTACCAGGACGGGACGCGCTACTGGTACGACACCCGGCCGACCGTGCTCCGCCTTGCTCGGGAGCGCAAGGAGCAGATCGCCCGCAATGAGGATCGCGTGCGGCAGGAGGTTCGCGCCTTGCTGCTCGCGGCGTGCAGGGACCGGGCCGGCTTCCAGCGTGTCCATGTGCTGCCGCAGTCCGGCCACGAAGTGCCCGACGAACGGGAAACGCGGTTGGTCGTGCTGGGGCCAGAACACTGCTACCACAAGGGCGGGTCGGCGGCGGAGGCCGCGGCGCGGAGCCTCCTGGAATCCCGCGGCAAGGCGCCGCGTATCTACCGCAACAGCCTCGTGTTCCTCGCGCCTGATCAGTCGCGCTTGCAGGATCTTCGGGAGGCGGTGTGTCTGCGCCTGGCTTGGGAGTCGATCGAAGAAGACCGGGAGGAGCTTGAGCTCGCGCCCCACCAAGTACGGCAGGCGCGCACACAGTGCGAGAGTGCGAAGGCATCCGTCGAGGCGCGCCTGCCGGAGGCGTACCAGTGGCTGCTGGCGCCGACACAGGACGAACCGACAGCCGAGGTCGAATGGGAAGCTGTGGTACTTCGTTCGCAGGCGGGCCTGGCGGAGCGGGTGGCGAAACGCCTGAGGGGGGAGGGCCAGCTGCTTGACAGCGCCCTTGCGGGCACCGCGCTTCGGCTGGAACTCGACCGTGTCTGGTGGCGCCGTGGCGAGGACGGAGCCCCCGGGCGCCTTCATGTCGCGGTGGCGGAACTCGTGGAGGACTTTGCGAAGTACCTCTACCTGCCACGGCTTTCGAAACCGGCGTTGCTGTTGGGCGCCGTGAGCGACGGCGCGGGGCTCCTTTCCTGGGAGGTGGAGACGTTCGCCTACGCGGACTCCTGGGACGAACAGCAGGGCCGCTACCGGGGCCTCAGGTGCGGCGAGCGGGTCAATCTGGGTAGCCCGGATGGGCCTGGGCTGCTCGTGCATCCGCGCGCCGCGCGGGAACAGCTCGACCGGGAGTCGCCCGAGCCGCCGTCTCCCGTCACGGACGCGGCGCAGGGCGCAGACGCTCCAGATGCCGACTCTCCAGATCCTGATCCTCCGCCCCCCGGCCCGCGCCTGAAGCGCTTCTACGGCACGGTGCAGCTCAGCGCCGACCGCGCCGGCCGCGACGCTAGCCGCATTGCGGATGAGGTCGTGTCCCACCTGGCCGGCCTGGTGGGCGCCGAGGTCACGGTGACCCTGGACATCCAGGCCCGGATCCCCGACGGGGCGCCGGAGCATGTCGTGCGTGCGGTCAGCGAGAACAGCCGGACCCTCAACTTCGAGGTCCACTCCTTCGAGGAGGAGTGAGGAAGGCGAACGCCGCACCTCGGCGGAACCAACCGGTGGCCACCGTTTTCCGGCGAAGCCGGCGGCCCACTAGGCGTTCGGCGCCGGGGTCGCCACGCGCCTGACCGGACCGTGTCGCTTCAGGTCTCGATCGTTCGCTGCTCCGGTGGTGCTTCGCGTGAGATCCGGGCGATTTCCGGCCAGCTCTGGACCAGGCGGTTGTACAACAAGGCTTCAGCCGGCCACTTCTTGTGCTCGCATAGTGCGAACAGTCGGTAACAGAGCTCCCGGGCGTCGCCAGCCAAGCCGCCGAGTTTCCGGTGCAGGTCGCCGGCAGCTTGCTCCCCGTCCGATTCGAGCACGCGGATCAAGTGGTGCAAGGCCTCCCATACCGAGAGACGGCTGTCCTGGGTCGGGTCCCACGTTTCGTCGAGTTCCCCGGCGCGCAGCAGCTGCACCTTGCCGCCTCGCGACCGGAGGATGCCGGCTGTGACCAGACCCTCGACACTCGTGACCTTCGCCTTGGCGAGGGTTTCCCCCGAGCCGTAGTCGCCCTCGTTGAATCCGGACTCCTCGAACCAGGCGATGGCCCAGCGGCTGTCGGGGTCCAGGTCGCCCTCCTTCGCAGTGAGCATCTCGTCGAGGATCCGGTTGATCGATACGAGGGCTTCGCGCACAGACATGGTTTGCCCGGAGGGTTCGAGCACCCGCTCGTAGCGCGTGTAAACGGCCATGCCGGGACCGATCGCGGCCTGGGCGAGGTCGACCGGGGCGACATTGCCGGTTTGAAGGAGGCGGAGGGCCTGCGGGAGTTCGGCGCGGAGTGCGGCGAGGAACTCGCGGCGGGTGGCGAGGGGGGCGTCGGCGGGGCGGGGTCGGCAGACGAGCACGATGCTGGAGGCGAGGGCATTAGTACCTTTGGCGAGGATTCGCCCTGCTCCCTCTGTGCGCATCGGCCAAGTGCCCGTGATCGAGAGTCCCGACTCGACTAGGGCTCCAAGAAACGTCTCCCAGCCAGTACTCGTTACTCCACTAGCTCCCTTTCTCTCGGATTGCTTGAAGGCGTAGTAGACCGTGATTGGGAAGCCCGTATGAGACTGCTCGGCCAGCCGTTCCATTACCCGAGTCATCCCAGCAAGGAAGAAGGTCTCCGCCGCGGCTTTGCCTCCATGACGGTATGGCGATGCGACCAGTTCCTCGCTCTTCGGCACCGCTAGCGTGGAAAAGAGACCTGGGAAAACGAACGGTACGGAACGCCGCAGCCAGACGTAGAAGTAGTCCGACAGGTCGGCGTAGCCGATGTTGTCGTAGTAAGGAGGATCGGTCGAAACGACTTTGCGGATGGCTGAGGCTTCGCTCGCTGCGTCCATCTGTCTGGCCCGCGCAGGTTGCCGCGCCGGGAGCGCTTCGATCGCCATCGCCCCTTTGGCGATGGCGGCATCGAAGCTGCCCCCGAGTCCGGCGAACGAGTTCGCCTCGGCGAAGTCCCAGACCATCGGGATCGCCTGTCGAGCGAAGGTCTCTCGGAAGGCACCTCGATCGCTCATCCAGGAAGTGATCGAAGAGTTAACGTTCGAAGTCTTGGACAGCGCTAGCGCCAGATACAGGCCTACCGCCTCGGCATACGCGGTCGCGCCGGTGCCGCCGTCGTGTAGCGGTCGGCCGTCGTCAGGCAGACCGGCGGCCACGGCGTCGAGATGAACGCGCTCCGTTGCCTCCCCGACCAGGTCGGAGAAGGTCGTCAAGGCCACGAGTTGACGCGGAGTGAAGTAGTCGCCAAACGTGCGGAAACCGTACCGCCTGCCTTGTGCATTGCTGGCCCAAGTCCCGCGGCTCGGCGCATCGGGCTTCCAAGTAGGTCTCGCGCTTCTCGCGGTCTCGTCAGCTTCGGCCAGCGGTGAGACGTACACTCGGCCCCGGTCGCCAGCCAGGACGATGGCCATTAGTCGCTCTCGCATCCGGCCGGCGTTGGCTTCATCATCGATGTATTCGTAGCGGATGGGAACGCCGGACGCTAGGCAACGAAAGCTCCCGCGCGACAACTTCGTTCCGGCCTTGGCAACACTGGCATCCAGCGGAGCCCCCACCTTCACCTCAAAGCGGTACCCGCGGCCTTCCACCAAGGGCTCGACGTACGCCTCCTTCCCTTTCTTCGTGGACAGCATGAAGGTCGAGACGAGCGGGACGTCCACGTCGGCATACGCGGGATTCGGGCTCTTGAGCGTTCGTGCCCACAGCCACGCAATCACCGTCAGCTTCCGGCCCTCGTACTGCTTCAGGTCCGGGCGGTCCCGGACCATCTCGCGCGTAACCTCCACCTGGGGATACAGATGGCCAATGCGGTCCTTCGCCTGGTCGCGCATCCACCGGCCGTAGTAGCGCACGTCATCCGCTAGTCCCTGGGCGCCGCGCCACTGGCGGTCGACGAGCTTGGCTTCGCTTCGGGTTCCGGGGTTCACCGGGGAACGTCCGGCGAACTTCGGCGGGACCTCGATCATCGCCTTGTTGATCAGGACGGCCACCGGGTTGAGGTCCGAAGCGTGAGCTTCCAGGCCGAGCCGCTGGGCTTCCAGCGGCAGCGCGCCGCCGCCAGCGAAGGGATCGTGGAACGCCGGAAGCTTCTCAGGGTCGAAGAGTTCCGCCGCCCGTGGATGGCCCTTGTTCCGCTCGCAGGTGCGCCGCCAGCTCGCCCGAATCTCGGCTCGAGCCTGGTCGAGCAGGCGCTCGTTCGTCGTGTTCTCCCACTTGACGAGTTCACGCAGCAGCCTGAACAGCCGCTCCCGCTCGTGACTGGCCGCAATCTCCGCCAGCGCCTCCTCGTGCTCCTGCTCGGTGGCGGCGGCGACAGCGGGCCCCGCCTGTTCCCCGCCTGCGGTTCGCCTCTCCGCCAGGTCGCGTTCGGCGCGCCGCCTCTTCCCGGGGTCGGCCAGGAGCTCGTCCGCGTACTCCGCCGGGTCGTCCACCATCTGGGCGAAGATCACCGCCCTCGCCGCGGCAAGCGGGCGGCGCGCCCACCACAGGTGCAGGGTCGAAGGATGCCCATGCCGGATCGACTTCTCTCGCGCCGATGCCACGTTGATCGCTTCGAGCGGCAGCGCGACCTCGATCAGCTTCTTGGATGTCGCCAGGTTCGTTCCCTGTCTCACGGCACGTTCACCGGCGGGCCGAGGACGGCCAGGAGTGGAAGCACCCCCGGGAATCAACGTCGCGTGCTTCGGCGCTGGCGCATAGGAAGCGAGCGTCCAGCAACGGGGTGGCCTCGACGCTGCGAAACGCCGCTACGAGGCGCGCCGCGCCCCCAGTGTTGGGGCCATCGAGGCCATGACCAGCCAGCATCAGGCGGGAACCGTGACGTTACAGCCAACCTGGCTGATGGACCTGCTGAACTTGAGGGTGGCGGTGGAGTAGCCGGTGGCCCCCGGCAGCGCCGGGCTTGCCGGTGGTTCGGCCTGCCTGGCTGCCACGGTCACGGCCGCATCTTACGGCAACCGTCTGCCGGCCTCTGGTGTCGGCGCGCTTGCGCTGCTCGCAGAGACTCTCTTTGGCGCCTTTCGAGTTGGTGCAGCGGGAGGAACCGCAATGGCCATCTGTATCCCCAGGCTGAGGTCACGCGCGAGATGCTCCAGGAGCGCCCGGACCTGAAGCAGTACGAGGGCCGGAAGCTGACGGTGATTGCGTGGCTTTGGGCGCGGACCGTAAGGAGCCCGAACCCGGCGTTTGCGGACGTGGAAGTGCCGCTGGTGTCGACCTGGATGCTGTCGACGAAGAAGGGGAAGGAGGCGTACGTCGAGCCGGTGGTTGAGGGGCGGGGCTATCGGTTTGCGGTCAAGGCGGGCGTGCCGCCTGATCTGCCGGCGGCGAAGGCCGGGACGAAGCTGTCGCGGGGTGCGAACTTCCGGTGTCTGATGTCAGGAACGCCGGTGAACGCCAACCACATCAAGGCCGAAGGTCGAGCCAAGCGCATGGGGGCGAGGTTGATGGCCGTCGTAGCCGAGGGTGACCGAAGCCGCGTCTACTTGGCGCCATCCACCCAGCACGAAGACACCGCACACAAAGCCCTAGCGAGATGGCAACCGGACCAGACATTGCCGGACGATCCCCGTAACTTCTGGACTGTCAAGTATGGCCTGGGGAGCTACGGCGACCTCTTCACGCCGCGCCAGCTTGTCGCTTTGACGACCTTCTCTGACCTGGTCGGGGAGGCAACGGAGTGCGCTCGCCTCGACGCGGCCGCCGCCGGTCTTCCCGAGGATGGCCTGCCACTGCGCGACGGCGGCACCGGCGCGGTCGCGTATGCCGAGGCGGTAGGCCTGTATCTCGGGGTTGCGCTCAGTCGGCTCTCTGACATCTGCAATGGGCTATGTCGTTGGGAGGTTACGAAGACCCAGGTTCGAAACCTGTTCGGGCGGCAAGCAATCCCCATGGTCTGGGACTTCGCCGAGAACAACGTCTTTGGCGGCTTCGCCGGTGACTACATGGTCAGTCTGGGGAACATGGTCAAGGCACTGGAGAAGCTGCCATCCTGCGGGAGAGCTTCGGCGAAGCAGGCCAGCGCCCAAGCAAGACCGCTCTCCAGTGGGCTCGCCCGAACGATCTCAACGGACCCGCCTTACTACGACAACATCGGCTACGCGGACCTGTCGGACTTCTTCTACGTCTGGCTCCGACGTTCACTGAGACCGGTCTTTCCCGACTTGTTCTCGACCATGGCGGTGCCGAAGGTCGACGAGCTCATAGCTAGCCCCTACCGCCACGGCGGCAGGCAGCAGGCGGAGAAGTTCTTCCTCGACGGCATGACGCAGGCGATGGAGCGTCTCGTCGAGCAGGCGCATCCCGGCTTACCAGTGACGATCTACTACGCCTTCAAGCAGTCCGAAACGAGGAGAGAGACCGGCACCGTCCGCACCGGGTGGGAGACGTTCTTGGATGCCGTGATCCGCTCGGGACTAGCCATCACGGGCACTTGGCCAATGCGAACCGAACTCAGTAACAGGATGATCGGCAGTGGCACCAACGCCCTTGCCTCCAGCATCGTTCTCGTCTGCCGGCCCCGCCCCACCGACGCTCCTCTCGCCACTCGTCGCGAGTTCCTCGCCGCGCTCCGCGCCGAACTTCCGCAGGCCCTCCGCCTCCTGCAGACCGGCAACGTCGCTCCGGTCGATCTCGCCCAGGCCGCGATCGGTCCCGGCATGGCCGTTTACACGCGCTACGAGCGGGTGCTTGCCGCTGCTTGGCGCAGGCGTTGCCGCGGCGTGACGACAGGAACTCCTGATGCTTGCTGCCCGAGCCCGCGTGTACGCGACTCGCCGCCTGACGGCGGGCGTGCACGCAATCAAGGACCAGTGCTCCAGTATCCAGGCGGGCGACCGGGAGCCGCTTGCCGATCGCGTCAAGCTGCGCGCGGCTTCGACGACTGCAGACGACTACTGGAAGGGGGGCGGGAGAAATGGTGAGTAACGGGACTCAGCTGGTTGTGGAGGGGCAACCGTCGGTAGAGGCTGGGGGTCCCGTCTTTCGCGACCTCGCCAGAGAGGTCTTTGAGCGCCATGGCCGGATCTGGAAGCCGGGCACCCTTGCGGTCAACCGGTCGTATCTGAAGAACCAGATCCTCCCCTTTTTCCACGACCGGCCGGTGGGCGACATCGCCCGCGAGGAGGTGGTTCGCTGGTTCGCCTCGCTGCACGCGACTCCGGCGGCGGCGAATCGGTCCTTGCCTGTGCTCTCCGTCATCATGCGGGAAGCGGAGAAGTACGGCTATCGGCCGCCGGGAAGCAACCCGTGCCGGGCAGTTCGCCGCTACCGGCAAGGAGGGAGAGAGAGGTTTCTCACCTTCGACGAGGTCCGATGCTTGGCTGCGGCGCTGGACGCGACGGCGGTGAGGTTTCCGGTGGCGGTAGCGCTGGTGCGGATGCTCTTGCTGACTGGTTGTCGGCAGGGTGAGATGCGGTCGTTGCGCTGGAGGGAGTATCGCGAGGGACACCTGTACCTGGAGGACGGCAAGTCCGGTCCCCGAACCGTCTGGCTTTCGTCGTCGGCGCGGGAGCTTCTCGATCGTCTTCCGAGGAAAGGCCCATGGGTGTTTCCCGCCCCGAAGTGGTCGGAACCCATGTCGTCCGAGATGCTCTACCGCTCGTGGCGCATCGTTCGGTCGAAGGCGGAGCTCTACGACGTTCGTCTTCACGACTTGCGGCACAGCTACGCGAGCCTTGCGTTGGGGAGCGGGGAGACCGTGCCTGTCATCGGTCGGCTGCTTGGTCACAGGAATCCAGCGACCACGCTCAGGTACGTCCACTACGCCGAGGGCGCGGTTCGTCAGGCCGTTGAGGTTGTAGGCGCTGTGGTGAGGTCAGAGTGAAGGGGAGAAGCACACCCACCCTGCGTGCGTTCACGGTCGGCCCGTGGAAGACGGCTTGCTACGAGCGCTGCAAGCCGTCGACCAAGCGGCGAGTGGACAGCGCGCTGGACACCCAGTTGCTACCCGTGTTCGGCGACGAGCGGATTGACCGGATCACGGCAGGGGCCGTCCATCGCTGGTTCGACCGGTACAGCCTGAGGGCCCCCGCCGGGGCCAATCGAGCCCTCGATGTGCTCCGGCAGATACTGAACCATGCCCTTGCTTGCGGCCATGTAGCGACCAATCCAACCGCCGGCGTCCGCCGGAATCCCCGACCGTTGCTCACGCGCTTCCTGTCTCGCGCCGAGATCGACCGGCTTCACGCAGCGTTGGATGAGCACCGGGGGCGCGGTCCCGGTCGTCAACAGGCAGACATCATTCGCTTGCTCCTGTTGACGGGGTGTCGCAAGGGCGAGATCGTCAACCTGCGCTGGTCAGAGCTCGGTTCCGACACGCTGCGGCTCTCGGACGGCAAGGCCGGGCCGCGGACGGTCTACCTCAACGAGGGGGCTCAAGCCATTCTCCAACGCCAGCCGCGCGGTCGGAGCCGGTTCGTGTTCCCGGCACTGAGCGATGCATCCAAGCCGCGTTCGAATGAGCTGTCGCTCTGGCGGAAGGTGCGGCAGCAGGCCGGAATCCAGGATGTCCGCCTGCACGATCTGCGACACACCTTCGCCAGCCATGCCGTGATACAGGGAGTGCCGCTGCCCGTGGTGTCGAGGCTGCTCGGGCACAGCCAATCCCGAATGACGCTCCGCTACGCTCACGTCAGTGACATCGAGGTGGAGGCTGCCGCGGAACGAATCGGGGTCGGTATTGCCGAACTCCTCAACGCCGGGCAAGCGGCCCCTGGTGGGCCGTATGCCGGCCGTGGCAGGCTCGGGAACGCCCTGTCCGGCATTCGGCACCCCGGGCTGGAACTGCGCCGAAGGGTCGCCCGTGCCGACTGGACCGTCGCGCATACCGCCGAGAGACTCGGGTGCACCCGCCAGACGGTCTCGCGGTTGCTGCATGGGCGCAGCGGCGTCTCACCGAAGATGGCGTTGGCACTGGAACGGATCGGTTGGGGTCGGGCCGTGGACTGGCTGAGCCGTCAGGCGCGGTACGAGCTCGCAGTGGAGAGGAGGGGGCGAAGGCTCCCGGCCCTCAGCGGATCGTGACGCGGACCTGACCGGCGACGCCTAGCCGGTACTCCCCGAGGTCGCTGGTCAGCGCGACCTGCGGACGCTCGGCGGTCACCTCCAGGTTCACCCGGTGGGGCGAGCCCTTGCGCATCGAGTGGCGCACGCCGAGGCGAAGATGCTCGTTCCCGGTTGCCGCCGCGGCCACGGCCTGGGCGAACGGTGTCACCATCGATGCGCCGATTCCCACGCCCCACGCGACTTCGGCCCGGGTGCGCGAGGCGCCAGGAGCCGTGCGAGCGGAGGCGGCCGCCAGGGCATTGGGCGACATTCCGAGCCAGCGGGGAGCATCGGAGCGCCACAGGGCGTTCGCGTGTCTCGCCGTGCCGCCAAAGTGCTGGGCGACAAGCAACGACAGTCCCTCGCCGTCCTTTGTCGCCGGACGAAGCTCGAGCGTGGCGCCCACGCTCTCTTCCTCGTAGCGTGCCAGGCCCTGGGTGACCAGTGTCCTGCCGGTGGCATGGACGCGCAGCCGGCCGTCGGCGGCGATCAGCTCCAGGCCGCCGGCGAGTTCCGTTCCGGTTCCGCTCGTCGAGGAACCGCCGTCATAGCGCTGGGCAACCTGGGTGAAAGGGCGGACGACGACGGCACCGACCTTGCGGGTCAGGGAGCCTTCGAGACCGATTCGTCCCCTGCTCGCGTCGCCGCCGAGACTGGCGTCCCCGGCCGGTCGTCCGAAGTTGTCGCCGCCCTCGATGACGGCGGAGCCGAGGTCGCCGCGCAGGGCGAACTCGAGTGACCCGGCCTTGGCCACCCGCTGTCGGAAGCCGGCGAGGCCGAGCCGCATGTGTGCGTCGGACGACGGAGGCGATCCCGCTGTCTGGTCCGCGCCTCCAACGAGGTCGCCGTGGCCCATGGCGCCCACTGCCCAGAGCTCCGTTCGGCACGACTTCCGGGACGGTCCGCGACAGCCGGACGCGTAGCGCGCGTAGGGGTAGATGCCCCTGAGGTCGAGACGCATGGCGCCGCCGCCGGTGTTCGCCAGCCGGTAGCGCCCGGTGGCGTCGAACCAGGACACGGCGGTCCCGACCATGAGGTGTCCGGCCGTGTAGTCGACGCCGACGAAGGGCAGTTCCGGCGCGACCGAGTACGCGTTCCGGCCCGCTCGTCCGCGGAGCGACCGGCGAGCCCCGGCTCCCCAGAGCGACAGCGTTCCGCCCGGGCGCTCCTCGTCGAGCGGCTCGACCTTGTGAACGAACTCGAAACTGTCGGTCGCGAAGTCGAAGGCCACGTCGGGCCTTCCGCACACCTTCCGGCCCGCTACCCGCCCTCCATCCAGAGCGGTGCGCTCTACGTCGATGCGCTGCCGGCGTCCGGCTTCGCAACGGTCGAGCGACTTCATCTTCACGCGGTTTCGGCCCGGCCCCTTTCCGAACCGTTCGACCACGGTGTCCGTCGCGCCAAGGAGCATCCCGCGTGCGAAGCTTCCAAGAACCGCTTCCTCTACCAGTTGCTGTTCCGCTCCGCCGTCGCTCGCGAAGTCGCCTGGTTCAGCCGCCCGGGCCGGTCCGAAGGAAAGAGCGACGAGAGCCAGAGCGCAACCGCAGCAGGAGGCTTTGTGCATGAATGTCGGATTCTATACGTCTTTCTGCATACGCACCGGGGAACCTCCCGAACCTGGCTGCGGCGGCTCTACCGGGCGATCGCCTGGAGCTTCTCGGTCAGCAGTGGCACGACCGCCTTGTAGTCCTCGACGATGCCGAAGCTGCAGTGCTTGAAGATCGGCGCGTCGGCGTCCGTGTTGATCGCGGCGACGACCTTGCTGTCGCCCATGCCGAGCAGGTGCTGGCTGGCGCCCGAAATCGCGATCGCGATGTAAAGCTCGGGGGCCACCTTCTTGCCGGTCTGGCCGACCTGCCAGTTCGGAGGCACCCAGCCGGCGTCGCAGGCGGCGCGTGAGGCGCCCTGCTCGGCGCCGATCGAATCGGCGAGCTTCTTCAGTTCCCGGAAGGGCTCGGGGCCGCCGAGGCCGCGGCCGCCGGAGACGATGATCTGCGCGTCCTCGAGGCGCACGCCTTCCTGTTCCGCCATTTCGCGGCCGGTAATGCGGATGCGCGGTTCGTCGAGCGCCAGATCGACGGACGCCACTTCGCCGGCCGACGGCTGCTCGGGCGCGGGCTCGAAGCCGCGGGCCCGGAGCCAGACGACGGCCGGCTGCTTCTTCAGCCGGTAGATCGAGATTGCCTTGCCGCCGTAGGCCGTGCGCTGCGCCAGCAGGTGATCGCCGTCCATCCGGATCGCGGCCGCGTCGGCCATCGAGCTGCCACCCAGACGGTGGGCGAGGCGGGGCGCGATCTCCTGACTGTAGGTGTCGTTGCTGAGCAGTACCGCGCCGTAGTCGCCGCCGCCCGCGGCGTGGAGCTGCTGGGCCGCCTGCAGCGCCTGCTCGGGCTGGTAGTCGCGGAGCGCTTCGTTGGCGCCGACCACGACGCGGTCGGCGACGGTCGCGAGCGCCGCGACCGCGTCGTCCTCGGCGGGGCCGATCACCAGAGCGTGGAGTTCGCCGCCGACGCTCTCGGCAAGGGCCCGGCCCGCGCCCGCCGCGCCTTGCGCGGCGCGGTCATAGCCGAGACTGCCCAGGACACAGACTGCCACGTTCGCCATCGGTCTTCTCCCTCTCGTTCTTTCTGGTCCGTTGCCGGTATCAGCCGATCGAGACCACGACTTCGTGGATGCGCTTCGCCAGTTGGTCGACCCGCTCCTCCAGGGTGTCGCCCTCCGCCAGCTCGCACTCGACTTCGTCCGCCGGGATGAAGATCTCCTCGACCTCGAAGATCGAGGAACCGGCCCGGATTTCCTCGCTGTCGAGTTCCAGGTCGCCGAGGCTCAGCTTCTGGAGCGGCTTGCGGTAGGACATCATGACGTCCCGCGTCTTGGGGATGCGGGGCACGTTGTCCTCGTTGTTCGTGACGGTGACGAGGAAGGGCGGCTCGGCCTCCGCGACCTCGATGCCGACGTCGGTCTGACGGCGGAGCGTGACGCTGCCGTTGCCCGGTTGGAGGCTCTCGACGAAACCCAACGCGGGCCGGCCAAGCTCCTCGGCCAGCACGCCGCCGGTTTGTCCCACGCCCCAATCGCCCGACTCCCGGCCGACGAGCACGGCGTCGAAGGCGCCGCCGTCCTGCTCCAGCCGGCGTATCGCCGCCGCCAGCACGCGGCCCACGGCGGCCGCGTCCGGGTTCGTGTTGCCGTCGCGTTCGACCAGGCAGGCTTCGTCGACCGTCATCGCCATCGCCTTGCGCAGACAGTCCTCGGCCGAGGACTCGCCGTAGCAGAGCGCGGTGATCTTCACGTCGCCGCCTGCCGCCTCCCGGAACTGGAGAGCCGTCTCCACCGCGTTCTCGCAGAAGATGTTCGTCACCAGGTTGGCGCCGCCGCGCCTGGCGGCCCTGGCCGCGGGATCGATCTGGAAGTCCCGCGCCGGAACGTCCGGATCGAGAATCTGCTTCAGGCAGACGAGCAGTTTCACTTTCGGCTCTCCTTGCAGGGCATTCTCGCGTCTCCTTCGCCGGCTACCCGCTCTCCTGCGGGTTTCCGGCGCTGGTGTAGTCGCCGCGGCTCAACACCGCGGAGATCGCCATGCGGGTCACCGCCGCCACCACTTCGTCGCCGTCCAGCCGGCCGTCGGTCCGGTACCAGCGCGAGATCCAGAGGATCATTCCCACCAGGCTGAACGCTCCGACGGTCGGGTCGAGGCCGACGACCTTGCCTTCATCGCGCAGCGCGGCGAGGGTGTCGGCGATGAAGTCGACGTAGTCCCGCTGCCTGCCGATGATGTCGGCGCGATCGTCGGGGAGCAGTCCCTCGAGTTCGTTGACCAGGATGGTCAGTGCCGAGGAGTCCTGGGTGATCAGTTGGGCGTGGCGCGCGACGATCGTCTCCAGGCGGGTCTGCGGATCCTGTACGCGCCGGGCCGGCTCGATGACCTGCTCGTCGAGCTGGTCCATGGCGAAGCCCATGATCGCGAACAGCAGGTCCTGCTTGCCCTTGATGTAGTAGTAGAGGCCTGCCTTGGTCAGTCCGACCGCGGCGGCGATGTCGTTGATCGAAGTGGCGTGGTAGCCCTTGCGGTGGAAGATCCGCGCCGCGCTGCGGTAGATCTCCGCCCGCCGATCCTGCTCGCCGTCGGCCGCGCCGGTGGCGGCTCGGAGGGCCGCGTTGTCCAGGGCAGTCATCAGGTCGAGGGTCCTCGGAAGGTCACGGAAGTAGTCTACCGACCGCCCGGTAGGTTGGCAACGGGCCACGGCGCCGCTCGGGCTGCGAGAGCGGACTTCGCTACGCGACCGCGCCCAGACCGTTCTTTTCGACCAGAGTCAGGAGCTTCAAGGAGGCGCCCCGCGGTCTCTTCTGTCCCCGCTCCCACTGGCTCACCAGGCTCGTGGTCACGTTCAGGTAGCGCGCAAACACGGCTTGGCTGGCGCGCTCCCGCAGCCGCAGCTCACGAATGTCCTCCGGCGTCATTTCCCGGACCGGCGTGAGGCACATGTCGTCGAACTCCCGCATGGTCCGTCTCGACAGGACTCCCGCCTCCGCCAGGCCCAGTGCCGCCTCATGCGCGGAAGCAAACGCCTCACTCTTGTACTGCTTCTTCATTGCACCTCACCTCAATGATCGCGCCAACTGCCTCGACCGCAGCGAGCCCCGCCCGGTCCAGCGCAAGATACTGACGAGCCAGCAACCGGAAGGCCCGAAGTTCGCCCGGTCGCTCTTGGCGAAACCGTGGACGAAGAAGGCCAACTGGCTGCGACGAAACAGGATGATCGTCCGGAACCCGCCCGACCGTCCAGCACCCTTTCGGGCCATCCGCTGCTTGATGACGCCACCGCCAAGGTCGGCAGCCACAAGTCCTCTCTCCGCGCGCTGCACCGCGTCGCAAAGAGCGGCATCGTCCAATCCCATGCGGTCGGCGAAGCGAGCGAACGCCTTGGTCTTGAAAGTCTGCAATTCCGGTCCCGCGAACGCCTGTCGTCACCAAGTATGTGTAACACCCAGTGCGATGTTTCGTCAACCCGAATGCAGCGATACCTCGACATCTGCGGGGGGAGTGTGCCGTGAAGTGTGGTCCTCGACTCGGCGTGCGCAAGTGTCGGTAGGCTAGCGGCCGCCATGAACGCCCGCGACTTGCTCGATCGGCTGATCGAAAACGGCATGCCGGCTGCGCGGCCTGGCCCGGGCGTCACGACCGCGGTGATTGCCGGTCCGGTCGAGGTGGCCGCGGCGAGCCGAGCCGACGAGCGCTGGTTGCGGGCGCGCTGGAAGGAGCGGTTTGGCAACACGCCGCGGCTCTACCTGCTGCTGGCGAATGAGCTGGACGGGCCGCCGGGTCGGGTTAGCGTGCTCGGGCCCAGCCGCCCGGACGCCGCGGTTCAGATCGTTGAAGCCAGGCTGCTTGAAGGAGCGCTGAAGCGAGCCGCGAAGGAACCGGAAGCGCTTGCCGCGGTGCGCGGCCTGAGCGCGGAACTCTCCCGGTTGGGCGGCGAGGGCTTCGCCTGCCGGGACCTGCTGACCCGGCACACGCTGGAGCGCCGGTTTCGTGGCGACGGGTCGCGCTGGCGCCGCGCCTCGGAGTTGTGTCGCCGCATCTCCCAGGAAGCGAGCTGGCGGCACGTTCTGGAGGAGGTTGGCCTGCGAGTCGAAACACTGCCGACCCGCGGCTATCTGGCCCGGCACGACGGCGCGCCGGTGGCTGTCGTTCACCCGAAGAGGAAAACGCGCGACTTGACGCGAGCCGACGCCGACGGCAAGTTGCCGGAGGGCCTGTTGCTGCGCGACTGCCGAAGCCAGGGGGCGCGCTACGGAGTCCTGGTGGCAGACGGTCGCTTCCGCCTCTTCGACGGCAAGTCGCATTCGGCTGCGAGCGAGTGGCTGGAACTGGATCTGCGCCTGCTTCGCGAGGACCGGCGCGGCTTTATGGCGCTCCTTGCTCCGGAGTATCTCGCGATGGGTGGCCTGGACGCCCTGCGCGAGGAGGCGAGGAGGTTTGGCAGCCAGCTGCACGACCGTCTCGACCGCACGGTGCGCCTGAAAGTTCTGCCGTCGCTCGCCGCCGGCATGGGCGCCTGGGCCAGGAAGACCGACATCGACCTCGCCGGCGGAGGCCGGGACGACACGGAGTTCGACGTGCGGGCCTACGCCAGGCGGCTGGAAGAGGGCGATGTGACGCTGCTGGACGAGAACGACGACGCGGGCCACGGCGGCGGTCTGGTGGCGGAAGCGTTGCGGGCCGAGCTCCGACGGGCCGTCCAGGAACGGGAGATAGACCGCCTGCGCGCCTTGCCCTGGGGCATCGGCGCCGCGTTCCGACAGGGCCCTGGCGTTCCATCCAGAGGAGCCGCGGGGATCTTCCTGGCTTGCCGCGTACGGGGCGATTCCCGCCCGTACTGGCGCTACGTGGGCGCGGAGGGTGTCCTGTCGGCGCCCGCCGCCATCCTTCGGCGCATCGACCCTGGCACCGCGCCGGGAGTGGCCGATCCGCCGGTCGACCTCGAGGCGGCCTGGGAGGCGGCGGTCGAGTCGATCGTGGAGGAGGTCGACCGGGAAGCGGCCAGAGATCCGTCTGAGTCGATCGGACCGATCCAGAGGTGGGCCCTCGGCATCCTCGTCGATCCGGCGGTGGGGGAGCCAGACGGCAGCGCGGAAACCTGGGAAGTTCTGCAGGTGGGGAGAAGCCAGCCCGAACGCAAGGCTCTTGGCGAGGTGAGACGACGCTTCGACCGGGGCGAGATCTCGGCGACCGAGGGGGCTTCGGCGATCGTCGAAGTGACACGGGACTACGGTCTGCGACGTGTCGAGCCGGTGCCCGAAAAGGAGCCGATCGAAGCCGCGGACGTCGGCGTAGTGTGCTGGATGGCGGTGCTGTAGCCTGATCTCAGCCTTCGGTTGTCGGTGCGGCCGATTCGTCGGAGTCGCCGACCGCGTCCCAGAGCAGCTCCGCCACGTCTCTGACCTTGACGTCGCGGTCGCCGCGGCGGGCGTTCACGCCGTCGTCGAGCATCGTGGCACAGAAGGGACAGCCCACGGCCACCACGTCGGCACCGGTGTCGACCGCCTCCTGGGCGCGTTCCTGGTTGACCCGTTGGTCGGGGGGTTCGTCGACGAAGGCCATGCCGCCGCCGCCGCCGCAGCAGAAGCTCGTGTTCCGGCTGCGCTCCATTTCGACCTGGCGGGCGCCACCGACCCCTGCCAGCAGGTTGCGGGGCGCGTCGTACTCGCCGTTGTGGCGGCCGAGATAGCAGGGGTCGTGGAAGGTGATCGTCGGGCCCCCGTTCGAGCTTCCGGCGGCGCCGTTCCCGTCGAGACGGCCCTGTTCCAGCAGTTGATCGAGGAACTGGGTGTGGTGGTAGACCTCGTAGCTGCCGCCGAAGTGCGGGTACTCGTTCCTGAACGAGTTGAAGCAGTGGGGGCAGGAGGTGACGACCTTGCGAACGCCGTAGCGTTCCATCGTCTCGACGTTGCCCTTGGCCAGCATCTCGAACAGGAACTCGTTGCCGACGCGGCGGGCGGGGTCGCCGGTGCAGGACTCCTCGCGGCCGAGGATCGCGAACTTGACCCCCGCCTTCTGGAGCAGCCTCGCGGTGGCCCGAACGGTGTTCCGGTTGCGCTCGACCAGGGCGCCGCCGCAGCCGACCCACATCAGGACCTCGGCCTCGTGCGGATCGTCCATCTCGGCCATCACGTCGATGTCGAGGCCCTCGGTCCAGTCGACCCGGCTGAACTGCGTGCCCGCGAACGGATGCTGACGGGACTCGAGCGAGTTCATCATGTCCATCATCCCCTCGGGGAAGTCCGCCTCCTCCATGACGAGGTAGCGGCGTGCGTCGACGATCTTCGGCATCTGTTCGATGTGGACCGGGCAGGCCTCCATGCAGGCGGCGCAGGTGGTGCAGGCGAAGAGCGCTTCCGGCGATACGGCCGTCTTCTGGTCGATGATCGGCAGGAGCTCGCCGTCGCCGTTGCCGCCGTCGCCGTTGCCGTTCGCCAGGACGCTGTCGCCACGGTCGTGCATCAGGGCCTGCAGGTCGAGGATGATGTCGCGCGGCGACAGCGACTTGCCCACCGTGTTGGCCGGGCAGACGTCGGTGCAGCGGCCGCACTCCGTGCAGGCGTCGAAGTCGAGCAGGTCCTTCCAGGTGAAGTCACCCAGGTGATTGATCCCGAAGCGCTCGGCCGTCTCGAAGTCGATCGTCTTGAGCGAGCCGCCGTAGCCGTCCAGGTTGGCCGTGAAGATGTTCAGCGGGGCCGTGAAGATGTGGGACATCTTGCTGAACGGCACCCAGGCGATCCAGCCGAACGCCACCACCAGGTGGAACCACCAGATGATCACGTGGCCGCGCTGCATCGCCGTGTCCGTCATCCAGGGATCGGAACCGAGAGCGAAGAGGTTGCCGATCGGCGACCAGGCGGCCCAGGGGTCGTCGGTGACGGCTATTCGCCAGCCCTCGATCATGAAGCCCGTCAAGGCCATGACGAAGATCGTGACCAGAATCCAGCTCGCTTCGTCGGTGTAGACCAGCAGCTTCGGCTTGCCGATCCAGCGTCGTATCGCGGCCAGGGCGACGCCCACGAGCACGAACAGGCCGAAGATGTCGACGATCAGGGACTGGAAGATGAGGTAGAAGTGCCCCTTCATGATGTGCAGGGGCGTGTCGTGGTGGATGGCGACCACGGTGGTGGCCAGGAACAGCACGATGAAGCCGGTGTAGACGAGCGTGTGGAAGATGCCCGCGTAGCGCCTCTTGATCGTGCGCCCCTGGCCCACGGCGTTTCTCAGGAAGAGCCGCAGCCGCTCGCCCGGCCGGTCGAAGCGGAGCGCCGGCTGGCCTGACCGCCAGCGCCGGATCTTGAGCCAGAAGCCCCAGCCGAAGAGCGCCAGGGTGGGGACCATCAGGACGTACACCAACCAGGTGTACTCGATGTTCCAGAAGACCTCTCGGGTTGCCTGCGTGGGGTCCATGACGGGCACTGTACCGCCGACTCGAAACATCCGGCAATGCCGGTCAGTCGCCGGGCCGGCTTAACCTCTTGTTCATGAATAACTTACAGTGAGTCGCGGGCTCGCACCGTATCCGATGCGGAATGGCTGTAAGTTACTGATAACAAGGGGTTTACAAGGTGTGTAGATGGTTGCTTTCCGCAGGGTTTTCCGCAGATTCTGCGGACTCCGGGCGGCGCGGGACCGCCTTCAGGCCGTCGCCGGGCGTGGATAGCCCAGTTCGGTGAGGGTCTGCTCGATTTCGTCGAGGATCGCCGGATCGTCGATCGTCGGCGGCACCGTCCAGGGCTCGCCGTCGGCGATGCGCCGCATCGTGCCCCGAAGCACCTTGCCGGACCTCGTCTTCGGCAGGCGCTCGACGATCGCCGCGACCTTGAACGACGCGACCGGGCCGAGCTGGTCACGCACGTTCTGCACGAGTTCCGGGACGATCTCGGCCTCGGTACGGCTCGATCCCGCGTACAGCACCGCCAGCCCCAGGGGCACCTGTCCCTTGAGCGAGTCGGCGACTCCGATGACGGCGCACTCGGCGACGTCCCGGTGTGAAGCCAGGATCTCCTCCATGGCGCCGGTGGACAGGCGGTGGCCGGCGACGTTGATCAGGTCGTCCGTCCGGCTCATGATGTACAGGTAGCCGTCGTCGTCCAGGTGGCCCGCGTCGCCCGTCTGGTAGTAGCCGTCGTACTCGCGGAGGTAGGACTCGACGTAGCCTTCGTCGTTCCGCCACAGGGTCGGCAGGCAGCCGGGCGGCAGCGGCAGGCGCAGCGCGATTGCGCCGTTCTCGCCGGGCGGTACTTCCCGACTCGAGCCGGGCGTGCCGGCATCGTCGTGGTCGAGGATCCTCACGTCGTAGCCGGGCACGACCTTCGTCGGCGAGCCGTGCTTGACCGGCAGGGCGCCCAGACCGACGCAGTTGGCGGCGATCGCCCAGCCGGTTTCGGTCTGCCACCAGTGGTCGATGACCGGCACGGCGAGCTTGTCCTCGGCCCACTGCACGGTGTCCGGATCGGCGCGTTCTCCGGCCAGGAACAGGGTGCGCAGGCAGCTCAGGTCGAACTTTCCGATCAGTTCGCCGCGCGGGTCCTCCCGCTTGATCGCGCGGAACGCGGTCGGCGCCGTGAACAGCGCCGAGACGTTGTGTTCGGAGATGACCCGCCAGAAGGCGCTGGCGTCGGGCGTGCCGACCGGCTTCCCCTCGTAGAGCACCGTGGTGCAGCCGTGGATCAGCGGCGCGTAGACGATGTAGGAGTGTCCGACCACCCAGCCGATGTCCGAGGCGGCCCAGTAGACCTCGCCGGGCGACACGCCGTACACGTTGCCCATGCTCCAGTCGAGAGCCACCAGGTGGCCTCCGTTGTCGCGGACGACGCCCTTCGGAACGCCGGTCGTGCCGGAGGTGTACAGGATGTAGAGCGGGTCGGTGGCCCGGACCGGTACACAGTCGACGGGGTCGGCCGCGGCCATCGCGTCGTGCCAGTCGAGGTCGCCGGAGCCGAGGTCGGCGGCGTGCTGGGGGCGCTGGAGCAGAACGGTCGCTATCGGCTTGTGGGCGGACATCGTGATCGCCTCGTCGAGGAGAGGCTTGTACTCGACGATGCGGGCGGTCTCGATGCCGCAGGAAGCGGCCAGGACGACCTTCGGCCTGGCGTCCTCGATCCGGGTCGCCAGTTCCCTGGAGGCGAAGCCGCCGAAGACCACGGAGTGGACGGCGCCGATGCGGGCGCAGGCCAGCATGGCGACGGCCGCTTCCGGCACCATCGGCATGTAGATCAGCACCCGGTCGCCGCTCTCGACGTCGAGGTCCTGCAGGACGCCGGCGAGCCGCGCGGTCTGCTCCTGCAGATCGGAGTAGGAGAGCGTCCGTTTCGTGCCGGTGACGGGGCTGTCGTGGATCAGCGCCGCCTGGCCGCCTCGCCCGGCTTCGACGTGCCGGTCGACAGCGTTGTAGCAGGTGTTGACCTCCGCTCCGGCGAACCAGCGGTAGAACGGCGGGTTCGCGTCGTCCAGCACACGGTCCCAGCGCCTGTGCCAGGAGATCGCCTCGGCGGCCCCGGCCCAGAACCCCTCCGGGTCGGTTCGGGCCCGGTGCAGCGTCTGTTCGTAGCGGGTGCTCACGGTCGGCCGCTGCGGACGTCCTCCCAGATCCCGACCTCGAACCGGCCGAGCGAGTTGGCCGCGCCGCGGAACATCGCGTTCGTGTTGAACTCCATCGCGATGGAGCCGTTCCTGCCGATCGCGATGATGCCGCCGTCGCCGGGCTTCAGCGTCTCGCCGATGACCTTGCGCACAGCCTCTTCGACGGAGAGGCCGGCGTACTCCATGAGCGCCGAGACATCGTAGGCCACGGTGTGGCGGATGAACTCCTCGCCTCGGCCGGTGCAGGAGATCGCCGCCGTCTCGTTGTTCGCGTAGGTGCCCGCGCCGATGACGGGCACGTCGCCGACGCGGCCGATCTGCTTGTACATGGTGCCCCCGGTCGAGGTGGCCGCGGCCAGATTGCCGTAGCGGTCCATGGCCACCGCGCCTACGGTGCCGAGCTGGGAGGCGCCGCCCTGGCCTCCCTCCGCGCCCGCGTTGCCGGTGTAGTCCCCCTCGGGATTCGGAGCTCCGTCACTTCCCGAGCCGCCGCTTCTCCGCTGGCTCCGGATCTCGCGAAAGCGCTCCAGTTGCGGCTCGGTCGTGAAGTAGGCCTGGACGTTCCGGCGCACGCCGGCGTTGACCGCGAAGTTGTCGGCGCCCTGGCCGCTGAGGAGAACGTGCGGTGTGTCCTCCATGACGCGCCGGGCCAGCCGCACCGGATTGCGGACGTTCTTCACGCCGGCCACCGCGCCGCAGGCGAGGGTGCGGCCGTCCATGATCGCGGCGTCCAGTTCGTGGGTGCCGATGGAGGTGAACACCGAGCCGCGGCCGGCGTTGAAACGAGGGTCGTCCTCCAGGGCCGCGACCACCTCCTCGACCACGCGGAGACTCGCTTCACCCGCCGCCAACCGCTCGCTGCCCATCGACAGGACGTCGCTCAGGGCCTGGTAGTAGTCCTCGGCGTCCGTCGTGCCGCGGCGGGCGCTGCCCGCGCCTCCGTGAATGGCGAGTGACCACTCGGGGGCCGGTGCCGCTTCGCTTGCCTCGTTCAAGTCCTGTTGCTCTTCCGCGCTCGTCTCGGGTTCAGTCGAACGGCACGCTTCCAGTCCCACGGCCAGGACCGCGCAGACGGCCACCGCGAGAGTCGGAGGACACAGTCGAGAACCGTTCACCATGTGCAGGCCCCCCTTGTTGTCGAAGGCGCCAGGTCCGAGGCGATAACCGGGGGGCGCCGGCCGGAACCGGAAGGGTGGACGTTAGCACGGCGGTCGCCGGTTCCCGGTGGGGCATAATGCGCGCTCGGTGGCCAACACGAAACGTCTCTCGGACTATGAAGACGAGCGGGACCAGGACGCCTTCTGGGAGGCGATTCGTCCCGCCGACGAACCCCTGCGGCATCGCTGGTTCCTGCCCGCGGTCGTTCTGATCCTCGCCGTCAGCGTGCCGTGGTACCTGCCGCCTTCGGTGGGCGGCCGGCTGGCGGCCGGCCTGCCGGTCTGGACCTGGATCACGATTGCCTGCGGTCTGGCCCTGGCGGTGGTCACCTCTTTCGCTTCGTTGCGCCTGTGGCGGGACGGCGCCGATGAAGGCGGCGACGCCGCGAACAACACGGAGTCGCCGACCGTGTCCCGGGAGAACCCGTGAACACCTCCGTCCCCGAGGTGACCTTCGGCCCGGGCGCGCTGGCGGTTCTCGGCGGCTACCTCGTCGTCATGCTCGGCCTCGGTCTGCTCGGCCGCCTGAAGCAGAGGGAGCGCTCGCTCCGGGACTTCTACCTTGGCGGCTCGACCTTCGGTTTCGCGGTGCTGTTCCTGACCCTGTTCGCCACCCAGTACAGCGGCAACACGCTGCTCGGCTTCGCCGGGCGGTCGTACGTCCAGGGGGCGACCTACATCGTCAGCGTGACCTTCATGATCCTCGTCATCACGGTGTTCATGATCTACGCACCGCGTCTGTTCCGGCTGGCCCGGCGCTTCGGCTACATCACGCCGACGGACTTCGTGTACCACCGTTTCGGCTCCCATCCGCTGCGCGTCCTCTGCGTCGTGCTCCTCTGCTGGGGCCTGGCGAACTACGTGCTCGAACAACTGGTGGCGATGGGGCACGGCGTCGAGGCGATCAGCGGCGGTCGCATGAGCTTCATGCAGGGCGTGCTGCTGCTGGTCGGCGTGATGCTGATCTACGAGTCGCTCGGAGGCATGCGGGCGGTGGCCTGGACCGATGCGGTGCAGGGTTCCCTGCTGCTCTGCGGCTGCGCGGTGATTCTCTACACGCTGGTGACCGCGGACGGCGGCCTGGCGGCGGCGTCGGAGGGGATTCGCGCCACGGCGCCGGAGAGGCTCGAGGCGCCGGATGCCCGCGGTCTGCGGACCTGGGTCAGCACGCTCCTCATGCTTGGCCTCGGCGTCGCGCTGTACCCGCATGCGGTCCAACGCATCTTCGCGGCGAAGAACGAGATCAGTCTGCGGCGGTCGCTCGGAGCGATGGCGTTCATGCCGCTGGGCACGACCCTGCTCGCCTTCCTGATCGGTTTCATCGCGTTGAGCCGGTTCCCGGGGCTTTCGCAGCTCGAGAGCGACAAGGTCACGATCTACGTCCTGGGCGGTCTGATCGATCGCTCGCCGCTGATGTACTGGCTCATCGTGATGGTGTTCGCGGCGGTCGTGGCGGCGATCATGTCGACTGCGGATTCGGCTCTCCTGTCGATCGGGTCCATGTTCACGAAGGACATCTACAAGAGCTACTTCCGGCGTGAGGCGTCGGCTCGCGAAATGCTGATCGTCGGCAAGACGTTCGCCTGGGGAATCATGGCGATCCTGATCCTGATGGCCTGGGTGTCGCTGGAGACGGAGAGCTCGATCTGGGTGCTGATCGAGCTGAAGCTCGAGTTCATGGTCCAGCTCTCGCCGGTCTTCATGCTCGGCGTCTACTGGCGGCGGATGCCCGCTTCGGCCGTTCTGGCCGGCATGGTGCTGGGCACGCTTCTCACCCTCGTCATCTGGTGCGGCGCTGCCTTCGACGTCTGGGCGACCCGCAGCCCGTGGGGAGTCGGCGCCGGCGTCTGGGGCCTGCTCCTGAACTACGGTGTCTGCGTCGGCTGGACCGTGCTGCGACCGGCGCGGCGGCCGGCAAGCGTCTCCGCGTGAGGACCTCTCCAGCATGAGTGGGGCGGTGCGCAGGCGCCGGGTGTTCTCCGGCATTCAACCGTCCGGCGTGCTTCACCTCGGGAACTACCTGGGCGCCGTGAAGCACTGGGCCGCCCGCCAGGACGAGCGCGAGAACTTCATCTGCGTGGTGGACCTGCACGCGATCACGGTGCGCCAGGATCCGGAGGCTCTGCGCTCGGGCACCCGCGAGTTGACGGCGATGCTGTTCGCCTGCGGCATCGACCCCGAGCGCACGACCCTGTTCGTCCAGAGCCACGTGCGTGCGCACGCGGAGGCTGCCTGGATCCTGGGATGCACGACGCCGATCGGCTGGCTCGAGCGGATGACGCAGTACAAGGCGAAGTCGGAACGCCAGGGAGGCCGCGAGCGGATCGGCGTCGGTCTGTTCACGTACCCGGTGCTCCAGGCGGCCGACATCCTGCTCTACGACGCGGACGAGGTGCCGGTCGGGGAGGATCAGAAGCAGCACGTGGAGCTGGCGCGGGACATCGCGGGCCGCTTCAACCACATGTACGGCGAGACCTTCGTCCTTCCCGAGGCGGTCATCCCGACCGCGGGCGCGCGGGTAATGGCTCTCGACGATCCGACCGTCAAGATGTCGAAGAGCGAGACCGCCGGGCGTGGCCATGCCGTCCGCCTGACCGACACGGACGACGAGATCAGGCGGTCGCTCAAACGCGCGGTCACCGACTCGGGGCGCGAGATCGAGTTCAGCGACGACCCGGCCAGGGCCGGCGTCAACAACCTGCTCCTGATCTACCAGGCGATCACGGATCGCAGTGGGGACGAGGTTCTGGCCGACTTTGCCGGGGCTCGTGGCTACGGCGACCTGAAGATGGGTGTCGCGGAGGCGGTGATCGAGGTCGTGGCGCCGATCCGGCGGCGCTACGAGGAGTTGATGGCCGCGCCGGAGGAACTCGACCGGCTGCTCGCCATCGGCGCGGAGCGCGCGCGGAGGGTCGCCGAGCCGAAGGCGGCGGAGCTCCGGCGGCTCGTCGGCTTCGCGTGAGATCCCAGGCCTAGGAGTGGGCGCGGATCAGTTTCTCGATCCGCTCCATGCCGCGTTCCAGGGTCTCCATCGAGGGGCCGAAGCTGAGCCGGCAGTAGCTGTGGTAGCGCGCGTTGCGGCGGCGCTGGCCGGGGTTCACGTCGAAGAAGACGCCCGGAACCGTGATGACCTGGACCTGGAGCAGCGCCTTGAAGAACTCGATGCCGTCGTTGAGCGGCGCCGGCAGGCCGTCCAGGTTGCCCCAGACGTAAAAGGCGCCGGCGGGCTCGTGCTCGACCTCGATGCCCAAAGCCCGCAGCCGGTCGACGAGGAACCTGCGTTTGCGCGTGAATTCGGTCTGGATCGCCCGCGTCTCCTGCAGCACGAGTTCCGGTTCGAGCAGCGGCACGGCGGCTTCCTGGAAGGGGTGGTTGCCGCCTCCGTCCAGGAAGGAGCCCGCGCTGGTCACGCGGTCGATCACGCCCGCGGGCCCGACGATCCAGGACACCCGCCAGCCCGGATAGCGCCAGTTCTTCGTCAGTCCGTCGACCAGGATCACGGAATCCCGGTTCACATCGTCGACGTGTGCGGCCGCCGAGACCATCCTCGCGGTGTCGGCGATCTGGACGCAGGAGTCGGGCGCCGGCGTGTAGATGTAGTGCGAGTAGAACTCGTCGAGGATGAAGGTGCAGGCGTTGTCGCGGGCGACGTCGACCCACTCGGCCAGGAGATCGCCCTCGACGAGTTGACCCGTCGGATTGCAGGGATTGCTGCACCAGAGCGCGGAGAGGCCGCGGCCGACGATCTCCTTCTCGAGCAGCCGCCGCGAGGCGCGGTAGCCGTGGGCCGCGTCGAGCAGAATGGGGATCGGAATGAACCCCTTGAAGGCGGTCAGGAGCTCCTCGTAGGCGGTGTAGTCCGGGATGAAGTGGCCGAGGTTCATCTCGCCCATCGCGGCCGCGATCCGCGTCATGGCCGGCCGCCCGCCCGGAGCGATGCTCACGTTCTCCCGGGTGTACTGCGAGCGCTTGTCGCGACGGTAGAGGAAGTTGTAGAGCTCGGCCACGCGTTCGCGCAACTCGTCGATGCCGTCGACGGGTGCGTAGGTCTGGCGGCGCGGGTCGATGTGGAGTTCGTCGCGACGGGGCGGCGCTCCGGGCAGCGGACCGACCTCCGGGGATCCCTGGCCGAGGTTGTACCAGGTACGGCCGTCGCTGCCGTGGCCGGCGGCCGCCGCGCGGTGCATCACATAGATGACTCCGGTTCGCGGCACCCGGCGAAAGCCGGGCGTCTCGGGGTCGGCAACGGTGCCGGTCGTGGTTGGTGCCGCTTCCTCTATCATTTTCGGCCGATGGAGCTTATTCGAGTGCGCCCGGCGTCGCGAGAGGTCGTTTCGGGAGGCGGTTCGTGACTCTCGACCCAGTGCTGAGTCATCTGCTTTCCGCCCGGCCCGCGCCGCTTGCGGCCGGCGACGACGCGGCCGGCTGGTACCGGTCCTTCCGCGAGGAGGTGCTGGCGCCGTGGCAGGCGCGCGAGAACGGCGGCGGTGACCCTTCCGGCCGGATTTTCCGCGGCCGCGATCACTTCGGCCACGGCCTGCTCGGCGGTTTCGTCGCCGATCGTCCGGCCTGGGCGATGGTGGCGGGACACCAGGCGGCGGTGAGGCGACTGGCCTGGGAACGCGGCGGCCGGGATCTGGTCCCCGACGGCGGCATCGTCGCCTTCTGCGCCAGCGAAGAGGGCGGAGCGCATCCGCGCGCCGTTCATTCCTCGCTCAGGAAGTCCCCGGACGGCGGATTCCGCCTGGACGGTCAGAAGCGTTGGGCCACCCTGGCGCCGTCCGCGGCCGCGCTGCTGGTCATCGCTTCCGTGGGCCGTGACGGGGACCGCAACCGCCTACGGGCGCTCTGCGTGCCGAGCGACCGGCCGGGGATCCGTATCGCTCCGATGGAGCTCGAGGGACGGACGCCGACCAACCCGGAGGTCCGGCATGCCGTCGTCGATCTGGCCGCCGTGCCGGTGGCCACCGGCGAGGTGATGGACGGGGACGGGTATGCCGACGCGATCAAGCCCTTCCGGACGATCGAGGATCTGTACATCGGTGCGGCGACGACCGCCTACAACCTGGCGCTCGCCCGGCGGTGGGGATGGCCGGAGGCCGCGGTCGAGGATCTCCTGCTCCTGCTCGTCGCCGCCGGCGCACTGGCCTTCGGCCCGCTGGACGAGCCCGCCGCGCACCTCGGCGTGGCGGCGCTGTCCCGGGCGACTGCGCGTGCTCGCGCCGACCACGCGGAGCACTGGGCGCTCGTGGACGACGCCGCGGCCGCGGCCTGGCGGCGCGCCGCCGCCGGAGGCGGGGTGGCCGCGCGCGCCAAGGAACTACGGCGGCGGGGAGCCTGGGCGCGACTTGGCGCGCCGTCGAGCTGAGGCCGGCCATGCTCGACCGCATTCGCAGCTTCTTCGGCGAACGGATCGACCCCGCGCGGGCGGACGATCCGGACACCCGCCTGCGGCTCGCCGCGGCCGCGCTGATGGTCGAGGTGATGCGTGCCGACTTCGACGCCGCAGAGGAGGAGAAGGAGGCGGTGCTGGCCGGCGTCAGGCGTCATCTAGGCCTTTCCCGGGAGCAGACCAGCGAGTTGGTGGAGCTGGCCGAATCGGAAACCGAGGGCTCCGTCTGCCTGTACGAGTTCACCCGGCTGATCCACGAGTCCTTCGACGACGCCCGCAAGGGCCGGCTCATCGAGGAGCTGTGGCGGGTGGCGTTCGCCGACCGGGTGCTCGAGGCGCAGGAGGAGTTCCTGATCCGGAAGATCGCGAGGCTGCTGCACCTTCCACACGGCGACTTCATCGCCGCCAGGCAGCGCGCGCGGAGCCGCGTCCAGGAGGGCGCCGGGCAATGATGAAGACAGCGACTCCGGCGGCGTCGTCCACACCCGACCTGCACCCGATCGAGGCCAGCGCGCTGCATGCGCGCCGCGAACGGGTCTTCCTCATCCTGGCTGGCCTGTTCCTGGGCTCGATGACGATGCTCAACATCCTGGGTGTGACGCGGTTCCTGGACTTGAGCTTCACCGTCTTCGGGCTGCGCGTGCCGATGCCGCTGGCGGTCGGTGTGCTGCCCTATCCGCTGACCTTCCTGTGCACGGACTTCATTTCCGAGATTTACGGCCGCAAGCGGGCGAACTTCCTGGTCTGGGTCGGCTTCCTCGTCAACCTCTGGCTCGCCGTCATCCTGTGGGTGGGCGGCGCGCTGCCCGGCTTCGACGCGCCCGTGCCCGGCCCGGATGGCCGCCTGCCGATCTTCTTCGAGATCCGGACGATGACACTGGGCGTGATCGCGGCGTCGATGATCGCCTATCTGAGTGCGCAACTCTGCGACGTCTGGGTTTTCCACTTCTGGAAGCGGCTGACGAAGGGACGCCACCTGTGGCTGCGCAACAACGGATCGACCGTGGTCAGCCAGTTCGTGGACTCGTTCTCCGTCATCACGATCACGCACTTCGCCGCGGCCGCGATTCCCGTCGAGACCGGGGAACCGATCTGGCCGCAGTTGTGGGTCTTCATCGGCACCGCCTACGTGTTCAAGTTCCTGGCGGCCGCGGTAGATACGCTGCCCTTCTACCTGGGCACCCGCTGGCTGCGCCGGTATCTCGAGATCGAGGAAGGCGAGGACCTGAGACAGCGGGCGATGGACTAGGATTCAGCGCCGTTCGGGTGCGGTGGAGCGATGAGCAACGCAGTGGACAACTGGAAGCCGACATCCTGGCAGAGCGCCGACGTGCGCCAGCAGCCGACCTATGCGGACCAGGATGCGCTCCAGGCGGCAGCCGGCCGGCTCGCGGCGTTGCCGCCGCTCGTGACGTCCTGGGAGGTCGAGACGCTGAAGGGGCAGTTGGCCTCCGCGGCACGCGGTGAGCGCTTCGTCCTCCAGGGCGGGGACTGCGCGGAGAGCTTCGCCGAATGCACGTCCGACGCGATCACGGCGAAGCTGAAGATCCTGCTGCAGATGAGTCTGGTCCTGACCCACAGCCTGAAGAAGCGGGTGATCCGCATCGGCCGCTTCGCGGGCCAGTACGCCAAGCCGCGGTCGTCCGACACCGAGACCCGCGGCGGCGAGACCCTGCCGTCGTACCGGGGCGACCTCGTCAACTCGCTCGGTTTCGACGCCGGCGCGCGTGAGCCCGATCCGCTCAACCTTCTGCGCGGCTACCACCGCTCAGCGCTGACTCTGAACTTCATCCGGGGCTTGATCGACGGTGGTTTCGCGGATCTGCACCACCCGGAGTACTGGAACCTCGACTTCGTGGGCCATTCGCAGAACGCCGCCGAGTACCAGCGCCGGGTCGAATCGATCGCCGACTCGCTGAAGTTCATGGAGACCCTCGCCGGCGTCGAGGTCGGCCAGATCGAGCGCGTCGACTTCTACGCCAGCCACGAAGCCCTGCACCTCGTCTACGAGCAGGCGCAGACCCGGACGGTGCCGCGGCGGGACGGCTGGTACAACCTTTCGACCCATCTGCCGTGGATCGGGTTGCGGACGGCGTTCCCGGGCTCCGCCCACATCGAGTACGCGCGCGGCATTCGGAACCCCCTGGGCGTGAAGGTGGGGACCGGCATGGATCCCACCGACGTGGCGGACCTGGTCGAGATGCTGAATCCCGACGGCGAGGAGGGGCGGCTCGCGCTGATTCACCGCTGCGGCGCCGAGAACGTGGCTCGGGAGCTGCCGCCGATCATCGAGGCGGTCTCGGCCACCGGCAGGCCGGTGCTCTGGATCTGCGATCCGATGCACGGGAACACGAAGAGCACCTCCGACGGCATGAAGACCAGGGACTTCAACGCCATCCTGTCGGAGTTGGAGCAGGCCTTCGACCTTCACGCGGCCCACGGCACCATTCTCGGCGGCGTCCACTTCGAACTCACGGGCGAGGACGTCACCGAGTGCACGGGCGGCGCCCGCGGTCTGGACGAGCGTGGGCTGCGCCGGGCCTATCGCTCCCAGGTCGATCCGCGGCTGAACTACGAGCAGGCTCTGGAGATGGCGCTGCTGGTGGCGCGCAAGGGGGCCCAGGCTTCCTGAGGGTTGCGGCGGCCTGAAAGGTTACTATTGCGGCGCCCTTTGCAAAGGAGCGCTTGGCATCCATGTCCCCGGCTAGTCAGAGTTTCCGCTTCCGCGAGTCCCGCCGCCTGTTGCGGGAGGCGCCGGTTCGCCTGACGGCGTCCGGCGAGGACGCGGAGCTGGTTGCCCGGACGCGCGACATCGCGGTCGGCGGCATGTTCGTGGCCACCTCCGACGTCCGTCCCGTGGGTACGGCCGCGGAGTTCGTTCTCGAACTGGGGTCGGGGGACCCGCCCGACACGGTTCAGGGTGAGGCCGCGGTGGTCTGGGTGCGCGAAGCGCCGGGCGGCGCCGACCAGCCGGCGGGAATGGGCATGCAGTTCACGCGTGTGGAGCCGCCGGGAGAGGAACGCCTGGCGATGCTGTTCTCCGAGCAGCCGGACGAGACGGCTGGTTCGGACCCGGTCGCCAGAGCGGCCCCGCCAGCGACGGCCGGAGGGGTGGAAACCGAAACGGAAGAGGTCGAGCCGGTGGACGACACAGCGGATGCGGTGGACGACACACCGGAGGAGGCCGTCGCGGAGATGGCGGAGCCGTCCGCGGTCGAGGACGACGTCGAGCCGGCGGAAGAACACGACGAGGCAGGCGAGCCCGGGCCGGTCGATGTCGTGGAAGCCGCTGAGGAACCGCCTTCGGAAGAGGCCGCCTCCCCGGAGGAATCGACGAGCGGGGACAGCGAAGTCGGAAGTACGCGGGCCGAGCTGTTCGGCGACCTCGCGGGTGACGACGAAGACTGGATGGACCGGGAGTCCGAACGACCTTCCTGGGTCTGGCCGACCGTGGCCGGCGTCATCCTGGTCGGCATCCTTCTCATCTTTCTGCGTGGGCCGCTGATACGGCTCGTCGGCATGGGCGGAAACGGCAACGGGGAGCAGCCTGTTCCCGTAGCGCAGAGCTTCGAGGTTTCGGCGCCGGTCGAGGAATCGACCCGGCCCGCGGATCCTCCCGCGGCCGTTCGCCCTTCGACCGAGTCGACGCCGGCTCCGGCCCCGGTCGCCGCGGAAGTTCCCGCCCGGCCTTCCGAGCCGGCTGCGCGGTCTCCCGAGGCTGCCGCCTCGTCTCCCGAGCCGGTCACCCGATCTCCCGAGGCGACTGTCCCATCTCGCGAGCCGACACGCCGGCCGCGTCCTTCGGTGCCTCCACAGTCAACTCCGGCGCCGAGCGCACCGCCCGCCAACGCGACCGCGCTTCGCTCCATCACGGCCTCACTGCAGGATGACCGCACACTGGTCGAGATCACGGGCAACGCCCCGTTCGAACGCCACCAGGTGATGCTCCTTGAAGCGCCGCCGCGGCTGCTCGTGCGCCTGATCGGCGTGCAGCGGGACTACGACGCGAGCGCCGTCAGCGCTGCCCGGTTGCGCCGCGTGCGTACCGGCGTTCATGGCAGGGGAGCGACGCGGAACCTGCACGTGGTGCTCGACCTGGCGGCGCCCAACGTCGTGGCGACGGTCGAGCGGCGCGGCGACCGGGTCGTCGTCAACCTTTCGGATTGACCCTGGCGGAGTCCGCCGGAGGAGCGAGCGCGCCGGCGACCGTGAGCGGTGCGCCGCGGATCGCGGCCGGCATCGTGGCCAGCCGTGTTCTCGGCCTGGTCCGGGAAGCCGTGATCGCGGGTGTCGCTGGCGTCGGCGCCCTGACCGATGTGCTGGCGGTGGCCTTTCGGGCGCCGAACGTCCTGCAGAACCTGCTCGGCGACCAGGCGCTCTCGGCATCGTTCATTCCGACGTACAGCCGTTTGCTGGCCGA
This sequence comes from Acidobacteriota bacterium, assembly GCA_026707325.1. Classification (GTDB taxonomy): domain Bacteria; phylum Acidobacteriota; class Thermoanaerobaculia; order Multivoradales; family Multivoraceae; genus Multivorans. The sequence continues at coordinate 22,582 of JAPOXA010000005.1, read as the reverse complement.
AGGCCGGCGCCGCGAGGCCGGCGCTCTGGCCGGTGCCATCCTCGGCCTTCTGTTCTCGGCGATGGCCGCGTTGAGTCTGGTTGGCGTCCTGCTGGCCCCTCAGATCGTGCGCCTGCTGGTCGCCGGCTTTGCCGCGGACGCGGAGGCAGTGGCGGCCGGGACGGAGGCGATCGATCGACTGGAGTTGGCCACGACCGCGGTGCGCATCTGTTTCCCGATGGTGGCGGCGATCACGCTGTCGGCCTGGTGCCTTGGCGTCCTGAACAGCCACCGCCGTTTTCTGCTTCCATACCTGGCGCCGTGCTTCTGGAACGCGAGCGTGATCGCCACGATCCTCTTCGTGGCGATGCGGACCACGAGCGGTGGCAGCGATCGCGTCGAAACGCTCGCGCTTGCCGTCTGCTGGGGCGGTCTCGGCGGCGGTCTCCTTCAGTTCGCGGTGCAGCTGCCTCTGGTCCTTCGAGTTACGGAGGGTCTGCGTCTGTCCCTCAGCCTCCGGGCAAAGGGCGTTCGGACGACCTTGGCCAACCTGGGCCCGGCGATCGCCGGTCGGGGCGTAGGCCAGCTCGGCGCTTACGTTGATCTCTTCCTTGCGTCTTTCCTGGTCAAGGGCGCTCTGGCGGCGCTGACCTGGGGTCAGCGTCTGTATCTGCTCCCCATCTCCCTCTTCGCCGTTTCGGTGGCCGCAGCGGAACTGACGGAACTTTCGCGACTTCGCGGGGACGCCCCCGAGCGCGCGCGGGCCGCCTCCGAGCGTGCCCAACGGTCTCTGGCGGCGATGTCGTTTCTGGTGGCGCCGACCCTGGTCGGTTACGTGCTGTTGGGGTTCGGGATCGTCGGCGCAATCTACCGTCGCGGTGAGTTTGACCTTGCCGACAACGGGCTCGTGTTCCTCGTTCTAAGCGCTTACTCTCTCGGCCTGCTGGCTTCCAGTGCCTCGCGGCTTCTGCAGAGCGTGTTCTTTTCACTGGGAGACACCCGAAGCCCCGCCCGGATCGCGGCGATGCGACTCGTCCTCGCGGCCGGGCTCGGCACCGTCTTGATGATTCTGCTCGACCGTTTCCCGCTCGGAGAGGTGTTGCCCTGGTTGCGGGCGGCGGCGCCAGAGGGGGCCCAGGCTCTGCGCCTTGGCGCGGTCGGGCTCGCGCTGGGGTCCGCGGTGGGTGCGTGGCTCGAGCTGGGGCTGTTGCTTGGGCGGCTGAAGCGACGAGACGTCGCTGTCCGGGCGCCATGGCGGTCGTGGATGTTGCACCTGGCACTGGGCGCGGCTTGCGTGGCGCCCTGGGCGGCGACGCAGACCCTTGTGCCGGGTCCGCCCTGGATAGCCGGTGTCGTTCCGGTCGTCGGCTTCGCCGTCACCTACCTCGGCGCCGCCAACGTGCTCAAGGTGCCCGAAGCGCTGGCCCTGCGCCGTTGGTTGGTCGAAACCCGCCGGCCGCCCTCGACGTAGTCTGAACCAGGAAGAGGAGCCGCGAGATGGAGATTCTGCTCAGCGTCGGTCTTGGTATCGGGTTGGCGGCCGCCTGCGGCTTCCGGGTCTTTCTGCCTGTCCTGGTCATGGGCGTCGGGGCCAGGGCCGGTGCGCTCGACCTGGCCGAGGGCTTCGAGTGGATGGCCGGCACTCCCGCGCTCCTGGCGCTGGCCGTGGCCACCGTCTGCGAGATCGGCGCCTACTACATCCCCTGGCTCGACAACGTGCTCGACGTAGCCGCGATGCCGGCTGCGGTGACGGCCGGCGTTGTCGTGGCCGCGGCGAACATCGAGACCGCGACGCCACTGCTTGGTTGGGCTCTCGCGGCGGTGGCCGGTGGAACGGCGGCGGCAGTGGTCCAGACCGGGACGACGCTGCTGAGGGGAGCCTCCACGATGGCGACGGCCGGGATCGGCAATCCCATCGTGTCGACCGGGGAGGCCGGGTCGGCCGCCGGCTTGTCGCTCCTGGCGATCACGATGCCCGTGCTTGCTCTGGCCGCGGTCGCGCTCCTGGTCGCTGTGGTCAGCGTGCGACTCCTGCGGCGCCGGGTGCTCAAGGCGCGGCGCGCCGAGTCCTGACGCGGACCGAGCTTTCCGAGGGCGCGCGGCGGAGGGGCACGGACGGCCTTCGGCGCCGCGGGAATCCTGAGGCATCCGTGCCGGTTGGGGATCAACGGCGCTGTAAGATGGTGCGGGCGCCGATGGAGGGTGTAACCGCTGTGACTTCGGGGGACATCGAACCGCGAGTCGGGCGCCGCTGGCTGAATCGGCTGGCTGTGACGACGCTTCCGGCTGCGCTGACTCTGGCCTGCGCCTCGACCGGCGTGCGCGAGACGGGCGAGAACGCGCTGCTGCGTGAACTCGATCGCCGCGAAGTCAGCCGTGCCCTGGTGCCGTTCGCGCTGAACGACGAAATGGCCGCCTGGGTTCACGAAGCGGTCGGCCAGGCTGACCGGGACAAGCGTCTGGATCGCCTGGTCGAGGCGGTGACCGAGACATCCATGCTCGGCGTGGAGTACAAGGCCGGGCATACCGGATCCGCGGTCGAGGTCTTCGAGAGCGGGATCGCCAACTGCCTGGCCTTTACCCAGATGTTCGTCGGCATGGCCAGGGAGCTCGATCTCGCCGCCTACTTCGTCGAGGTGTCGCACGTCGAGAACTTCGAGCGCGAGGGCGACCTGATCGTCATCTCCGACCACGTTGCCGTGGGTTTCGGACCCAGGCACGCGATGCGGCTCATCGACTTCGGCCTGCGCGAGGACGAGCGGGGCTTCCGGGTCTCGCCGATCAGCGATCTCACGGCGACCGCCCTCTACTACTCGAACCGGGGCGCCGAGGCGCTGCGGGCCGAGCGCCTCGACCAAGCCGTCGCCTGGCTCGAGGACGCGGTCCGGATCGACCCCGAACTGGCGTCCGCCTGGGCCAACCTGGGAGTGGCGCAGCGCCGGAGCGGCCGGACAGACCAGGCGGAGTCGAGCTACCGGCAAGCCCTGGTCGTCGATCCGGGGCTCAGTTCAGCCCTGGTCAACCTGGCTGTGTTGCTGCGGCTGAACGGCCGGACGGAGGAGGCGGACGACCTGCTGCTGATGGCGGACGTCAAACGCAACCGCAACCCGTTCACCTACATCGCCCTCGGCGATCTGAGCCTGCGCTACGGGCGCCTGGACGAGGCGGAACGCTTCTACAGCCGGGCGCGGCGACTTGGACCGGACGAGGCGGCGCCGGCGGCGGCGTTGGGCGAGGTGCTGCTGCGGCGGGGCGAGCGGAAGGCCGCCGAGAAACTGCTTCGCCGGGCGCAGCGGCTCGAGCCCGACGGCGACCGCCGGATCGAGCGCCTGGTTCGTCTGCTGGCGGCCTCCTGAGCGCCGCCTGACGGCCGCGCGACTCTCTGCTGTGCCGCCCCTCTGGCAGCTCTGGATCGATACCGGCGGCACGTTCACCGACTGCATAGCGCTCGATCCGGAGGGCTCGTCCCGGTGCGTGAAGGTCCTGAGCTCGGGCGCGGTCCGGGCCACCGTCGTTTCGAATGGATCTCAGGGGCCCCGGCTCGAGACACGCTTCGACCTGCCGGAGGGGTTCTTCGCCGGCTACCGCGCGGTACCCCTTGGCGAAGGCCCGCCGGCGTTGGTGGAGCAGTGGTCGGTTGATGGCACCTGCAAGCTGCTTCCAGCAGAGAACGGCGCCGGAGTTCCGGCTTTCGAGCCTGGCCAGGTGCTGGAACTCCTGTCGCCGGAGAACGCGCCGATTCTCGCGGCACGCATCGCGACCGCCAGGGCGCTGGACGAACCGTTGCCGCCGTGCGATCTCCGGCTTGCCACGACGCGCGGTACGAACGCCCTGCTCGAGCGGGCGGGATCCCGCACGGTGCTCTTCGTCACCGAGGGATTCGCCGACCTGCTGCTGATCGGCGACCAGGCGCGACCGGACATCTTCGCGCTCGCGGTCGAGCGCCCGGCGCCCCTGTACGAACGGTCGGTCGAGGTCGGCGGAAGGCTCGACGCCGAGGGTCGTGAGCTCGAGCCGCTCGACGAAGACGGCCTGAGAAGCGCCGCCCGGGCCCTCGTCGACGAGGGCTTCCAGGCCGCGGCCGTGGCCTTGATGCACAGCTACCGGAACCCGGATCACGAGCGGCGCGCCGAGCGGATCCTTCGTTCTGCCGGCTTCCGCACGGTGTCCTGCTCGGCGGAACTGGCGCCCCTGATCAAGATCGTGCCGCGCGCGCACACGGCCGTGGTCGACGCGTACCTGGGGCGGGCGGTCGGCGGCTACCTGGAGACCACGGGCGCGGCGCTCTCGGGAGGTCGCGCGGGCCGTCGCGGGCCGGAGGCGGGCAAAGCCGGCGGAGTCGCGCCCCGGGTGATGACCAGCGCCGGCGGACTGGCGGGCTTCTCGAGCTACCGCCCCAAGGACAGCCTCCTGTCTGGCCCCGCCGGAGGTGTCGTAGGCGCGGCCGCGGCGGGGCGCGCGAGCGGCCAAGACCGGGTCATCGGCTTCGACATGGGAGGTACCAGCACGGACGTCTCGCGCTACGACGGCGACTTCGAGTACAACTTCGAGTTCCGCGTCGGCGACGCGGTCGTCGTGGCGCCGGCGCTGGCGATCGAGACCGTGGCCTCCGGAGGCGGCTCGATCTGCCGGGTGGACCACGGCCAGCTCAAGGTGGGACCCGCGAGCGCCGGGGCGCGTCCCGGGCCCGCCTGCTACGGCGCCGGCGGACCGCTCACGATCACCGACGTGAACCTGTTGTTGGGGCGGATCGATCCGACGGCGTTCGGCCTGCCCATCGATGTGGCGGCGGCCGAAAGGCGCGCCACCGAGGTGCTGGCCGGCCTCGGCGGGGTCGACGAGCAACTCCTCGGTGGTTTCCTGGCGATCGCCAACGAACGGATGGCCGACGCGATCCGCCGCATCTCCATTTCGCGCGGCTACGACCCGACGGACTACGCCCTGGTCAGCTTCGGCGGGGCCGGCGGGCAGCACGCCTGCGCGATCACCTCGGAGCTGGCCATGGATACGGTCATCGTGCCCGTCGATACATCGCTGCTCAGTGCCGTCGGGCTCGGCCACGCCGTGCTGGAGCGCTTTGCGCACCGGCAGGTCCTCGAGCCGCTCGACGGTAGCGGCTTGGGAGCGGTAGTCGAGCGCCTCGAGCGCGAAGCGCTGAGCCGGCTGCTGGAAGAGCGTGGCGCGAACCTGGAAGGTGCCGCGGTGCGGCGTCGGATCGTTCGGCTGCGGTTACTCGGCCAGGAAACGGCGCTGGAGGTGGAACCGGGTTCCCTGGAGGAGGCGCGCTCCGCCGACGCCGTCGCCGCCCTCTTCGCGCAGCGCTACCGGGCGGTCTACGGCTATCCGCCCCCGGAACATCCGATCGAGGTCGAATCGATCCGGATCCTGGCTTCGACCGCTCCCGCCGCGGCGAGGCTCGGCCGCGGGGGGGTGAGTCGGACCGGCGGCGTCCGGGTGCGTGAACATCGGGCCTGGTTCGACGGCTGGAGGACCGCTGCACTCCTGCGTCGCGAAGAACTCTCTGCCGGTTTCGAGCGCCCGGGCCCCTGCCTGGTTCAGGAACAGCACAGCATCACGGTGGTGGAGCCGGGCTGGAAGCTGCGTGTCGACGAGGCCGGGGCGCTGGTGCTCAGAACTTCCGCAGAGAGAGGACGTACCTAGAGCAGTCCAGACCTTGTGCGGGTGGGATTGGCGTAGAGTTGTCGATTCCCGCCGTCGAGTCGCCCATGCGTTGCCCATTCGAAAAGGCCGCCCGCGCCAAGAGTCCATCCTCCTGGATCCAAGCGACTTGTCTGACGGCGAGCGTATGCGCGGCCACCGCGCTGGGCTGCACCCACACGAGCGTTCTGGAACGCATTCCGGAGGTCGCCGAACCGCCGGCCGAGTTCGATCACGGAAGCGACATGGCGCCGGCCGTGGCCGTGCCGGGTGCCTGTAGCGCCCTGGGCGATCAGGCTCTTCGGAACCTCCAGGATCGCCTGGCCCATCAGAGCTTCGATCTTCAGGTTGCCTGGAGCCGGGTCGAGGCCGCGGACGCCCGCGCCCGGGAGAGCGGCGCCTACCTGATGCCGCGTCTCGACGCTTCCCTCACTGGAAACGACCTGACCTTCCCGAGCACCGGTATCGTGAACCAGTTCCTGCTCGCCGGGGCGGCCTGGGACTCCAGCCTGGCGGCCAGCTTCGAGATCGATCTCTGGGGCCGCCTGCGGAACCGCGAGCTGGCGGCCCTGCTGGATGCCGAGGCGAGCGTTCATGACCTGCGTTCGCTGGCGATCAGCCTGTCGTCGGGGTTGGCCGAGGTCTGGTTCGGCGTCGTCGCGGAACGTGAACTCATCGCGCTCCTCGAGAGTCAGCAGCGGACTTCGGAGAGGTTCCTGGAGCTGACCCAGCTTCGTTTCGGCCAAGGCCTGGGGCCGGCTCAGGACATCGGCCGCCAGCGCGAGCAGTTGCTGAGCCTTCAGGGTCAGATCGAACTCGCGCGCGGCCGGTTGGAGTCGCTGGAGTACCAGCTCGCGACGCTTCTCGGCAGTGCGGAACGCCTCACTCCGGACGACGCGCCCGGCCTGGGACCGTTGCTGGAGGCCGCCGAACAGCCTGATCTCGGCGTGCCGGCCACGTTGCTGGACCGGCGGCCCGACTTGCAGGCGGCCCGCTCGCGGGTCGAGGCGGCGGATCGCAGGGCGGCGGCCGCGGTCAGGGAGTGGCTGCCGTCGCTGTCGCTGACCGCTCTGGTCACCGGGCGGGCCCTGGAGGTCGCCGACGTTCTGAGCGACCTCGTGCGGCAGATCGGCGGTACCGCCTCGCAGGCCGTCTACGGCGGCGGCGGCCGGCGGGCGCGAATCGACCAGGCGTACGCGGCGGCCGAGGAGAGCCTCTACTCCTACGCGCAGTCCCTGGTCGTCGCGGTGGGCGAGGTGCAGACGGCGCTTGCGGTCGGCCGCAGCAGCCGCGAACTCGTCGCGAACCTGGAGGAGCGCCTCGACGAAGCGCGCCGCGTGCTGCTTCTCACGAGCGAGTCGTACCGTGAGGGCGCCACGGACTACCTGAACGTGCTGACCGCGCTCCTGTCCCAGCAGGGGCTGGAGCAGGCGCTGATCGATGCCCGCCGGCAGCAGTTGGCCAGCCGGCTGCAGCTCTGCAGGGCGCTGGGCTTCGCACCGGGCACGTCGGTCGAACGTCTGGCGGCAGGTCTCGCCGCGGCGCCCGAAACAACGGCGGTCGGCGGGGCGTCCTGACAGTCGGAAGAACATGAAGGCTACCCTGATCCGCGTCGGCATCGTGGTGCTGGTCCTGGCCATCGGCCTGGTGGCTGCCAGGGCGATCATTCAGGCCAGGCCGGAGGCCGTGCAGAGGCCGCCGAACGACGCGGGCCTGCTGGTCGAAGTGGCCGAGGTGAGGCGGCTGCCGCGGCGGATCGACATCGAGGCCCAAGGGACGGTACTGCCGGCCCAGCGGGTCGTCGTCCAGCCCCAGGTGAGCGGCCGGATCGCGTTCGTCATGCCGCAACTCGCTCCCGGCACGCTCCTGCGCGAGGGCGAGGTCATCTTCGCGATCGAGGATGCCGACTTCAAGCTGGCGGTCGCCCGGGCCACCGCCACGGTTGCCGAGGCGGCGGCCCAGCTCGAACTCGAGCAGGGCCGCGGCCGGGTGGCCGAGCGGGAGTGGGAGCTGTTCCAGGACGAGCTGGACGTCGAACAGATGGAGGCCTCGCTGGCTCTCCGGGAGCCCCAGCTACGCTCCCGGCTCTCGGCCGTCCATACCGCCCGCGCCACCTTGGCGCGGGCCAGGCTGGATCTCGAGCGCACGGTCGTGCGCAGCCCGTTCAACGCCGTCGTGCTCTCCGAGACGATCGAGGTGGGGCAGACGGTGACGCCGCAGAGCCAGGCCGTGACGCTGGCGGGCACCGATGCATTCTGGGTACGGGCCGCGGTCCGAACCGATGAACTCGAACAGCTCCGGGTTCCGGGTCTCCATGGCGACGTCGCGGGTTCGCGGGCGCTGGTGCGGCTCGATCCCGAGACCGACTACGTCCTGCCGGGCCGCATCGTCCGGTTGCTGGGCGATCTCGACACCGCGGGCCGGATGGCCCGGGTTCTGGTCGAGGTCGACGATCCGCTAGGGCTCGCGCGCGGAACGGGCGGCCCCACCGGACGCGGACTCCTGCTCCTGGACAGCTACGTCGACCTGCTGCTCGAGGGCGGCACGATCCGCGACCTGTTCGAGGTGCCTCGCGAGTGGCTCCAGGAAGGCGAACACATCTGGATGTACAGCGGCGAGCAGCTCGAGCGTCGACCGGTCGACGTGGCCTGGCGTTTCGAGGACAGTGTGTGCATCGATGCCGGCCTGGTTGACGGGGAACTCGTCGTGACCAGCCGGATCGCCACTCCGATCGAGGGGATGAAGCTCCGGCTGGGAGCGGATTCGCCACCGTTGATCGCCGCCGAGTTCCTCTCCGCCGCCAGCCGCTGGGACGTGTCGACCTGGGGCGTGGTGCCGACGGGAGTGGCGCCATGAGCCTGATGTCGCACGACCACGGACCCGTCGACAAGAAGGGACCGATCGGCTGGATGGCGGCGCATCCGGTCGCGGCGAACCTGCTGATGGGTGTCCTGGTCATCGGCGGCATCCTGTTCGCCTTCGGAACCAAGCGGGAGGTCTTCCCGGAAATCGACATGGACATGGTGACCGTGGTGGTCGCCTATCCGGGGGCGTCGCCCCAGGAGGTCGAGGAGGGAGTCGTCCTCGCCATCGAGGACGAGATCAGCAGCCTCGACGGCATCAAGAAGATCAACTCGATCTCGGTCGAGGGGCTGGGCACGGTGATGGCCGAGCTCCTCACCAGTGCGAACCCGGACCGGACGTACAACGACATCAAGAGCACGGTGGACCGGATCACGTCCTTCCCGCAGGACGCCGAACGGCCCGTCATCTCGCTGGTGACGAACCGCAGGCAGGTGCTGTCGCTGCTGGTCCACGGCGACGTGGACCTGAAGTCTCTCGACCGGCTCGCGGAGGAGCTCCGGAGCGAGCTGCTCTCGGACGAGCGGATCACCCTTGTGGAGAAGACGGGGATACCGCCGCCCGAGATCAGCGTCGAAGTACCCGCGGACAACCTGCGGCGCTACGGTCTGACGCTGCCGCAGATCTCGACCGCCGTGCGAGCGGCCTCGATCGATCTTCCCGGCGGCTCGGTCAAGACGGAGGGCGGCGAGGTGCTGGTCCGCACGACCGAGCGCCGCGACTTCGGCGAGGAGTTCCGGGACATCACGCTGATCGCCCGGGCCGACGGCACGCGGGTTCGCCTGCGCGACGTGGCCACCGTGGTCGACGGCTTCCGGGAGACGGACGAGGAGCTGTACTACAACGGCCAACCGGCGGTCGACCTGCAGGTGTTCCGGGTCGGCGAGGAGGTCCCGCTCCAGGTGTCGTCCGCGGTCTACGACCTGGTCGAGCGCCGCCAGGGCACGTTGCCGGACTCGGTCGGAATCTCGATCGTGAATGACGAGTCGGAGGACTACCGGGCCCGGCTGTCCATTCTCGGAAAGAACGGCCTGATCGGACTGCTGCTGGTGGTCACCGTGCTGGGCATCTTCCTGCGGCCGGCGGTCGCCTTCTGGGTCAGCCTGGGCATCTTCATCTCATTCTGCGGCTCGTTCTTCCTCATCCCGATCCTCGGCGTGTCGCTCAACATGATCTCGCTCTTCGCGTTCATCCTGGTGCTCGGAATCGCGGTGGACGACGCGGTCGTCGTCGGCGAGGCGATCTTCTACCACCGCCGGGGCGACAACCGGCTCGAGGCCGCGATCGTCGGCACCCGCGAGGTGCTGACGCCGGTCACGTTCGCGGTGATCACGACGATCATCGCCTTCATCCCCCTGGCCATCGTCCCCGGCATCACCGGCAAGTTCTTCCGCAACATCCCGTTCATCGTCATTCCCGTTCTGTTGCTGTCGCTGATCGAGTCCGTGTTCATCCTGCCGGCGCACCTGCGCCACGTTGGACGGACGAAGCTGCGCGGCCGGAAGGGCCGGAGGCGGTCGCTCAATCCGATAGGGAAGCTGGGCGCGGTTCAGCTTCGTTTCTCGGAGTGGGTGGAGCGGGTGATTGCCGGACAGGTTCCGCCCATTGTCCGGAGACTGGTCCGGGACCGCTACCTGACCGTGGCCGTCATGTTCGCGGGGCTGGTGGTCGCGGTCAGCTTCGTCGTCGGCGGGCACATCAAGTTCAACTTCTTCCCGCGGATCGAGGGCGAGTTCGCGAACAACGTGATCGAGCTGCCGTTCGGCGCGCCGGTCGCGGACACCCGCGGGGTTGCGCGTCTGACGACCCGGGCCGCGGAGGAGGTGGGGGCCGAGCTCCTGGCGGAGGGGCGGATGCGGCCGCGGCGCGACGGCACGATGCCGGAAACCGTCTTCCGGGGGATCGAGGCCAAGATCGGAACCGCGGACACCGGCGCCTTCGGCCCCGGTCAGCGTATTGCCGTGACCGGCGGGCACGTAGGCGTCGTGACGGTTCACCTCGTGCCCGACGCGGAGCGGGAGTTCGGTTCGGCGGAGTTCACCGCGCGCTGGCGCGATCAGGTCGGCGAGGTCTCGGGCGTGGACCGCCTGTCCTTCGACTTCAACGACGGTCCGTCCGCCGGGGCCAAGGTCTCGGTTCAGCTCGAGCACACCCAGACGCCGCCGCTCGAGGCGGCTGCGGCGCGCGTCGCCACGTCGCTGGCGACCTACAACGGCGTGTTCGACGTCGACGACGGCTTCAAGGTCGGCAAGCCGCAGCTCGACCTCGTGCTCAAGCCCGCCGCCAAGGGTCTGGGACTCACCGAACGGGCCCTGGCGGCGCAGGTCCGCGGCGCCTTCTTCGGCGCCGAAGCCAGCCGTCAGCAGCGCGGCCGCGACGAACTGCGGGTCTACGTCCGCCTGCCGCGGGAGGAGCGAGACTCGGTCCACGCGATCGAGAATCTGCTGATCCGCACCCCGGGCGGCGGCGAGATCCCGCTCCACCAGGCGGCCTACGTGCGGCCTGGGAGATCGTTCACCGAGATCCTCCGGGTCGACGGACGACGCACCGTCACGGTCACCGCGGACATCGACCCGACGGTCACCACCGGCAACGACATTCGCGCAGCCCTGGCGCGGACCATTCTGCCGGAGGTCGTGGCCGACACGCCCGGACTGACCTTCAACTTCAGTGGCGAGCAGGAGGCGCAGGCAGAAGCGGTTGCTTCGCTGACGGGGAGTCTGCTCGTTGCCATGCTTGCCATGTACGCCCTGATGGCGGTCGCCTTCCGCAGCTATCTGCAGCCCCTCGTCGTCCTCTCGGCCGTGCCCTTCGGCATGTTCGGGGCGGTCGTCGGCCACCTGATCATGGGTTACGACCTGAGTTTCCTCAGCATCTTCGGACTGGTCGCGCTTTCCGGCGTCGTGGTCAACGACTCGCTGGTGCTGATCGACGCGGTGAACCAGTTGCGGAGCGAGGGCAGGAGCCTGCTCGATTCCGTGGTCGGCGGCGTGACCCGGCGTGTGAGGCCGGTCATCCTGACCTCGCTGACGACCTTCTTTGGCCTGATGCCGATCATTCTGGAACGGTCGAACCAGGCCCAGTGGCTGGTGCCGATGGCGCTCAGCCTCGGCTTCGGAGTGCTGTTCGTAACAGGAATCGCCCTGGTTCTCGTGCCCTGCACCTACATGATGGTCGAGGATCTGAAGCAGGGTCTGCGCTGGCTCGTGGGGATGAGCCCGGAGCCGGGCGAAGCGCAGCCGGCGCCGCAGCCCGGAGGCAGGTAGCCGGCGAGTCCCTCGCGCCGTGGACGACCTGGTTCGGGCATGCCAGCCGCTGTGGCCAAGGGGAATCTCGATCTTCCTCTCACATCAGGCCCGCTTTCGCAATCCGCTGTCACCCGTTGACCGGGAGGCCCTGGCCGATTCGGCGGCGGCAGAAGATCCGGCCGTCGTGGCCATCGTCGCCGAAGAACTCCCGGAGCGGCTCGACCGACTCGAGCGGGGCACCTACTTCCCGGTGCCTCTGGCCAGGGCGGTCGCCGGTGGACGCGCCTTCGACGACGCGCTGATGTCGTTCCACTACCCGCCGGTCGTCGTCGACGCGGACCGGTGCTGGTCGTGGAAGGGACAGCCCGTGGCCGAGCGCATCCGCCGCTTCTTCGTCCAGCACATCGGCTTCGAACCAGACCTCGGGGTCTGGTTCGTGGAGTACAGGGTCAACGACGGCTGGTGGGACAAGTGCTATCTCGACTGCGCGACCACTCCGCTGGTCGCGGTGCAGTTGCGGGAGGAAGGCGGTGCCGCCGGAGGAGGAGTCGTCGCCGATCTGAACAACGGGCAGAGCGACCGCCTCGATCCCGATTCTCTGCGCCTGGATAACCGGGAACGACTGTTCGCGTCGTCGGCCGGACACGGGCTGGTCGAGATCGCGGACACTCCCCGTTTTGCGTTGCTGCGCACGGTGTCCGAGGACTGCCGGACGGTCGAGTTCGCCGGGGCCCGGCGAACGTTGCGGTGGCCCGACGACGAGCCGTAAGCATGAGCGTCGTCGCGGTCTGACTGCCGGTGCGCCGGCCTTCCGGCCGGCATCAGGCGCGATGCCGCGAAGCGGCAAGCCTAGCCCTCCACGGGATTCCCGTCCGCGTGGGGGGCGGTTCATCGCGGTATCACCACGCGATGCCGTAGTCCTCGCCGTAGTCGCTGGCGCCGCCCCACATCGTGCCGTTCTCGCGGTCGAACCAGATCGCGGTGATCGGTCCCGAAGTGCGGTCCAGCGCGCGAACGCTGTAGCCCATGCGTCGGAGTTCCGCCCGCACCCAGGGCGGAACATCTTCGCGGACGTCGAGGTCGCCGGGCCGCGACTCGTGGGCGCCGAAGGAACTCTGCATCTGGTGGCTGGTGATGTTCGCGGCCTCCGCAGCCTGCTGGACGTTCATGCCGAACTCGACCACGTTCAGGAAGAACTGGAGCAGGTTCTGGTCCTGCGTGTCGCCGCCCTGGACGGCGAACGACAGGTACGGCCGGCCGTCCTTGAGCGCCATGCCCGGGGTCAGGGTCGCGCGGGGCCGCTTGCCGGGTTCCGGCAGGTTGTACGGGTTGAGCCCCGGGTCGAGCACGAAGCTCTGCATCCGCTGGCTCATGCCGATGCCGGTGCGGCCGGCGATGACAGCGGGGATCCAGGCGCCGCTCGGCGTGACCGACACGATCCAGCCCTCGGCGTCGGCGGCCTGGATCGATGTCGTACCAGCCGTGAAGGCCTCCTCGTAGGTCATCCGGGGAAGGGGCTGTCGGCCGGCCGACGCCTGCTGGAAGCCCTGCTCGCCCTCCGCCTCCGCGGCGGGCGGAATCGGCGTCCACTGTTCCAGGAGGTCGAGGAAGGGGTTGTCGCCCTCCTGGAAGTCGTAGGGGTTCCCCGGGCGGGCGTCCTCGTCGTTCTTCTTCCAGTCGATCGATTCGTAGCGCGCTCGGGCGTAGTCCTTCGAGAGCAGGCCCTCGAGCGGCTCCACCGGCGGGTAGTAGGGATCGCCGTAGTAGAAGTCGCGATCCGCGAAGGCCAGGTTCATCGCCTGGTACAGGGTGTGGATGTAGCGGGCCGAGTTGTAGCCCATCGACCTGAGGTCGGCGTTCTCGAGGATGTTCAGGGCCTGCAGCATGACCGGGCCCTGGACCCAGGACGTCAGCTTGTAGACGTCGACGCCGCGGTAGTTCGTGCGGACCGGCTCCTCGATGTGGACCTGCCACTGGTCGAGATCGGCCATCGTGATGAGACCGTCCAGTTCGTGCGACCCGCGGACGAACTCCTCGGCGATGTCGCCGCGGTAGAACCGGTCGTAGGCGGCGGCAAGGGCCTGCTCGCGGGTCTTGCCCTGTTTCAGGGCCGCCGCCTCGGCTTCGACCAGTTTGCGCAGCGTGTCGAGCAGGTCCGGCTGGCGGAAGATCTCGCCGGCCCGCGGCGCCGCGCGTTCGTCGCCGTCCCCGGACGAGGGCAGGTGGGGAAGGAACACCCGCGCCGAGTCCGGCCACTGCTGGAGCATCTCCCTGCGGCGCTCCATGTTGTCGGCTTGGGCACGCTCGATCGGGTAACCGTCTGCCATCTGGATGGACGGTTCGAGCACTTCCGCCAGGCTCATCGTCCCGTAGTGCGCGAGCATGACGATCAGGCCGCCCGGGGTGCCCGGCGTCACCGCCGCGAGCGGCCCGTACTCCGGTGGGTAGACGTAGCCCTTCTCGCGGTAGAACTCGACCGTCGCGCCGGTCGGCGCGGCGCCGAGCGCGTTGATCCCGACCACCTTTTGCTCGCGCGGATCGAAGATCAGCGCCTGCGTCTCACCGCCCCAGCCCAGCGTGTCCCACATGGTCGAGGTCGCGGCCAGCATGGCGCAAGTGGCGTCGACCGCGTTGCCGCCGCGGGCGAAGACAAGCGCGCCGGCTGTGGCCGCCAGCGGCTTGCCGGTGACCGCGACCCAGTGACGCCCGTGCAGCACGGGCTTGACGGTGCGCTGGGCGAGGGTCGGAGCGGCTGCGCAGATGGCGGCGACGGTTGACGCCAGGAGCCGAACGCGGAAACCGGGGGCCGGCGTGGGGGTCATCGCGGCAGCTTATCGCCGCGGCGGAATGGTGCTGGCCGCCGGCTGATCAAGTTCTGGGTGTCCTCGCCGATCACCCGTCCCTATGGCCGTCGACTTGGAATCAAGACGCACTAGTCCTGGATCGCAGGATCGCTCGGTTTTTCTGCGTACTGGTTCCAGGCGCGGGCGAAGAAGCCGTAGCGTAGCCGGCCGTGCCACCGTGTCCAGGGGATTGGAATCACCCGTGGTGCCACGGTGTCGGTTGAATCCACGACGTACAGCCAGTACTCGGCTCCGTCTTCCTGTTCCAGTGCGTCGTTGACTTGCCGGGCCGAAAGGAGAACGCTGGCGTCCTTTCCTTCGAATCGGCCCTGCACGCCCTTCACTTCAATGCGGCGGAGCTCCCGGCCAGTCTTCGGATCTCGGCTGAGCACATCGAAACCGGGCTGGCCGTCTGGCGCTTCCAGTGCCTCCCGACCTTGGCCCTTCTCGAACTCGACGACGGCTTTGCGGGCTTTCTTGTCGCTCTTCGGCCCTGTCTTCGTCTTGGTCGAAGTGCTGCTGGCCGCGTTCGACGTCGACTCTTCGGCGCTGTTGGACTCAACGAAGACTGCGACTTGGTTTGCCGCTGACCGGTTGGCGACCGTCTTCTGTTCCTGCGGTTCCGGTTCAACGTCTGACTCTCTGGCTTCGTCGCTTTTCGTAGCAGGCTCAGCGTCGCCGTTCGGCCCCAGGTCGTCGAGATCGGCTTCCACGCCCAGTCCATCTGCCAGCGTCTTGAGGTGTGTCCGGAACGACCGCGAGTCCTCCAGGGCAAAGAGTGCTCCGGTTAGCCATGCGACGTCGTGACCCCGCTGGCTAAGTTGGAAGTAGTTCACGAGCTGGTCGGCTGTCTCGACGGCGAAGCGCGACGGCTCGCCGGTGAGCCGGAGAGTGTCTTCGTCCGCGTACGCTCGGAGAACGCGCTCCGAGTTTTCGACACGCGAGGTCAGACCCTCATGGAAGGTGACTGCCCGAATCTCCTGTCGATCTTCAAGCGACGCCAAGGCTTGGACGAGGCTCCTGATTCGTCCCGCCCAAGGCGGCTCGTGCGCAAGCGCTCGGCCGGGCTGGACCCGTACTTGGTCCGAGAGCAAGGGAATGCCGAGACGCTCGGCGACCCGCCGAACCGATTGGGCCGTTTCCCCTAGGTGGGCCGCTGCCACCGCGATTCGATCGCCGGAGAGCGACTGACGGATGACAAGGGGACGACCCAACCACCGAGATCGCTTCGTAGGCCCTCGCCTGGGCCGCAGCGGCGTACGGCACGGCTCATCAAGGGTACGCCGTGGAGCTTCACGCCGTCGAGCGCGGCGTCAAGTTCGGCTCGTGTGACGAGTTTGGCGCCGTACTCCTCTTGCACTTCACGAAAGAGGCCGGCCCAGCTCGGCGTCTGGCATCTCTTCCTCCCCGCGCAGCACGAGACGGCGGAGCGCCGGTGACTTCGGAATGTTCTCGCCGAACGCGATGCCCTCTTGTCGCAGTACCTCGGCCAACTCCGAATCGATGTCCGCGACCGGCGCGTCCTCGTAGTCGGGGTGGGGGGAGAGCAGCGCATCGCCCGGCTTGCGCCGTTCTCCGTCCGTGCAGAGCAGCCAGGCGTGGCGGCGTAAGTCCAGAGTCCAGCTACACGGTGTCGTCCCGTGGCTCGTCTTGGTGCCGTGGAAGCTGCCTTCGGCTCGCTTCCTTCCACGAAGCCTGAGGGAGCTGGGCTTGTCGCTCAACCAAACTTGCAGTGCCTCGGCGGGAACATCGGCGACGGGGAAGGGAAACTCGTAGTCGAACACCCTGTAGCCGCCGTTCGCGCGGGTCCTCGGCGGTTCGGCACCGATTTGTCGCTGGACCATCCAATAGTCGCTGGAGGATGTCCTCAGTTCCCGGAGCTTGACTTGGCCTGGGACGCCGAGTCGCTCCAGGAACAGGGTCACCGGCTGTCGGTCTTCGATGATCGCGTAGTCCTCGACGAGTGCCTGGCTGCTCTGGAACAGGTTTCGGCGACAACGGCCATGGTCGACGAGCGGGTCCGCGAGCAAGGCTTCACGGGGTCTCCGGGCGCCATCCTCCGTCATCACCAGTGGCACGAGATTCTGGCGACGGTCGCCTCGGTTGAGTGCCCACTCAAGGAGTTCGACCAGAGGAAGAGCGTCCTTGTCTTCGGTCGCTTCGCATGCGCGTTCAACGAGAGCGGCCAGGTTCACATCCTGCTGTCGATTCCTGAGCCATGCGGTGCCAGGGTGGTGTGGCGACAGCCTCACACGGTTTCTCAGCCTCGCCGACAGGCGCTCATCTGGTTGGGGAAGGAGGCTTCCGAGCGCTTTCTCAACGGCGGGGCCGCTGGGCTCTTTGGCGGATGGTGGCTCCTCGTTGAGGAAGCGCGTGTGTCGAGCTGCTATCCAGGTGCCCGTCTCAGTCGGGACGGCTGGCACATCGTTCCACTCCCGGTCCTTGATGCCGTGCCAGAGTGCGAAAAGAGCATCCGTCCGCCCATCCTCGGGCAGTTCGTGGATCGTCGTCCCTCGTCGGATCGGCGAGGAGCCAGCACCCTCGTCCTTTAGACCCTTCCGGTTGCTTCTTGAGCCAAACGAGGATCTGGCGAACGAGTTCGGGGATTTGCCTTACGATGGCTTGCTGCCATGCGTTCTCCTCGATAGGCCTCAAGTTCTGGCGGTCGAGATCGACGAGCCAGTCGGCCTGCAGGTGGAAACCGAACGGCACTGGCGTCCGCGTGGGGAGTGTCGCGTAGACGCGCCCGCGATCCGGTGGATCGGGTCTGCCGTCCCTGTCAAGCGGCAGCAATGCGATGACTTGCCGCTCCGGCCGTTGGCCCCGAGCGTCACGTTGCTCCTCGAGCTTGCGGCGGACCTCGAGGAACGCGCGCATCTCGTCGTTTCCGGGACGGTAGCGGGAGGCAAACGACTGCCACCGGAAGAGCCTTCCCTTGGGCGACGATCGGACTTCAACGAGGTTGTCCTTGGCGGAGAGGTGCCACGTTGCATCGTCGATGCGTACCTCTTCGAGGCCACGGAGCGCCAAGACGGCAAGCGGGATTGGATCGTCGAGCGCCGCGAGCCGATCAAGATCGGCCGTCGGAGGCCGATCGGGATCCGCCGGATGGCTGAGTTGAAAGGCGGTGGTGTAGTCGGTTTCCGGGTTCAGCGGCGGACACTCTTCGTCCCACTCCGGTAGCAGCGTGTCGAACCAACGAGTGATTCTCGTTCCCAGGTCGCCTCGCTCGGTCGCGATGTGGAATCGGAAGCGTCATCCGAACCCGGAGACTCGGGCTCGACGAAACCGAGCGAAGACGGACTTGAAGCCCAGTCCCATGAATCCGATCGCGCCGAGCCCTTTTGTGGATTGGCCGAGTGACGCCAGAGCGCGAACGTGTTCCTCGTCCAGTGCCTGCCCGCCGTCATGTCGGAAGACGACGGTGTCCTCTGCCACGCGACCCGGCGCGCGCCTGCGTCGATGGCGTTCGGGCTGCGGCGCGCAACTACTCATCGAGAAGCTCGAAGAGCCGTCTCCGGCTCATCCCGGCTGTTCGCATGTTCTTCAGGATGATCCCCACGGGCACGTCCTTGCCCATTGGGATGACCACCGGCCGGCTCGCCTCTACCTTGGTCAGTGTCAGATGCGAGCCGACCTGATGCTTCCTGGTCCAGCCGTCCCGTTCAAAGGCACGGACCAGCCGGCGCGGCCTAATGGGCCGCAGCGGCCTGGACAAGCTGCTGCCTCATCTGGAATGGCACCAAGCGATCGGTGGTGCTGGCAGCGGAGTACCGGTTCTCGGCCGAGGCCTCGAAGCCGCAGTCCCTCAGGACTTCGTCCAGGGTTCCGATGTCGTAGCAAGTGAAGAGGAAGGCGCCCAGAGCTTCGCCCAGCATCTCCTGGGCCTCCTGCCGATTCGAGCCGTGGCTTGCCACGTCCAGAAGAGGACACGATGCGATCCACGCTTCTCCCTCCAAGTGGAAGTCCACGGGCACAGCCAAGCTGAAGTGGATGCGGTCCGGGCTGGCGTCAACGAGGATCCTGGCTTTGCGCATCGAACGGCTTCCGATCTGGGCCACGAGATTACACCAGCGCTGCCGCTGATAGCCTGCCGTTCCTCGTCAGGCCCAGCGCAGGCGACCGGGGGGTCCGGCACGCGTCATTCGCCATCGGGAGGGGATTCACCGTCATGAAAGCAGCCGTATTCCACGAAGTCGGGGAACCGCTCGAGATCACCGACGTCGCGATCAGCAAGCCGGGACCGCACGAGATCCTGGTCCGCAGCGCCGTCGTCGGCGTCTGCCACAGCGATCTGCACTTCGTGGACGGGCTGTGGCCGATTCGCACACCAGCGATCCTCGGCCACGAAGCGTCCGGGATCGTCGAGCAGGTGGGTTCCGAGGTGCGCTACGTCGAGCCGGGCGACCACGTGATCACCTGTCTCTCGGTGTTCTGTGGCTACTGCGAGTACTGCATGAGCGGCGAGCCGAGCCTTTGCGACAAGCGGGCCACCCGGCGGCCGCGAGGCGCCGAGCCGAGGCTGGCTCTGCCGCCGAGCAACGGCGGATCTCCGCGCCCCATCTCTCAGTTCGCCGACCTGGCCTCGTTCGCGGAGCAGATGCTGGTGCATGAGAACGCCGTGGTGAAGATCAGGAAGGACATGCCGCTCGACCGGGCGGCGGTCATCGGCTGCGCCGTGATCACCGGCGTGGGCGCGGCGTTCCGGACCGCGACGGTCGAGCCCGGGTCGACGGTGGCGGTCATCGGCTGCGGCGGCATCGGCCTGTCGACGATCAACGGCGCCGACTTGGCCGGGGCTTCGCGCATCATCGCGATCGACCGGGTGGCGTCGAAGCTCGACCTGGCCAGGGCGTTCGGCGCGACCGACACGATCGACGCATCGGACGGCGACACGGTGAAGCAGGTGCTGGATCTCACCGGCGGCGGCGTCCACTACGCCTTCGAGGCGATCGGGCTCAAGGCCACGGCGGAGCAGGCGTGGGCGATGCTGCGGCCGGGCGGTACGGCCACCGTCATCGGCATGGTGCCGATGGGCCAGAAGGTCGAGATCCCGGGCCACGAGTTGCTGCAGTCCAAGTGTCTGCAGGGCTGCACGATGGGATCGAACCGATTCCGCGTCGACATGCCGCGCCTGGTCGAGTTCTACCTGGGCGGCCGGCTGAAGCTCGATGAGCTGATCTCGGACCGGATCAAGTTCTCGCAGATCAACGAGGCCCTGCAGAACCTCAAGAGCGGCGAGGTGGCGCGCCAGGTCATCGTGTTCGATGCGTAGCGGCAGCCTCGCGGCGTCAGCCGTCGTCCTGGCCCTCGTCCCGCTGCCGGCGACGGCCGGCGGCGTCGCCCGCAAGGCCGATCTCCAAGTCGCAGTGGCCGCGCGGGCCGATCTGCTCTGGGACGCCGCGCGAAAGATCTGGGACTGGGCCGAGCCGGGCTACCAGGAAACGAAGTCCTCGGCCCTGCTCGCCTCCCTCGTCGAGGAGGAGGGTTTCGAGGTCACGCGCGGGGTCGCCGCCATTCCAACCAGCTTCGTTGCCTCGTTCGGAGCCGGTCGCCCCGTGATCGCGATTCTGGCCGAGTTCGACGCCCTGCCGGGACTGTCTCAGGAGGCCGTTCCCACCCGTTCTCCGCGTGAGGGAACGGACTGGGGCCACGCCTGCGGCCACCACCTGTTCGGTGCCGGCTCGCTGGGCGCCGCCCTCGCCGTGGCCGACGGCATTCGCGGCGGCGCTATTGGGGGGACGGTGCGGCTCTACGGCACGCCGGCCGAGGAAGGCGGCGGCGCCAAGGCGTTCATGGCCCGGGCCGGCCTGTTCGACGACGTCGACGCGGTGCTCCACTGGCATCCGGGTGACGGGAACTCCGCCGGTGATCCGACGAACCTGGCCCGGGTGGCGGCCAAGTTCCGCTACCGCGGGCGGAGCGCCCATGCGGCCGCGTCGCCAGAGGCGGGCCGGTCGGCGCTCGACGCGGTGGCGATCCTGAATTACGGCGCCGAGCTTCTCCGGGAGCACACGCCGGACCGGACGCGCATCCACCACGTGATCACCGCCGGCGGCGACGCGCCGAACGTCGTGCCGGCGTTCGCCGAGGCGTACTACTACGTTCGCCACCCGGACATCGACGTGGCACGCTCGATCTACGACCGCCTGGTTCTGGTGGCCGAGGGCGCCGCCCACGCCACGGAAACGGAACTGGAGATCGAGTTCCTGGGCGGCATCCACAACCTGCTGCCGAACGACACGCTGTCCAGGGTCTCGATGCGCAACTTCAAGGCGCTCATCGACATGGGCTACACGGAAGCGGAGAAGGCGTGGGCGCGCAAGCTGCAGGAGTCGCTGCTCGAACCGCGGCCCCTTGCCTCCGTATCCCGACTGCGCGACGACACGGGCAACACGAGCCTGGGCTCCACGGATGTCGGCGACGTCTCCTGGGTGGCGCCGACGACCGGTATCCGGACGGCCTGCTGGGTGCCCGGCACGCCGGCCCACTCCTGGCAGGCGACCGCGGCCGGCGGCACGACGATCGGCCGCCAGGGCATGCTGATGGCCGCCCGCGTTCTCGCTGCCACGGCCTGGGATCTCCTTGCCGATCCTTCGATCGTCAAGGCCGCCCGCGAGGAACTCGATCGCCGGCTGGCCGACCGCCCGTACCGTGCCGCCCTCGAGGAGGGTCAGCAGCCGCCGCTCGACTACCGCAAGGCGCCCGAGCGCTGACGGCGTCGCAGCGACGGCGCCGCCGGTGACTGGACGTCGTCGGTGACCGGTCGAGTCAGTTGCTTCGGAACCGGATGCCTGCGTGCAAGCTGATGTCGACGGCGGAGCCGTACTTTGCCGTGTTGTTGGTGAGGCTGAAGTAGGCGGAGCGGTCGAGGTTGCCACCGCTGGACCCCAAGCGTCGGGTCCAGCCGATGTCGATCAGGGTCGCCGTGACGCCGAGAATGGAGAGGTTGAGCTGCCGGAACGGGCTCTGTTGGTGGCGGATCTGAAGGACGATCGAGGACCCGGGGCCGATGGGGCGTTCGCCGGCGATGGCGACGGTGATGATGTTCTGCGGCTCGAGCGTCAGCAGGTCGTGGCTGCCGAGGCGGGTGAAGCCGGCGTTGCCGTGGAGGGTCCAGCGCCGCCAGGGGCGGGATACCAGGTACTGGATCGCGGCGTCGACCGAGCCGGTGCCGTGGAAGCGGTCGACATCGGCGGTGGGGAGCTTGAGCTGGACCTGGATGGCCTGCCGCCAGGTGGCGGATTCGGGCCCGAGGCCGGACTTGAGCGAGACGATCGTTTCCCCGACGCCGAGCCCCGCCTGCTCGAAGCGCACGAACCGGAGCTGTTCCCCGTAGCCGCCGGGACCGTCGCGGCGGAAGTAGAGGGCGTAGCCGTTCTCGAGGGTCTGGGGTCGCCCGGACTGGCGGAAGCCGAAGAAGTCGTGGAAACCCTCGATCAGCGGGTCGATGACGCCGCCGTCCGCATTGACGATGGAGGTCTTGATGCCGAGTTCGAGCCGCCGTCCGAAGCGTCTGCGCGCGTCAAGCCTCAGGCGGTGGACTTCCATGTCCGCGAAGTAGATTCCTTCGAAGCCGGGCCAGGGCGAGATGCCGTCGAGTTCTTCGACCGTGACCGGGCCCCGGTAGCGGCGCGCCTCAATGACTTCGGAGACGGACGGCGACCGCAGCCAGAAGCTGGAGAGGCTGAGACTCGCTGTGACCTGCCAGCGGCCGCCGCCGACCTCCGGGGCGGCCGGCGCCTCGATCGGCAGGCTGAGGAAACCCGAGCCGCTGCCCAGCCAGGCCTCAGCCACGGGCAGCGGACCGAACCGGTGTTCCTGGGCGCCGAGGGAAGACGCAGCCGCGAGCACGCTCGCCGCTGCCGCGAGAACGGTCAGGCGAGGCAGCAGGTTACTGCGCCGATGCCGCCGCCTGAATCGCCTGCCAGACGCGTTCCGGCTTGGCCGGCATGTCGATGTTCGTGATGCCGAGCGGCCGCAGCGCGTCGA
>JAPOXA010000029.1 GCA_026707325.1 Acidobacteriota bacterium | reverse complement strand
AGGACATGCGGCTCTGGACCGTAGAATCGGGGTTCGAATCCCTGCCTCCCAGCCAGCTCGCGGTTCACGCCCCGCCACAAGGGGCATAGGGTGGCTGGTGGCGCTGGAAGAAGGCGAGTCACGTAGCTGTCAAGGGAGCCGGCAGAGTTCAGCGTAGACGTCAGCGGTCTCGGCTCCGGAGGCGATCGCGAATCGGAGCGAGGCCGTGAACAGGGCGTTGGCCTGACGGCAGACTTCGTGCGGGTGCGTGATGGCCGCGTCCTGGCGAGCCCACTCCATGACCTGCTCGGGCTCGTGTCGCACTCCGAAGATGCCAAGCGGGCTGATCCGCATCAAGGCGCCGTTGGCCTGACTGCTCGGATTGGGCGAGCTCGTCAACCCGAGGCGGATCGTCCCGCCACTGTCGAATGGGCCGGACTCCAGCCAGTGGACGTACGCCCGCCCGACCGCTTCCTGGTCGTAGCGCCCGTGTTCGACCAAGGAGTGCGCCAGCATCAGTGCCAGTTCCGAATCGTCCGTCGGTTGACCGGCCAGCGTGTCCCACGTGCCGCCGTCGGCCAGTTCCCGAACGCCATCGGGATAGCGGCGGAGGATAGCTTGCGGCGTCTCGAACTCAACGAGACTGCCAAGCGAATCGCCCGCGAGCTGCCCAAGCAGACATCCCTGCGCCCGACTGGCAAGTCCGTCGTCCACGTCTCCCATCGCTCCTTCGTCCGCTGCCGTTGCCGTTCTCTGCCTCATATGCCTCCGACCTTGACGCCGAAGTGCGCCTCAGCGCGATCCAGCGCCCGATTGCCTCGGGTGCAGCGACAGGGCGGGTCGGTTTCGAGGTCAGACCGCGGGTCGAGATCCCTTGCTCACTCTGTCCCCGCCTGCGGGCTCGGCGACGGCAGTTCCTTCGTCGACACTTCTCCACGGCTTGTGACCTTCGGAGGCGGCTCCTGCCATGCGCGCAAGTGCTGGCCTACGCGGGCATAGTAGTCGTCGACCAGCTTCTCCAGACGAGAGACGAACTTCTTGCGACTCCGAAACTGGCCGGACAGTTCCTGGCGCATGATGATGACGAAGCTTGTCAGATTGGCACTGCCGTCACTTAGCAGGCTCCCCGCGTCGTCGATGATCTCCGCCAGTGTGGCCTGAGTATCGGGGACCCTGCCGTGCCACTGCGCCCGCACATGCACGTCGCCGGGATCCTCAGTCTTGCTTCTAAGCTGCATCTTGAGCCAGTTGATCCTGGCCTTGGGAGTCTTCCGGTCCCGCGGAGACTTGAGAGACATCGAACACTCGATCGTTCGAGCGATGAAGTCGACCTCGAGTCTGATGTCACTCGTCGCATTGGGAATCCGGATGTCGCAGCCGAGTCTCCATGAGTTGCTGAGCGACGCACAGTCGTCTTCAAGACGCCTCTTCGCACCCTCTGTACCCGCCTTGTGCTTTCTGGGCAGGAAAGTGTCAACTCGCTGATGTGTGCGCCTGCTCAAGATGAGGCAGATGTCGCGGACTTCCTGGTGCCAGGCACCTACAGTGGCCTCCAGTTCCGCCTTGCTGACGGGCCTCTTGGTCCGGCACGCATCCGCGATTCCCGGCCACTCCTGGTTCATCTGCTCGAACGGGAGGACACCCGACTTGGAGTGCTGGAAGTACGCCACCATCTCCTCCAGGATGTAGCGTTGCTCGGCGTCGACCTCCTGCTCACTGTTGAGGATCAGCGCGGCCTCTGTGCGGATAGAGGCCCACGACCCGTGCCGAACGTCGACCTTGTTCTTCCCTCGCGGTTGTCCTGGAAGGGCGTAGGGGAGATGGCTAGGCAAGGCAGTTCGTTGATTCGAGACGGTGAGAACCGCATCGATCTCAAAGGCCCGAGCTATGTTCACGTATGCCTCGACCTGCGCTTCATCAATCGGATTGCCCCGAGCCTTCGCTTCAACCAGTGCCGTCCAACGCTGACCGCCCGTGGTCAGGACGAGCACTCCGTCGGGTCGTAGGTAGCCGGATTCGGTATCTGAACTCGGAAACGAGACCTCGGTGTAGGTCTTCAAACGGGCTCTCGTGCCATAGTTCTTTCCGGCCCAGATCTTGATGAGACCCTTGGCAAGGGGACGCACGACGGTCATCGAGGCGAGAAGCACGGTCGTCAACCGTTGTTCCAGTTGCTTCTGGTCGTAGGCGGGAATCAACCTCGCCTTCTTCGCGTCCTGTAGGAGATCATCGAGCTTCGTTGTCGGGGCAGGCATGGTTCAGAGCCCTCAGCAGTTGTTGCGACCGCGGGATTGTACTCGCTGAAGCTGTTGACGCTTGAGGTCCGGGACGGGGCGTGCATGGAGCTGCGCGCCACCCGCGCAGCCTACGCCCTGAGCCTGGAAGCGACCGAGACGACCGACATCTTCGCCGGGGTCCTCGGCGCTGCGATCGAGGCCCGCGACGATCTGGGCGGCCAAGCCGAGGCATTCCGAGGTCGCGGAGGACCTTAGACGTCCAGGTGCGCCCAAACCGGGGCGCGGAGTGCTATTCTGCACCAATAGTGTGACCGAGAGCGTTCTGGAGGCAACATGGCCACTGTCAGAAAAACGATCACCCTGACGGACCTGCAGGATCAATGGATCAAGGCACGAATTGCCGCAGGCCACTTCACCACCGACAGCGAGTACATCCGCGATCTGATTCGACGCGACCGGGAACGGCGGGTCGACTTCGAGTCGCTTCAGGCAGCCGTGCAGGAGGGCATCGACAGCGGTCCAAGCGAGAAGACGGTGCCTTCCATCATGGAAGAAGTCGAGGCGCGGCTTCGAAGCGATGGGCGTCTATAGGCTCTCCCGAAAGGCCGCCTTCGCGCAGCGCAAAGCGACAGTTCGCATCGCTCGCGTGCTGCACGCCCGAATGGACGTGCCTCGCCGCTACCGCAGGCTCACGTAGTCAACAGAAGCGCTACACGCCCTCGACGATCACGACGTTCGTGTTGGTCGACTGGCTGAGCTTCTCTCTCAGGTCGGCGAAGGCGGCCCCGTCCTGCCACTCCCTGGCCTGTTCGACGCTGTCGAACTCGACGATGACGAGACGATCGGGCTTCCAGTCGCCACGGATGACTTCGGCGGCTCCGCCTCGCACCAGGTAGCGGCCGCCGTGGGCCTCGACGACCGCCGGCACTTGCTCCAGAGCGCTGTTGTAGGCGGCTTCGTCTTTCACTTGAACACTGATGATCGCGTATCCAGCCATGGTGCGGAACCTCCTTGCAGTCGGTTGAGTGTCAGGGTAGCGCAAACACGAACAGGTTGTTGCCCGAGCTGGGCCGCAGTTCCGGCGTCAGCCCGGACAGCAGGGCCGCCGACCGGTTGCCCGTGCTGGCCGCGACGTACTGCCGGCCGTCGACGGCGTAGGTGACCGGGAAACCCGTGACCGGCGAGCCGAGGTTGATCTCCCAGAGGCTCTCGCCGGTCTCGTCGTCCAGGGCCCGGAACCGGCCGTTGCCGTCGCCGACGAAGACCAGGCCGCCACCGGTCACGAACAGGGACATCAGGCCCGCGCGCTGCTCGTAGATCCAGAGCGACTTGCCCGTTTCGGCGGACACGGCGTGGACGGATCCGCTCAGGTCGGTGCCGGGCGCGATCTGGTGCTCGGCGTCCAGAGCGTAGATCTGGAGCCGGCCGGAGCGGGTCGCCGTCATCCGGGCGCAGGAGTTGCGCATCGGCACGTACATCGCGTTCGTCAGCGGACTGTAGGCGCCCGCCTGCCAGTCCTTGCCGCCGATGTAGGTGGGGCAGACGTACGCCTCCTGGCCAAGTTCCCGGAACACGACTTCCGAGTTCTCGGTGACCGCCCCGGTGGCGCCGTCGATCGTGCTGATCACGTTCTGCCGGATCGTCGGCCGCGCCCACAGGAACTCGCCGGTCTCGCGGTCGAGGGTGTAGACGACGCCCGTCTTGCCGGGAATCCCGGTCATCACCTTGCGCTCCTCACCCGGTTCGAGGCGGGGATTGATCCAGTCGACCTCGTCGGCGTCGGGCGCGACCGCGGTGTCGACGAGCATGCGCTCGAAGGGATGGTCGAGGTCCCAGTGGTCGTTGAGATGCTGGTAGTGCCAGGCGATCTCGCCGGTGTTCGCGTCGAGCGCGAGCGTCGAGTTGTGGTAGAGGTGCCTGAGATCCCTGCCGCCGAGCAGGAACTTCGGCGCCGGCGAGGTCACCGAGGTGCCGATGTAGATGAGCTCCAGCCCGGGGTCGTAGCTCGGCACCATCCAGGTACCGACGTGGGTGCGGTCCTCGAACGGGATGTCGCCCCAGGTCTCGTCGCCCGGTTCACCCGGCGCCGGGACCGTGCGGCGCCGCCAGAGCTCGGCCCCGGTCTCCGCGTCGTGAGCGACGATGACGCAGGAGTCGGGCCCGCCGCGGGGCAGGCAGCTTCGGCCCGAGATCACCTTGCCGTCGGCGATGATCGGGCCGGAGCTGTGCATTGCCGGCTGCGTCTTGTAGTCGAGGATCATCGTCTCCCAGACCAGCTCGCCCGTCACGGCATCGAGCGCGAAGACGAAGTTGTCGACGCTGGTGTCGATGATCAGGCCGCCGTGGATCGCGATGTTGCGGTTGTTCGCCGCGAGGCCTCCAACCTGCTGGAGGATGTTGTCCGGGTGCTCCCGGCGGTACTCCCAGATGAGGTCGCCGGTCACCGCGTCGATGGCCTGGATGACGTCGATGGGGTTCGGCATGTACATCACGCCGTCGTAGACGAGCGGCGTTCCCTGCTGGCGGCCCTCGCTCATGCCCCTGGACCAGACCAGCCGCAGCTTGCCGACGTTCTCGGCCGTGACCTGGTCGAGCGGACTGTAGGCCCAGCCGTCGAGCGTCCGGCGCCACATCAGCCAGTCGTCGTCGCTCGGGTTCTGGAGCATGGCGTCCGTGACGGGGACGATGTCGCCGCGTTCCGGCTGCGCCTCGGCAACCGGGATCCCTGGGACCGTCGTCAGAAGGGTGGCAAGAACTGCCACCCGCGGAAGAAGGCTGCGCTGAGTCACGGAAGGTGCGACTCTAGCGCGGAAGAGTGGTCGCCGCTGCGCGGCGCGTTCGTCTGGCCGGCGGGGACGCCGGCGCCCCCAGTGTGTAGCGGCGGTGTTAGCGCGGAGCGGAGAGCCGTACTTCCGCCTCGGTCTCCTCGTCGCCGCGGAGCAGGCTCACCGTGACCGAGTCGCCCGGCTGCTGCCGCTCGAGCAGCGCCCGGATGTCGCTGACCGACTGAACCGGCTGGCCTTCGATCGCGGTGATCACATCGCCGAGGATGATGCCCTGGCGGGTGCGCCGCGTGGGACGGAGCCCCGCGCGGTCTGCCCCGGAGTTCCGGACCACTTCCAGGACCAGCACACCGTCCACCTGCGGCCGCACACGAGCGCCCTCGACCAGGGTAACGCCGAGCTGCGGACGGTTGACGCGGCCGTGGGCGATCAGTTCCGGCACAACCCAGTTCACCGTGTCGACGGGAATCGCGAAGCCGATGCCGGCCCAGGCGCCGCCCGACGACACGATCTGCGTGTTGACACCGATCAGCCGTCCGCTCGAGTCGAGGAGGGGACCGCCGGAGTTGCCCGGGTTGATCGCGGCGTCCGTCTGGATGACCCCCTGGAGTTCGCGTCCGCCGATCGACTGAACCTCGCGGTCGAGTGCGCTGATGACCCCGGTGGTCAGCGTGTAGTCGAGCCCGAACGGGTTGCCGATCGCCAGTACCGACTGCCCAACCTGCAGGTCGCTCGACGCGCCGACCGGGATCGGCCGCAATGCCTCCGCTGGCGCCTCGATCCGGAGCACGGCGAGATCCATCTCCTCGTCTTGTCCGACGAAGGTGGCGGGCCAGGTCGTCTGATCGTGGAGCGTGACCTGGTAGGTGTCGGCGTTCCGGATCACGTGGAAGTTCGTGACGACGTGGCCCCTGTCGTCCCACAGGAAGCCGCTTCCCGTGCCGTCCTGGACGCGGTCGAAGCGGCGTCCGAAGAAGTCGACCCGACTCTGCCTGGCCAGGGTCGTGATGTAGACGACCGATGGCTGCGTCTCGCGGAACAGGTTGACCGTTGCGCGTTCCTCGGGGAGCAGCCCTGAACTCGGCGTGACCGGCCGGGGCTCGCCCTGGCCTTCGGCCTGGAGCACATTGCCCTGCCAGCGGGACCCCAGCAGGAAGGCGAGTCCGGCGAGCACGAGCAGTCCCGCCGTGGTGGCGATCCGCGGCCGTTCGGTGGCGCCGTTTGAGGCTCGGTAGGGCATGGGCTGAAACTAACAGGCTGCGGGCGGGGGTTGTTCCAAAGCGGAGCCGGCCTAACGGCCGGCGACGTTCTCCCGGCGGCCTCCGGCCGCAGCGGGTCAGAAGACCCGCGCACCCAGAGTACCGTTGTGCCGTGATCCCCTGGGCGTTCTACGGCGGAAGGCCTTACACTCGGCACATGATTCTCACAAACGAGTCAGTGTCCAGGACGGAGTTCGAGGCCGGTACGGGTTGGGCTCTCAAACCGGAGGGCGCCTGCAAGGGCTCGGCCTGCGTGCCCCTCTTCGACCGTGCCCCGGCGTCTTCGGGTCAGTTGGACGCGGTTGCCGTTGCCGAGGCCATCGGTTTGCCGGTCGTTCACGACGAGGATCACGGCGTCTGGGTCATCGGTCCCGAGTCGATCGGCTCGCGGGTCCTGGTGTCGGCCGAGGACGCCGACTTCGAGCTGCCCGATCTCGAAGGGAAGCCGTTCCGGCTTTCGAGCCTGCGCGGGCGGAAGGTCCTCGTTTACGCCTGGGCCCCCTACTGAGGCTGCTCGGCCCACCTGCCCGGGTGGCAGGCGTTGCGCGACGAGCTTCATCCGCAGGGATTCGAACTGGTCACGGTCGGTCTCGACACCCTGGGGGCCGAGGGCTGTCGCGCCTTCATCGAGGCCGCGAAGCCGAAGCATCCTTCGCTGGTCGACCGTCACCACCTGCTGGCTCGGCTCTTCGGGGTCGTCAACATCCCCAGCTCGGTCTGGATCGACGAATCGGGCACGATCGTCCGGCCGGCTGAGGCCGCGCCCGCGCCGCCCAGCGACGGGATGCCCAAGCTCGGCTCAGGTTCCGGGATCCCGGGACGTTTCGGCGAGATGCTGCAGGAGGCGGCGAAGATCCCGGCCGACACCGATGCCTACCACCTTGCGCTCCGCGATTGGGTGGAGAAGGGCGCGGCGAGTCGATTCGCGCTTTCGCCGGAGGAAGTGATCGAACGATCGCGGCCGCGCGACGCGAACGTGTCCCTCGGACACGCTCACTTCGAACTCGCCTCGCACCTGGAGCTCGAGGGTCACCACGAGGCAGCCGTCCGCCACTTCCGCGAGGCGCACCGCCTGGTCCCCGACAGTTGGTCCTTCCGCCGCCAGGCCTGGTCGCTTGAAGGCGGCGCCGAGGGTCCGTTCGCGCGCTTCTGGCAGGGCCCGAGCGAAGAGGATCCGGAGGCATGGCCCTACGAGGGCGACTGGCTCAGCGACATTCGCGAGGAGGGGCCCGAGAACTACGCCGAGCGCTTCGAGCCGTAACTGGGACTCCCCACCATTCTGCAAGTGGCGTAATCGCCGGCGGTCGTCGCTGTG
>JAPOXA010000148.1 GCA_026707325.1 Acidobacteriota bacterium | reverse complement strand
AGAACGCCCTCGTTGTAGCCGGCGGTGCTGATCCAGTTCTTCGGCGCTTCCCGGTGGCTCAGGTAGACGATGTAGCTGCCGTCCGGCTCGGCCACGGCGGTCTGCTTGTTGACGCACACCGGGAAGTCGGCGTAGTTCGTCGATTGCATGAGGTAGTTCCATGTCTGGAGGCCCCAGTAGCACGCTTCCGGTGACCGGAAACGCACCCTGAGATACTCGTGCTCCTGCAGCCGGAAGCGGCAGAAGCAGTAGATGTTGTCGACCGTCCCCCAGCCTCCCTGCTCGGGGTCGAACTCCCAGGGCGCGCAGAACTCGTTGAAGGGGAGGTGCACCGGCAATGGAGCGATCCAGGTCGTGCACATGAAGAACATCGCCATGCTGCGGATGCGCCGCGCCAGCTCGGCGTCGTCGAGGGGGAGTGCGGGCGGCTGGGGCGAAGCGTTCTCGATGCTGAGGATGCTCTCTGTCGACGCCGGGTGATCGAAGAAGTACTCGCGGGTGAAGAGCGAGACCGAGTCCGCATCGATGCGGAACTCGTTCGGACCCTCCGGCTCGGGCGTCAGCTTGATCTCGAACGACCCGTCGTCCTCGAACACGATGTCGCGGTGGTTGACGTTGAGCGTCACGCGATCCGCCAGCTCGCCGTTCGGATCGCCGCCGTAGAGGCAGAAGCTCAGGTAGCAACTGTCGAAACGCCGGCCGCGGATGACGTACTCCTGGTCGCCGCGTACCTGGGAGAAGTAGTAGACCGCGTCCACGTTGTCGCCGTAGAGCTTGCGCGTCCCGTCGGTAAGCCGCATCAGTCGAGGACGCAGGGGATCGTTGTGGAGGTAGAAGTCGACGGTTATCTGCATCAGGTGGAACAGGTGCTGGTAGCCGTCCACGTGGCCCTGGTGATCGAGTTCCTTCTCGGGATCGAGGAAGGTCTGCTCCGCGTTGCGGACCACGTCCAGGAACTCGTGCAGGGCCTGCCGGCTCTCGAAGTCGCTCATCTCAGGTTCTCCAGGCTGATCTCAGGGTCTCCAGAAAGGCGAGATAGTGGGCGTACTCGTTGTCGATCTCCGCCCGGGTCGTGCCGATCTGGTCCAGCGAGTACTCGTGGACGCCGTGCTTGCCCCGGCGCTCCTGTTGCAGGAACCGCTCCATCCTGTCCCGGTCCTCCGGCCTCAGGTCCCAGTCGAAGCGCGAGTAGATCGCGTCGACGACCGACATCTGGTCCTTGACGAAGTCGTCGAAGAAGATGTCGACCATCTGGTCCTCGCGGTCGAGTTCGCGGCGGTCGCGCAGGAACCGGGCGAAGTAGTCGGCCCAGATCAGGAGTTGCTCCCGCCCTGTTCGCAGCGTGTCCTCGTGGTCCGAGTAGAACGACCGCATCGACGAGATCAGACTTCCGACCGAGGGCACGACGTCCGCCGGGTGACGATGGGTCACGATGACCCGGGCATCGGGATAGACCTCGAAGAGAGCCCGCAGCCGCATCAGGTGGACCGGCGACTTCAACAGCCAGCGGCGGCTCGGAACACCACCCGACTGGAGGAACTGCAGAAACCGCCGGTGCCACCGCAGGTTCTTCACCTGGTCCGAGTTCGCGAACCAGTCGTGAT
This sequence comes from Acidobacteriota bacterium, assembly GCA_026707325.1. GTDB lineage: Bacteria > Acidobacteriota > Thermoanaerobaculia > Multivoradales > Multivoraceae > Multivorans. The sequence continues at coordinate 6,065 of JAPOXA010000148.1, read as the reverse complement.
ACTCCGGCAGCCAGGCCATGGGAAGGTACTGGAAGCTCGCGAAGTTGAGCGCGGTGATGCCGACGCACTCCTGCGGCGAGTCGGCCGTCATGTAGTGCTTGCGCCTGAAGTCCGCGACGAGCCGGAAGATCTGGTCGAACTCCTTGCGCACGGTGTCGATCCGCTCGTTGTCCTCGTAGTCGTCCGGATTCGGCGCCGGGTGGGGCAACAGGCACTCCCAGGACAGCGGCGCCCGATGGTCCCGGTCCAGATGCAGCAGGGCGTGGAGGATCGTCGTTCCGCTCCTGGGCATGCCGACGATGAAGACGGGCGCCTGCATCTCTTGGTCGCCGATCTCGGGGTACTCCGAGAGCGCTCGCTCAACTTGGGAGCGGGAGTCGGCCGAACGCTGCACCGTGCCGCGCGCGGCCAGCCGTCCGAACGTGCTCAGCCGCGCGTGCGTTTCGAGCCCGTGAACGAGTCGCTCCAGTCCCTCCCGGAACATCGGATCGCGCACCTCGAAGCCGCTGGTCCGCCGCGCGTTCTCCAGAATCCGCTCCGGCGCCAGTGCGAAGGGCTTCAGCCCGCATCGGCGGACCATGGCACCGACGCGGTTGACGGCCCTGAGCGCGACCGGCTGCCGGATCCGGATCGACGGATTCGCCAAGCTCAGGTCAGCTTCTTCAGCTTTGCGGCGATCGACATGTCGCCCTTGACCTTGATCTTCCCGGACGCCACCGCCATGAACGGCTTGATCTCCTTGCGCTGCAGCTTGCCGAACGTGTCGATCGACATCCGCACCGTGCAGTCCGACTCGACCTCCTGGCCGGACACCTTCGAGACGACGTTCTCCTCACCCGTCCCGTCAATCAGCATCTGCTCGTCGTCGAGCAGGAACAGCAGCCTCTTCCCAAGGGGATCGATAACCTCCGCCTTCACCGCCATATCGGCAACGAACTCATCGATTGTCATCACACCTCCCCAGTCGTCGGAGCCGCCGATCCTAGCGCCGCCGGAAACGGCTTCACCACCTCCCGCGTCATGTCCCAGCGGTCGAAACCCTGGCGGCCCCAGTCGAGGCCCCGACGGACGATGACGAGGTCGTGGGACGGGACGATGACGACGTACTGGCCGCGGTTGCCGGCGGTGGAGTAGGCGTCTTTGGGGACGTCCTTGCGTTCATCGGGGACGAGCCAGAACTGGCCGCCGTAGAAGTTGCCGCGGTTCGCGGTCGAGGGGGCCGGGGTGCGGACGAAGTCGATCCACTCTTCGGAGAGGAGGCGTTCGCTGTTCCAGAGGCCGTTCTGGAGGTAGAGAAGGCCGAAGCGGGCGAGGTCCCGGGGGCTGGTGTAGACCTGACTGCTGAGGATGAAGTCGCCGAAGCGGTCGGTGCTGAGCAGGGTGTTCCGCATGCCGATCCGGTCGAGCAGGCGCTTGCGGGGGAACTCGTGGTACGCCTTCTCCTTGCCGAGGGCCCGCTTCATCGCGTAGACGGCGAGCAGGGTGTCGTAGTTCTCGTAGTCCCAGTTGGCGCCCGGTTCGCGGATCAGGGCGCGGCGGCGGGCGCCTTCGACGGAGCTGGCGCCCGCCCAGTAGGACATGCCGGAGCCGACGGCGTACTCCTGCCCGCCGTTGTCCACCGTTTGCAGTCCGCTCGACATGTTCAGCGCGTGACGGAGCGTGATCGCGGCCCGGGGGTCGGTCTCCGCCGCGGCGGCTTCCTTGGGAAGGAAGTCGAAGCCGAGCGGCTCGTCGAGCGACAGCTTGCCGTCGTCGACCAGCATGCCGATCAGCGTCGAGGCGATGCTCTTCGCGGTCGACCAGGTGCGGGTGCGGGTGGTCATGCCGACGCCCTCGGCGTAGCGTTCGTGGACGATCTTGCCGCGATGGACGACGAGCAGGCTGAGCGTCACCTGGTAGGGCGATTCGCGGTCGAAGACCCAGTCGGAGGCGGCCTGGAGCGCGGCCGCGTCGACGTCGGGCGGCAGCGAGATGGGACCGGTCTTGTCGCCGTCGGGCCACGGGAGCTTGCCTGCATCGCCCGGCGGTGGCGGCATCTCGATGGCCGGCAGGCTGTCGATGTCGTCCAGCGTCTGGTCCGGCGCCATGACGACGCAGCCGATGCCCTCGCGGAAGGCGGCCCGCATCTTCGGCACGCCGTGGCCCGAGCCGATCGTTACCGCCTTGCGTTCCCTGTCGACCTCGTAGTGGCCGCCCTTCGCGGTTCCGACCGGTTCCGGCAGGTAGGCGAGTTCCTGCGCGAAGACCTGCTCGAGGGTCCGGTTCGAGGTGAACAGCCCGTTGCACATGAAGATCGCCTGCTGGCCCAGCCTGACCATCTGCCGCTGTGGCTGCCAGTAGTCGTAGGTCTCCTCCTGCTGGGCGGCTGCGGGGAGCGCAGTCAGCAGGATGGAGGCGACCAGAGCGGGACACAGGGACTTCATGGGTTGCGATCCTCCTTCAGCCCAAAGTAGCAGCACCGCCGCGAGCGCCCAGCCAGTACAGGTTCTGCCGGCCGCCGGGCCCGTCGGAGCGGTAGCGGGCGACTTCGGCAAGCTGGAGGCCAGAGGCGAGACGATCGAGTTCCGGTTCGTCGGTGTGGTGGCAGTAGCGGCGGGCTGGGTGCGCGGGTCTTCTGACCCGCTGCCGCCGCAGGCGGCGTGAGGATCGTCGCCGGCTTTGCCGGCGGCCTTCAGGGTCGTCCGGCCCCCAGCGCAGCAGGTGATCGCCGGCTTCGAGTTCCGCCGGGTCGACATCTGCTTCCGAGGTCCAGTCGAGCCGGCGGCTCTCGAACCTGGGGTCGTCGGCGAACTGCCAGCAGGTGAGGGCCAGGAGGCCGCCGTGCACCACGGCCGCCGCGGCGCGTTCGAGGACGCGGCGGCGGGTGCCGAATCCGGGGAGGTGGTGGAGGACGCCGAAAAGGACGACGAGGTCGAAGGTCACTTCGTCCAGCGGGCACTTCTCGATGTCGTCGACCTGGAATCTGAGGTGGTCGAGGCCGGCCGTGGCGGCTCGGGCGTGGGCGATCAGCTCTGGGCTGAGGTCGACGCCGGCGTAGGTGAAGGGCCGGCGCCCGCGGAGATCTGCGTTGCGCTCCAGGAACAGGGCGAAGCGGCCGTTGCCGCAGCCGAGGTCGAGCACGTGTAGCGGGCCGTCCGTGGCCTGAGCCACAGTCTCCACGACGCGTCGCCAGCCCGTCCAGCCGCCGGGATGACGGGTGCGGTCGAAGTCGGCGGCGTGACGGCTGTAGAAGTCGCGGTTGATCCGGCGGAGGGCGGCCTGCGTGGCGGCGTGCAACCGGCTCTACCCGGAACCCAGGCTGAGCCCGCCGTCGACGGTGAGCATGGCTCCGGTGATCCAGTCGTTCGCGGGGTCGCAGAGAAAGACGACAGCGCGGGCGACGTCGTCCGGCTCGCCGATGCGGCCCAGCGGTACCTCCTCGCCGAAGCCGTCGAGGAAGGCGACGGCCTCTTCCGGCGGCATGACCGTCTCGAAGATCGGCGTACGGACGACGCCGGGAAGCACCGCGTTGACGCGAATCCGGTCGCCGGCGAGTTCGGCCGCGAGGCTGCGGGTCAACGCATCGACGCCGGCTTTCGCGGCCGTGTAGACGGAGCAGTTGGCGAGCGGCGATTGAGTGAGCGACGACGAGATGTTGACGATTGAGGCGCCGCCACGGCCTGCCCGGAGATGGGGGATCGCGGCGCGGGTCGCGAACAGCACACCCTTCAGGTCGACGTCCACGACCAGGTCGACCGGGTCCGGTTCGTTCTCGTCGCCCTCGGCCGCGAGCGGGCCGGCGTGGTAGACCCCGGCGCAGTTGACCAGGGCGTCCAGGCCGCGGAGTTCGCGGGCCGCTGCGTCGACCATCCGCCGCGCTCCGTCGGCGGTCGAGACGTCGCCGGCGACGGCGACGGCGCGTAGACCGAGCGAGCGCAGGTCGCCGGCCGCGGCTTCGACGACCTCCCGGCGGCGGCCGCCGAGGGCGATGCCGCATCCGCCCTCCGCTAGGGTGCGGCCGATCGCCAGTCCGATGCCGCTGCCGCCGCCCGTGATCAGCGCCGCCCGCCCCTCGAACGGCGCTTCCGCAGCGTTCTCTCCGGCTGTGATCGTCATTGCCGCGTTGCTCTCAGTTGTCCGATGCCGCCGTAGTAGGTTCCCGTCATGGCGGCGACAATAGCCCCGAAGCGCTACTCGTTCGAGCCCGAAGAGCACGCGGCGGAGCTCGACGCGATCATCGGCGCCATCGAGAGCGCATCCCGCTTCGACGAGCGCGACCTCGAGGATCTGCTGCGCCGCCACCCCAAGAACGGCAGGGGTTTCTTCTCGAAGAGCGAGTTGATCCGAGGCTTCCGGGCTCTTCGGCCGGGTTCGGCGGGTGAGCAGACGTTCGTCGACCGGGTGAGGATGAAGCCGGTCCGCACCCGCAGCGGCGTGGCGCCGGTGACCGTGCTGACCAAGCCCTACCCGTGCCCGGGCCGGTGCGTCTTCTGTCCCAGCGACGTTCGGATGCCGAAGAGCTACCTGTCGTCCGAACCGGGCGCTCAACGGGCCGCGGAACACCAGTTCGACCCCTACCGGCAGACGTTCTCCCGCCTCCGTTCCTTCCGCCACACCGGGCATCCGGTCGACAAGGTGGAGCTGATCGTCCTCGGCGGCACCTGGTCGAGCTACCCGGAGGGCTACCAGGTGTGGTTCATTCGGCGCTGTTTCCAGGCAATGAACGAGTTCGTCGACCTGTCGTCCGACCCGGCGGCGGATCCGCTCCTGACGTTCGAGCCCGCGGTGGACTTCCGGCAGCTTGAGGAGACGGTGCAGGGTCCGGAGATCGACTCGTCCGACGCAACGGCCGGCCGCAGCTACAACCGGGTCGTGTCCGACTGGACCGCCGCCCACCCGCGAGCGGCGGCCGAGGCTCGCGACCAGAACGCCGGCTGGGCCGACCTGCTGGCGGTGCAGCGTACGAACGAGACGGCTGCGGTCCGCTGCGTCGGGCTGTCCCTCGAGACCCGGCCCGACCGGCTCGACGCGGCGGAGGCGCAGCGCATGCGGCGGCTCGGGGCGACCAAGGTCCAGATCGGCATCCAGAGCATGGACGACGACGTTCTGGCCCTGAACGGCCGCGGCCACGACGCGGCCCGGTCGCGGCGCGCCGTGCGCCTTCTGCGCCAGGCGGGGTTCAAGATCCAGGCGCACTGGATGCCGAACCTCCTCGGTTCGACGCCGGCCAAGGACCGGGAGGACTTCGACCGGCTGTTCGCGGATACCGACGTGCGCCCGGACGAGCTCAAGGTCTATCCGTGCTCCCTGATCGAGAGCGCCGAGCTGATGGCCTACCACCATCGTGGCGACTGGGAGCCCTACGACCGGGCCGAGTTGCTGGACGTGCTCGTCCACAGCCTGGGCGCGACGCCGCGCTACTGCCGGCTGACGCGAGTGATCCGGGACATCCCGGGGACCGACATCGTGACCGGGAACAGGACGACGAACATGCGTCAGGTGGCCGAGGCCGAGGCCGGCGGGCGCGGCCTCCGCTGCCGGGACATCCGCGCCCGCGAGGTCGGCGGCCGTCCGGTCGATCCGGCGCGGCTGCGGCTGCGGCGCACGGACTACGAGGCTTCCGGCGGCCGGGAGATCTTCCTCGAGTTCGTGACAGTGGAGGACCGGATCGCGGGGTTCCTGCGGCTTCGGCTGCCCGCTCCGGCCGGCGCGGGCGAATTCTCGCTTCCGGAGCTGGCGGGCAAGGCGATCATCCGCGAGGTTCACGTCTACGGAGCGGTCGTCGGCCTGGGCGCGCGGGAAAAGGGCCGGTCGCAGCACGTTGGTCTCGGCCGGCGTCTGGTCGCCGAGGCCCTGGGCATCGCGGCCGGCGCCGGCTTCGAGCAGGTGGCCGTCATCTCCTCGGTCGGCACCCGCGAGTACTACCGCCGGCTCGGCTTCGAGGACGGTGAGCTGTACCAGCACCGGTCGGCGCGGGCGCCGCTGGAGGTGTCCTCGTGAGCGCTCTGACCACCGACCTCTACCAGTTGACGATGGCCCAGGGCTACTGGCAGCACGGTCGTCACCTGGACCGGGCCAGCTTCTAC
>JAPOXA010000025.1 GCA_026707325.1 Acidobacteriota bacterium | reverse complement strand
CCCTCGGCGCGCAGGCGACGCCGATGTCGTTCGGCGAGCTCTACTCGGCGCTCGAACAGGGCGTCGTCGACGGCGCGGAAACGGACCACGTCGATCTCTACGGAGAGCGTTTCTACGAGGTCACGAGGTACGTGTCGTACACGCGGCACCTCTACCTCGCCGTGGCGCTGATCTTCAGCCGCAAGCTCTACGACGAGCTGCCCCCGGATCTCCAGGAGGCGGTGCTCGACGCCGGCAAAGCGTCGGTCCAGGTCGAGCGGGAGGCGATGGCGTCGATGACCGCCGAAGCCCTCGCCGAACTGGAGAAACTGGGGATCGAGTTCAACGAGATCGACCGCACGCTGTTCGAGGACAGGGTGCGGCAGGTCTACCTCGACAACGCGGAGCGCGTCGGCGGGCTCGAAGCGATCGAGGGGATTGCGAAGCAGTAACCCCCCCACCTGCGCACGGCACGGCCCCAACTTCTCCCTACGAGACCTGCCCCTTCATCAAGCCGCTTCTCCTCCCTGAAACCCACTTCAAGCCGAGACCTAGCCGAGACCAGCGGACTTTTCTACCTCCACCCTCCCGTGCTAGCCTAGGTCCGACCAGAGGCGGTCCAAGATCCACAAAGGAGCTAAAGGAGCTGATGATGAAGCACTTCAGCGGTCTGTTTGCGACACTGGTTGTCGCTGGGATCATTCTCTTCCTTACGCCGGAACCGGTCGACGCCCGCTGTAAGCAATGCAGGACAACCGCGTGCAAGCCGATTCCCGGCCGCTGTGTCCTCGGAGACGATGGGACACGTTGCCTGAAGCTAACCTGCCCCCGCCAGCCGGGGGAGCAAAGGGAGAGGCGGTGCATTGCGATAGGCTTCTGTGATTCGTGGGGCGCCAGTACTCAGAATGGCGGAACCGTGACTACTCCAGGGGTGCTCGTGGCGTCCCAGGAAGCCAGCCTCGATCATGCGGCCACTTCAAGCTTCCGTACAGCCTCTGTTGCCTGCACGCCACCACCCGTCACAAGAGTAGCTTGTGTTCTTGAGAACGGCACGCTCTCTGGCGCCTGTCGTCCCGACCCGACCGACAAACGGCAGACGGGAGTCACCGGTCTGCTGGCGCGTCAGGCAACGGCACGTTGAAGTGCTGAAGTGCTTCAGCGGGCCACGACGCTCGTAACCACTGCCGTTGCGAGCCTGTTGGGGATCGGCGCTGTCCATGCAGAGGACTACGAGATATCGCTGTCTGCGGCCGGGCTCGACTTGGAGGATGTCGAGCTTGTAGCTCTGGATGGATCGGGCTTGGTCCTGCAGACGTACCCGGTTTCCGAGGGCACATCTCCTCGGATCACTGGCCCGAGCGCGAGTGTCGTCTCGTGCAGAAGTCAAGCGATTTGGTGTCCTCGAATCCCCTTGACATCGACAACGGACAACCCGACATCATCTAGCCACGCCGACCGTTCGGTTGTTCGGAGCATAGCTCTGCCGGCCTACCGACGGTCCCGATTCTCGCTACCACTCCGGTTGCCGCCCGGCGACGCCATCGCCGGTGAGCGGTTCCTGGTCGAGGGCTGGCTCGGCGATCCGCCCGACACGCTGCAATTCGTCGAGCCCGCGACCTGGGATGGCCGCCGTCTCGTTTGGGATGGACCGGTCGGCCGCACCAGTTTCCGGGTCACGGCGAGCGGCTGGGCGCCGACCTATCTGCCTGCCGTGGATGCGGTGTCCGGCGTCAACGAACTGGAGCCCAGGTCCCTGGCCAGAGGCGCTTCGCTCTCCGTCACCGTCTACGAATCAGCGACGGGACTCCCCGTCGCGGGGGTGCGCGCCACAGCCTGGTTGGCGGAGCCGGCGGAGTTGGCGGGACTTCCGGCGACGGTCCGCCAGGTCGCGCGCGCCGTGAGCGACGACTACGGCTTCGTTCAGATGGCGGGATTGCCGCCGGCGACCTACACGCTGCGATTCGACAGCGAGGGGAGACCGTTCAGCATGGTCGACAGCGTCCGGCTCCTGGCCGATGCGGAGACCCGGTTGACCGACGTCATGCTGCGCGAGTTCGCGGAAGTTCTCGTGTACGTCGCTCCGGCGCTTCATGACGGAGATCCGTGGGAGGTCGTACTGAACGGCCTGGACGGCCCGGCCCCTGAGCGGACCGCGTTCGCCGACACGACCGGCGCCACGACGTTTCAAGGCTTGACCACGGGTTGGTACATGCTGGATGTCCGCGACCCAGATGGCGGCGTCCTCTACTCGGAGCAACACGAGATCACGGCTTCGGGCGTACTGTCCGTCGACCTGGACCTGATCACGCTGCTGGGGAGGGTCCGGGTGGACGGAGAGGGAACTCAGGCGGAAGTGGAGTTGAGCCGAGGCGCCGGCGACCGTTTGTCATTCACTACCGCCAAGGACGGACGCTTTTCCGGCAGGATTCCGCGGCCCACGAAGGACATTGTTCAGGCTGTTGTCGAGACGGTTGATGGTCTGCGCCGCGGCTTCGTCAAGCAGCCGAGGGTCCGCAATGAAGTCCTTCGATTGAGTCTCGACCTGGGTGGCCAGACCGTGCGCGGCCTAGTACTGGACGCTTCGACACTCGAGCCGCTTGCGGGGATCCCCGTCTACGCCGAGAGTCTCGCGGCGTCCGCTACCGTCGACGGGGATCAGGAGTACACCTTCTCGCCGTTCGCGGAGTCGCAGGACGACGGCTCCTTCGCTTTCGACGGTCTGGAAGAGGGTTCCTACTTGGTAGGCACCGAGCCCGACGGCTTCACCGAGGCTGAGGCGATCGCGGAAGCGTGGCCGCTAAAGGACAACGTGCCGGGCGACTCGCGGCACATCCGTCTTTACCTCGAACCAGCAGAGCCTCTGGAACTGCTGGTGAGGGCCGGTACGCTGCCGCTGGCCGAGGCGCAAGTTCTCGTGACGGCCCGCGGCAGATCAGGCGTCCCCGGCCAGGGGTTCGGGAGAACGGACCCGGCCGGAAGGGCGATGTTGGCGGCGCCGCGCGGTGGAGTGGGACCGGCCTCAGTCGTGGTCACGGCCCCGGGTCTCCTCTGGTCGGGTTGCGTCGACCTGCCACCTTCGGGTGACCGGACTCTGCAGCTCGATCTGCCTCAGGGACCCACCGGTACGTTGGCCCTGCGCAACATTGGCGAGCGGGAACGGGGGCCGAGCGGGGCAACCGTGATCGTGACGCCGCATGGGGGCATCCTGACGTTCGCGGAGGTGACGAGCAGCAGCCTCGATCAACTCCTCTCGGGGCCCGTTCCGGACGTCGTCGAGGTAGGAGGGCTTCCGAGCGGTCGATACGCGACTGCCGTCCTGCCTGTTTCCTGGAGCTACGTTGACGCGTGTTCAGGGCAGCCCGCCCTCACTGGCCCCTGGCAGGTCCTTGTGCCGGGCGGCCGCGTGGAGCTTGAGTTCGACTTCGGCGTCGAGGCCGGGGGGTCCCTGGCAACCTTTCCGCTGGAGTTGGACCAATAGCAGCCCGACCTCGCAGATCTCGCCCTGGCTGAGATGGTCACACCAAAGGTCAGGTCATCGGATACGGAGCTACTTGAGCTGCTGGATTCGACGAAGACCACCCGCTCTTTGAGGACAGGGTGCGGCAGGTCTACCTCGACAACGCAGAGAGAGTCGGCGGAATGACGGCGATCGAGGACGTCGCCCGGCAGTAGGCCACTGAAGAACGGACTCAAGGAGTCAGAACAGGAGCAGGACATGGATTTCCGCGGTGTCATGACGGCCATCACCACGCCGTTCAACGACGACCTGACGATCGATCACGACTTCCTCGCAAAGCACGCCAACTGGCTTGTCGACCACGGCTGCACCGGCATCGTGCCCTTAGGCTCGCTCGGCGAGGGCAACACCCTCCAGTTCGACGAGAAGCTGGCGATCGTCGAAACCTGCGTCGCCGCGCTGGACGGCCGGGCGCCCGTGATGCCGGGGATCTCAGCGCTCAGCACGGCCGAAGCCGTCCGCATCGCCCGCGGCTCCGCCGAACGTGGCGCCGAGGCGCTCATGGTGCTTCCGCCCTACGTCCACAACGGCAAGATGCACGAGACCCGGGGTCACGTCGCGGCGATCTTCGAGGCCACGGATCTGCCGTGCATGCTCTACAACAACCCCTTCGCCTACGGTGTCGACATCCTGCCCGGGATCATCGGCGAACTGGCCGCCGAGCACCCCAGCCTGCGGGCGATCAAGGAGTCGAGCGGCGACATCCGGCGGATCACCGCGGTCAAGGCCTTGCTGGGAAACCGCCTCGAGGTCTTCGCCGGCCTCGACGACATGCCCTACGAAGCCGCGTGGTCGGGGGCGACGGGCTGGATCGCGGGCCTGGTCAACGCGCTGCCGGCCGAGTCCGTGCGCCTGTTCGAGCTGGCCATGGCGGGCCGGCGGCAGGAGGCGTTCGAACTCTACGCCTGGTTCCTTCCCCTGCTGCGCATGGACACCGTGCCCGAGTTCGTCCAGTTGATCAAGCTGGTGCAGGCGGAGGTCGGGATGGGGTCCGAGACCGTGCGGCCGCCCCGGCAGGCCCTGCCCGAGGCCGACCGCAGCGAGGCTCTCGCGCTGATCCGGGAACGCCTGGCAGCCCGCCCCCTGTCCAACGTCCTGAACTGATTTGACGCCCGCGTTTAGTAACGCTAACGTGTTTGCAACACTGCTACAGGATTCTCCGGCCGGCACCGCTCGGTGAACCGGTCTGCGCATAGCACCAGGAGGAGACGGAAACCCGGCCAGGAAGGAAGGCGGACATGACACACCGCAGAACCACCGGTTCTCGCGCTCTTGCCCCGCTGGCAAGAGTCCCACGGATCATCAGCTTGGCGGTACTCATCGTCTTCATCTGCGCGTCCGCATGGGGCCAGTCGATCGAGCGTGGCTCGATCACCGGCACCATCACGGACCCCAACGGCGACCGCATGCCGGGCGTCAACGTCATGCTCACGTCGGGGGAGCTCGGTGCGACCAGCGAGACGATGACGGATGCGAACGGACGCTACCGCTTCGTCGCGCTGCTGCCGTCCACCTACACCGTCGCGGCCTCGATCGAGGGCTTTTCGACGGCGCAGCAGGAAGACATCGAACTCACGGTCGGCAAGACCCTGAGCGTCGACCTGACGATGCAGTTGGGGAGCGTCGAGGACATCATCATCGTCGAGGGCTCGCCGCTCATCGACGTCCGCAGCTCGACACTGCAGACGACGGAACTCAACAACGAGATCCTGATGGACGTGCCGAGCGACCGCAGCATCCGGAGAATCGTCCAGTTGGCGCCCGGCGTCCACTCGGAGAACGCGGAGGGCAGGCAACCGTCGGCCTTCGGCTCGCCCGGTATGGGGGTCCAATTCTCGGTCGATGGCGTCATCATCAACAGCCCGGAGGCGGGCGAGAGCGAGGTCGCGCTCGGCTTCTTCTCGGTCGAGGACGTCACCGTCCTCGGCGCCGGCGCATCAGCCGAATATGGCGGCTACAGCGGCGTGATCGTCAACGTGACGACGAAGCAGGGCTCGAACGACCTGAACGGCATGGTCGACCTGCAGCTCGCCGACAACGACTGGCAGTCCCAGAACACGAACGACCCCGACCTGCAGCGCAGCGGCAGCGACCGCACGGACACGGAAGTCCACTTCGACATCGGCGGACCGGTGCAGCGCGACAAGGCGTGGTTCTTCACCTCGGTCAAGTACCGCGAGGAGGACTCGAAGGCCAGCGGCGACCATGTCAACGACCCGACCTACGAGGCACCCCGCTATGTCGGCAAGATCAACTGGACGCCGACGCAGGAGAAGATCTTCAGCGGCATGCTCGAGTACAGCACCCGCGACCAGTTCTACCAGGGCGCGGACGAGGGCGATCTGGTCGCCCCCGGCGCGACCTTCAGCAACGTCGGGACCCAGTACCTGTTCAACTTCAACTACACGGACATGCTGTCCCAGGACACGCTGCTCGATCTGAAGTTCGGCGGCTATCACCAGCGCCAGACGGAGACGCCCGACGGCGGCGACACCCCCGCCCGTTACGACGGCTTTGAAGACCGCCTCTCCGAAAACTGGTGGGGGCCCTTCAACGCAAACCGGGAGCGCTATCAGCTCCTCGCCTCGGTCAGCCACTTCACGGACGACTTCATCCGCGGCGAGCACGACTTCAAGTTCGGCGTCGAACTGCAGAACACGCTGGTCAACACGCTCAACGGGTTGTCGGGCGGCAAGTACTACTACGACTTCGCCGGCGAGAACTACATCCTCTACGAGAGCACCGGCTACAACACGTTCGCCGACACCGACAAGATCGTCGGCTATGTGCAGGACTCCTGGGGGATCAACGACCGGGTGCGGCTGAACCTCGGTCTGCGAGCCAACTACTGGCGCGGCTCCCTCGAGTCGGACGTGAACGGCGTCCGCTTCGACCAGGGCACCGTGTTCACGCCCGACCTCGCCCTCGCGCCGCGCATCGGGCTCAACATCAACCTCGGCGACGACAACGACTCCGTGCTGAAGGCGCACTGGGGGCGCTACTACCACCAGGTCATCTCGCTGTTCTACAGCCGGCTGGCGCCCGAGAGCGACTGGACGGGCTACATCTGGAACGCTGACGACGAAGTCTGGGAGCACGACTTCACCGAAGCACGAGGTCCAGGCCAGTGGACGATCGACGACGGCCTCGACGTGCCCTACATGGACGCCCTGGATGTCGGCTGGGAGAAGGTCCTGACGCGTACCGTGTCCCTCGACATCACGGCGACCTACCGCACGAACCACGACTTCCTGGACGGCGTGAACCTCACCGGCGAGTTCGAACCCACGCGGTACACGGATCCGAACAGCGGACGGAGCTACAACGTCTTCAACCAGACGAACGAGGGCGAGAACCGGTTCTACTTCACGAACGTCAACTACTGCCAAGACTACGGGCAGGCCTACAAGGAGCTCACCTGCTTCAAGAGTTCCCGCAAGTACGCCGGGATCACGGCGAGCCTTGCCAGGCGATGGCGCAACAACTGGCAAATGCAGGCTTCGTGGACCTACGGCGAGGCAAGGGGCAACAACAACAACGCCTGGTACGAGTTCCAGGAGGGGAGAGGCTCCTCGCTCGGCAGTTCGACCTTCTTCAAGGACCCGAACATCCAGATCAACGCCTACGGCAACCTGACGATCGATCCGACGCACCTGATCAAGGTCCTGGGCAACGCCAAGCTCCCGGGCGGGGTCGTGGTCGGCGGCTACCTCCGCTTCTTCTCGGGCAACACCTACAACCAGCAGATCCGGGTGGACGACGTGGATCAACGTTCGGAGATCTACGGCTACCCCAACGGCTCCTTCCGTCTTGACGACGGCCTCACCCTCGATCTGAGGGTGGAGAAGGACTTCAACATCGGTGGCGGCCGCCTGCTGGGCGTCGGCATCGACGTCTTCAACGCCGGCAACGCGGACACCGCGATCGAAGCCGAACAGACGCTTGACAGTGACCGGCCCTTCGGCGCTCCGGTTCGGCTGATACGCGGTCGGGTCTGGCGAATCGGGGCCCGCTTCCACTTCTAGGCGGCGCCGCGCCGCTCCGGGGTCGGTTGCGCCCGCCTGACGTTCTTCTTTCTCATCAACCCCGAAACAGGAGAAGAGTCGTGCAACGATTCGTGGCGGTCCCCGCGACCACGCTGTTGGCCTGTGTCGGCTCGGCCGCGGCGGCGGCCGCCGCTTCTCCAATCTACCCCCCCCCCCCCCCCCCCCCCCCCCCCCCCCCCCCCCCCCCCCCCCCCCC
>JAPOXA010000069.1 GCA_026707325.1 Acidobacteriota bacterium | reverse complement strand
GCCGGCCTGGGCTTCTCCTACCCGGGCGGCTTCAACTCGGGCTTCACGAACACGCCGACGACGGAGGAAGAGGCGCGCGCGATGGTGCGCGAGCAGGCGGCTCTCGGTGTCCACTTCACGAAGATGTGGATCAACGAGATCGCGGAGCCGAATCGCAAGATCCCGCCGGAGATCCGGGCCGCAATCGTCGACGAGTCGTACCAAAATGGGCTCATCCCGATCGCCCACATCAACGAGGAGGCGGACGGCGTCCAGCTCCTCGAGGTCGGCCTGAACGAGTTCATGCACAGCACGGTGCGGACGTTCGGGCCCGGCGGCGGCGTGCCGATGGAGGACCCCGTGCCCAGCCAGGCGTTCCTCGATCTGTGCCTGGAGAAGCACTGTGGCTTCGCGCCGACCCTGTCGATCGTTCAGAACAACTGGCACTTCGCCGAGCAGCCGGAGTTGCTGGACGACCCGGGACTGCGGGCCGTGATGAACCCGCGGGTGCTTGAGCGCTGGAGCGACGAGGAGACCCGTACCGCCGTTCTCGCGGCCGACGGTTTCGACGGGCGCAAGCGCTCCTTCCGGGACATGCAGGACTTCGTCAGGACGCTTCACGACCACGGCATCGAGGTGGCGCTCGGCACCGACAGCGGCACGCCGAACGTGCCGATGGGGTGGGGCACCCACCATGAACTCGAGCTCTACGTCGAGGCCGGCCTGACGCCGATGGAGACCCTCATCGCTGCCACTGCCACCGGGGCCGGCCGGATGCCGCCGGTGGGCGAAGCGGACTTCGGAACGCTCACGGCTGGCATGAGCGCCGACCTGATCGTGCTGAACGCCGATCCGCTGGCCGACATCCGGAACACGCTCCAGATCGACCGCGTCATGCTGCGCGGCGAGTGGGTGGATCGCGACGCGCTGTTGCAGTCAGATTAGGGCGACGCTGCTCTGCGGCTCGCTGGCGCTCGTCTCCCCGTTCTCGTCCGGCGTCGCCGTCGGTCAGGACGAGGCGAGCCGGCCGACCCGGACGGCGGTCGTCACGGTCGTGTCGGAGCCGATCCTCCTCGACGGCGTACTGGACGAACCGGCGTGGCAGTCGTCGCCCCAGATCGGCAACCTGGTGCAACGCATCCCGACGGAGGGCGCCGTGCCGAGCGAGCCCACGGAGGTCATCCTGCTACGCGACGCGGACCACCTCTACATCGGCGTGATGTGCCATGACTCCGAGCCGGACCGGGTCCTCGCGTCGCAGATGGCCCGCGACGCCTCCCTCAGGCCCGACGACTACGTCGAGCTGCTGCTCGACACGTTCCGTGATCAGAGCAACGCCTACTACTTCTCGACGAACCCGAACGGCGCCCTGGTCGACGGCCTCGTCTTCGCGAACGGCGAGACGAACGAAGACTGGGACGCCATCTGGAACGTCGCGACGCGGCGCTCCGATGAGGGCTGGAGCGCAGAGTTCGCCATCCCCTTCAAGAGCCTGAACTTCCCGCCGGACGGCACGGTCTGGGGGTTCAACATCAGCCGGAGCATCCGGCGGAAGTTCGAGGAGGCGCGCTGGGCGGGCGCCCGTTTCGACGCGCAGTTCTACCAGGTCTCGGAGGCGGGGGAGATCTCCGGCCTCGGCGGCCTGGAGCAGGGGCTCAGCCTGGACATCCGTCCGTTCGTCGCGGGCCGCTGGGATCACAGCGCCGACCGCGGCGACGAGAGCCTCCGCGGCAAGCCCGGGCTCGATCTGTTCTACAACGTGACGCCGAACCTGAAGCTGACGGCCACCTTCAACACCGACTTCGGCGAGACCGAAGTCGACGCGCGCCAGATCAACCTGACTCGCTTCTCGATCTTCTTTCCCGAGAAGCGGTCGTTCTTCCTGCAGGATGCCGGTGTCTTCAACTTCGCCACCACCGGGGTCAGCCAGCCGGGAGGCATCCCCAGTACGGGGGCGGAGATCTTCCCCTTCTTCAGCCGCCGTATCGGTCTGCTGGGTGGGCGGGAGGTGCCGCTCGACTACGGTCTGAAGCTGACCGGCAGGGTGGGACGGACGGAAGTCGGCGTGCTCAACGTCGGCACGCGCGACACCTCGTTCGCCCCTGACCAGAGCATGTTCGTCGGACGGGTGCGGCAGAACTTCTGGCAGCAGTCCTACGTCGGCGCGCTCGTCACCAGCGGCAACCAGGCCCTCGCGACGGACGCCACCACGATGGGGGTGGACCTCCGCCTGGCCACCTCCGACATCCTGGGCAGCGGCCGGAACTTCGTCTTCAACGCCTGGGGACTGGAGAGCGACAACGAGGGCACTTCTGGAGAAGGCACTGCGGACAACGATGCGGCGTTCGGCTTCGCGGCCGCGTTCCCGAACGACCGATACGACGCCCAGGTGCAGTGGCGCGAGATCCAGGAGAACTTCGATCCCGCACTCGGATTCGTCCAGCGCCGCAACGTGCGCATGCTGCGGCTCGGTGCCAGCTTCAACCCGCGGCCGAAGAACCAGTGGCTGGGCATCCAGCAGATGTTCCACGACGTCTTCTACACGGAGTTCAAGCGGCTCGACAACGGCCTGGTCGAGAGCAGGGACTTCTACTTCACGCTCGTCGACTGGCACTTCCAGTCGGGCGACTCGCTGCACAGCCTGTTCGACGTGAACCCGACCTACGAGCGGCTGTTCGAGCCGTTCGAGATCTCCCCCGGCGTGGTTCTCCCGCCGGGCGAGTACGACTTCACCCCGCTCCGGATCTTCTTCATGTCGGCCCAGAAACGCAGGCTTCAGGGCAGTTTGGGGATCAACTTCGGCAGTTTCTGGTCGGGAGACGCCGAGACCGTCAGCGTGAGCCTCCGGTACTCCGCGCCGCCACGGCTCACGATCAGCGTGAACACGAGCCAGACGTTCGCGCGGCTGCCGCAGGGCGACTTCGTCGCCAGGATTCACCGGGCGGAGTTCAACTATGCCGTCTCGCCCAGGCTGTCCTTCGCCAATGTCCTCCAGTTCGACAACCGCTCGGGCAACCTCGGCTTCCAGGGTCGGGTGCGGTGGACTCTCGAGCCGGGCAACGACCTGTTCTTCATCTTCGGCCAGGGCTGGGTGCAGGAGGTGGGCGAGCGGGGGACCGACTTCCGGCAGCAGGACTCCAGGCTGGCTGTGAAGGCGCAGTACACCTTCCGGCTGTGACAGCATGCCGTCATGAGCATTCTGACGATCGTCATTCTGGCTGGCCTGGTCCTTCTCGCCGTCATCTTCGGCGCGTCGCTGATCGGGACCTTCAACAAGCTCGTCACGCTGAAGAACCGCTACCAGAACGCCTTCGCGCAGATCGAGGTCCAGCTCAAGCGGCGCTACGACCTGATCCCGAACATGGTCGAGGTGGCGAAGGGCTACATGAGTCACGAGCGGGAAACCCTCGAGGCGGTGATCCAGGCCAGGAACATGGCGGCCGGCGGACTGGAGCAGGCCGCCGCGAATCCGGGCGATGCCGCCGCGATTCAGGGTCTGGCCTCGGCAGAGGGAGTCCTCACCGGCACCCTTGGCCGCCTGTTCGCGTTGGCTGAGGCCTACCCGGACCTCAAGGCGAACCAGAACATGATGCAGGTCAGCGAGGAACTGCGCTCGACCGAGAACAAGGTAGCCTTCGCGCGCCAGGCCTTCAACGACGCGGTGACCACGTACAACACGTACAAGCAGAGGTTCCCGGCCGTCATGGTCGCCGGGATGTTCGGCCACGGCCAGGACGCGACGCTGCTCGAGTTCGACAGCGAGGCGATCGCCGAAGCGCCGCAGATTTCGTTCGAGTAGTCCGGTTTCGCCGCTTCGGGCGACTGCGCGATGGCCACCGACTTCTTTCAGCAGCAGGACGTAGCCCGGCGTGGCACCACCCGCCTCGTCGTGCTGTTCTCTCTGGCCGTGCTCGCGATCGTGGTCTCGGTCGAGGTGCTGCTGGCCGCGACAATGGGGTACTTCGGCCGCGATCCCGACACGGGTGCGATCGACTGGACAGTCGTCGGCGATCCGCGGTTGCTGATTCTGGCGACCCTTGGCACCCTATTGGTGGTCGGCGGGGGGAGCCTCTACAAGATCGCCCAGTTGCGTGGCGGCGGTCGCGTGATTGCCGAGGAACTGGGCGGCCGGCTCGTGGACGGGAGCACGTCGGATCCGGTCGAGCGCAGGCTGCTCAACGTCGTCGAAGAGATGGCGATCGCCTCGGGCACCTCGGCGCCGCCTGTCTACATGATGGACGGCGAAGCGGGCATCAACGCGTTCGCCGCCGGCTTCGCGCCGCAGGACGCCGTCATCGGCGTCACGCGGGGAGCGGCGACGACCCTCGACCGTGACGAACTTCAGGGCGTGATCGCCCACGAGTTCAGCCACATCCTGAACGGCGACATGCGGCTGAACATCCGCCTGATCGGCCTGCTCCACGGCATCTTCCTCATCGGGATGATCGGCTACTTCATCCTGAGGATGTCGTTCTATACCGGGGGCGGACGCTCAAGAGACAGCAAGGGTGCGCTGCCGATTCTCGCCCTCGGCGGCGGCCTCGCCATCGTCGGTTTCGCGGGCACCTTCTTCGGCAACCTGATCAAGGCCGCCGTCAGCCGGCAGCGCGAGTTCCTGGCCGACTCCTCGGCCGTGCAGTTCACCCGCCATCCCGGGGGAATCGCCGGCGCGCTCAAGAAGATCGGCGGCTTCGTGACCGGCTCGAAGGTGGAGAACCCGAACGCGCCGCAGGCCAGTCACATGTTCTTCGGCCGGGCGACCTCCGGTTTCAGCGCGATGTTCTCGACGCATCCGCCGCTGGCGGAACGGATCAGGAGGATCGACCCGTCATGGGACGGCGAGTTTCCGGAACTGCTCGAGGCCGGCGACGGTGCTCCGGGCCCGGCTGGTCCTCCAGGCGCGGCGGGCTTTGCGGGCGCCGAGGCCGGACGGGCCCCCAGTCCGAACCTGGCGAACGCGATCAGCCAGGTCGGCCAGCCGACGCCCGCGCACGTCGAGTACGCGGCGGAGTTGATCGACCATCTGCCGGAACTGGTCGTCGCGGCTGCACACGAGCCCTACGGCGCTCGCGCCGTTGTCTACGCGCTTCTGCTCGACCGCGATCCCGGACCGAGACGGCTGCAGCTTGCCCACCTGGAGGCAGCGGCAGACGACGGCGTCTACGAAGAGACCGTACGGCTGGCCCCGCTCGTCGAGCGGCTCGATCCGAAAGTGCGTTTGCCCGTACTCGAGATTGCTTTACCCGCGCTCCGCAGCCTCACGTCGCGGCAGGTCGAGCGGTTCCAGGAGAACGTCGTGGCGCTTGTCGAGGCGGACGAGGTCATCGACCTGTTCGAGTGGTCGCTCCAGCGCATCCTGTTGCGCGACATGCAGGCGTCCTTCGGGAGATCGGTGCCGACGCGGGTACGCCACCGTTCGGCCGGCGCGGTGCAATCCCCGTTGGCCGTGCTTCTATCGGTGCTTGCTTACGTCGGCAATCGGGATGCCCAGGCGGCCGAGCGGGCCTTCGTGGAAGGGTGGCTGGTCCTTGCGCTCCCGGAAAGGGGTTTGATTCCGCACGAGGAATGCGGCTTTAGCGCGGTCGACGAGGCTCTCGTCGAACTGGACCGGGCAGCGCCGCAAGTGAAGAAGCGCGTTTTGGAGGCGGCAGTCGCCTGCATCACGGCCGACCGGGAGGTCACGGTGGAAGAAGGCGAACTCCTGCGCGTCGTTTCGGCCGGGATCAATTGCCCGATGCCGCCGATCCTCACGCTCCCCGGATCCACCTGATCAGCTCCCGCGGGCTGGGGCGGTTGCCCTGGCTGAGGATGCCGACCTTGTAGATCCTGCCCGCTACCCAGGCGGCGCCCCAGACGGTCAGCGCCATCAGCACGATCGAGGCGGCGACCATCCAGGCGGGTACGTCCCCCATCACGGCTCGGGGGTACATCATGATCGGGCTGAAGAAGGGGAACAGGGCCACCCAGTTCATCCACGGCATGCTGTTTCCCTGAAACGTCATCATCTGAAGCATGAACGGGACGATGATCAGGATGATGAGGGGCGCCTGGGTCTGGCCGGCTTCCTGCAGGTTCCTGCACATGGCGCCGACCGCGGCGAACAGGCTCGAGTAGAGGAAGTAGCCGAGCAGAAAGAAGACGACGAGCAGCAGAACGGCGCCGGGGCCCGGCAGGTACTGCCGGAACTGAGCCAGCTCTTCGAAGTCCGACGCGGCGGCGATCAAGGTCGGCAAAGCAAGGCTGGCCAGCAGAGCAACGCAGCCGATCCAGATCGCCACCTGGGTGAGCCCGACGGCTCCGACCCCCACGATCTTGCCCAGCATGAGCTGCCAGGGTCGCAGCGACGAGATCACCAGTTCGACGACCCTGCTCTGCTTCTCCTCGAGGACCGACTGCAGCGTCTGGGCGCCGTAGGCGAGCATCATGATGTAGAGGATGATGCCGCCCGCGATGCCGGTGATCATTCCGGTGATCCGCTCGGCCTCGGCTTCCTCCGCTTCCTCCTCGTCGAGGCCAACCGGTTCGTACTCCAGCGAGCCGCCCTGGAACAGCCTGCGGACCGAATCGCCGTCCTCCATCTCGCCGAGACGCAGGTCGACGACCTCCTCGACGATGGCCGAGCGCATCAACTGACTCCGCACTCCGCCCGGCGGTTCCTTCGACCGGTAGGCGAAGACGGCTTCGCTGGCCGTCGTGTCGTCGAGAACGATGTATGCCTCGAGTTCTTCGTCCAGCACCTGCTGGTCGAGCTCTTCGGTGCCGGTCCCGGGCGCCGCCAGTTCCACGTCGTAGCCCGCCCGATCCAGGGCCTGTTGGACGCGTTCGCCGAGTTGTCCGTTCAAGTCGATCAGGGCGATCTGCCGCTCCGACTGCTCGGAGAGGACCGCCACGAAGCCGACCACCGCCATGATGCCGATGATGAGCAGCGGCATACCCAGGGTCGAGAGGATGAACGCCCTCGTCTTGACGCGCTCCACGTACTCGCGGCGGATGACCGACCAGACCTGCTTCATGACGCACCTCCCGTCTGCGAAGGGGCATCGTCGTCGCCGGGGTCTCCGGCATGGCGGACGAAGATCTCGTGCAGCCGGGGTTCGAGCAGCTCGAACCTGCGCAGGCTGACCCCTTCCGCCACGACCTGGGCCAGAATCTCGTCTGGGAGCACACCGTCTCGCGGCGTCAGGTGAAGCGCGTCGCCGGCCTCCTCGACTTCAGCCACGCCCGGCCAGGTGGCGACTGCGGAAGCTTCGCCTTCGAACTCCACCGCCACGACCCCCGTGCGCTCGCGCCGCTTCAACTCCTTCAGGTCGTCGTCGAGCACCTTGCGCGCCCGCGAGATGAGGCAGACCCGCTCGCAGAGGCGCTCCGCCTGCTCCATCAGGTGGGTCGAGAAAAGGATCGTCTTGCCGCGCTCCTTCTCCTCGAGGACGATCTCCTCCAGAACGTCCTGGTTGATCGGATCGAGGCCGCTGAACGGCTCGTCCAGGATCAGCAGCTCCGGATCGTGGAGCACCGTGGAGATGAACTGCACCTTCTGCTGCATCCCCTTCGACAGCG
Organism: Acidobacteriota bacterium; assembly: GCA_026707325.1. Taxonomy (GTDB): domain Bacteria; phylum Acidobacteriota; class Thermoanaerobaculia; order Multivoradales; family Multivoraceae; genus Multivorans. The sequence goes on along the minus strand of JAPOXA010000069.1, from coordinate 283 downwards.
CCTGGACCTTCTTGGACGCCCATTCGCTGAGTCCCAGGCGCTCGAGCCACGCCTCGGCCCGGGTGCGGGCGAGGGACCGTGGGACGCCCCGGATCTCGCCAAAGAAGACGAGCTGGTCGAGGACCTTCATCTTCTCGTAGACGCCGCGCTCCTCGGGCAGGTAGCCGACCCGGCTGCGCCGCGCGAAGTCGGGTGCGCCGCCGAAGAGCTCCACGGCGCCGCCGTCGGGCAGCAGGATGCCCATCATCATGCGGATCGTGGTCGTCTTGCCCGAGCCGTTGGG
>JAPOXA010000103.1 GCA_026707325.1 Acidobacteriota bacterium | reverse complement strand
GAGAGGCTGCTTGAATCCCTAAACACAAACCGTCCACGAAACCGGGGCAACTCCACTCGCACAAACTCGCGGATCTGGCTGAACGCCCAAAACGCTGGCGCCGCAATAGAACCCGCGCGATCCTGCGGCAACCGGTCGCCAACGCGCCGGAAGGTGTCGAGCGAGAGTTGAAGTGGCTCTTCCGGCAACCCGAGAATCTCTGGTCGGTCGTCATCAAGACGGTTGCGGATCGGCGTTGGTTCACGATCTTCCAAGAAGCCGGCCTGTGGGCGGAGAAGGAGGCGGCCTGGGTGATCCCCGCCTGGGTCGCGAAGGAACCCAGAAGTCCCGACCGCTTCGAATGTGCGCGGGACTGGCAACCCCGCCTGGGTCGGGCCTTTACCGACAATCTCGCAAGGCGCCTCCGCTCCTTCAGCACGCTCGACCGCAACTGGCAGCGAATCTGGCGGCTCTTCTCTCTTGTGGAGTCCCCGCCACGGCACGACCCGCGCTACGCGACTCTCGAAGCGCGACTCGCGAGCGGCCTCGTCCTGAATGCCGACCTTCAAGCGGCAGTCGAACTGCTAAGCCCCGCCTACGACTGGATTCACCGTACCGGGAGCTCGTCGACGAGAAGGACGCGGCAACGGCGCCACGTCTTCGCGATTTCGCGTGGCCGCGGATGGTCATTCCCGACGACGCCGCCGCTCTCAGCTTGGCTCGATGTCTGGCGAAACTGGCGGATCACGCTCTCGACGTTCTCGAACTCACAACCGCCGCACTCCGGTCTTCGCTCGCCTTTGAGGTCGATCTCGACTTGATCGGGGACGACAATGATGGCGACCCCACGCCCGAGACATCGCGGTGTGGCTCCGACTTACCATGCTTGAGGAAGCCGGTTCTCTCTCAAACGCCGGAGTCGCCGAGCTCCAAGCCATTCGCACCCGCCGCGACCATCTCGAACGGCCGGTCGAAGATCGGGACTTCTTCGACTCTTACGTGGGGCCAGTGCAGACGAGTCTCGGCGATTCCAGCCCGATTGAACAAGCGCCGCCGGGGGAACGCCTCCAACGAGCTCGGGACCTGGCACACAGCGGACACCCCGACTTCTGGGGAGGATGGAGCGCGTTCTGCAGATCGAGTCCTTCGGCAGCATTCCAGGAACTCTCCGGCGAAGCTCCCGGCCTAGCGAACGGGCCTCAATGGAACGAGTTCTTACGGGCCATTTCCGCCGGAGGCGACGACGGAACCAACGAAGAACGACGCGACTTAGCCACCCGCGCACTAGAGCGCCTCGCACCCACTACGAACGCGACGTTGTCGCCGATGGCCACCGGCCTCTGCGACCTCCTGCTCACAAGGGCACGCCAGGGCCTCTCCGGAGTCTTCCCCTGGATCGAGAGGCTTTGGCCGATCCTCTCCGTCGACGCGAAAGACCGTCTCGATCTTTCGACCGATCCTCTCAGTAGAGCGATCAACTCACCGGCGGGCCGGCTTACCGAGGCACTCTTGTTCGACCTGCGAACTGACACCGAAGACGGGCGCTGACGCCCACCGAAGCACAGCGTCGGATGCTCACAGTCATCGCCAGCGACGCCAGCGACGCCGGCAGGCTGGGCCGCGTCATCCTTGTCCGCCAAGCTTCCTTTCTGACCGCCGCCGACCGACACTTCGTGACCGACATCCTTGAGCCTCCGACAAGCGCCCAAGACGACGACGGCCCAGCACTCCGGTCGGTCCTGCTGAGGCGCGCACTCTCTCCGCCCGCGTGCAGAGTCTTCACCAACGCCGTCAAGCGCGGCGCCTTGGAAGCGGCGCACACCCAGCACCCGGAACCCATCGCGGCCAACCTGCTTAGGCCCGCCTTGGCCGACGTACGAGGCGCCGGCTCGGCATCGTGGGGACTGTCCGCGCAAGAGGTGGCTTGCGTACTCCGCACGGGACCGCCGGAACTCAGGTCAGCCACGCTTCAGGTACTCTGGCATTGGATACGCGGCGGCGACACTTCGGCCGAAGAAACCTGGAGGACGACGATAGCACCTCTACTCGCAAGGACTTGGCCGCAAGAGCGCGAGTATCTCGACGACTCCACTACACGCGGATTCGTCAACTTGATCGTAGAAGCGCGGGACGAGTTTCCATCAGCGCTGGAGCACGTCCGACACTACCTTCTTCCGTTCCATCGTGGTCGCGGGGATCTGCTCAATGTCGAGGGATCCGAAGTCGCTCTGAGGTGCCCGCACGAGACGCTCGATTTACTGTGGATCGTCTGCGGCCCGAAGAGCCGTGTCACGTACTTCGACATGGCGGCAATCATCGATCAGATGATCGAAGCGGACCCTGACATCGAGATCGATCGGCGCTTGCAGTGGCTTGAACAGAACACGGAACGATTCGACTGACAGGAGTCGGCTCGGCGATTTGGCGGGCAGAGACGTTGAGCGCGGCATGGTCCGCGAGTCGGGAGGCTCCTCAGGATGGCCCGCGGAGTGGTCTTCTGATGCGGCTTCCTGCGGACAAGCCGAGCTATGACCCCAGCGGCCATCGGCACGGCTGGTCTCACCGCTGGCCGGGCGCTATGCTCGCGCCGCCCAACCACTCCGGGCCTTTCCCCTGTGCAGCAGGTCGTCCAAGCTCTCCAAGAGTTCGCCCTCAGTGTCCGACGAGACCGCAGAGCGACCCGGATCATTCGCAACCACGACAGCGGCGGCTTCCGGGCGATCCTCCAAACGCTAGCGAGCGCAGAGCCGCCTGTCCCTGAAACTCCGGCTGATGCGGCGACGAATCTCGCTCACGCGGCGCGCCTGGTCCGGGAGGTCGTGTCCGACCACTGTCGGAGCGGGGCCGTGGACCCGGTTGTGCTTGATCTCAGGGTCGACTTCATCCAGACCCTGTTCGCCCGGGCAGAAGCCGGAGGCTACGATCCAACGGACGAGAACTCCCTCTTCTCCAACGCCTTCGCGCAGACTCTCGTCTTCGGCTTGCTCCTGGCTCGCGATAGCAGCGGGAAGAACGTCGGCCCCAACGCTCACGAACTGCTACCTCACACCAGTTTCCCTCTTCTTCGGGGCACGCTTCGCGCCCTGACCGTGGAGGAAGTTCGCCGAGTGCTCGGAACCGCATTCGACGTAGTGACGGACGCTGTCAACGCGGTGGATCCCGCGTTGCTTCGGCCCACAGAACGCCGCGACCCTCTCCTCTATCTGTACGAGGACTTCCTGCGTGTGTTCGATCCAGAGGCGGTCAAACGCTACGGCGTCTACTACACGCCTCCCGATGTGGTTGCTCTCATGGTCGCCGAGGTCGAGCGCCTTCTCCAGAACCGTTTCCGGACGAACGGACTGCTCGACGAGAGGGTCAACCTCCTCGATCCGGCCTGCGGGACCGGCACGTTCCTCATCGCCGCCACGTCGCTGGCCGCGGAACGCGCCGCTCACGAGTACGGGTCGGCAGCGGCTGCTGCCGAAGTTGCCGCGTTCGCCCAAAGGGCCCACGCCTTCGAACTCCTTGTAGGTCCATACACGGTTGCCCACTACCGGATGCAACGCGAGGTCTCACGGCGCGGCGGCCGAAACGGCCGCCTCCCCATTTTCCTCACGGACACCTTGGCCCCGGCAGCCTCCGAAGCGGGGGTCCAGCCGAACATGGCCTTCCTCAGCGCGCCGCTCATCGAAGAGCGCAAAGCAGCGGACGAGGTCAAAACCGACAAGCCGATCCTGGTCGTGATGGGGAACCCGCCCTACAAGCGACTGCGGGCCGACGAAGCCACGCGGCTTGTCGGCCCCTTCATGAACCGTCTTTGGAACGACCTGAAGCAGCCAGTAAAGGACGCGGGGCTCGGCCGATCGCTGAACGCCTTCCCGGACCTCTACGTGGCGTTCTACCGGTGGGCGCTGTGGCGGCTGTTCGAGGCCAAGGGCGCAACAGGTCGCGGGGTTCTCGCTTTCGTCACGAATCGCAAGTTCCTCGTCGGCGCCGCCTTCGGCGGTCTGCGGCGGATGCTCCGCCGTCGGTTCGACCGAATACGGATCATCGACTTCCGCGGCGACAGGCGCGCCTCGCGTCCCGCGGTCATACCGAGCGACGAGAACATCTTCAACATCGAGGTCGGCGTCTGCGTGCTTCTCGCGGAGGCCCATGGCGACCGGCAGGCGGACGACGAAGCCAGCGTGGAGTACGCCGACGTCTGGCGACAGGACGCCTTCGACCGGCCGGCCAAGCTCGGGCTCGCGCGACTTGCCCGCGAAGATCCGGAAACCCTCAAGTTCACTGAAACGACCGGTCGCGACATGGCGCCCTTGATCCCACGCGGATTCGACGGGGTCGATTGGCCGTCTCTGGACGCCCTCTTCACGTTCCGTTCGAACGGCATCGTCACCTACCGCGATCGGTTCTCCTACGCCTTGTCGGCGCAGGACCTCGAGCGCCGAGTTCAACAGTGGCTCGACGGGGGCCTCTCGCCAGACACGCGAGAGCAGTTCAAGGAGACCCGCGATCGAGAGGCTGCCTCCGCACATTCGACCGCACTCGACCAATCGGCGATCTGCCAGGTGGCGTACCGGCCCCTCGACTACCGCTTTCTCTACAACCGCCGAGAGTTTGTCGACTTCCCGAAGCCTGATCTTCAGGCAGCCTGGGGCGAGGCGAACTGCGCCCTTCACGCCCTTGACGACGGCACGGGTAGCGGTCCCGCAGTCTGGTGCCACGCCGTTCTACCTGATCAGCACGCATTCAGTGGTAGGGGCGGGTGGGTCTTTCCGCTCTTCGACTATCGTGGGGATGGACCGAAGCACTCCATGCTCAACGGTACTGCCGCCAGCCTGTCCAGCGCCTACGGCGTCGATCTCGAACCCCAACAGGTCTTCGATGCCATCGTGGCCCTGCTCTCGGCAGCGGACTACACGGTGCGCTTCGCATACGACCTGGAGAACGAGTTCCCTCATGTGCCCTTTCCCGCCAACCACGACGTGTTTCTGGACGCCGTCACACTGGGGGGACGAATCCGGGAACTGGAGACCTTCGCTTCGGACCCGGCCCAGGACTTCCGCTGGGCGCGACTCGATGGCGAGCCAGCGGCCACACTCGCCGTGCCCACGCGCAGTCAAGCCTTCAGGGCGAACCAGGGTTCCGGCGAAGAGGCCGGCCGAATCGCCCTGGTCGAAGACCGCTCCTTCGTCGTCTCCGGCGTTTCCGAAGCCGCCTGGGACTTCAGCGTCAGCGGCTACCCGGTTCTGCACCGCTGGCTCAGGGCACGCAACGGCCAGCGGGTCGACTCCACCCTCCAACGGGAGATCCTGGATGTGGTGGCGAGGATCGAGGAACTGCTGCACCGGTTCCGCGAGGCGGACCCCGTGCTGGAGCGAGCCGCGGGGCAAGCTCTGAGCGGACGTCAACTGACCGGAGGAGGATGAGGACCATGGCGGCGCCGAACTCTCTTCAACGCCCTCTCTTCACCGACAACTCCGGCGACGGGATGAAGATCCCGAGGCCGAAGCCCGAGGACGTCCGCCGCAGGCTCCTCGGCATCCTCCGGTTGCTTCGGGAATCCGACGAGTTCCCGTGGACTCCGGCCCAGTTTCGCAGTTGGCGCATCGTGTTCCCTCAGATGACCAACTGGCTTCCCGAGGACGAAGCCGACGAGTTGAAGAAGGACTTCGTCCGCGAGGTCGAACGGTGGGGGGACGAAGCCCGCGACGAGGACGAAGAAGAAGACTGGCGCGAGGCGCTCGTAAGGCGCTTCCGCCAGAGAACCGAACGGAGCAGCGAGTAGCCGAGTCGGAATCCGACCGCCCGCGCCCTCCGGGCGGCCGCGGCGGCGGTGTGCGGGACAGCGCGCGAAGTCGTGGGCGCGGGAACCCGGGCAACGAATGCATGGTTGGCTATGATTCGTTCATGAGCCTGTTCCGCTTCATCGCCGTACTCGGCGCGGCCGCGGTCCTCGCCGCCGCCGGCGCCCATCCGCTGCTCGCTCAGACCGCGGCTCCCGGAAGCCTCGTCCACTGGCCGGGCGAAGGCATCGAGCGTTGCCTCGTTGGCGACCGCGCCTTCGAACCCACCGTGGTCGGCGAAGAACCCGGCTGCCTGGTGCCCGTAGGCTTGACCCGGACCGCCGACGTGATCGCGGAGCGCGACCGGGATGGCCGGCGAGAGAGGCTGCGCATCGGTCTCGGTGAGTACCCCTACTCGGTGCAGCGACTAGAGATCAAGGACCGGAGTCGCGTGGATCTGTCGCCCGAGAACCTGGCTCGCGTGCAGCGCGAGAACGCCCTGATCGGCAGGCTGTGGGGACGGCAGGGCAAACCGAGGTTCTCTCTGCCCCTGGGCGCACCGCTCGAGAAGATGCCGGCCGGCGGCCGCTTCGGCGCGAAGCGGATCATCAACGGCGAGCCGCGCTCGCCCCACACGGGCGCCGACTACGCCGTACCCCAGGGCACGCCGGTCCTGGCCGTCGACGACGCGGTCGTCGCGCTGGCCGGGGAGTTCTTCTTCTCCGGCAACGCGGTCTTTCTCGACCACGGCAACGGCCTGATCAGCATGTACTTCCACCTGCACGAGGTCTTCGTCGAGCAGGGGGACGAGGTGCCCCGCGGGCACCGGATCGGTACCGTCGGCTCCACCGGACGATCGACCGGCCCGCACCTGCACTTCGGCATCCGCTGGCAGGGCGAGCGGGTCGACCCGGCGCTGTGGCTCGGCGAGCCAGCCTCGATCGCCACCGTTCGTTAGAAGCCGTAGAGCCGCGCCGTGTTCTCTCTCACCACCGCGGCCACCTCCGAGACGGGCAACCCCTTGATGTCCGCAATGGCCGCGAGCGAAACGATCGCGTTCGCCGGTTCGTTGCGCTGATCCCTCTCCGGTCCCAGCACGGGGCTGTCCGTCTCCAGCAACAGGCAGGACAGCGGAAGACGCCGCACCAGTTTCTGCTTCTGCGGGGAACGCACGACGGACGGCGGTACGGAGAAGAAGTAACCCGCCTCCACGGCCGCTTCGGCCCGGGCGGCGCGGCCGTCGAAGGCGTGGAGCTGCACCCGCGTCGCTCCGCGCTCCCGTAGCAGGTCGACCGCATAGTGACCAGCGGAACGCGAATGGACGTTGAGCGGCAGATCGAGTTCGATGGACAGGTCGGTGAACAGCGCGAAGATCTCGCGCTGCACCGCCAGGTCGCGCTCGTCGCGCACCTTCCAGCGGTCGAGGCCGACCTCGCCGATGGCGACCAGGCGAGAACGTTCCCGGCGGATCAGGCCGGCGACCCGTTCCGCTTCCGCCGGATCGAGATGGGTCGGATAGAGGCCGGCGGTCGGTCGCACGACCCCGGGATAGGTCTCGGCCAGCTCGAGGTTCCGCTCCGCGTCCGCGCGCGTCTCGCCGACTGCGACGACCGAGTCGACGCCAACGTCGCGGGCCCGTGCAAGCACGTCGCCGAGATCGCCTGCGAACGAGCCGTCGCAGAGGTGGGCATGACAGTCGGTAAGGCCCGACAACTCCGAGGCTCCACCCATCAGCCGGCCGGCTCCCCGGCCGCCGCGCCCAGGCGCTCCTCCAGTTCTTCGACCGTCCTCGGCCAGTCCTTCTTCAGCAGGCGCGAGAGGGCCCGGTCCGCGAGCAGCCGGCCACCGGTCTGGCAGCGCGCGCAGTAGTTGCACTCGTTCTCCGCATACACGATCCGCTGCACCGGCGCATTGCACACGGGACAGGCCTCGCGGTAGCGGCCATGAACCGCCATGCCCTCCCGGAACGCCGTCACCTTGCCCGGAAACCGGCAACCCGCCTCGGCGCGCAACCGGTCGGTCCATTCCGTCAGGACGGCGACGGAGGCTTCGTACAGCCGGTCGACCTGCTCGTCGCTCAGCCGGGTGGTCCAGCGCATCGGCGACAGGCGCGCGCGATGCAGGATCTCGTCCGAGTAGGCGTTGCCGA
>JAPOXA010000056.1 GCA_026707325.1 Acidobacteriota bacterium | reverse complement strand
CCGACATCACGCCGGAACAGAAGAAGTTCATCGAGGACCACGGCAGCAACCTGCTGAGCGACGACTTCTACACGATGCTCACGCGACGATCGGCGGAGGAGTTGCTGCCGCTCATCCGCTGAGGCTTCCGCCGTCAGGCGGGGACGCGCCAGGGCGAACGGCACCGCCTGCAAGTGGCGTCAGCGGATCACTTCAATGTCGACGCCAAGACTCAACCGCCGCCAGACCCGCTCGGCTGTCAACACACGTTCACTCCTCACGAGTGCCAGGGCGAGACAGGCACGATCACCAAGCGAGAGGCCGAACTCCCTCGTCGAGCGGCGGAGTTCACCCGCCAGGTCGGCCTGCTCCGCCGAGAACTCCTCGAGGCGAAAGCCAAGGGCGTAGAGCTCAAGGCGCAGAGCCGAAGCGCCTCCGCCGCCGCCATTCGTCGCGTCACCTCGAACCCGTGAGACCACCTCCGCCCAGTTGACCGTGGACATGACCGAATCTCGGAGAGCATCGGCGACAGACTCAGCTCCACGCTCGGAATGCACCATGGCCAAGACAGCGGAAGCATCCAGTACAACGCTCAGGACGCCTCGTCCTCCGAACGAGCTTCGCGTCGGCGATCCGCGATGAGCTCATCCACCACGTTCCGGCCTGGAAAGCCGAACCGTTCCTGTATGCGCCGAACCGCCGACTCCCTGCTCTCCACGACCAGCCGGCCCTCTTGCACGCGAACGACCAGCGGGTCCCCGGACTTGAAGCCCAGGGCCTCCCGTAGCGGCGAGGGTACGACCAGTCGGCCCTGTGCGCCGAAGCGGACGCTGACAGGAGTGGTCGTGTCGGACACGGCGAGTGAAGTATGCCACGGTTTTCTCTGGCTGGCACTCCCTGTCCATCGCGCCATCTCCAGATCGGTGTTCGGCAGCCCTGTCGGCGCCACGCCCTTGTGCGGTCCGGTTCCGATACGCCGGCCGCGTTGGGGACGACAGGGGCGGTGCCGGATTCGTTACCGTTGGCGGACGCCGGCCACATGCTGATGGCCGAGGCGCGCGGCACCGTTACCCGCTGCCTGCGGGCTACCTGACCGCCAAGTGTAGCTGTTAGGCTTCGGTCAGGCCCTCCGCGAGGCCGGGAACACTGCTTCGCGGCGGGCGGTCACGATGCGAGACCGCTCTTTCAGGTGGCGTCCGCAGCAAGCCCTGGTCTGGTGGACCGGCGGCAAGGACTCCGCGTGGGCGTTGTACCTGCTGCAACAGGATCCCGCGTGGGACGTGCTCGGGCTCATCTCACCGGTGAACGAGAAGAACGGTCGCGCACTCCTCCATGGAGTGCGTGACGAGATGCTGGAGCAGCAAGCGCACTCGCTGGGACTGCCCATCCAGTTGGTTCCGGTCGATTGGACCACTTCGCGGCGGGAACGTGAAGCCGCGTATCAACGTGCATTGAGCGCGGCTCGGATGGAAGGCCTGGAGTTCGTGGTGTTTGGCAACCTGTCTTCGGACCAGCTTCGTGAGCGCCAGTCGTTGGGTGCAGGAAGGGCCGGGATGGAAGCCGTCTTTCCCCTCTGGGGTCGCGATTCCCGCGAGCATGCAACCGAGTTGGCGGTCGCCGGTGTTTCTTCCTGGGTGTGCTCGGTCGATACGGGATCTGTTTCGGCTGAACTCGCCGGCAGACGGTATGACGAGGCCTTCGTCGATGCCCTGCCGAGGAGTGTCGACCCCGTGGGCGAGAGGAACGAGTTCCACACGTTCGTCGAGTGGGCGCCGGGATGGCATCGGCAAGTCCCAGCGGCTCCGTCGCAGCGGATAGAAGTTTACGACTTTGCGTTCGCGGAGATGGAACTCGAGGAGCCTGACGAGGAGGATCTGTTGATCGGTGCCGGTGTTACGAACGACCCTCTCCCGGAACGGGTCGATCCCTTCGACTACTTTGACCGGCTGGCACGGGTCCGGCGCTATGTGGATGAGCACCTCGTTGAACACCTCGACGCCAACTCCGTCGCCGATGTCGCGGCGATGTCAACGACGGGCTTTTCCAGGTTCTTCCGCCAGCACATCGGAATGCCGTTCTCGGTATGGTTAGCCCATCGCCGCGTCGAACGCGCCTGCCGTCTGCTGCGAGAGCACGACTACGCCGTCGGCCAAGTCGGATTTGCCGCGGGATTCCACAGCGAACGGACTTTCCGCCGGGCCTTCCATGAACGCATGGGCTGCAGCCCAGCCGCGTACCGAAAGCGGCGCCTCGGAAAGGGCGCCGACGAAGCCGACGCAAAGGACTCGATGCCGGCGCCTTTGTGTGAGAGTTGATGGGAATCGTCAGTACGATCGGTCCCTCACTTCCCGGAGAGTTCGGAGAGCTGTAGCCAAGTTCTCGTCCGCAGCAAACTGCAAGGGCGCACTCAGAAGGGAAGCCACAGCGCCGATTCGTCCTCGATTCTGAACCGGAGCGGCAGTTCGAGTCGGCCTCCCGCGGGCAGGAACTCCCACGATGCGACAGGGGGTATAGCCCCTTGGCATGCGGCCGGATAGGCCGCCAGGCCGAGAGACGATGTCTCGACGACTCCGTAGTAACCCGACGCCACGCGTGGCGCCGTGAGGGCCTCGCCGTCGGGAAACGGCAGCTCCTGTTCGGACATCCAGTTGAACAGATCCTGTATCGTCACCAAGCCGCCTCCCAACGCGAGAAGGGACTGCTCTGATCCCTCTGGAGCGTCACCGGCAGCGTCCGAGGGCAGGAGAACCAACGTCCCACCCCCAGCGGACGGTACCCTGACCGCCAACTCGGTCCCGTCGTCAGGCAGGTTGACGCAACCTGACCAGAGCGCGCCCGCAGGCGCTTGGACGATGACCGATGCCGGTGTGACGCTGTGGGGCACGACAACTCGGCCGCGGCCATCCAGTCCAGTCCTTGTCGATCCAACTCCGATGCCGTCCGGAGTCATCGTGACGATGGACACATGAGCGTTTCGATGCGGATCTCCGTGCTCGGAAGTCACGAGCACGTTGGTCTCCGTGCCGGCTTGCAGCAAGATCGTCAGGTCGCCCACGCCGCTGGAGTCAACCATATCGGCGGATGAAACCCTGACTGGCTTGGACTGCGTGTACCCCTCCATGTAGGCGTAGACCTCGTATGTGCCCTCATCAAGTCCCCTGAAAGCGAACGACCCGTCCGCGCCACTAGTTCTCAGGTGCGGAAGGAGATCGTCGCCGCCAGACGACGCTCCGAGATCGATCGACGCCCCATCGATCGGCGACCGAGTAGCGACTTCAAGCACCCGGCCGGTGACCTGGTGGGTTCCGAGTTCGAGAGTCATCTCGTAAACGCCTCCACGCAGCCTCGGCCTGACCTGAAAGACCCGCCTGATGCCCGTGTCGGTCTCCACGAGTGCGGCCACTAATTCCTTCGCTGGCCGAAAGAAGCGGCCCGAGAATCGGCCTTCTTCGTCGGTCTCGAACGACTTCCGATCGTTCGCGCCCGTACTCAGGTCGACCTCGGCGCGAACGCCTTCTCGGCCCAGAACCACCCTGCCTTGAACCGGAACGAGGTCCAACTTGAGGAACAGGTCTCCGTCACCGCCTACCCAGCGTTGCTCCGTCAGCACGGTGTCGCCACGAGCTCCGAGGACGGTCATGTAGTAGGAGCCTCCCGCCAGAGCCTTCCAGGAAGCCGTGCCGCCGTCGGTAGCCGCCGTCGCCGTGCGCCACGGCTCGTGCGCCTGCATGAGTTCGATGCGCCACGGTTCGCCGCCGTCCGTCGCCGGGTCTACGTGAACCGCGAATCGAGTGAAGGCAGCCAGCTCTACCCGCGGCAGAAACGTCTCCTGGTTCTCCATGAGTTCGACGTCGCGCACGTAGGTAGTCGGGCGGTCCGCACTCTCAATCAGCAAGTCATAGACGCCGGGAGCGATGCCGTGGAGTTGGACGAATCCTCGGTCGTTCGTCTCGCCCTGGACCCGGAGGCGCTTCGCGCGCGGGTCGTCGTGTTCGACTCCCGGCTGACGAACCGAGGCCCTCATGCCAGAAACCGGAATGCCCGTTTCCGTATCGACGGCGAATGCCGTCAGAGATGCGCCGCGGCGCAACGAAACCGCTCCGATCCTCATCGTCCCTGGTCCGGCGGCCAAGTCAAACAGGTACAGCGGCATCCAGCCGTCGGCTACGACGCGCAGGTCGAGGATGCCTGCTGGCCCATTCCAGGTCACCTCGATTCGCGAACCGGAATCGTGGACTTCCGCATGCTCGACGAACCGGAGAAAGTCGCCCGTATTCTCTGTGTCGTGCAGCCAGCCCTCAACCAGCATCGACTCGCCAGTCCACGACTCACCGAGGGGAAGTTCCAACGTGGCCCGGAAGGAGACCTGGTTGAACGCGGGCAGGACGACCGGCGATTGGCCGACTTTGGGCTTGATGGACGGGCACCAGACATCGGCGCCCATGCAGGTCAGGTAGTCCTCGGCGTCCAGTTCAACTGGACTCGTGTCGAACGGCCGTGGCTGGTTCTCTCCATCGAAGACGACAACCCGGACTCCCGCGGTACTCGCGAGTCCGCCACCAGCCACAATCTCGACATGTCGCTCCTCACCGAGTGCCGGGATCGACCAAGCAAGAGTCGTCGCGACGGCGACGGCTCCGACCTGAAGAAAGTTGTGCTTGGTCATCCGCGCTAGGGCGCCGGAGTGACGAGGACGAACTCCGGCACCGGGTACCGAACGGCAGGTGCGGGATCAGTGGCCTGCTCGCCGCAAGAGGAGAGTGGTGCTCCATTCGGAATCCGGCACTGCCTTGGAGGCATTGGAGAGCAAGCGGGACTGTTCTTGCCGGCAACCAGCGCAGCGACCAGTACCTCACTTTCCTGACGTGGAAGGCCAGCCTTGATCACCGAGTTGCCCTTGTCGCGACCCTTCGGGCACGGCCCTCCATACGCCCTGCATCTCCGGATGCCAGGTACGGAGTACCAGGTGCAGTTCTGAGCTCCCCGCTTCACGGTTTGACAAGCTCCCCATCGATTGCACTTGCTGCAATCCCGCGCCTCGACTTCCGGCGGCAGAGCCACCAGGCCGAGCACCATCCATCCAACCACCAGCAACGCAGCCTTGGCTGCTTCCTTCATGACGTAGCTCCTCCCTTTTGGGGTTCTGTGTCCACGGACACGGGTCAAGTTCAAGACAACGACGGCCACCAGGCATCTCGTCAACAGGGCATCCTTGCGTCATCTCCCTCGGCCAACCCGGGGGTAGTCGTTGTCCACCTGAAGACGCTAGCCGCCGCGCGTCGAGGATTCCGGCCATCTGTTAGCGGATGTCGGCCAGGTTTTGGCCTGTACCGGCCAGTCCTTGGAGCTACCGCCGTCAGGGGGGGCGGGATGTATCAGCGGTTCGCTGTACGTTCCAGCAGCGAGCGCAGCCTCGGCAGGGCCAACCTGTCCTTTTCGCGGTCGGCCGCGGCCTTCGAGCGGATGATGTCCGCCAGCGAGGCGACGAGTATCGTGATGCCTCCGGCATCGATGGAAACGGCATCGCGTTTCAGGTCCCGAAAGCCCTGCGTACCGGTGGGCGTGAAGGCGACGTCGATGTCTCCCGCCCGTGTCGTCAGGTTCAGCACCGCGTCCCGTCCGAGGTTGTGCAGAAACGCGCCCGAACAGTCGAACGGGACTCCTTCCGGGCTGCCCTCGGCGCGGACGCGGGCACCCAGAGATCGCAACGCGGCAGCCAAGCGCTCGAGGTTTTCAGGGTCAAAGGCGGGAGCGATGTCGAGATCGATCGTCACGCCTGCGTCACCGTGCAGAATCGCGGCCATGCCGCCGATCAGGACGTAGCGGATCTCAGCATCAGACAAGGCACCGAGAATTCGCTCCGGGTCGAAGTCTGCTTCAGTCACGGCCGCGGCCTTCCAGGGCGCGTCGACCGCGCAGCACGAATCTCGCCGCCCTGGCAGCGTCTGCCAAGCGCTCCTGCGGCGTGCGCCGCAGCGTTCGCTCGAACAACGCACCGGTCTCGGGATCCGGCTCCCCCAGACCGACGCGAATCTCGTACCCGCTGGCACGCACAAGACGCTCCACCAACTCCGTCGAAGGCGTCCTGGCGCCCGACTCGACCCGGGCGATCGTGGACTGCGGTACGCCGGCGCGCTCCGCCAGGGCAACCTGCGTCAGCCCCGCACGCTTGCGCGCCTCCCGCACCAGACTTCGGAGGATCATGGCGTCTTTATAGCCAATCCGGCATAGACAATCAAGAGGGGCGCCGGTCAAACGCAACGAGACGATCCAAACCCGGTCAGGGCGAACGGGACTGCCTGAAAGCGACGTCAGCGGATCACTTCGATCTCCACGTCAAGACTCAATCGCCGCCAGACTCGGTCGGCTGTCAACACAGGCTCTCTCCTCACGAGTGCCAAGGCTAGACAGGCACGATCGCCAAGCGAGAGGCCGAAGTCCCTCGTCGACCGGCGGAGTTCACCCGCCAGGTCGGCCTGCTCCGCCGAGAACTCCTCGAGGCGAAAGCCAAGGGCGCAGAGTTCAAGGCGCAGGGCCGAAGGGCCTGCACCGGCGCCATTCGTCGCGCCACCTCGAACCCGTGCGACCACCTCCGCCCAGTTGACCGTGGACATGACCGAATCGCGAAGCGCATCGGCCACAGACTCGGCTCCAGGCTCAGAGTGCACCAAGGCCAGGACTGCGGAGGCATCCAGTACAACGCTCAGGACGCCTCGTCCTCCAAACGAGCTTCGCGGCGGCGATCCGCTATGAGTTCATCCACCACGTTCCGGCCTGGCAGGCCGAACCGCTCCTGTATGCGCCGAACCGCCGACTCCCTGCTCTCAACCACCAGCCGGTCGTCCTGCACGCGGACGACCAGCGGGTCGCCAGGCTTGAAGCCCAGGGCCTCGCGCAGCGGCGAAGGTACGACCAGTCGGCCCTGTGCACCGAAGCGGACGCTGACAGGTGTGGTCGTGTCGGACATGGGGACTGAATTATGCCACAGTTGTCTACCGCTGGCACACCCTGTTCATCGCGCCATCTCCCGATTGGCTGTTCGTCGGTCCGGTCGGCTTCGATAGCCTCGGCCGAAATGGCCAACGTGCTCCAGATCCAACACGCGACGGTCGTCGTCGACGACTTGGAGAAGGCCTGCGCCTTCTACGAGCACGAACTCGGGCTCGAACCGCTCCCGACGTTCAACCTCGACTTCCCCGCCCAGTTCTTCAAGATCAACGAGGAACAGCAGCTTCACGTCACCGAGTGGGAGGACCAGGCGTCCTTCCGCGGCCACCTCTGCCTGCAGGTGGACGACTTCGACTCGATCTTCTTCCGCATGCGCGAACTCGGCGCGATCGACACCTCACCCTGGGGCAAGGTGCGCCGGCTGCCCGACGGCGCGATGCAGATGTTCATCCGTGATCCGGCCGGCAACCTGATCGAGATCTCCTGCCCGAGCGAAGTAGCCGTCGACGAGGCGATCTTCAGGGACGACCTGGTCGACGCGGAAGGCCGGCTCTACGAGTCGAAGCGCGACGACCCGCGGGGGCTGCACACCGAGGACGCGACGCTCTATCACGGGCGGTAGCTGCGAGATGCTCTCGGTCACCGACACAGTGCTAGCTCCAAGTGGTCGACGCGATCGTCCCCTACGTAGCTCTAGCCGCCCCTAAGCAGGGCAGTTCGCAGCAATCGCCGCGTTGTAGTCGGGCACGGACAACGACGTGTCGTTCGGGGCGTGCTGACGTCCGGTAACGTGACGGGCCTCATGAATCAGAACACCAGCCCGAGACATCGTGCTGCCGCCACCTGCCGGGAACCGTCTCCTTTGAAAGAGGCGCTTCCGGGTTATGTGTGGGCACGGAGTGACTCGGGCGCCATGTCGAGTTCGCCGAGATGGAAGTAGATGGCGCGCCGGAAGTGTTCTCGATTTCGATAGCCGTG
>JAPOXA010000200.1 GCA_026707325.1 Acidobacteriota bacterium | reverse complement strand
CACAGCGACGACCGCCGGCGATTACGCCACTTGCAGAATGGTGGGGAGTCCCAGTGGGGCTCAGGCGGTCGCCAACTGGCGCTCGGGGTGCATCTCGTCGACGTCGACGCCGACGATCTTCGATACTCCGCGTTCCTCCATCGTCACGCCGTAGAGCGTGCTCGCGGCCTGCATCGTCAGCTTGTTGTGGGTGATGACGAGGAACTGGGTCTCCGCCGACATCCGCTGCAGCATGTCGACGAAGCGCAGGATGTTCGCGTCGTCGAGCGGCGCGTCGACTTCGTCGAGGATGCAGAACGGGGACGGCTTGGTCTGGAAGAGGGCGAACAGCAGGGCGATCGCCGCCAGCGCCTTCTCACCGCCCGAGAGCAGCATGATGTTCTGGGCGCGCTTGCCGGGGGGCCGGGCGGTGATCTCGATGCCGCAGTCCAGCGGGTCCTCCTCGTCCATCAGGCGCATCTCCGCGTCGCCGCCGCGGAAAAGCTCCGTGAAGGTGTTGCCGAAGTTCTCGTTCACCTCGTTGAAGGCGGCGACGAAACGCTCGGAGGAGGTCCTGTCGATGTCGCGGATCGTGCGCTTCAGGCTCTCGACCGAGGACGCCACGTCGGCCCGCTGCCCGGTCAGGAACGTGTGGCGTTCCTGCTGTTCGTCGTACTCGTCGGCCGCGAGGACGTTGACCGGACCCATCCGCTCCAGCAGGGTGCGCCGGCGTTCGAGTTCCTCGGTCATGGCCTCCAGGTCCGGGGCTTCGCCGTCCGACGGCGCCGCCTGCGCGGCAAGTTCGCGCCGGAACTCCTCGCGGTAGTCCCGCTCCAGGTGTTCGGCGTTCTGGCGCAGGCCCGCCTGCCGCACGCGCGAATCCTCGATCCGGTCGCGTTGCTCGTCGCGCCGGGCGCCGAGGTCGCGCGTGCGGGCTTCCAGTTCGCGCCCGCGCCCGCGTTCTTCCTCGAGAGCCTGCTGGGCGCCGGCCGCTTCGTCTCTCGCGCTCGTCCGCTCGGCCAGGGCGTCGTCGAGCTCCTGTCGCGCCCGGGCCGATGCCGCTTCGAGCTCGACGACGCGGCCGCGCAGCCGCTCCTTCTCGGCGAGCCACGCCTCGTCTGCCCTGCGAAGACTCTCGATCTGTTGCTCAAGCCTCTCGGTTTCGTTGCGGTCGGTGGCGGAGCGCTCGTCGATCAACTCGAGCTGGCCCTGGCGGCCGGCGCCCGCCGTCACGCGCTCCTCGCGTTCCTCCCGAGCCCGCTCGACCGCGGCGGCCGCTTCCTCGACCGCCCGTTCCAGGCTGCGATGAACCGTCTCGCGAGCCTGGATGTCGGCCTGGATCCGTGCCTGCCGGCTGGCCGTCTCGGCAATCGTGCGGAGGAGGTCCTCGAGCTCGGCCTCGGCCTCGGTGCTCTCGCGGACTTGCGCGGTTCGCCGCTCGGAGATGTCCTGGAGTCGGGCCTTGGCGACGGCCAGTTGCTCGCGGAGGTTGGACGCGGCCCGCTCGATCCGCTGACCTTCCATGGCCGCCTCGCGGCCGCTTTCGGCGGCGTCGTCGATCTCGCGGCTCAGGGTCGCGCAGCGCTCCTCAAGTTCGTCGATGCGCCGGCCGAGGTTGTCGAGTTCGCGCTGACGGCCCAGGGCGCCGGGTGCCGCACCCTCGCCCCGGACGGTGACGCGGCCAGCCTCGATCCAGAGCCGGTCGCGGCACAGGAAAGCGACACCCGGGTTGTCCGCCGCCAGGCGTTCGGCCGCCTCGGGGCCGGAGACGAGGTAGCCCGGGCGAAGCGCGCCGTTCAGGTCCGGTGAGAGGCCCAGCGCCGTCGATACCTCACCGACGATCTCGGGATCGTCCAGCTCGGGCAGAGGTGCCCGAGCGTCGGCCGGGCGAAGGAGAGTGACCTGATGGTCGAAGCCGGAGAGCGCGCGGGCGATCGACACGGCATCCTCGTCGGACGGGGCCAGGATCGCGTTGCGCAGCGGGCCCAGGAAGAGGTCCAGGCTGTCTTCCCAACCCGCGGGCACTTCGACCACGTCGCCGAGGAAGCGGGGCTCCGGCAGCTCCAGCTCGAGCAGCGCGGCGCAGATTCCGGCTCGCAACTCCTCATCTCCCTGGCCGAGTTCGTGCAGGACGGCCGCTCGCTTCTCGGCTTCGACCAATTCGTCGCGGCGGGTTTCGAGTTCGGTCCGGGCTTCCTGCCGCCGGTTGCGGCTCGCCTCGAGGGCTTCGGCCGCCCGCCCTGCGGCCTGGGTTTCCGTGGTGAGGGCGACGTCCAGCTTCTCCACCTTGGCGCCGACGGCCTTGACGTCGACTTCGATGGAACGGAGCGCGTCCCGGCTGCGTTCCAGAGTGGCCTCGGCGCGGTCGCGGCGGTCGACGGCCTTCTCGTTGCCGATGCGCTCGGTGACCAGGCCGCTTCTCAGCTCTTCAGTCCCCGCCCGCGACGCCGCCTGTTCCTCGAGCAGGTCCCGGTGGCGTTTGCGGGCCCGCTCGATCGCGGCGTCGGCCTCATCGATCCGCTGCCGGTCCTCCTGGACCTTTGCCAGCGCCTCCTCCCGCTCCGAGAGGAACATCTGCCGGCGTCCGGCGAGGACGGCGAGCGCGTCCTCGGCCGCCGACAGTTCACGCCGCCGCGTCTCCTGGCTTCGGGCGCCCCCTTCGAGCCGCTCGGCGATTTCCGCCCGGGTGGCGCGCGCGCCCTTGATCAGCTCCTGGCGCCCCTCGACCGTCGCCAGCAGGGTGGCCTGACGTTCGTGCGAGCGGACGGCCTCTTCGGTGCGTGCGTCGATGGCCTTGCGGCAGTCGGCGAGTTCCGCGTTGCCGCGGGCGATCTCCGCCAGGAGTTCCGCCTCCCGGTCGGCTTTCTGTCCCAGATCCGACTCGAGTTCCTCGAGCTCTCCCTGAAGCTTCGCCCAGCGCGCCACGAGCACGGCGTCGAGCAGTTCCCGGTAGCCGTCCCTGCGTTCGCGGTGGCGCCGGGCGGCATTGGCCTGCCGCTTGAGGGAGCGAAGACTCCGCTCGACCTCGGAGATGATGTCGTCGAGCCGGAGCAGGTCGGCGGTCGCGTCCTCGAGCTTCAGGCTGGCGAGCCGCTTGCGGTTCTTGTAACGGGTGATCCCGGCCGCTTCCTCGATCAGCTTGCGGCGTTCCTGGGGCTTTCCAGAGAGGATCATTCCGATCCTCCCCTGCTCAATCACGGAGTAGGCGCGTATGCCCAGACCCGTGTCCATCAGGATGTCGCGGATGTCCTTCAGCCGGGCCACCCGATCGTTCAACCGGTACTGCCCCTCACCGCCGCGGAAGATCCGCCGCCCGATCGTGATGCGGCCGTCCTCGGCGTTCTCGACGCTGCCGTCGGTGAGGAAGGTGAGGCTGACCTCGGCCATGCCCAGGGGCTTGCGCTGGCCGCTCCCGTTGAATATGACTTCTTCCATGGAACTGCCGCGGAGCGACTTGGGGCTCTGCTCGCCGAGCACCCACGTGATCGCCTCGGCCAGGTTGCTCTTGCCGCAGCCGTTCGGTCCGACGATCGCCGTGATGCCTCGCGCGAACCGGCTCGTCACCGGGTCGACGAAGGTCTTGAAGCCGTTGACTTCAAGGCTTTCCAGTTTGAGCATGGTTGGCGTGGCGGGAAATCGGGCCTGTCTGACTCTTGGGAAGATAACAGGATTCATGCATAAGTCACAAGTAGTTGTGCCGGCGGCCGCTCGCGTCCACAACATGTGGCGTCTCCGGCGCGCCGCTGATACGCTGCCGCGGCGGTGAGCGCGCTGACGGTCAAGAGAACGCTGTTCGACGCGCCGCAGATGGCGCGGATGATGCGGCGGATGGCGTTGGAGGTGGTCGAGCGCGCGGGCGGCACCGACTCGCTGATGCTGGTCGGCGTGCGTACGCGCGGCGTGCCGCTGGCCGACTTCATCGCCGCCGAGATCAAGCGCACCGAGGGCGTCGAGGTGCCGGTGGGGGTGCTCGACATCACGCTCTACCGGGACGATCTCTCGACCATCGCGCCGCAGCCTGTGGTCAAGGAGAGCGTGATGCCGGTTCCGATCGACGACCGGATCGTCGTGCTCTGCGACGACGTGCTCTACAGTGGCCGCACGATCCGGGCGGCGATGGACGCCCTGATCATGGACTACGGCCGGCCGCGGGCGATCCGCCTGGCAGTGCTGATCGATCGGGGTCACCGGGAACTGCCGATCCACGCGGACTGCGTCGGCGAACACGTGCAGACGACGGACACCGAAGTGATCAAGGTCTCCTACGCCGCCACCGACGGCGGCAAGGAGATGGTCGAGCTGCTCGAGCGCGAGGGGTGAGCGAACCGGTCTGGCAGCGCGGCGACCTGCTGGGGGTCGCCGAGTTGTCACGGGCCGAGATCCTCCACGTTCTCGATACCGCCGAGTCCTTCGTTGAAGTGGCGGCGCGACCGATCAAGAAGGTGCCGACCCTCCGGGGCAAAACGGTCATCAACCTGTTCTTCGAACCGTCGACGCGGACCAGCTCGAGCTTCGAGATCGCCGAAAAGCGGCTCTCGGCCGACAACATCAACTTCTCGACGTCCTCGTCGTCCCTGTCAAAGGGGGAGACGCTGCTCGACACGGCCCGCAACCTCGAGGCAATGGCGCCGGATCTCGTCGTCATCCGGCACGCCCACCCGCGGGTGCCGCACGCACTGGCGGAGCGGCTCGCTTCGGGAGTGATCAACGCCGGAGACGGCGCCCACGAGCATCCCACCCAGGCGTTGCTCGACGCCTTCACGATCCGCCGCCGGAAGGGTCGGGTGGAAGGGCTGAAGGTGGCGATCGTCGGCGACATCGCGCACAGTCGGGTGGTGCGTTCGAACGTCCTTTGCCTGACGAAGCTGGGGGCCGACGTCACGGTCGCCGGTCCGAGGCCGATGATGCCGGAAGAGCCGGAGTCGCTTGGCGCCCGCGTCGTCTACTCGCTGGATGAGGCGATCGAGGGCGCCGATGTCGTGATGATGCTGCGGGTGCAGCTCGAGCGTCAGGCGCGGGCCGCCTTTCCCTCGGAACGGGAGTACTTCGAGTTCTTCGGGCTCACCGCGGAGCGCCTGCACCGCGCGAACGACGGCGCGATCATCATGCACCCGGGGCCGATCAACCGCGGCATCGAGATCGCCAGCGACGTAGCCGACGGACCGTGGTCGGTGATCCTCGAGCAGGTGGCGAACGGCGTCGCGGTGCGGATGGCGGTGCTCTACCTGCTGGCCGGCACGAAGAGCGGCGAGGACGGGGCGACGCCGTGAGCGGATCGCTGTTGATTCGCGGGGGTCGGGTGGTGGACCCGACGCAGGGGCTCGACAGCTCGTCCGACGTGCTCATCGAGGGAGGCAGGGTGACGGCCTGCGGACCCGGTCTCCCCGCACCGGAGAACATGCGTGAGATCGACGCCGCGGGTCTGGTTGTAGTGCCCGGCCTGATCGACATGCACGTCCACCTCCGCGAGCCGGGCCAGGAATACAAGGAGACGATCGAAACCGGCACCCGGGCGGCGGCGGCGGGTGGGTTTGTGGCCGTCGCCTGCATGCCGAACACCGACCCCGTGAACGACGACCCCTCCCTGACGGAGTTCATGCTCAAGCAGGCGGAGCGGGCGGGCTGGGCCCGGGTCTACCCGATCTCCGCCGTGAGCAGGGGGCTCCTGGGCCGCGAGTTGACGGAGTTCGGTGCTCAGCGTCGGGCCGGGGCGGTCGCGATCTCGGACGACGGCCGGCCCGTCTGGAGCGCCGCCCTGATGCGCCAGGCGCTGCGCTACGCCCGGCACTTCGACCTGCCGCTCATCCAGCACGCCGAGGAACTCGAGCTGTCAGGCGACGGCGTCATGCACGAGGGACGGTTCTCGACCCGGCTCGGTGTCGAGGGGATCCCGGGCGCCGCGGACGACGTGATGGTCTCCCGCGATCTGCTGCTCGTGGCCGATACCGGGGGCCGCTACCACCTGGCGCACATGTCGACCGCCCGCAGCCTGGACCTGATCCGGGCGGCCAAAGCGGATGGCCACCGCGTGACCTGCGAGGTCTCGGCCCATCACCTGCTGTTGACGGACGAGGACGTCTTCGACTCCGGTCTCGACCCGGACTTCAAGATGCACCCGCCGCTCAGGAGCGTCGCCGACCGGGACGCCCTCGCCCGGGGCCTCGCCGACGGTTCGGTCGACGCGATCGCCAGCGATCACGCCCCCCACCATCCGGACGAGAAGGAACTCGATTTCGTCGCCGCGCCGAACGGCATCGTCGGACTCGAGACGACGCTCAGCCTTTGTCTGGATCGGCTGGTGGCGGAGGGCGTGATCGACCTGGCGCGCCTCGTCGACTTGCTGTCGACGGCGCCGTCCCGCATTCTCGGTGTACCCGGCGGCAGCCTGGCGCCGGGCTCGTCCGGCGACGTGACCCTGATCGACCTGGAGCGCGAGGTCGAGGTCGACCCGGCGACGTTCCGGAGCAGGTCGCGCAACACGCCGTTCGCCGGCTGGAAGCTCCGCGGCGCGCCGGCCGGCACCGTTGTCGGCGGCCGCGTGATCGAGGCGTAGCCGGTGACACTCGTGTCAGGGCCAGCAGTGGCGCAACGCGCCGCCAGCCGTCATTCCACGGTTCTCGGCACACTCACGGCATTCCGAATCAGGGTAGTGGCGCCGGTCGCTTCCTCGAGCACGCCGGCTGCGACGGAGTACTCGCCCGCGGGAAGCTCCATGACGATCCGAATGCCGAAGAAACCGTCAGTGGCGGCGATGCCGTCAGGGCCGCCTATGGCCAGCGCCTTCTGCCGCACCGCGGTGCGTCCTCTTTGCTGGAGGTCGATGGCAACAAGCCAGACGCGCAGTTCGATCCGAGGGGTGCCCGTGAGACGTCGGAGTTCGGCCTCGGGAACCTTCAGCATGATTGGCAGCCGAAACCTCTCTCGGTCAAGAGCTTCGGTGTCGCCGACACGAATTAGCACGCGAAGCGGATTCTCTTCAAGGCCAAGGTACGCGGTTGAGAGAAGTCGCTGGCCAAGGTACTCGTCGATCGATCTGTCGATGTAGGTGCGGCGGTAGTGAGGCCTGCGCCTCTTTGGACCTCCTGGCGCAAGAAGAAGATCGACGGTGTGAGTCTGCCCCGGCTTGACCTCGGGTGCCACAAAAGTCAGAAGATAGGTGTTGGCCAGCCGCTTTCTTATAGTGTCGAAATGGACCGCCAGATCGTTCGAGTTGATCAGCATGTAGCCTCCCGTTGACTGTGCCAGGAGTTGCATGCCGCTCTGAGCGTTCATCTTGTGAACGTAGTCGTTGCGCGGAGACGGTGCCCCTTGGGAGCCCGAGAAGGAGGGATCCTGATTGAGCCCAGCCCGGACGCCGCCCGTATCAATGGGAAAGAAGGTGACTCGATTCGCGTTGGCTGCGTGAGCGAGCTTTTCGAGTTGCGGGCTGAGGTCGTGCTGGAGCATCTCCGAATAGGCTTCGGAATGACGCTCCGTGTCGTTCGGGCATGCTTGCTCGACAAGATAGGAGAAGATGGACAGCCCAGGACGCTGAGCAAGGCCGTCGGTAAGGTGAACAAGAATCTTCGGCCCATCCAATCCGGCGAGAAGTGCGACCAATTCGCTTAGAGTGTTGATAGCTGCTGCGTAGCGGTTCTCTTCCCCCGCAGCAAAGTCGCGGGCGATTGTCATCTTCCTGTGCCAGGCGTCCTCGCAGGTTGCGGTGGGTCCAACGCGAGCGAACGGGCCTCCAGTGCCTTGCCCGGCGGCAAGTTCGTGGATGACTCGACGGCGGGAGTTCCCGAGCCAAACGGCATGGGCCGTACTGCGGGAGAGCCGTTCAGCGGCTTCGAGCAATCCCTCAAGGCTCTGGGGTATAGCAGCCCGTGGCAAAGTCCCGGTGCGGGGTTAGTTTAGGGCGAGTCGGGTCGAGGCATGAAGGAGGAGTAGTAGATGGCACTTGGCA
>JAPOXA010000163.1 GCA_026707325.1 Acidobacteriota bacterium | reverse complement strand
ACATCCGCCGCACCTCCACCTCGGAGGGCTGCCGCTGCGGAAACGCCGTGGCGGACAGGTCGAGCGCGCCGGACACCTCTTCGGCCGGCACTCCCGCCGCATGCTTCTCCGCCGTCCGTTCCCAGAGGACGCGGTAGTACTCCTGCGACTTCTCGATCGCACTCAGGTCGGTCAACGGCGGGCCGTGCCCGGGAACGACGATGTCGAAGTCCAGCACCTTCAGGTTCTCCAGCGTCTCCGCCCACTCGTCGACGTAGCCGTCGCCCATGAAGGACGGTCCGCCGAACAGCATGTCGCCGGTGAAGACCAGCTTGTCCTGCGGGAAGTAGATGACGGTGTCTCCGCCGGTGTGGGCGCGGCCCACGAACATGATCTGGATCTCCCGGCCGCCGCGAAACAGGCTCATCTTCTCGTTCATCGTCACGTCGGGCGGCAGCGGGTCGATCTCGTCGAAGTCGGCGGCGTGGGCGGCGAACATCGACCGGTAAGCCTCGAGGCCCGCCCGCTCCTCCTCGTCCTCGGCCGCCTCGATCTCTTCGGCGAGCCGCTCGAGGGTCGCCGCGTTGCCGTTGATGCCGGTGACGTACGTCGGCTCCTCCAGCGGCGCCGTCGCCATCTTCATCCGCGTGTACTCGTGGCCGAAGATCGGAATGTCCGCGAACTCCTGGTTGCCGTGGGCATGGTCCCAGTGGAAGTGCGAGTTGATCAACGCGGTTACCGGCTTGTCGGTGATCGCCGGAATCGAGGCGATCAGGTCGCGCGCCTTCGCCGGCGTCACGTGGGAATCCACGAGAATCACGTCCTCGTCGTTGACGATCACGAGGGCGTTGCTGTTGAACACCTGCGCCGTGGTCTGGGTCAGCCAGATGCCGTTCCGTACCTCCATGAACCGGTGGGTATCCGTCGTCGTGGTCCAGTCCTGGGCCGACAGAGAACCCGCCGCAAACACGGCGGCCGCGGCGAGCGCGGTACGAATCGTCAGTCGAAGAGCGTGTCTCATGGATCCTCCCTCTCGCGGTCCGCCGACTACAGGCGACCTCTGCCGTAACCTGCTGTCTACAATAGCGCGATGAACCTCTCCCTCCGCCCCTTGCTCGCCGCGGCCGGACCGGCCCTCGCCCTCATCTGCGTCGCCGCCCTGACCGCGACGGCCCCGGTTCGCGCGGAGGAAGGCGCCGGCGCGTCGCAGGCCGCCGAGCCGTCCTCTCCGCCCGGCCGCTGGGAGACCAGCCACTCGATCGACGTCGGCGGCGAGACGGTCGAGTACGACGCCGTCGTCACCGGTCTCCAGCTCGACAATGACGACGGCGCCCCGGCCGCCCAGCTCTGGTACACGGCGTACTTCCGGACGAACGGCGCGGCGCCGCAGGGGCGCCCACTGGTGTTCTCCTACAACGGAGGCCCCGGCTCCGCGTCGTTCTGGCTGCACATGGGAATCATGGGGCCGCGACGCGTAGTGACCCCCGACGTCGGCCCGCAGGGAGCGCCGCCCTACCCTCTCGAGGACAACGCCTGGACGATCCTCGACATCGCCGATATCGTGATGGTCGATCCGATCGGCACCGGCTTCAGCCATACCCTGGGCGAGACTCCGGGCTCCGACTACTGGGGCATCGACGAGGACGCGAAGTCGCTCGCTCAGTTCATCCGGCGCTTCCTCAGCACACACGACCGCTGGAACTCGCCCCGCTACCTGCTCGGCGAGAGCTACGGCACGACCCGATCGGCGGTGCTCGCCGGCCACCTGCAGCGCGCGAACATCGACCTGAACGGCATCGTCCTCGTGTCCTCGATCCTGCAGTTCAACACGATCCAGTTCGCGCCCGGCGACGACCTCGCCTACATCGTCAACCTGCCGTCCTACACCGTCGCCGCCCGCTACCTGGACGCACTGCCGGAGAAAACCCCGGCGGATCTTCCGACCCTGATGGCCGAGGTCGAGGAATGGGCGCTAACCGAGTACGCCACCGCGCTGCTTCGCGGCAGCACGCTCGACGCGGGCACCCGCAGCCGGGTGATCGACCGCCTGCACCGCTACACCGGGCTCTCGCGCGACTTCATCGACAAGTCGGACCTGCGGGTGACCGCTCCGGCCTTCGAGGCCGAGCTGCTGCGCGACGAAGGCAAGATCGTCGGCCGTCTGGACGCACGCTTCACCGGGCCGGCCGGGGACACGCTGGGGGCCCGGCCTTCCCACGACCCGCAGTCCACGGCGATCAGCTCGGCCTACACCTCGGCCTTCAACAGCTACCTTCGCGGCGAACTCGGCTACGACGGCGATCGCGAGTACGTTCCGAGCGGCGCCGTCCGCGACTGGAACTGGGGGCGGGTGAACGCGGGCCGCTTCTCGCGCGGCGACGGCACCCCGAACGTCGCCCCGGACCTGGCCGCCGCCATGCGCCGGAATCCGGCACTCGAAGTGCTCCTGATCAACGGCCTGTACGACCTGGCGACGCCCTACTTCGCGGCCGTCTGGACGATGGACCACATGGGCCTGCCGCCGGAACTCCGCGCCAACATCCAGCGCGAGGACTTCGCCGCCGGGCACATGATGTACGTCGAACAGTCCCTGCTGCCGCAGTGGAAGAAGACGCTCGACGCCTTCATCCTGCGCACCTCGGGCGCCAGACGGGACGCCGACTAGCGCTCTGCTGATACAGTGTTACAAGTTCGTCTCGGACTGGGGTCCCCGGCCCGCGCCATCCGCCATGAACCTCGATCTCAGGATGCTGCTGCTCTTCTGCGCCGCCGGCTTCGCGCAGGCCGCGGCGGCTGCGGCGCCTGAACCGGCCGAAACCGACCAGGCGGCGCCGCTCGCGATGACGCCGACCGAGTACAACAACACGGTCGCCGACCTGCTCGGCTTTCCCAGGGACGGGGAGCAGTGGCCCAAGCGGCCCCCCGTCGCCGACCGCATCAGCCCCCGGCGAGCGGCGAGCAAGGGTGTCTTCTCGCCGCCGCCGCCGCCCGACCCGTGGCCGTGGCCGTTTCCGGCCGAGCCCGGCGCCGATGGCTTCGAGGGCATCGCACAGGGCCAGAGTCCGTCCTCCTACCAGGTCGAAGAGCTCCACCTCGCCGGGATGCACTTCGGGTCCTTCGCCCTGCTCTCGCCGACCTTCTTCGACTGCTCGGGATGGTCCGATCAGCCGGCCGCGGAGCGAGAGGCCTGCGCCTCGACGAGCATTCTCCGCTTCGCCGAGCGGGCGTATCGCCGGCCGCTGCGCGACGGAGAGCGCGCCCGGATCGAAGCCTTCTGGCGCGAGCAGATCGCGACTGAACCGATCGACGAGGCGGTGGCACTGACCGTCGCCGGCATCCTGCAGGCCCCGGCGTTCCACTTCAAGCTGGAGCCAGGCGCGAGCGACGCCGGCAAGCTCGACCCGTGGCAACTCGCCACCCGGCTGTCCTACTTCCTCTGGGACACGATGCCGGACGACGCACTGTTCCGGGCGGCCGGCGCCGGCGAACTCGAGACCGCTGAGGGCATCGAACGGCAGGCGCGGCGCATGCTCGACGACGCGAAGGCCCGGTCGGCCATCGTCCACTTCCACCACCAGTGGCTGGGCACCGATCAGGTTCTCCTGATCGCGCCCGCGCGCCGTGCCTTCGGCCCGCGCTTCGGCCTCCGTCCCCACCTGAGGACCGCACGCGACGACGACACGAAGTGGCCGGCGATCCTGGGACCGATCCGGCACTCGATGAAGGTCGAGACCGAGCTGTTCGTCGAAGAGGCGATCTTCGACCGCGCGGGAACCTTCACCGAGCTGATGACTGGCAACCACGGCTACATGTCGCGCGGCACGACGCCGATCTACGGCGCGACGGCGAGCCCGGACGAAGGGCGCGCCGCCGTCACCCGGCAGATCGAGTACGTCACCGCATCGATCGGACGAAAGAAGCCGCTCACCCTCGATCCGGTCGTGCTGGACCCGGCGCAGCGGGCCGGCGTGCTGACCCTGCCCTCGGTGCTGGCGATCGGCGCTTACGCGGTGCAGCCCGGCCCGATCCCCCGAGGCGTGCGCATCCTGGAGCGCGTCGCCTGCATGGAGATGGGCGATCCGATCGAGGGCGTCGAGAGCGCGCTGCCGCCCGACGCGCTCGGCGTCGAGAGCACGAACCGCGAGCGGACCGCCGCCGCCACGAAACCCGGCGAGTGCAACTCCTGCCACCGCCGGATCAACCCGGCAGGCTTCGCCTTCGAGCACTACGACGCGATGGGCGCCTGGCGCGCCGAGGACAACGGACAGCCGGTGGACGCCAGCGGCTCCCTGCGGCTGCCCGGCGCCGAAGTACTCACCTTCGCTGACGGCGTCGACTTCGCGCACGAGCTGGCCGGGAGCCGCCGGGTGCGGGACTGCTACGCGCTGCACTGGACGCGCTACGCGCTCGGCAGTCACCTGGACCGGAACGCTCCCGGTCTCGAACCGATCCAGGAGCACTTCCGCAAGAACGACTCGGTCAGGGAACTCCTCGTCAACATCGCGACCAGCGACCTGTTCCGCACACGCGGACCGGAGCTAGGCTTGAGAGGCGACGGATGATCTCGAGACGCCACCTGCTGCAACTCGGAGGGCTGACCGCGCTCGGCGCGGGCTGGCCGGGCGGTGCGCTGCGCGCGCTCGCCCAGAGCCCCGCCCAGGTCCGCCGCCTGATCCTGATCAGCCACTGCCATGGCTGGCCCTACGCCACCTGGAAGATGCGCCCGGACGGCGTCTCGGAGAGCGAGCCCTGGTCCGCCGACCTGGAGCAGCTCCCGGAAACGGCCTTCAGCCGGCCGCTGGCTCCGCTCTACGAGCACCGCCGCCGCATCCTTGCCCTGGACGGCCTGTCCCTCGCCACGGCCGAACTCGACGGCGGCGGCAACCGGCACGATCGCGGCTGGGTCCACGCCTGGACCGGCAACAACGCGGACTTCGCCGGCCGCGATACCCGTTCGATCTCACCCTCCCTCGACCAGCTCGTCGCCGCTCACGTAGCCCGCGCGGACCGGTTGCCGTCGCTGGAGGTCTCGGTCGACGCCGCGCTCGAAGCCGGCCGGCCGATCAGCTACAACAGCGGCGGCGTGCGGCTGCCGGC
The DNA here is from genome assembly GCA_026707325.1 of Acidobacteriota bacterium. Lineage (GTDB taxonomy): Bacteria > Acidobacteriota > Thermoanaerobaculia > Multivoradales > Multivoraceae > Multivorans. The sequence goes on along the minus strand of JAPOXA010000163.1, from coordinate 2,865 downwards.
CGAGAACACGCCCCTGCGCGCCTGGAACCGCGTCTTCGGACCGGCGTCCTCCGGCGACACGGTCGGCGCGTATCGGCGCAGCACTCTCGATTTCGCGTACCAGGAGTACCGGGCGGTCGCCGCCCGCTTCGACGCCAACGACCGCGCCCGGCTCGAGTCCCACTTCGGCCTGGTCGACCGGCTCGGTCACCGGCTCGAGGGCCTGGCGACGCTGTCCTGCGACGCGCCTCCCCGCCCCGCCGCCTCGTTCGACCGCTACGACCTGCAGTTCGACGCCTTCGTCGACATCATCGCCGCCGCCTTCAGTTGCGACATCACGCGGGTCGTCTCGTTCTCCCTCGGCGAGATGCCGACGGCGGAGTTCGGGGCCGACCACATCAGCGACAAGGTGCACAAGGGCATCGCCCACTACATCCACGAGGACATCCGCAAGCACGACGCGATGACTCAGTACGCGGCCTACCACGGCCAGCAGGTCGCCCGTCTCGTCAGCACCCTGGAGTCGATTCCGGACGCGGGCGGCGGCTCGCTCATGGACAACACCCTGATCGTCTGGGGCTCCGAACTCGGCGACGGCTGGCACGGCTACCGCAACTACTGCCCCGTCCTCATCGGCGGCTCCTGGGCTTTCGACACCGGCCGCTACCTGCACTGGCCTCACGAGACCCCCGCCGAGATGCGGGTCCCTGCCCAGGTGGCCCCCGGCGGCCTCACGCGGTTCGCGGGTGTCCCCCATCAGCACCTCCTGGTCAGCATCGCCCAAGCCATGGGCCTGGACGTAGACCACATCGGCCTCCACCACACCTACGGCCAACGCGGTGACCTCATCTCCCTCGTCGGCCCTCTGCCTGGCCTGCGGGCGTAGCGACGTCGACGGCACACGCCGCCAATAGCACCCACCAGCTCAAGAGGGTCCGGAGAGACCCTCTCTGGACCTCTGAGCCGGACCGGTTGCCCTTGAGCCTGCTTGGCCATGCCGGCAGCTAGGTCCATGGCTCATGACCGTGCAGTCCGCTGTCTTCCCGCATGGCAGGGCGAGTCCACGCACGGCTAGACCCGCGGCGTCAAACGAACTTGCTACAGTTCCGCCCGTCCTGAGTCCGTACTACTCGTTGTTGTCTGCTGATCTGAACGGCTGAAGGTGGACGCCTATCTGTCGTCGAGGCCGAAGGCCCACAGTCGGCCGCCTCGCTCCGCTCGCCTCTGGCGTGCTCCTCGCGTCCGAACGGGTCGTGTCCACCGTTCTCGCCTTGAGATCAACTCAAGGCTCCGAGTTGTATGGCTGCGACACGGATTGTGCCCAGCGAATGACGCTACACGACCTGCTGAACTCTTCAGCGCGGCCGAGATGGCTCGCCAGTACCACTCACCAACGATGACTTCGGAGGGGACGTGACCACCCGAGGGCCCAAGGCGCCAAGTTCACTTCTCGGACCTGCCGGCGTGATCGTCCCACAGGGCCGCATCCTCGACTACATCGATGGCGTCACCCAGCGGAAAGAGACAGCGGAGGAATACGTTCGCCAGGAAATCGCCAAGTCCCTAGTACGGGAGTACGGCTACGAGAAGGCCGAGATTGCCGTCGAGTTCGGCCTGCGCCTGGGCACTCGGCGACCGAGGGCCGACCTCGTAGTCTTCGACCCAGGCGACTCACACGAGCAGGATCGCGCACGTGTGATCATCGAGTGCAAGTCTCAGAAGATCAAGGCCACCGACCGCAAGGACGGCGTGGGCCAACTCCAGAGCTACATGGCCGCGTGCCCGAACGTCGCCTACGGCATGTGGACGAACAGCATCGAGCGCTTCTGCTATCGACGAGTCGAGATCCACGGCAAGGTCCAGTTCGAGGAGATACCGGATATCCCAGGCAAGGGCCGTACCGAGGACGAGATCGAGCGGCCCCGCTTCGACCAACTCAAGGCTGCCTCATCGGACGCCCTGCTGTTCGGCCTTCGCCGCTGCCACAACTACATCGCCGGAAACCAGGGCCTCCAGAAGCCCGAGGCCTTCTGGGAGCTGCTGAAGATCATCTTCTGCAAGATCCACGATGAGCGAAGTTCTGACGAAGTCGAGTTCTACGCAACGTCGAAAGAGCGACACGGGATGAACGGCAGGCTGAAGGTAAGGAAGCGCCTCCACGACCTGTTCGGCGAGGTGAAGTCTGAGTACTCGACGATCTTCCGCGGAAACGAGGAGATCGATCTCAATCCAGAAGTCCTGGCGTACATCGTGAGCCAACTGCAGACCTACTCTCTCCTGGAAAGCGACATCGATGTAAAGGGGCGGGCCTACGAGGAAATCGTCGGCTCGAATCTGCGCGGCGACAGAGGCGAGTTCTTCACGCCCCGCAACGTCTGCCGGATGGCCGTTTCGATGCTCGAGCCTAGCGAACGCCAGATCATTCTGGATCCAGCTTGTGGCACGGGAGGCTTCTTGATCACCGCGATGAATCACGTGATCCAGAAGATTCGGAGCGCGGAGGTCAGCAAGTGGGGCGATGTGGAACGCGCTGAAAGATCTACTCGCGAGCGAATCCAGCGCTTTGCGCAGAAGTCGATCATCGGGATGGACCTGAACCCGAACCTTGTCAAGGCATCGAAGATGAACATGGTCATGAACAACGACGGCGCCGGTGGCCTCTTTCAAGCTAACTCACTCAAGCAGCCAGCTACGTGGGAGGAGGAACTTCGCGACCGGCGAATAGTGGATGCCGTCGACCTCCTCTTCACTAATCCTCCATTCGGCTCGAAGATCCCAATAGACGAACCTTCGATCCTGGAAGCGTACGACCTAGGGGCTTGCTGAAGAATAGGGTTGTTGGCGGTTCACGGTGGTGCGTGGTGCGTTGGGGAGTTGGAACGTCGC
>JAPOXA010000146.1 GCA_026707325.1 Acidobacteriota bacterium | reverse complement strand
GGTCGGCGGCCTCGCGGCGGTGGCCGCGGCGGCGGTGGCCGCGGACCCCGTCGCGACTAGGCGATAGGCCGTCCGCAGCGGCGGCCTGAGGCGTCGTCGCCGGATTGCGCGCTCAGTCCACGCTGTCGGCCGGCCGACGAAGGCGGTTGGTGTCAGTCGGTGGCGCGGAGGGCGGCTCGGTAGACGTCTCGGAAGGGGACTCCCTGTTCGCGGGCGATTCGGCGGACGTCTTCGTACTCCGGGGCTGATCCGAGGGATCGGCCGGAGATGGCGGCTTGCTTGACTCTCACTTCGCCAAGTGGGGTCAAGACGGTAGAGATCGAGCGTTCCGCTTCCAGGCGGTCGACGACGGTGCGGCGGCAGCCCAGCGAGCCGGTTTCGAGAAGGAGGCGCTCTGCAAGTTCCGAGGACTGCTCCGGGCGGGATAGCACCGTGATCGCCACGCCGGGCCGGGACTTCTTCATTTGTACTGCGGTCGTGAAGACGTCGAGGGCACCGGCTTCGAGGAGCGTTTCGGCGGCGTAGGCGATCGCTTCGCCGGTCGTGTCGTCGAGCTGGCATTCGAGAACTGCGACCTGATGCCATGAGCTCTCCGCAAGCGCCAGGGGCGTTGCCCGCTGGAGCCGCAGTGCATTCGGGCGATCGGCCAGCTCCCGGCTGCCGAGTCCGATCCCGTAACTCTCGATTCGCCGCGGAGCCGCGGTCGCGGACGGTTCGAACTCGTCGACGAGTTCCCGCACGATGACGGCGCCGGTGGGTGTCGTGAGCTCGCCCGAGACCCCGCCGGAGGTGATGGGAATGCCCTCCAGCAGCAAAGCGGTCGCGGGAGCGGGCACTGGCATCACGCCGTGTCGCGTCGACACGGTGCCGCTTCCCACCACGACGGTCGACGACGAGACCCGGACCGGGCCGAAGTGCTCGAGCGCGACCGCCGCACCCACCAGGTCGACGATCGAATCGTCGGCGCCCACCTCGTGGAAGTGAACCTCCTCCAGGCCAACGCCGTGGACCTGAGCCTCCGCCTCTCCCAGTCTCCGGAACAGGGCCGAAGCACGCTCAACCACACCGGCGCTCAAACCGCCTTCCTCGATCATGCGCAGGATGGTCGACAACCGCCGATGCGACGCACCCTCGCTGCCTGCCCCCTCGACTGGCCGCCCATCCCGAAGCACGGAGAATCGAACCCCCGCCAGACCGCCCCGCTTCGCCCGCTCCACCCGCAACTCGACCCTGTCCAGCCCCAACCGTTCCACCATCTCCTCGAGCAGCAACACCGGCAGCCCCAGATCCAGACACGCCCCCAGGAACATGTCTCCCGAGATCCCACTCGGACAATCCAGATGCAGGTGAACAGACCCGTCCGCCATGAGAGGCACCCTAGCAATCCAGGGCACGAGTCGCGTTGCTTCCGAACCGCCATCCCACCAAGCCCTTTCCCGTACGGCGCACGTTCCCACGACGCCTTGTCAGCAACCCGTGATGTACCGCAGAGCCGAGTACGACCCGCCAGCCGGGAGCCGAAGGAGGGGTTCCCAGGGGACGCTCGCGCTCTCTGGATTGATGGGAAGGAAGCGCTCGCTTCGGTCGGCTGCCCTCCGCTTCGATGTCGGTTCATGGAAGGGCATGGGGAGTCGGTTGCCTCCAGCCCCCTGGGAACCCCTCCTTCGGCTCCCGGCTGGCGGGTGGTGCCTCTACAGCAGCCGGCGCTCGCGCAGGGAGACCCATCGCCGGCCGCCGGCGAGGACGAGGTGGTCGACGAGGTCGATGCCGACGGCGGTGGCGGCTCGGCTGAGGCGGCGGGTGAAGGCGATGTCCTCGGGGCTGGGCTCGGGATCGCCGCTGGGATGGTTGTGGAAGATGACGACCGCCGTCGCGCCCAGACGGAGCGCTTCCTTGAGCACCGCCCGCGGTTCCACGGACGTGCGGTCGAGGCCGCCGACGAAGTGCTCGCGCTCGGAGATGATGCGGCCGCGGACGTCCACGTAGATCGCCCCCATCGCTTCCTGGTCGAGGCGCGCGTAGCGAAGATTGAGGTATCGGGCAAGCGCGGCGACGTTGCCCAGAGGCCGCCGTTCGGGCAGTTGAGCCCGCGCCAGCCTGCGGGCCAGCTCCACCGCGGCCAGGACCGTGGCCGCCTTGGCGTCACCCAACCCCTTCCGCCGCAGGGATGGAAGATCGTGTTCCACCAGGAGAGCGAGCGCCGGCAGGCCGCCGAGCCCTCGACCCTCGTCGTAGAGCAGGTCACGGGCCAGGTCGACCACGGAACAGCCGCGGTGGCCGGTGCGCAGGAGAATGGCGATCAGCTCGCAGTCGCTGAGAACCCCGGCGCCGTGCGCGAGCAGGCGCTCCCGGGGACGTTCTTCGGATGGGACTTCCCGGAGCGTAGTGGTCGGCCTGTCGTTTCCTCGCATCGAACCTCCTGCCGACATTGACGGAAGGGCCTCCCGAGACTTCGCGCGCGAGGCGGCCGATAGCCACCACGGGCTGCTAGCGTGCCGCGGCCATGCGCGGATCCGACCTGCCGACGTTTCTGAGACTCGACGTGCCCGCCCGGGAACCCGCCGTCGCCGTGCTTCCCGTTCCCTACGAACGGACCACGTCGTGGGGACGCGGCACCGAGAACGGCCCGGCGGCCCTGCTTCTGGCGTCGCACTACGTCGAGCTCTACGACGAGGAACTGGATCTGGAGCCGTGCCGCATCGGCATCGAGACGCTGCCGCCCGTGGACGTAGGCGGCAGCGACGAGTCCGTCCTGCGACGCATCAGCGTCGCGGCCGAGGCCACGCTTCGGGACGGACGGTTCCTTGCGGCGATCGGCGGGGAACACACGGTGACGCCGGCGCTGGTGCGCGGTGCGCGGGACGCCGCCAAGCGGGATCTGGGAGTCGTCCAGTTCGACGCCCACTCGGATCTCCGCCAGACCTATGGCGGCACCGCCTGGAGCCATGCCTGCGCCATGAGCCGCGTGCTGGATCTCGGTCTACCGACGCTGGCTGTCGGCATCCGTTCGCTGACCCGACCAGAGGCCGCGCGGATAGCGAACGAGCGTCTCCCGATCATCTGGGCGGAGCAGTTCGACGCCCTTCCCCGGCCGGAACTCGAAGCCCTCTTCGAGGGGCTGCTGGCTTCACTTCCCGACACGGTGTATCTGACCTTCGACCTCGACTTCTTCGATCCGTCCATGTTGCCGGCGACCGGAACGCCCGAGCCGGGGGGCGGCACCTGGTATCAGGCGCTCGCGCTGCTACGCCGGTTGTTCGAGCGCAAGCAGGTGATCGCGATGGACGTGGTCGAACTGGCGCCGATCCCGGGTCAACCCTCAAGCGACTTCACCGCCGCCAAGCTGCTCCACAAGTGCATCGGCTACCGCTTCCGGCGGCAACTGGCCGGCATGGCCGACACCTGAGCCCCCATCAGATGCCGATCAGGCCACCCGCGACGTAGACCCAGAACACGATCAGCACCAGGCCGATCACGTTCAGCCACACGCCGGCCCGGACCATCTGCGGGATCGTGATCTCCCCTGAGCCGAAGACGATCGCGTTCGGCGGCGTCGCCACCGGCATCATGAAGGCGCAACTCGCCGCCAGCGTGGCGGGAACGATCAACAGCAGGGGGTCGACGTCGATGACAGCGGCGGTGGCCGCCAGGATCGGCAGGAACGTGACCGTCGTCGCCGTGTTGCTCGTGACCTCCGTGAGCAGGATGAGGAGCCCGGCCGCGCCCAGGACCAGGATCGGCACCGGCGTCCCCTCGAGCACCTGAAGCAGCCCGCCGATGAACCGGTCGACCCCCGTGGCGCGAATGGAGGCCGCGAGGCTCAGACCGCCCCCGAAGAGCACCAGGATGCCCCAGGGCGCTTCCAGCGCCTTCTTCCAGCTCAACAGGAACACGCCGCGGCGAAGATCGACCGGCGCGGCGAACAGGCACAGCGCCGCACCGATCGCGATTCCCGAATCCGTGAGTCCCGCGAACGGCGCGACACCGCCGATCTCCAGGCGCGCCAGCCAGGTTCCCGTCGTCCACAACATCGCGGTGGCGGCGAAGACGGCCAGCACCCCCTTCTCCGGCCCCGACATCGGCCCCATCTTCCGCAGCTCGTTGCGGATGAGTTCCGCGCCTCCCGGGACTTCGCGGATGCGCAGCGGGAAGGCGAACCGCGTGAGCACGATCCAGGCCAGGGGCAGGAACAGCGCGCTCAGGCCGAAGCCGAACGGAAGCCACTGGGCGAACGTGATCTCCCGACCGTAGTTGTCGCTGACGAAGGCCATCATTTCCAGGTTCGGAGGCGTGCCGATCTTCGTCGCGACGCCGCCGATCGATGCGCCGTAGGCCGTGCCCAGCAGCAGGCAGAGAGCGAACGGGAAGGTCTGGCCCGGCGGCGGCGCCTCCTCGCCCAGGCGCCCGCGCACGAGGGCGATGACGGAGAGGGCGATGGGCAGCATCATGACCGTCGTCGCCGTGTTCGAGATCCACATGCTGAGGGCGGCGCTCGCGGTCATGAAGCCGAGCACGACGCGGCGGGGACGCGTGCCCACCAGCAGGATGATGCGGAGCGCGAGCCGCCGGTGCAGCCCCCAGGTCTGCATGGCCAGGGCGATCATGAAGCCGCCCATGAAGAGATAGATGTTCGGGTGGGCGTAGGGGGCCGCGACCTCGCGGACGCCGAGTTCGCCGCCCGTCAGTAGCGGCATCGCCGCCAGCGGGATGAGCGCGGTGGCCGGCACCGGCAGCGCCTCGGTGAGCCAGAGCGCCGCCATCAGGATCCCGACCGCGGCCACGGCCCTGCCGGCGGCCGGGAGGCCGGAGACGACCTCGCCGTCAGCGCCCAGAACCGCATCGGGGATGCCGAAGTAGACCAGCGCCGCTAGAATCGGCGCTCCGATCAGCCCGGCGACAGCGAGCGGACCGACTCCGCGGTCCTTCTCAGCCATCCCCGTCGCCGCTTCCGCCTTTCCCGAGGTGGCGACGGAAGTAGGACCTGGTAAGACCGGTGACGACCCCCGAGAGCAGCAGCAGCGAGATGAGGTTGGGGAAGGACATCAAACCGAGCGCGACGTCGCCGAAGGTCCACACAGTGGTCAGCGGCAGCAGACAGCCCATGAAGAAGAAGCCGACGTAGATCCAGCGGTAGACCGGAATTGCCCTCGCTCCGAAGAGGTACTCGGTCGAGCGGTCGCCGTAGTACGACCAGGAGATCGCCGTCGACACGGCGAACAGCAGGACCGAGAGGGTGACGATCAGATCACCGCGGCTGCCCGGAAGACCGAGGCTGAATGCGCGGGCGGTCAGGGGCGCGCCGTTCAGCAGGGCGCCGCCCTCGATCCGCGGCTCCGCCCCCTCGGTACCGAGGGAGCCGTCGGCGCCCAGTTCCAGCCTGCCGCTCCAGGCGGAACCCTCGTCGTCCACCAGGCGCGCGTCGACGATCGTCGCGTTGAGAAACACGAACGAGCCAGCGGCGGTGCCGTCGACGACCTCGAGCGCGCCGCCGCCCACGCCGGCGCGCTCGTCCCGCGCCGCCAGCAGCTCGGAGTCGTCTTCCAGCACCCGGTGAATGCCTTCGACCTCGTCGAGACCGAAACTCTGGGGCGCCGCATCGCGCCAGGCGTCCGTCGTCACGATCACCAGCCCGGTCATCGTGCAGATGACCAGGGTGTCGATGAAGGGCTCCAGCGAGGCCACGAGACCCTCACGAACCGGTTCGTCCGTCTTGGCCGTGGCGTGTGCGATGGGTGCGCTGCCCTGCCCCGCCTCGTTGCTGAACAAGCCGCGCCGGATGCCCCACATCATCGTCATCAGGAAGGAACCCGCGGCGCCGCCGACCATCGACGTCGGCCGGAATGCCTGCTCCACGATCAGGGCGAAGCTCGCCGGCACCTGGTCGATGTTCGCCAGCAGGATGAAGAGGGCGCCGCCAACGTAGATCACGGCCATGCCGGGAGCGAGAATCGAGGTCACCCTCCCGATGCGGCGGATGCCGCCGATGATCACGAGGGCCACCAGGGAGGCGAAGACGAGACCGCTCCAGACCGGCGCCAGGCCGAACTGGGACTCGAGCTGATCGGCCATCGTGTTCGCCTGGTTCATGTTGCCGGTACCGAACGAACAGATGACGGCCAGGCCGGCGAACAGCATGGCCATCCACTTCCAGTTCGCCCCCAGGCCCTTCTCGATGTAGTACATGGGACCGCCGGAGACGGAACCGTCCCCATGCACCCGCCGGTACTCCACCGCCAACGTGCACTCGGCGAACTTGAGCGCCATGCCGAAGAACGCCGTCACCCACATCCAGAACAGGGCCCCGGGACCGCCCATGCGAATCGCGATCGCGACGCCGGCGATGTTGCCGATGCCCACCGTCGCCGAGAGAGCCGTCGTCAACGCCTGGAAGTGAACCAGGTCGCCCTCGTCGTCCGGGTCGTTGTACTTGCCGCCGAGAATGGCCCAGGCGTGCCGGAAGCCTCGCAACTGGATCAGGCCCAACCGAACGGTCACGAACAGGCCGGTGCCCAGCAAGACGAGGGCCAGAATGGGCGCCTGTGGCGGCGTGTTCCAGACCAGACCCTCCAGCCAGGCGGCCACCGGTCCGAGCAGTCCGTTCACACCATCCGCAATTGAACCGAACACCTGCTCGGGCATCGTGCCAAGCCCCCTAGACGTAGTTGGCCGGATGGCCTGTAGCGAAGACCAGCACGGACTCGCCGCGACGGATGGTACCGGAGTCCCTGAGTCCGACGACGGCCACCATCGCGGCCGCGGTTTCGGGACCGGCCAGGAGCCCCTCCCGCGCCGCCATTCTCCCGGTCATCCCCGCCACCGCCTCCTCCTCGACAGCGACTGCCGTTCCACCGCTCTCGCGCACCGCGCGCAGAACCAGGAAGTCGCCGATCGCTCGCGGTACCCGGAGGCCCCAGACGCGAGTTTCCGGCGCGTCCCAGGGCTCGGCGTGCTCATTGCCGTCCCGGTAGGCCCGCACGATGGGGGCGCAGCCCGCCATCTGCACGACCGCGAACTTCGCGGGCGGCCCACTCAGAAGGCCCAGCCCGCGAAGTTCGGCGAAGGCCTTCGCCATGCCGACGATGCCCGTGCCGCCGCCGGTCGGGTAGACGATCCAGTCCGGCAGCCGCCAGCCGAACTGCTCGGCGACCTCGAAGCCCATCGTCTTCTTGCCCTCGACGCGATACGGCTCGCGCAGGGTCGACAGATCCCAGAAACCGCCGCCGCGTTCCTGCAGCGCGGCGCCGGCATCGACGAGCGTGCCGCCCGACTCGATCACCTCCGCGCCGAATCCACGACAGCGGTCGGCAACGGTCGCCGGCGTGTCTTCCGGCAGCCCCACGCGGCAGGGCAACCCTGCCGCCGCGGCGTAGGCCGCAGCCGAAACGCCCGCGTTGCCGGCGCTCGGAATCTGGACCCCGGGAGCGCCGAGTTCCCGTGCCCGGTTCACGGCCAGGGAAAGCCCCCGGTCCTTGAACGAACCCGTCGGGTTCCCCGCCTCGTTCTTGACGAAGACGCTCACGCCGTCGGGACTCGCGCGTCGAAGCCGGACGACGGGCGTGCCGCCTTCGCCCAGATCGACCCGGGCGTGGAAGTCGGACAAAGGAAGCAACTCGCGATACCGCCACAAGGTCCACGGTCGGTGACGAAGGTCGCGCGCGAGGTCCTCGCCCCGCCGCCGGTCCAGCTCGTAGCTCACGAGCCACGGCTTGCCGGCGGGCGAGAGGAAGGCCGGCTCGTCCAGCAGCGCCCTGGCTCCGGTAGCGGAACAGATCAGGCCTTGGGCCCAGCGCTCCATGCTCTCACTGTGCAACTCCATTTCAGAACCCGTGCCGACCCTAGCAGCGTCGCCCCCTCCGCATTGCCGCGAGCGAACACAAGCCACTGACACACAACAACTTACGGGCAAAGTGTGCTAGCATCGCGCCCTCGCATCAACTTCTTGGCATTCGCGCATGAGTCAACGAATTGGTCACTTTGAGATTATCCGGCGCCTTGAAGCGAAGGATGAAGCAGCCTCCTACCTGGGTCGCGACACTCGGGACGGCAGTTCCGTCATCATCGACACTTGGGGAGCCGAAGCCGCCGAGGCACAGGCCCTGTTCCTGAAGCGGGCCGCCACGGTCGGACGGCTGGAACACACCTCGATCGCCCGGATTCTCGACTTCGGAATCGACGGCGCGACATCCTGTCGAATCGAGCAATCCCTGGGCAGCGAGACGCTGGCGAGCCGGCTCGAACACTGCGACCGACTCCCGATCCGGACGGCTCTGGGCTGGCTGGCGGAGGTCGCACGCGCGCTGGAGCATGCCCACAGCCTGGGCGTCGTCCATGGAGACGTTCACCCCGGCGCGATCACGATCCGTTCCGACGACACCGCGACGATCCGAGGCTTCGCAAGTCCTAGACCGCGCGCGCACGTCCGGTACAACGCCCCGGAGCTGCTGCGCGGCGAGACGGTCGATGAGCCGGCCGACATCTACGCGTTCGGTGTGCTCACGCACCGGATACTGACCTTCCAGCCCGGCGGACCCCCGGCGCCCTCGCGCCGCCTGAAGTCGAAGGACCGCCGTCTCCTGCAGAAGGCGGTCAAGGCGCAGCTCCCGCCGCATGTCGCGAACTCGCTCGTCTCCGTTCTCGAGGCTTGCCTCAGGGACGATCCCGCCAAACGTGCGGCGAACTTCACTCCCATCGTCAGCGCCCTCGAAGACGCCCACCGGGAACTCGCCGCCGAGACCGCCAGCCACGAAGCGTCGTCGCAGGACGGGCCGAACGACTGGACGGCAACCGCGGTGCAGACACCGCGAGCTTCCGACTCCTCATTGATTGAAGTCGAGATCAACGGAGGTGCCGAGTCTCCGGAGAGGACCTCTCCGCCGACTCTCGACACGGTCGCCGACGCAATCCGCCGACCGGCCCGTTCCCGCCTTCGGCGCCGCTGGCTGACCTTCGCCACGGTCGCTGGAACCGCGCTTTGGCTCGGCGGCACCTTGTGGTGGTCGAAGGGCAGCCCGGTCGCCGGCTCGGAAGCGCCGGCGGCGGCGAACGAGGCGCGGCTTGAACGTCCGGCGCTCACCGCGGAAACCGAAGGCCGGGAACCTGCAGCTCGACCCGTCAGCCTGAGTACGCCGGAGGATCCGACGGCACAACCCCCGAACCCGCCTCCAGCCGTGAGCCGGGGCATCGGCCGCCTGGCCCTGGCGCCGGCCTGGGACCCGCAGATCACCGTCGCTATTGACGGCAAGGCCCCCGTCGTCCTCGACCGCAGAAGGGTGTTCGAGGTCGAGGCCGAAGTCGACCACGTGCTCACGTTCGAACTCGCCACTCGCGACTTCCAGATCCGGGAACAGGTCGTGACCCAGGTCGGCGTCGGCCGGCTGCTGGAGACGCCGGTGCCACTGGTTCGGCCCGGCGCGGTCAGCATCGCGGCGGCGACCGAATCGGAACGTCCCGTATTCGTCCGCATCGGTGATGAGGCGATCGGCTGGACGCCCATTCGCGACCTGCCCGTCCCCGCGGGCACCCACATGCTCAGCCTCCTCCGAAACCCCACGTGGCAGCCGGACGACCGGATCGACCAGAAGATCCGGGTGAGCGCGAGGCAGGAGACGACGGTCCAGTTCGACCTGGAATCCGATCCGCCGGTCCTGATCGTCAATGGTCGGAGAATCGAGTACGTTCCACCGCAACCCGAAGCGGCGTCGTAACCGGCGCGGCTCCCGAAGACGTTCGCGCCGACCGCGCGCGCCACGGCGCCGGCGGACCGAGTCCGCCGGGCCCTTCCTCGGTCCAGGTCGGTAGCGGCCGGTTGCTGTAGGCTGACCACGAGGACGGCGAGAGACGATGGCCGAGACGATCCAGTTGACGGCGCCGCCAGGGAAAAAGGTCCACTCCTGGGCTGAGGAACGATCCATCGCCAGGGACGAGGAAGCGCCCCTCGACGTGAGCGTCCTCGTGCCCGTCCTTGACGAGAGTGCGACGGTTTCCGCACTGGCCGAGCGCGTGCTTGCGAACCTGGACGCCATCGACGTCCGGGCGGAACTCGTGTTCATCGACGACGGCTCCACCGACGACACCTCCGATGCCGTTCGTCGCGAACACCAGCGCGATCCCCGGGTGCGGCTCATCCGGTTGCGCCGGAACTTCGGCAAGGCGGCCGCCCTCTCGGCCGGCGTGGATCACTCGCGGGGCCGAGTTCTCGTCACGATGGACGGCGACCTGCAGGACGATCCCGACGAGATTCCGCGTCTGCTGCAGGCGCTCGAAGACGGCCCCCTCGATCTCGTCTCCGGCTGGAAGCGCACCCGGCGCGACCCGTGGCGCCGTCGACTGGCGTCCAGGGTCTTCAACTGGGTCACACGAACCCTCTCGAACGTCCGGCTGCACGACTTCAACTCCGGCTTCAAGGCCTACCGACGGGAGGTCCTGGAGCAGGTCGCCGTGTACGGCGAACTCCATCGCTACATCCCCGTGCTCGCCAGCCGGCGCGGCTTCCTCGTCGGCGAGATTCCGGTGGCGCACCATCCGCGCCGCGTCGGCCGCAGCCGGTACGGATGGGATCGCTCCTACAAGGGGCCCGTGGACCTGATCACGGTCCTGTTCATCAGCCGCTTCACCCGGCGCCCGCTGCACCTCTTCGGCCCGATCGGCCTGATCAGCTTCGCCGCCGGCCTCGGCATCTGCGCCTGGCTCGCGGCGCTCTGGTTCGCCGGCGCCTCGCTCTCCAACCGGCCGCTGCTGCTGCTCGGCGTCCTGTTGATGGTCCTGGGCATTCAGATCGTCACGACGGGCCTGATCGGCGAACTGATCACCTTCAAGAACTTCCGCCGGCCCGACAGCTACTCCGTCCGCGAGCGGGTCGGCTGAACCCGATTGCCCGGCGGCAGGAGCGCGGACCTGCGCATCCTCTTCCTTACCCAGACCTACCCTCGCTGGCCCGGCGACACGGCCGGACCGTTCATCCGCGAGCTGGCCCGCGGGTTGGTCCGCGGCGGCGACGAGGTCACCGTCCTCGTTCCGCGCGCGGCGCAGGTGCGTCGTGCCTGGAACGACGACGGCGTCGATGTGCACTCCTTCTCCTACGCCCCGTCTCGACTGGAGGTCCTTGGCTACGGCCGCAGTCTGGCCGCGGACGAGCATGTACGACCGGGCGCCGCACTCGCGGCTCCCCTGTACCTGCTCGCGGCGGCGATGGCCGCCGCCAGGCATCTCCGGCGCGAGCGCTACGACCTGCTCCACGCTCACTGGGTCGCGCCGAACGGGCTGGTGGCCCTCTGGCCGGGTGTACACAGGCAAGGGACACTGATCGCCGCCGGCCTTCACGGCAGCGACGTCTTTCTGGCTGAGAAGGCGGTCGCTCGCCCGGCCATCCGTCGGGCCCTGTCTCGTTGCGGCCTTCTCACCGGATGCTCGCCCGAACTCGTCGAGAGAGTCCGGCGAATCGGCTATCACGGCAAGCCGTCGCGCGTCATCCCCTACGGCGTCGATACCGACATGTTCTGCCCGCTGGCGGAGCTTCCGGGCGAGCTGGACGAAGAACCCTGGCGCAAGCGCTTGGGCATTCCAGGAGACGCAATCGTCCTGCTCGGCGTCGGCCGCCTGGCGACGAAGAAGGGCTTCCAGGTGCTGATCGAGGTCCTGCCCCGGCTGCTTGCCGACTTCAGCGACCTGCACGCGATCATCGCGGGCGACGGCGATCAGATGGCGGGTTTCCGAACGGCGGTCAACGGCTGGCGGCCCGATCACGCGGGTCGGGTCCATCTTCCCGGCGCTGTCGCCCATGACGATCTGCCCGGCCTCTACCGCTGCGCGGACCTGTTCGTCCTCCCCGCCGTTCACGATCCGCAGGGCAACGTCGACGGCCTGCCCAACGTGATCCTCGAGGCCCTCGCAAGTGGACTGCCTGTGGTCGCGACAACAGTCTCCGGCATCCCTCTCGCGGTGGAATCGGGAGTCCAGGGAGTCCTCGTTCAGGAGCAGGATCGCGCCGCTCTGAGGGAGGCGATCGCGGGTCTCCTCGGCGAGCCAGAACAGCGGCACCTGATGGGCGCCCGTGCCCGCGCCCGCGCCGTCGGCCAACTGACCTGGGACATCGTGGCGGACAAGTACCGGCAGGCCTACCGCGACGCCCTGGCGGAGGGCGCCCGACGATGAAGCGACCCGGCGAGAACGGTTCGATCGAGCCGCGACGTCGAGGGCTCTGGTGGACGGTCCTCGTCGCCGCGATGACGCTGCCCACGGTCGCCTCGCTCGCCTACTTCGTCTGGCTCGAGGGGACGGCCTGGGTCGCACCCGTCTACCTTGGCGCCAAGGCGCTCCAGTTCGCCGGACCCCTGGCCGTCCTGGGCGTGCTGCTGGCCGCCGCCTTCGGCCCCTCGAGGCCGGGTCGATCGGTTGCCCTCGGGCTGGGCACAGGCATCGCGGGAGCTGCCTTCACCTGGCTGGCCTATGCCGTTCTGTTTCGAGGCGGGGAGATGGCCGCGACGGCCGCCGAGGCGATCACTGTCAAGCTGGTCGACTTCCATCTCGACACGCTGGAGCGCTACATCGTCGCGGCCCTCCTGATCAGCTTCGTCCACTCCTGGCTCGAAGAGGTCTACTGGCGAGCCTTCGTCTACGGCAGGCTCCGCCGCCTGACTTCTTCCAGGTGGTCGCACCTGGTGGCCGCCGTCGGCTTTGCCGCCCATCACGTGGTCGTCATCGGCGTCTATCTTGGCGACACCTCGGCCCTGGTCCTGTCCCTCATGTCGCTTCCGGTCGTCCTCGGAGGCGTCCTCTGGTCGCTGCTCTACCGCGCCACGGGCAACCGTCTGCTGGCGCCCTGGCTCAGCCACGTCTTCCTCGACCTTGCGATCATGGCCGTGGGCTATGAACTGATCTTCACCGGATAGTCAGGAGCTTCGCTCGCCGCGCGAGACGGGCAGGCCCTGTTCACGCAGCCAGTCGTCGTTGTAGATCGTGCTCAGGTAGCGGGTCCCCGAATCGGGGAACAGCGTTACTACCCGCGCGCCCGGTGGCAATTCCTCCAGCATCTGCCGGACGCCCCAGAGCGCCGCGCCGCTCGAGCCGCCCACCAGCATCGCCTCGTGCCGGGCCAGTTCGCGGGCCGCAAGGAACGCCTCGGCGTCGCTGACCTGGAGCATCCGGTCGAAGACCTCGAACTCCGGACAGTCGATGATCTCTTCGTCCCCCAGTCCCTCGAGCAGGTAGCGGCCCTCGGGCGCGGACGCGTCGGGGACGCCGGAGAGCGCCGCGAAGTGACGGCTGAACACGGATCCTTCGACATCGACCGCCACGACCTGGATGGCGGGATCCCTCTCCTTCAGGAAGCGGCCCACCCCGGAAACCGTGCCGCCGGTGCCGATGCCGCCGACGAAGACGTCGATCCGACCCTCCATCTGATCCCAGATCTCCGGAGCCGTCGTCTCGTAGTGGCACTCGTTGTTGTCCCGGTTGTTGTGCTGGTCCGGAAAGAAGGCTCCCGGCTCGGCCGCCACCAGGCTCCGGGCCTTCCGGTTGTACGACTCCGGGTGCTCGGGGTCCAGATCGCCGTCGACCAGGACGAGCTCGACCCCCAGGGCGCGCAGGCAATCGAGCTTCTCGCGGCTGGTCTGGCGGCGGACGACCGCACGGCAGCGCAGTCCGCGGGTCGTGGCCATCATGGCCAGGCCCATCGCCGTGTTGCCGGAGGACGCCTCGATCACCAGCCCGCCGGGCTCGAGCACGCCGGACGCGAGCGCGCGATCCACGAGGTAGCGCGCGACCCGGTCCTTCACGCTGCCCATCGGGTTGAGGAACTCGAGTTTCGCGAACACCTCGACGCCGGCGCCGGCATCGCCCAGGGAACGCCGGAGACGCACCATCGGGGTCCCGCCGATCGCCTCGCACACGTCCTCGCAGACGCCCCGGGGAGCCCCTTCGGACTGGTTGACCGCCGCCTTCAAGGTAGCGAAGACTACTGGCTGCGCGGGTCTTCTGACCCGCTGCCGCCGAAGGCGGCCTTGAAATCGTCGCCGGCATCGCCGGTGGCCTCCTCTCCGTCGGTGTCGAGCAGCCGGTCGCGGACGACCTGCATGTCCTCCCAGGTGGCCCGCTTGTACGAAGGATCCCGAAGCAGGAAAGCCGGGTGATAGGTGACGCGGACCGGCACGCCTCCAGCTTCGTGCCAGGTCCCCCGCAGGCGCCCCAGCGAGTTCTTCGTCCCCAGCAGTTGTTGCGCCGCTACCCGACCCAGGGCAACGATCACGCGAGGGGCTATGAGTTCGACCTGGCGGTCGAGAAAGGAACGGCAGGCCGCCGTTTCGTCAGGCTGCGGATCCCGGTTGTTCGGCGGCCTGCACTTGACGACGTTCGTGATGTAGACGTCCTCACGGCGCAGGTCCATGGCCTGGATGATCCGCGTCAGAAGCTGGCCCGCGGGCCCCACGAACGGCAGGCCCTGCCGGTCCTCCTGCGCGCCCGGGCCCTCGCCCACGAACATCAGATCCGCCTCGCCGTCGCCGTCGCCGAAGACAACCGTCTTCCGCGCCCTGCAAAGACCGCAGGCCGTACAGCCCCGGGCCTCCTCGGCGACCTCCCGCAGGCGCTCCAGGCGCCCCCCTGAAGTTGCTCGCGCCGGTGACGGCGCCGGCGGATAGGCGTCCGTGAAGCCGAGATCCCGCAGCAGATCGATCTCCTGTGGAATTGGCAGGCGGGTCCGGTTCACGTCGCCCCGGCTGCGAACAACTCCAGCAGCCGTCCCGCCAGTTCGTCCTTGGACTGCTTCGGGAAGCGCTCGACTTCCCCTTTCGCGCCGAAGGCGACGACTTCGTTGTCGGCGGACTCGAAACCGATGTCCGGGCGGGAAACGTCGTTGGCAACGATCCAGTGCGCCCCCTTGGCCTTCAGCTTGTCCCGCGCCGAGCGCTCCAGGTGCTCGGTCTCCGCGGCGAAACCGACGCGCAGCGCCCGCGGCGCCACGGCCGCCAGACCGGCCAGGAGGTCCGGATTCTGTTCGAGTTCCAGCACCAGGCCGTCTCCGCCCGACTTCTTCATCTTCTGCTCGGCGCGCTCGCGGGGCCGGTAGTCGGCGACGGCGGCCGCCATGACCACAAGGTCCGCATCGCGGGCCGCCTCGTGGAGCGCCGCCTCCATCTCGGCGGCCGAGACGATGTCGACACGCGCCACGCCGGCGGGCGTCTCGAGCTTCACGGGACCGGCGATCAGCGTGACCCGGGCGCCGCGGATCGCCGCCTGGCGCGCCAGCGCGAATCCCATGCGGCCGCTCGATCGATTGCCCAGGAAGCGCACCGGGTCGATCGCCTCGTAGGTCGGACCGGCGGTGATGACGACTCTCCTGCCGGCGAGCGGGCCCGAGAACGCGTCGTCTCCCGCCTCGGGCAGGCCAAGGACCCGACGTATCGCGTCAACGATCGCCTCCGGCTCGGCCATGCGGCCCCAGCCCCGCTCCCCTGAAGCCAGCGCGCCCTTGACCGGACCGACCACCTCCACGCCGCGGTCGAGCAGGGTGGCGACGCGGGCTTCGACCGCCGCCTTCCGCCACATGGAGTCATGCATGGCCGGAGCGACCACCACCGGTCCTTCGAACATCAGCGCGGTCGTGCTCAGGAAGTCGTCCGCCAAGCCCAGGGCCAGTCGGGCCAGCGTGTTCGCGGTCGCCGGCGCGACGCACAGCAGGTCGGCCCACTGCGCGGCGTCGACGTGCAACTCCGCGCCGTCGCTGCCGCCGTCGCGCGCCAGGTACTCCTGGCCGTAGACGCGATCGCCGCTCAGCACCTCCAGAGTCAGGGGAGAGACGAAACTCTCCGCAGCCAAGGTGGGCGCACAGCGTACTTCAAGGCCGTGCTCCCGCAGGCGGCGGACCAGGTAAGCGCCCTTGTAGGCGGCGATACCGCCGGTGATCCCCAGGAGGATCCTGGCCGCCCGTTCAGGCACGCGGGACGGTCCCTAGTTGACGGTACTGGGGGGACTCAGACCGCCGTTCTCCGCGTCCGCTCCATCCTCGTCGGCACCGTCCGCATCGGAGGATTCGGGCGCCTCGCCGTAGTCCCAGTCGACGAGTTCGTTCGCGATCTCCTTCATCGCATGCCGGGCGAACTTCGGGCTTTCCCGCTGCATCCGCTCCGGAGCCCCCCGGATCAGTTGCTCGGCTCGCCGCGCGGCCAGGAGCACGTACCGGAACTTGCTGTCGATCTTCTCAGGAATACGTTCCATGTGCATGAAAGTCCGCGAGAACGCGATCGACGCGTTCCCGCATCCGCCCCCTTCGCTGTCGTTTCTCGAGAATGATGGCCGCCAGGATCCTGCTGGCGGCCTCAGCGCGGTCATTGACAATAACATAGTCGTAGTCGCGGACCCGGTCCATCTCGGCCAGCGAACCCGCCAGACGCTGGGCGATCTCGGGCGCATCGTCCAGGTCCCGGCCCCGTAGCCGGGACACCAGCGCGTCGTAGCTGGGCGGCATGACGAAGATCCCCCAGACCGCGGTCTGGAGGATGCCCTCCGCGCCGCCCGGCAGGGACATCACCTGCTTCGCGCCCTGCACGTCGATGTCGAGGAGGACGTCGACTCCCCGCTCGACGCGCGGCAGTACTTCGTCCACCACCGTGCCGTAGCGATTGCCGTGAACCTCCGCCCACTCGAGGAACCGGCCGTCGGCCACCATCCGGTCGAACGTCGTCCGATCGACGAAGTGGTAGTCGTCCCCGTCCCGCTCGTTTTCCCGGGGCCGGCGGGTCGTGTGGCTGATCGAGAACTCGACACGGTCGAGGAGTTTCATGGCGTGGTGGACCAGGGTTGTCTTGCCGGCGCCCGACGGCGCCGAGAGAATGAACAACTCCCCCCTGGCGGCGACCGGCTCCACCCCGGCGTCCGGTTCTCTCTCCACGCCCTTCATCCGCCCGCAGTCATTCGACGTTCTGCGCCTGTTCGCGCAACTGCTCGCACAGCACCTTACCTTCGACCACGCCTCGCTGCATCTCGAGATCCCGGCACTTCGAACCGACCGTGTTCAGTTCGCGGAGAATCTCCTGGCTCAGGAAGACGAGCCTCCTCCCGACCGCGGTCCCCTCCTTCATCGCCGCCTCGAAGCCCTCCAGATGGCCATCGAGGCGCTCCAGCTCCTCGGAGGTGTCGCTGCGCTCCACGAGCAAGGCGACCTCCTGCACGAGGCGTGCCGGGTCGAGCGGGGCGCCGACTCCCAGCCGTTCTCCGATCCGCCGTTCGAGTTCTCCGGCCGTCTCTTCGACGACCTCGCTCCGCCGCGCCGCCAGAGCGCCGACGCAAGCGCGCAGGGAGACCAGATGTCCGTTCAGCGAGTCGGCCAGAACCTCCCCTTCCCGTTCCCGTTCGACCACCAGAGACGCCATCGCGCGCCGGCACGTTTCCATCACCAGCGCTCGCTCTTCCGGACCGGCCGCGCCGGTCCCGGATTCCGCCCGGAGAGCTCGGACCGCGGAGAGGAGCTCCCCGGCGCTCAACCCCGAGGTGACGATTCCCCGTCGGCGCCAGTGCCGCACGGTCTGCTGCAGCCGTTCCACCGCCGCGTCCGTCTCGTCGAACCCGGCCGCGTCCCCCGTCGACTCCGTCTCGACCCCGATCTCCACCCGGCCACGCCGGACTTCGGCCGCGACCGCGGACCGCAGTTCGGGTTCGAGGGTCCTGAATGGGTTCCGCACGCGTACGACGACATCCAGGTTGCGGTGGTTCACGGACCGCGCCGTGACCGTCACCCGATGGCGGCGGAGGGTTGCCGTCGCCTCGCCGTAGCCGGTCATGCTCCTCACCGCCGGATCACTCCTTCACTGTCCCCGGCGCTCGGCCGGCCTCCAGAAGTCCCAGTTCGTCGAGCAGGCAACCGGCCGCTCGTTCGCTCGCTCCGGACGCGCCCAGGGTGAGCCGCAGTCCGGCCAGCGCCGCACGCATGGCATCGATCCGAGTTCGGCGGCTCAGCAGTCTGGTGGCCGCAGCGGCCATCCGTTCGTGATCCGCCTCCGCCTGCAACAGCTCCGGCACGACCTGGCGGCCGAGCACGAGGTTCACCAGGCTGACGAACGGCAGGTCGACCAGGAGACGTCCGACCGCGTAGGTCAGCGGCGACACCCGGTAGACCACGACCATCGGAGTCCCGAGAAGCCCGACCTCGAGAGTGGCCGTTCCGGAGGCGCAGAGCGCGAGGTGGGAACCCGCGACCGCGGCGAACCGGTCGGCGCGCACCACGTCCAGTTCGTCACCGTCAAGGGGCCCGCTGGCGATCAACCGGCGCACCAGCTCCGGATCGACCGTAGGCGCCAGAATCAGACGAACCCGGCCGGCGCGTTCCGCCGTCCCGATCAGCTCGGCGGCCGCTCGCAGCATCGGCGGCAGGATTCGCCGAACCTCGCTGTTTCGCGAACCCGGAAGAAGCGCCAGCACCGGTCGTTCGGGCACGCCGTCCTGCCGCTCCCAAGCCGACTCGAGCTCCGGCACGTCGTCGACGAGAGGGTGCCCCACGTGATCCACGTGGAGCTCATGTCCCCGGTACACGTCGACCTCGAACGGGAAGAGCACGAGCATGCGATCGACGAGGCGCGCGATCGTCCGTACCCTCCGCCGCCGCCACGCCCACACCTGGGGCGACACGTAGTACAGAACCGGTATGCCACGGCGACGCAGGCAACGTGCCAACCTCAGGTTGAAGTCGGGGAAATCGACCAGAACGGCCAGGCTGGGCCGGCGCGTTTCGGTCGCCAGCAACAGCTTGCGGAACACACGGCGGATGCGCGGCAGTTCGCGGACGACCTCGGCTATGCCGACGACCGCGACCTCGTCGCTGTGCGCGACAGGCTCCAGGCCGGCCGCGGCCATCGCGTCGCCACCGAGCCCGAAGAAGCGGATTCGCTTGCGGTCCCCGGTCAGACGGGCCGCCGCCTCCATGAGGCCCGCGGCATGACGGTCGCCCGACGCCTCGCCGGCGGAAATCAGAACGCTCAGGGAATCGGCGTTGGCGGCGACCATGGAAACGGGAACATCAACCAGGCGAGCACCAGGCCCCCGCCGACCATGCCGATCATCATCTGCAGGAAGAGCCGCGCCCTGTCCCTGAATCGCCGCCGCCAGAGCACGGCAAAGAACAGGCTGACCTGCAGAGCGTAGATCACCATGAGGGCAAAGTGACTCGTCAGCACTGGATCAGTCCTTCGAGCCGCTGGCGATGTCCCAGGCGTCGAGTACGGCGAGCAGATTCAGAAGACCGGCGGTGAGCAGGAAGGCCTTGCCGTACTCGAATGTCGAAGAGAGGATGTCGCCTTGATACTCCACCACGTAGCGGGCGAGAAAGTAGGGAGCCCCCGCGCCCATCGAGCTCAGCGTCGCGAGACGGCTGAGCGGCTGCTCGGGAATGACGACGTAGAGATGGCCACGCAGCCAGCACCCGAACAGGAAGGAAAACAGGACCACGCCGCAGACGACGGCGGCCCGGCGGGGTTTCTTCAGCAACAGGTGACCGGACCCGGGCACGGCCCAGGCCGCGACCGCGACCACGATCTGCCGAACGAGTCCCTGGGGTTGCGGAGGCGAGCCGGCAGGAGGCGGAGTCGTCGTCATGCGTTGCGCGGCGGCGGGCTCGGCCACGGGACCTGGCTGCTGCTCTCAGCCCCGGGCGGACCTACTCGTCGGAGTTGAGACGTTCCCTGAGTTCCTTGCCAGGCTTGAAGTACGGGATCTTCTTGGAAGGGACGTCGACGCGAGCACCTGTCTTCGGATTCCGGCCGATCCGGGACCCCCGTTCCCGAATGCGGAAGCTCCCGAATCCGCGAAGCTCGATCTTGTCGCCGTCCTTCAGGGAGTCGACGATGCTCTCGAAGACCGTGCTGACGATGACCTCGGCGTCCTTCTTGGTGAGGTTGGCGCTACGTGCCACCTCCTCGACCAACTGGGCCTTCGTCACGCCGTGGCGGATGTCGGAAGGGAACTGGATCGCGTCTTTCATTCTCGGCTCCTCCCACAGGTCCAACAGGTCCTAGCCGGTTCCCCTCGGTTCCTCGTCCGATGGACTCTCGCTGGCGGCGGCTTCCGGCTCGGCCTCTTCGACCGCCTCTTCGGCCGCCTCAACCTCATCGCCCTCCGGAGAGGCCGCGCTCATCTCGGCGGCGTCTTCGGCGACGTCCTCCGTGGCCGCTTCCGCCGGCTCCTCCGCCTCGGACACCTCAGCCTCGCCGGCGGCGTCCCCTTCCTCCTCGGCGTCTTCCTCGGCGTCTTCCTCGGCCTCTTCCTCCGCCGCGGCCGCCGCGGCACGAGCCGCGGCGAGCTTCCGCTCCCGTTCCGCGGACAGCTCCTCGGCCTCCTCGTCGCTCAGCTCGGTCACGCCGCGCAACGTCAGCCCGACCTTCTTGTCCTCGTCCTCGATGCGCAGGATGCGCGCACGGACGAACTCGCCGATCCGGTAGTGGTCCTCGAGCTTGCCCCCCGGAACATCCACTTCGCTGACGTGGGCCAGACCTTCCAGCCCGTCGTAGACATCGATGAAGAGCCCGAAGTCGGTCACGTTGACCACTCTGCCGACGATGTCGTCGCCTACGCTGTGGCCATCCACGAAGTCCTGCCACTCGTTCGGCAGGAAGTCCTTGATCGAGAGAGACACGCGCTGGCCCGTGACGTCGATGTTGGTGATCCGGGCCCGGACGGCGTCGCCCCTGGCGAGGACTTCGCTCGGATGTTTGACACGCTTCGTCCAGCTCATGTCCGAAACATGGACCAGCCCGTCGATCTCCTCCGTGATCTCCACGAAGGCGCCGAACTCGGTCAGGTTCCTGACGCGGCCCTCCACGATGGTGCCGACCGGGAAGCGGGCCGCCAGGTCCTCCCAGGGATTCGACTCGACCTGGCGCAGGGACAGGCTGATCCGGCGCTGGCTCATGTCGAGTTCCGAGACGATCGCGTCGACTTCCTGACCGACGCTGACGATCTTCGACGGCGGCACGACCTTCTTCGTCCACGACATCTCGCTCACGTGGACCAGACCTTCGACACCCTCCTCCAGTTCGACGAAGGCGCCGTAGTCGACCAGGCTGACCACCCGGCCCCGCACTCGTGAACCCAGGGGGTACTTCTTGTCGACCAAGGTCCACGGATCCTCGGTGGTCTGCTTGAAGCCGAGCGAGACGCGCTCCGTCTCGGGATCGAAGCGCAGCACGACGACCTCGACCTCGTCGCCCACGGCGAAGTGCTCCGACGGATGGTTCACACGGCCCCAGGAAATGTCCGTGATGTGGAGCAGGCCGTCGATGCCGCCCAGGTCCACGAACACGCCGTAGTCGGTGATGTTCTTGACCACGCCCGGGAGCCGCACACCCTCCTTCAACTTCGTCAGGGTCTCGGCCTTCTTCTTGGCGTACTCCTTCTCCAGCACCGCACGGCGCGACAGCACGATGTTGTTGCGGCGACGGTCCAGGCTGATGACCTTGAACTCGAGTTCCTCGCCCTTGAACGACTCGAGGTACTTGACGGGCTTGATGTCGACCAGGGAGCCCGGCAGGAAGGCACGCAGGCCGACATCGACGGTCAGCCCACCCTTGATCCGGTCGATCACACGGCCCTTGATCACCTTGCCTTCCTTGAAGCTCGTCTCGACCTGGGCCCAGATGCGCATGCGTTCGGCCTTGACCTTCGAGAGCATCACATGCCCGTCCGCGCCTTCCGTCTGCTCGAGCAGGACCTCGACCTCGTCGCCGACGCCGATCTGGAGCTCGCCGTCCCGAGAGGTAAACTCGTGAATCGGTACCAGCCCCTCGGACTTGTAGCCGACATCCACGACGACATCGTTGGCCGTGATCGCGATCACCGTTCCGGCGACGATCTCGCCTTCGTTGAGATGCCGCATGCTGTCGTCGTACATCTCGACGAGCTGCTCGTAGGACAGGTTGTCCCCGTCCTGTACCTGCGCTTCCGGTGGAAGCGCGTCCGCTGGGGACGCTTCCAGGGGAAGCGCCTCGGTCGTGTGTTCTTCAGTGGGTTCCATGAGTTCCTGTGTTCTCGCCGCAGTGTCTCGACGGCAGCGGTAGGCGTTTCAATGTGCTTCGGACGGCGACAGTCGTGCCCCGGGACGAGCCACCACAGGCAGTCGCCCAAGGACGAACCGGCACCGGGGTCAGACGAACAAGTATAGGGACGCGGCACTACGTGGTCAACCGCTTGGAGGTTCGCGAATCGGCTCGATTCGACCGCCCTTAGTCCCTGATTTCAGGTAACTTACGGCCCCCGCCGCTGCCCTCGGCCAGGCGGTCCAGCGACCATTCCGCATGGCTGCCGACAACCGGATCGTCGCTCTCCCGAGCCCGTTCGAGGGCCGCGGCGTAGGCCTGGTCCGCCCGATTGCCCATCGCCACGGCCACGTTGCGTCGCAGGCCCGACCTGCCCGCACGCTTCATCGGGCTATGCCGAAAACGGCGGCGGTAGCCCTCCTCGGAAATCGACAGGAGGGCGGTCAGGTCCAGTTCGGCGCGGTCTGGCGGAAGTCCGAAGATCCCTGCCCGCTGCCGTTCGACGGGGGCCGCCCGGTGCTGGTTCCAGGGGCAGACCTCCTGGCAGATGTCGCAACCGAACACCCAGTCGCCGACCATCGTGCGCGCCCTCTCCGGCAACTCCCCGCGGTGCTCGATCGTCCAGTAACTGATGCACCGCTCCGCGTCCAGCACGTAGGGTTCCGGCAGCGCTCCGGTCGGACAGGCCTCGAGGCACCGCCGGCAGTCTCCGCAGAGATCCTCGGCCAGCGGCTCGCTCGGCTCCAGCTCCAGGGTCAGGAACAGTTCGCCGAGCAGGAACCAGGAGCCGCTCCGGTCGAGCAACTGAGTGTTCTTGGCCACTGCGCCGAGGCCGGCACGCGCCGCCAGGGTCCGCTCCAGCACGGGCCCCGTGTCGACGTAGAGGCGGGTGCCGGCGCCCGGGAACGCCTCCCGGATACGCGAGGAAAGCCGCCGCAGACGACGCTCCATCACGTCGTGGTAGTCGTCTCCACGGGCATAGCGCGCCACCCGCGGCCAGAGGTCGCCCGCCGGTTCCGGCTCACCTTCCAGGGGGTGGTAGTGAAGCGCGACACAGAGCGCCGACCTGGCGCCGTCGAGAAGCGTGGCCGGGACCACCCGGCGGTTCGGGCGGCGGCCGAGCCAGGCCATCGAGGCGAAGAGGCCCCGTTCCAGTCTGCGCAGGAAGGAGGAGCCGGTTCCCGCTTGCGGCGCCAGCGTGGCGATGCCCGCACGGTCGAAACCCGCTTCGAGCGCCCAGCCGACCAGCAGGTCGGCACGGCTGCCCGGTTTGGCGGGTCCCTCGCTCACCGGCCGCCCGCCGGCGGCGCCAGGACTTCGAAGCGGGTGGGATGGTCGTCTTCCGAGCCTGCCGGCACATCCTCCGTCCTCTCCGACCGCCAGTCGTCGAGCGGAGACAGATCGACCGCCGTGTCGCCTTCGACCTCGGCCAGTACACGCGTCAGGTACACGCGGTCCGCCAAGCGAAACGCCGCGCTGAACAACCCGGCGCCGCCGATCACGAACAGCTCCTCCTCGCCCGCCCGGCGGGCCGCCTCGATCGCCGCTTCGAGCGAGCGCTGCACCTCGGCTCCGGGAGCCTCGAACCCGGCCTGCCTGCTCAGCACGACACACGTCCTGCCCGGCAGCGGCCGGCAGCCGATCTCCTCCCAGGTGCACCGGCCCATCACCACGTGGTGGCCCGTGGTCAGCCGTTTGAAACGCCGGACGTCGGTCTTGAGCCGCCAGGGCAGTTGACCCTCGATCCCGATCACGCCGTTCGTCGCCGCGGCCAGAATCGCCGAGACTCTCACTGCCCCTTCCCTCCTGCCGCCTCAGACCGCGACCGCGGCCCGGATCGGCGGATGAGGCTCGTAGCCCACGAGCTCGAAGTCGTCGAGCGTGAAGTCGAACACGGAGTCGACGTCCGGGTTGATGAGCATCCTGGGCAGTGGACGGGGTTTCCGGGTCAACTGCTCGCGGGCCTGATCCACGTGGTTGCTGTACAGGTGGGCGTCACCGAACGTGTGGACGAACTCCCCGGCCTCCAGTCCGCAGTTCCGGGCGACCATCATCAGGAGCAGCGAGTAGGACGCGATGTTGAAGGGCACTCCCAGAAAGAGGTCGCCGCTCCGCTGGTAGAGCTGGCACGACAGGCGGCCGGCGGCGACGTAGAACTGGAACAGCGCGTGACAGGGTGGCAAGGCCATCGAGTCGACCTCGGCGACGTTCCAGGCACTGACCATCAGGCGTCGTGACGTCGGCTCGGTCCGGATGCGCTCGATCACCGCGGCGATCTGGTCGATCGACCGGCCGTCCGGAGTCGGCCATGAGCGCCACTGGGAACCGTACACGGGACCGAGGTCACCGTTCTCGTCCGCCCATTCGTCCCAGATCGACACGCCGTGCCGATGGAGGTAGTCGATGTTCGTCTCGCCACGAAGAAACCACAGCAGTTCGACGATGATCGACCGCAGGTGCAGGCGCTTCGTCGTCAGCACCGGAAACCCGTCCGCAAGGTCGTAGCGCAACTGCCGGCCGAAGACGCTGCGGGTCCCCGTGCCGGTGCGGTCGTCGCGGACCACGCCCTCTTCCAGCACTTCGCGCAACAGGTCCAGGTACTGGCGCATCGCGGTCGTCTCAGGTCCCGGTCCGCGGCAACCGGCGATCGCCCGAACGGCCCACCACCCCCCTACTCCGCCGGCGAGATCCGCAGGTTGCGGAAGTGGGCCACGGTCGAACCTTCCATCCACAGCGCGACCTTGCCCCGGCCATCCGCTCCGGACTTCAGATCGTTGACGATCAGCGTCGGCTGGGCCGCGCTGTTCACATACAGCCTGGCCTTCTCGCCCGTCACCTCGATCTTCACGGAGATCCACTCGGCCGGACCGATGTCAACGTAGGTCTCGTACTGGGCCGGCGTCTCCTCCCGCAACCGGAACCAGGTCCAGTGCGGGTGGGAGATGTACTGCGCGCTGTGGTTCCGGCGGAGCTGGTCCTCCGCCCGGCCGTTGGTCGGTCGCAGATAGAAGCAGTCGTAAGTCTCGTCGTCCTCCTGCACCCGGAAAGCGACGCCGACGAAGCCGCGCGCGCCACCCTGGGCGCCCGGCGCCGGCTGGCCGGCGAGTTCGACTTCGATCGTTCCGTCTCCGAACTCCACGTCCTCGACGATGGCGAGGAAGTCCCTCCGCGACTCCTCGAAAGCGGCCGGGCCCGGTCTTCCGCCGCGAGCGCGCAGTTCCGCGACCACCTCCCGGCGCTCCGCGACGATCGTGCCGAGCACCTCCGGATCGCCGGCTACCCGCAGCGCGGCGCGGCCGTCGAGAGCTTCGCCGCGAACCCGGACGTTGAGGAGCCGGAAGTCCTCCGCCGAAGGAACCTCCCGGTGCAATCCCGCCTCCTGGCCCACAACCGGAAGGGCGGCCGGAATCAAGAGGAGAACAAGCGTCAATCCGACACGACAAGCAGGCATAGACAGTTCCTCCGCGAGCCTCACCCTAGCACCCGCCCGCGAGCTCGGCGTAGATGCCGACCACCTCCTCGGCGGCCCGCCGCCAGGAGAACGTGGCCGCGCGTTCCAGGCCGGCCCGCCGGTAGTGATCCCGCCGCGCGGGCTCTCGCAGCAGGGTGTCGAGACCGCGGCGGATCGCCGCCACGTCGAACGGATCGACGCACAGGGCGGCATCTCCAGCCACCTCGGCCAGTGACGACCGGTTCGAGGTCAGGACCGGCGTGCCGCAGGCCATCGCCTCGACCACCGGCAGCCCGAAACCCTCGACCAGCGATGGATAGGCCACCACCGAGGCGACGTTGTAGAGAGCGATCAGGTCCTCCTCCGACACGGCGCCGAGCCGGCGCACGAAAGCCGGCCAGTCGCCCGCGAACACGGCCTCCCGCTTCCAGCCGCCGCCGCCGACCAACGCCAGCGGGGTTCGGGTCCGCAAGTCCGGACCGAGACCGCCGTACGCCTCGATCAGCCGGGCGATGTTCTTGCGCGGTTCAAGCGTTCCCACCGAGAGAACGAACGGTCCGTCGAGACCGAAACGCTCCGCGAGCCGCGCCTTCGCCACCTCGAGGTCGGGGCCATCGAACGCCGCGAAGGCGGCCGAGGCCGCCTCGTAGACCACCCGCAGCCGGTCGTCCGGCAACACGAACCACTTCCGCACCTCCTCGGCCGTGGCCTCCGACACGGCAATCACCGTGGCCCCCTGCGACACCGCCCGCAGCGTCGCCAGCAGGCACTGGTTGCGGTTCGCGGGCACGTGAAACCGCGGGTGAGTGAGAAAGGTCAGATCGTGGATCGTGAACACGACCGGACCGTCGAAGCAGGCGGGGTCGGCGAAAGTCGGTATGTGGAACAGATCGAGATGCCGGCGCCGCGGCCAGCGGCCCGGTCCGCGCCGGACGTTCCCCGGCAGTCCCTCCAGAAGCCGCTTCCAGTCGCCAGCGTCGACCTCCGCATCGAGCGCATACAGAACGAGGTCCGGTATGCCGTCGCGCTCCTCCGACAGCTCCGCCAGCGCCTCCAGCAGGCTGGCCGAGTACCTGGCTACGCCGTCCCGCGGGCCGAACAGCTTGCTCACGTCGAAACCGACGCGCATGGCGGCCTCAGGCGCCCCGTGCTTCCCGCCTCACCTCGGCGCGAATCCCCCTGGCCGCCGATCGCAGCCTCCTCGCGGCGCCGGCCCTCAGGCGTCCGGCGGCATCGAGTTTCTCGATCAACGGCAGGATGTCGGCGTGAAGCGGATCCACCCTCACGACCTCCTTCGCCCGCGCCCACACCGCCAGGCGGAAACGGTCGTAAGCACCCGTGCCGATGACGCGGCGCAGCGCCAACCGCAACGGCCGTGCAGGGCCGGAACGGGCAAGGCGTCCCAAGAAGGCAACGATGACCCGCCCCATGGCACCGGGAGGCTACAACAATCGGGACCCGTCACACGTCGAGAACCGCCACCAGGCCGATCACCTCGTCGTACAGGAGCGAACGCTGCCGGCGCAGCCGTTTCACCGCACCCCTGCGGAATCCGCCGACCCAGAGCGCCCGCAGACCGTGACCGACTTCGGCAATGAACCGGTGGTAGCGGAGGCCCAGCAGGGCGGAGAGCACGCACAAAGCCAGCATCCCCGCGACACGCACCCACAGGGCCTCGGGCCTCCAGTCGAAGCCGGGCAGAGGCTCGGTCCAGGCCAGGCCTACCGCCAGGCTGGCCGCCATCCAGGCCATCGGCAGGATGATCAGCCCCAGGAACATCTTCAGGCCCGCCTGTTCCTTGCGGGTCACGGACAGCTTTCTCGCACCGAGAGCGACGAGCAGCGCGGCCGGAAGGTTGACGAGGTTGCCGATCAGGACGACCGTCGGCAGCAAGAGGAGCATGAGCAGCGCTTCGACGCAAAGGAGCATCACGCGCCAGACCGTGCGCCCGAGCGGAGCGCCGTCCAGGTCCCGATCGCTCAGGCCCAGCAACCGCAGGGCCTCCCCGTAGCGGGTCACCCGAGCAACCAGCCGGTCCACGACGCCGGGATCGATCGCACGCTGCTTTCGATAGCCCGCCCAAACCCGCGCGAAGCCCGCATCGCGCTCCTGCATCGGCGCCCGGCGAAGTCGCGAAACGCCTTCGCGGGCTGCCTGCTCCGCCCGCACCAGGGACCGCACCTGTTCCATTGCCCGGTGAAGCTCCCAGCTCTCGGTCGGATGGGTGACCTCGATGAGGTGCTCCTGGATCAGCCCGGTCAGCCGGTCCACGAAGGTCTCGGGACGCAGATTCTCCGGCAGCTCGACCGGCGGATAGAACGCCAGCAGTGCCCGGGAACGGAAAGCGTGCTTGCGTTCGTAGTGAAGTCCCACCGGCACCAGCAGGGGATCGCCGCCGCCCTCCCGGGCGAGCTGGAACAGCCGCGCCGCACCGGCCCGCAGCTCGAGCAACTGGGGCTCGTCGTGCGTCGCGCCTTCCGGGAAGATGGCGACGAAGGACTGCCGCGCGGAGCCAGCCAGCGCGCCAAGACTCCGGTGGTTCGCCGCCCGCCGCTCCTCGTCGCTCATGCGGGCGCCTGCCTCGCCCCGGTCCCGGCGACGGTACAGCGGCACGGCGCCGGCGCCGCGCAACAACCAGCCGACGATCGGGAGTCGGAACAGGCCGTGGCGGGCGCCGAAGGTCACGGAGCGGGGACAGAAGCCGAGAAGCAGGATGCCGTCGGCCAGACCGTTGGGGTGCCAGGCAACGAGCAGACCGCCTCCCTCCCGCGGCACGTTCTCGCTGCCGACCACCTCGACGCTGCGAAAGAACAACCTCGCCAGCAGGCGCAGAAACCACCTGAGGCCTCGCATTCTGAGCCCGCGCTCGACCGCCGCAACCACCTCCCGACTGCTCTCCGTCCGATCGCCGGCAGTCTACGCCACGGACTGCCCCGGAACCATCCGACCGGTCGGTTGCTTGACAACCTTCCGCCGCCCCCCTAGCGTGGTTTCATCGATGAAACGGAAGGAGGTTCCATGACACCGCCGGGCCATCTTCAGCCCCCGGTTGGCCCGACGCTGATCGGCGCGGGAGCCAGACCGGGGGCCGCCGAGTCCAGGGCTTGAGTGGACCCATGACTTTCGGCCGCTCGACCGTCGACTGAACCGCCCGAGCCGTCCGAACGGACCGCGCCGGGGCAAGCCAGAACGAGTCGGGGCCCAACGGGCATAGATCGCCTACCGCGAAGACGCATCCATCCCGAGCCCGGGACACTCTGAGAGCGCAGGTCTTTCGCCTGCGCTCTCATTGCGTCCGGGTAGTCGAACAGGCTTCCGGAGCGGCCTTGCGTCTTAGTCCATGTGATCGCGTACATGAACTCCGCGACGCCCTGGGGCGTCGAGGCGCGAGAGGTCCAGGTCGAAGTCGCGGCCTACTTCGGCCTGCCGGCGATGCAGTTGATCGGCTTGCCCGACACCGCGGTGCGGGAGAGCCGCGACCGCGTGCGGGCGGCGATACGGAGCAGCGGCTACGACCTCCAGAGCCGCAACGTCGTCATCAACCTGGCGCCCGCGGATCTGCGCAAGGAAGGCAATCAGCTCGACCTGCCGATCGCTCTCGGGCTGCTGACCGCCAATCGCGAACTCTCCGCCGAGTCCCTCGAGGGCCGGATGGCCTGTGGCGAACTGGGCCTCGACGGCGAGGTGCGCCCCGTTCGAGGCGCCCTGTCCATCACGGAGCTGGCAAGCAGACTCGGCATCCGCGAGGTCCTTCTGCCGGCGGCGAACAGCCGGCAGGCCGCTTCGATCGCCGGCACGAAGGTGATCCCCGTCGCCCACCTCCGTGAGGCGATCGAACACCTGACGGGCGACCGCGTGCTCACGCCGGCGACGGCCATGCCGCCGCGGCGGAGCACGGACGGCGCCGAGCCCGACTTCTCGGACGTCCGCGGCCAGGAAACGGCCAAGCGGGCCCTGGAACTCGCCGCGGCCGGCGGCCACAACGTCCTCTTTGTCGGGCCGCCAGGAACCGGCAAGACGATGCTCGCCCGGCGCCTGCCCGGAATCCTGCCGCCACTCACCGACGCGGAGGCGATCACGGTGACGAAGATCCACTCCATGTCCGGCCTCGGGCACGGCGCCGGTGGACTGGTCTGGACTCGCCCCTTTCGCAGCCCGCATGCCGGCGTTTCCTCTTCGGGTCTGATCGGCGGCGGATCTGTTCCCCGACCCGGAGAAATCAGCCTGGCGCACGCCGGAGTCCTGTTCCTGGACGAACTGCCCGAGTTCCGGCGCGACGCGCTCGAGGCGCTCCGTCAGCCGCTCGAGGACGGCCTCGTCACGGTGGTCCGGGCGAAGGCCCGGCTCACCTTCCCCGCCCGGTTCACGCTCGTCGCCGCCTGCAACCCCTGCCGCTGCGGCCACCTCGGTGATCCCCGGGCCGAGTGCGTCTGCGCGGCGGGAGACGTCGACCGCTATCGGCGGCGGCTATCCGGCCCCCTGCTCGACCGGATCGATCTCCACGTCGAGATGCCGGTTCCCAGCCTGGAGGACCTGAAGGGACCGGCTTGCGAGAGCTCCGCCGAGATCGCCGAGAGGGTCGCGGCGGCGCGCCGCACCCAGGCCTTCCGCTTCCCCGCCGGCCATCCGGCGCCCCTGAACAGCGCCATGTCGCGCCGGGATCTGGAGGAGCACTGCCAACCCACCGAATCGGCCCAGAGCCTGCTCGACGCGGCCTTCGAGCGCCTGGCCATGTCGGCCAGGGCGCTGGCCCGGGCACTCAAGGTGGCTCGCACGATTGCCGATCTGGACTCATCCCGGCGGATCGACGTCACCCACGTTGCGGAAGCGATCCAGTACCGGCCGCTGGACCGCCACAACCCATGACGTCGACGCGCACGGCGGCCGGGCGGGGCTACCCTCCGCCTCGCCCGGCCGCCGCTCTGACGGCTCAGGCGTTTGCTGCTAAAATCGATCCCGGTCGATATGCCGCCCAGGACTCACACGGTCGTATTCGTGCCTCACTCGATGAGGCGAACGCGGCAGTTCCGGATCAGCAGCCGCTGGCTGGCCGCCATCGCGGTGGCAGGCGCGCTCGTGCTCGGCGTTACCGGCTGGGTTACCGTCTATCAGGTCCGATCGGCGGTCCAGCTCCGCGACCTGGAGCGGATCCAGCGCGAGAACGTGGATCTGCGCCGCTCCAACGCCTCCTTCGAGGCGAGCGTCTCCCGCCTGCAGCAGGCGTTGACCGAAGCGGAGGACCGCACCCGCGACCTCGCGATCGTCGCCGGACTCGAGCAGATCGTCGGCGGCGAGCCGGAGAGTCGACTGTCGGAAGCCGGCGCCGGGGGCACCTTCACGAGCCTGAGCACGCCGGACAGTTCCGATCTGTCCCTGCTGGAGACACGGGCGTCGCTGCTTGGCGGTCGGCTCGACGCGGTCGACAGC
The DNA here is from genome assembly GCA_026707325.1 of Acidobacteriota bacterium. GTDB lineage: Bacteria > Acidobacteriota > Thermoanaerobaculia > Multivoradales > Multivoraceae > Multivorans. The sequence continues at coordinate 32,696 of JAPOXA010000146.1, read as the reverse complement.
GCGTTCCAGGAACGCCAGCTCGTCCTCGACTCGACCCCGATGATCTGGCCGGTGCGCGGCGTCATCAACAGCGGCTTCGGATTCCGGCGCGATCCGATCACCGGCCAGCGGGCCCACCACTCCGGTCTCGACATCTCCGCGGATCGCGGTTTTCCGGTGCGTGCGACAGCGGACGGGATCGTCGTCCGCGCCGAGCGAATGGGCAACCTGGGCCGGGCCGTCTACGTCCTCCACCGCTTCGGCTACGAGACGCGGTACGGGCACCTGGCCGAGATCCTCGTCGAGGAGGGCCGGGAAGTCCATCGCGGCGACGTCCTGGGCCGGGTCGGCAACTCCGGACGGGCGACGGGTTACCACCTGCACTACGAGGTTCGACTCGAAGGCGACCCCCGCAACCCGTTCGAGTACCTGCGGGACCAGGGCTGAGAGCCCGCTGCGTAACGAACCGCCGCGTTAGGATTCCCAGCCTTCTTCCCGGCATTCGGTCGGCGCCACCGTCGCGCGGACCGATGGCAACGAGCCCATGATCTCAAAGACGATCACCAAGGTCTTCGGCAGCAAGCACGACCGCGATCTGAAGCGGCTTCAGCCGCTCGTGGACGGAATCAACGCCCTCGAGCCGGAACTCGAAGCCCTGACCGACGACCAGTTGCGAGCCCGCACCGGCGAGGCTCGAACCCGCCTCGAGCAGGGCGCCGGCCTCGACGACCTGCTGGTTCCCGCCTTCGCCACCGTTCGCGAGGCCTCTCGCCGCACCCTGGGCATGCGGCACTACGACGTCCAGTTGCTGGGCGGGGTCGTCCTTCATCAGGGAAAGATCGCCGAGATGAAGACCGGCGAGGGCAAGACCCTGGTCGCCACCCTGCCCGTCTACCTCAACGCCCTCGCCGGCAACGGCGTCCACGTGGTCACCGTGAACGACTATCTGGCGCGGCGCGATGCCGAGTGGATGGGACAGATCTACCGCTTCCTCGGTCTCGACGTCGGCGTGATCCAGCACGGCCTGACCGATCGGGAGCGCCAGCAGGCCTACGGCGCCGACATCACGTACGGCACGAACAACGAACTCGGCTTCGACTACCTGCGCGACAACATGAAGTTCACGCTGGAGTCGATGGTCCAGCGGGGCCACCACTTCGCGATCGTCGACGAAGTCGACTCGATCCTCATCGACGAGGCCAGAACGCCCCTGATCATCTCGGGACCGTCCGAGCAGTCCACCGAGAAGTACACGCTCGTCAACCGAATCATCCCCAGACTCGAACGCGGCGAGGAGATTCGCGAAGGCGACCGGAAATACACGACGGGCGATTTCGTCTGCGACGAAAAGGCGCACACGGCGACTCTCACCGACGAGGGCGCCGCCAAGGTCGAGAAACTCCTCGGCGTAGGCAACCTGTTCGAGATGGAGAACATGGACGTGCTGCACGCGGTCAACCAGGGACTGCGAGCGCACCACCTCTACCGCCGCGATGTCGAGTACCTGATCGAGAACGGCCAGGTCGTGATCGTCGACGAGTTCACCGGCCGCAAGATGCCCGGCCGGCGCTGGTCCGACGGCCTGCACCAGGCAGTCGAGGCGAAGGAAGGCGTGCGGATCGAGCGCGAGAACCAGACCCTGGCGACGATCACCTTCCAGAACTACTTCCGCATGTACGAGAAGTTGGCCGGCATGACCGGCACGGCCGACACGGAGGCGGGCGAGTTCAGCCAGATCTACAGCCTCGACGTCGTCGTCGTGCCGACGAACGAACCGATGATTCGCGACGATCGCTCGGATCTCGTCTACCGCACGGCGCCCGAGAAGTGGAATGCCGTCGTCGAGGAGATCCAGGACTGCCAGAAGCACGGCCAACCCGTGCTGGTCGGCACCGTCTCCATCGAGAACAGCGAGATGCTGTCGCGGCTCCTGAAGAAGAACCGGGTCCAGCACGTCGTGCTGAACGCCAAGTACCACGAGCGCGAGGCGGCGATCGTGGCCCAGGCCGGCCGCCGCGGCGCGGTGACGATCGCCACGAACATGGCGGGCCGCGGCACGGACATCGTCCTCGGCGGCAGCCCCGAGCAACTGGCCCGGGCCGAGGTCGACGAAGCGAAGGACCAGGAGGGCTTTTCCGAGGCTCTCGCCCGGTACGAGGAGCTCTGCGCGGCGGAACGGGAGGAAGTCGTCGCCGCCGGCGGCGTGCACATCCTCGGCACGGAACGGCACGAGTCGCGGCGCATCGACAACCAGCTTCGCGGCCGGTCCGGCCGCCAGGGCGATCCGGGCTCCTCGCGCTTCTACCTCTCCCTGCAGGACGACCTGATGCGCATCTTCGCCTCGGACCGGGTCCAGGCGCTGATGAAGCGCCTCGGCATGGAGGAGGGCGTGCCGATCGAAGCGGGCATGGTGAACCGGGCGATCGAACGCGCCCAGACCCAGGTCGAGGGCAGGAACTTCGAGATCCGCAAGAACCTGCTCGAGTACGACGACGTGATGAACAAGCAGCGCGAGGCGATCTACGAGCTGCGCCGCGACATCCTCCTCGGCCGCGAGGGACGGGACTACGTGACCCGGATCGCCGGCGACGTTGTCGACTACCTGATCGACCGGCACTGTCCAGCCAGGTCGGACCCGCGAGACTGGCAGATCGACGAACTCCGTTCGGAGGTCCGCACCTTCTTCGACCTCGAGGAACGGAACTTCGCGGAGCCGTTGGAGGAACTCGGCACGGAAGAGTTGCGCGAGGCGATCCTGGGGGCGGCCGAGCGGAGCTACGGCGAGAAGGAGGAAGCGCACGGCGCCGAGGCGCTACGCGCCGCCGAGCGCCACCACATGCTCCGCGTCGTCGACTCTTCCTGGAAGGACCATCTGCTCGCCCTCGACCACCTGAAGGAGGGGATCGGCCTCCGCGGCTACGGCCAGCGCGATCCGAAGAACGAGTACAAGCGCGAGAGCTACGAGCTGTTCACGGAGATGAAGGAACGAATCGAGGACACGATCATCAAGGATCTGTTCCGCCTGCGTCCCATCTCCGCCGAGGAGATCGCCGAGCTGGAGCGTCGGCGCCGGGCGCTGCGCCCCGCGGACATGAGCTTCCGCCACCCGAGCGCCCTCGGCCTGCCCGCTGCCCCGGCTGGTCCGCAACCTGGTCCGGGACCCGGCATGCCCGGCATGCCGGCCGGTGGCCCCGCCGGTCCCGCCCCCGCCGGGTTCCCGCCGTCGCAAGGCCCGGCCGGCCCGCCGGCGCGCCCACAGAAGCCGCGTACCGTCGTCCGCTCCCAGGCCAAGGTCGGCCGCAACGCACCCTGCCCCTGCGGATCCGGCAAGAAGTACAAGAAGTGCTGCGGCGCCCCCGTCGCCGTGTAGAAACCTTCCACCCGAAGCGCCGGGACCGGGTGCGCCACAGCTTGCCAGTTGATAGCGTTCGGCATGGAAACGTCGGATTCAGGGGGTGACACCCCCGCGCTCGCCCTCACCTTCGACGATGTCCTCCTGGCCCCGGGCCTGTCGGAGGTGCATCCGAACGATGTCCGCCTCGCCACCCGCGTCACGCGCGGGATCGAGCTCAACATCCCTCTGATCTCGGCCGCGATGGACACCGTGACCGAGGCCGAGCTGGCGATCGCCCTGGCCCAGGAAGGCGGCATCGGGGTCATCCACAAGAACCTCTCCGTCGAAGCCCAGGCCACCGAAGTCGACCGGGTCAAGCGCTCCGAGGCCGGGATGATCGTCAACCCGATCACCATCCGGCCCGAGCAGCGCATCCACGAGGCGCTCGACCTGATGGCCCGCTTCAAGATCTCCGGCGTTCCCGTCACCGACCGCGAAGGGCACCTGGTCGGCATCCTGACCAACCGCGACCTCAGGTTCGAGACGAACACCAGCCGTCCCGTATCCGAGCTGATGACGCGCGAGAACCTGGTCACGGTTCCCCAGGGAACGACGCTGGAACAGGCCAAGGCGCAGCTTCACCAGCACCGGATCGAGAAACTGCTGGTCGTGGACGACGACGGCAACCTGAAGGGCCTGATCACCGTCAAGGACATCCAGAAGATGATGGAGTACCCGATCGCCTGCAAGGACGACCTCGGTCGCCTGCGGGTGGCGGCGGCGGTCGGCACGGCCGGCGACTACCTGGAACGGGCGCGGGCTCTGGCCGCGGCCCAGGCCGACGTGCTGGTCGTGGACTCCTCGCACGCCCACAGCCGCGGCGTGCTCGGTGCTTTGGCCCGAATCCGCGAGGCGCTGCCCGACGCCCAGCTCCTGGTCGGCAACGTGGCGACCGCCGAAGGCGCGCGGGCGCTCGTTGAACGCGGCGCGGACGGAATCAAGGTCGGCATCGGCCCGGGCAGCATCTGCACCACGCGCGTCGTCACCGGCGCAGGCATGCCCCAGGTCACGGCGATTCGCGACGCGGCCTCGGCGGCAGGGGACCTGCCGGTGGTCGCGGACGGCGGTATCCGGTTCTCAGGAGACCTGACGAAGGCGCTTGCCTGCGGCGCCCACAGCGTGATGGTCGGTTCCCTGCTCGCCGGAACCGAAGAAAGCCCCGGCGAAACGATCCTCTACCAGGGACGCAGCTACAAGGCCTACCGCGGAATGGGTTCGCTGTCCGCGATGGCCGAGGGAAGCGCCGACCGCTACTTCCAGTCCGACGACGAGCCGCTGTCGAAGCTCGTGCCGGAAGGCATCGAAGGCATGGTGCCGCACAAGGGCAGCGTCCACCAGGTGATCGGCCAGCTCACCGGCGGCCTCCGATCGGGCATGGGCCTCTCAGGCTGCGCCAGCGTCAGCGAACTCAGAACGCAAGCGCGCATGATCCGCGTCACCGCCGCCGGCCAGAAGGAAGGCCACGCCCACGACGTCCTGATCACGAAGGAAGCGCCCAACTACTGGGTCGAACGGAACTGAGCGGTGAAGCCCCGCCAGTCCGGGGGCCAGGGGAGGGCGGGCCCAGCGGCCGCTCCCGCTTGGTCGGAGGTTGGGAAGTTGGCGCTCGCTCCACTCCGCTCGCTTCGGAAGGTCACTGGTTCCTGGGCTGGCGTTGGAAGTCGCTCGCTCCGAGTCCGCTGGGACCACCCTCCCCTGGCCCCCGGACTGGCTGGACGGCATCGGTGTGCCGTGAGTTCAGGGCCGCCTACCAGGAACGAGGATCGAGATCGTAGGGCAGCGGCGTGAGGTTCGTCATGCCGTCCGTCGTGACGACCACGAGGTCCTCAAGCCGTACTCCCCACTCGGCATCCGGATCGTAGAGACCGGGCTCGATCGTCACCACATCGCCGGCAGCGAATTCGTCTGTTTCCGGTCCGGTCTTCCGGAAGCTGGGCAGCTCGTGCAGTTCGTAGCCGACGCCATGGCCTAGCAGGTGGAAATAGCCCGTCTGGGTGCCGGGGTTCTTGTCGGGCACCGCGAAGCCCTCGTTCTCGAAGAGGCGGCAGACGCGTTCGTGCAACGTCCAGCCGCGCACGCCGGGCCGGACCGCTTCGAGACTGGTGTCAAGCGCCTCCAAAACGAGGCCGTGCGCTCGCACCAGCCCCTCTGGTGGCTCTCCCACACAGAAAGTCCTCGTGCAATCGGCGAACAGCCGGCCGCGCGGGAACAAGTCGACGACGATGGACTCCCCTGCCCTCAGAACCCGTTCCGGCGTACCGGTGCTGTGCCCGGTGGCCCCCTCTTCCCCCGGAGCCACAATGGAACTCTCGGGCTGTTCCAGACCGTGGGTAGCGAACACGTGCGCCACGAGGGCCTTCACCCGGGCCACGGTCGCGCGCTCCTCGCCTAGCCAGAGTTCCTCCCCCTCCCGGACCGAACTCTCGGCCAGCGCTCCCGCTACCGACCTGAAGGCAGCCACTGTGGTACGGGCAGCGGCAGCGATTCCCTCGATCTCCTTCCGCGTCTTTCTCCGGCGCAGCGCCAGCATCAGGCCCCGGCCAGACATGGGCTGCCGATCCCCTTCCTCGAGCGTTCGAGCCAGGGCCAGGGCGGTTCCCGCAGGTGGTCGTCCGGCGAGGACGACCCTGCCGGCCTCGGTTCCGGCTCGCTCGAAGGCCGAGTTGACAGCTGCCGCGAGGATCTCCTCGCTGGTCTTGCCTTCCCGACGCAGCGCCTCCATCCCGAAGTCGGCGGGGTGGATCAGCTCGACACCACCCGCCTCCGCCCGGGCCGCCTCTTCCCTCTCCATCGACGTGAAGTACACGAGCCAGGCGCCGCCGCCATGCGCCACCACGCACGCCTCTCCCAGCCGAGCACCTCCGACGAATGGCTGAAGATCCGGGTCACGGCTCGACCCGGCCATGACCACAAGTGCCTCGGCACTCTCCCCTGCAAGGAGTTCCCCCAGTAGCTCCCTCCTCGGCCAAGCCATCACGCCCAAGCGCAGGTAGGCAGCGCACATCGCCCGACGGCGTCCAGCCGTCCAGGGCCGCGTGGGGGTGGGTCTGAACGGAGGAGGAGCAACACGCCGCCTGTACGCCTACACGTGGTCGTTCAGGAAGGCCTCGAACCGCATCTTCGGCGCGGCGCCGGTCATGCGGCCCAGGATCTCCCCATCCTTGAACAGGATGAAGTGCGGGATACCCTGCACGCCGTAGCGAACGGCCACGTCCTGGGCGTGGTCGACATCGAGCTTGGCGATGCGGAGGCGCCCGTCGTACTCCCCGGCCAGTTCGTCCAGGATCGGCGCCACCATCCGGCACGGGCCGCACCAGGTCGCCCAGAAGTCGACCAGCACCGGGGTCTCCGACCCCAGGACCTGGTCCTCGAAGCTCTGGCTGTCCACGTTGAAGATCTGTTCGCTTGCCATCGGTTCGGTTCCTCGTGTCAAGTGTCATCGCGGCGCCCGACGACGGACGACGCGAATGGTCCACGCGCAGGCGCGCGAGCCGGGTTGATCAATCCGTGCGTCGAAAGTACTCCCTTGCCGCGTCCGCATCCCGTCCGATCTGGGCCGACAGGTCCATCATCGACGAAAAGAGCTTCTCCTCCCGAAGGTGACGGCAGAACGAGAGATGCACCCGCTCGCCGTACACGTCGCTTGAGAAGTCGAGGATGTGGCTCTCGATCACCCGCCTGTAGTTCTCGTACACGGTAGGCCGCGTACCGATGTTCGTGACCGACCGGAAGGTCGCCTCGAAGCTCGGAAAGTAGACCCTGGTCACGTAGACGCCGTTGTGGGGGTAGAGCTCGTTCACGGGCGCCAGGTTGATCGTCGGCCAGCCGAGCCGCTGGCCCATGCGGTCACCCTGGGCGATCGTGCCCGTCATCGTGTACGGGCGGCCGAGCAGGGCGTTCGCCTCCTCGATCCGGCCGTCAAGGACCAGACTCCGAATACGGCTGCTGGAAACCCGCTCACCGGCGGTCCGAACCTCATCCATCTCCACCGCGGCGAAGCCGAGGGACGCGCCCATCTCCCTGAGCAGCGCGATGTCGCCTTCCCGTCTGCGGCCGAACGTGAAGTGCGAGCCGACGTAGAGCTCGGCGACCGCCAGTCGCCCGTGCAGGAAGTCCCGGACGAACGTTCGCGCCCGGGTGTTCGAGAACTCATGGGTGAAGCCGATCGTCAGCACGTAGTCCAGGCCCGCATCCCGCAGCAGATCCTCCTTCTGCGCCTGAGTCACGAGCCGCGGCGGCGCGTCGTCCGGACGGACGACGCTCAACGGATGAGGGTCGAACGTGATGACGGCTGAGGGCGCCCCGAGCTCGCGCGCGCGGCCCGTGACCATCTCGAGCACGCTCTGCTGCCCGATGTGGATGCCGTCGTAGTTGCCGATCGTCGCAATGACGCCGCGCGGCAGCTCGGTCGAGGCGATGGCGTCGCGGATGGCCTGCATCAGGAGCCTGCCTCCGCGGCCGCCGACCCGGCCGTTGAAGCGGCCGCGTCGAAGCCCACGATACGACCGACGGAGTCGTCGGCGAAGGCGTCGGTGATCTCCACGTCGACGATCCGGCCGGCTGTGAACGCGGCCAGCCCGGGTGTCCGCTGACCGTCGCCGGCCACGTCGTTGATCAGGACGCGGCCATCGACCTCCGGCGCCAGCCCCTGGTGCCGCGCCTGAAGCAGGTGTTCGGTCTCTTCGCACGGTCCCTCGATCAGCATCGGCAGGGTCCTGCCGACAAGTCGCCCGCGGCGTTCCAGCGCGATGCTCCGCTGCAACTCAAGCAGGCGCGCCTTCCGTTCCTCCGCGATCCGGCGCGGCACCTGGTCCGGCAGTGACGCCGACGGCGTGTCGCTCTCGGGACTGTAGGCGAAGGCACCGAGGTGGTCGAAGCGGACTTCGGAGACGAACCCGAGCAGCCGCTCGAACGCGGCTTCGTCCTCGCCGGGAAAGCCGACGATGAAGGTCGTCCGCAGGCTGATCTCCGGGTCGAGTTCGCGCGCCCGCTCGAAGATCCGCCGGTAGCGATCGGCCGTTCCGCCCCGGCGCATCGCCCGCAGTACTTCCCGGTCGCTGTGCTGCAGCGGCATGTCGAGGTAGGACGCCACTCGCGGCTCGCTCGCCATGAGCTGCAGCAGGGACTCGTCCAGAGTCGTCGGATAGGCGTAGAGGAACCGGATCCAGTCCGCGTCCGTCTCTTCGAGCAACGCTTCCACCAGGCGCAGGAGACCGTTCCGGCCATAGCCCAGATCCTCGCCGTAGCGTGTCGTGTCCTGGGCTACCAGGACCAGCTCGCGAGCGCCCCGTTCGACCAGGTCCCGCGCCTCGAGAACCAGACTCCCGACCGGCCGGCTGCGCAGGCGTCCTCGCCAGACGGGAATGGCGCAAAAAGTGCACGGATTGTTGCAACCCTCGGCGACCTTGAGGTACGCGTAGCCCCTGGTGGTCAACAGCCGGGAGTCGCGATGGTCGAACACCAGGTGGGACGCGGCCGGCTCCGGCGCTGGCGCACCGCCGAGCTGCACCAGGGCGCCGACCTGCCTCAGCGAATCGAGATCGACGAAGCCGTCGATCTCCGGGATCTCCGTCGTAAGCTCCCGGCCATAGCGGTTGGCCATGCAGCCCGCGACCAGCACCTGCCGCACCGGTCCGGCGACATCCGCCTTGCGGGCCGCGGCGTCGAGGATGGCGTCGATCGATTCCTCCCGGGCCTCGTCGATGAAGCCGCAGGTGTTCACGATCACCGTGTCGGCCCGGTCCAGGTCCGCGACCAGTTCGAAGCCCTGGCCATCGAGGACTCCGAGCATGACCTCGCTGTCGACGTGGTTCTTCGCGCAGCCAAGACTGACCAGCCCGACACGGTGTCCGGCCGCGTCGGCCGGCGGGCCGGCCGCCAACCTCCTCGCGGGGGTCGACACGATTCCCTAGGAAGCGGCAGCCGCCGCCCGGCGCGGAGCCCGGCCCGAAGGATCGAGGTCGTCCAGGAGCTTCTCGCGGCCGATGTGCCGGCCTCCCATCACGTCCTGCGCGGTGCGGTACTTCAGGTCGTCCTCGTTGTGCCAGAGCTCGCGGAAGAGCTGCTTCACCCGCCGCCGCGACATGCGGCAGAAGAGGTCGCAGAGCGCCGCGGAGTGGGCGGCGCCGGCCGTGCCGGCCTGCTCCTCGGAGTGGGCGCGGGAAACCGAGGCGGCCATGGCGAACAGTTCGTTGACGACGTCGACGAGCCGGAACAGGAACATCTGCCGGCGCTCCATCTTCTCCCGGTAGACGAGCATCCCGTGGAAGCTCTCGCGCGCCAGCTTGCGCGCCGCCCGATCGATGAAGCGGAGGTGCTTTCCGTACTTTCCGTAGCCGGCGTAGCGGGGCCAGCGGCTCCAGGCCAGCCAGCGGGTCGGATACCACCAGGCATAGAACAGGCCGATCTTCGGCAGGGCCAGTAGCTTGGCGCCCGTGCCGGCTCGCCGGTCGATCAGCGTGCCAGCCACCTGCAGGTGCTTGTCCACCGCTTCGCGGGCCATGATCAGGTGCATGATCTCGCTGGAGCCCTCGAAGATTCGGTTGATCCGGAAGTCCCGCATCATCCGCTCGATCCCGACCGGATCTTCGCCGCGATCCCGCAGGGACGATTCCGTCTCGTAGCCGCGGCCGCCCCGCACCTGCATCGTCTCGTCGATGATCTGCCAGCCGCGCCAGGTGTTCCACTCCTTGCAGGCGGCACTCTCGAGGCGCAGGTCGAGCCGCTTGTCGTTCGACATGTGGCTGGCGAGCTTGACGATCGCCTCCATGGCGAAACCGTAGGCCGCGATGTCCGAGATCTTCTGCGCGATCGCCTCGTGCTTCCCGATCGGCACGCCCCACTGGATCCGGCTGCTGCCGAACTCGCGCACCGCCTTGAGGCAGTACTTGGCGGCGCCGACCGAGCTGTTCGGAATCGACAGCCGGCCGTCGTTGAGCGTCGTCAGAGCGATCTTGAGCCCTCGGCCCTCCTTGCCGATCAGGTTCTCCTTCGGCACCCTTACGTTGTCGAACGTGATGACGCCGTTGGCCAGGGCGTTGAGCCCCATGAAGTGGCAGCGGCGCTCGACCTCGACACCCTCCCAGTCCGTCTCCACCACGAACGAACTGATCTTCTCGGTCACCGGGTCCATCGCCATGACGACCAGCAGCTTCGCCTTGGTGCCGTTCGTGCACCAGAGCTTCGTGCCGTTGAGCACGTAGAAATCGCCGTCGAGGACGGCCGATGTCGACAGTCTGGCCGGATCGGAACCGACCTCCGGCTCGGTCAGGGCGAAGGCGGAAATCTCGCCCGCGGCGCAACGCGGCAGGTACTTCCGTTTCAGCTCCTCGGTGCCGAACAGGTTGACCGGCTGCGGCACGCCGATCGACTGGTGGGCCGAGAGCAGGGCGGTCAGGTTGCCGTCGAACGAGCCGATCATCTCCATCACCTGGGCGTACTCGACCTGGTCGAAGCCGAGACCGCCGTACTCCGTCGGGATCTTCATGCCGAATGCGCCGAGCCGGGCGAGGCCGTCGATCACGTAGTCGGGGTAGTCCTCCGAGACGTCGATCTCGACCGGATCGACCTCGTCGCGCAGGAAGTCCGTGAGCACCGAGTAGAACGACTCGAACTCCGGCCGCCACTCGTCGCGAGAGGGATACGGGCTGATCAGGTCGAAGCGGAAGTTGCCCAGGAAGAGCTCCTTCATGAAGGAAGGGTTCTTCCACTCTTTCTGGCGGGACTCCTCGGCGACCGCGCGCGCCTTCTCTTCACTGACCTGAACCTTTTGCTGGCTCATCGACTCGGCTCCTGTTGGGTGCTGGCTGGCAAGGTTCGCCCCGACTTCCCGGGCGAGCGCGCATTCTATCCGTCCACGTCGCGTCCGGCCACGTCGAATCAGGGGCGCCCGGCGCCCCAACCTCCGCCGCCCGGAGTCTCCAGCACCAGGAGATCCCCGGGCATCACGTCGGCCTGGTCGACCGAGGCCAGTTCCTGGACGCCGCCGGCAGTACGCAGGATACGGGCGCGGCCGGTACTGCCGCTCTCCCCGCCGTCGCCGCCGTAGGGACGCTCCACCCGGTGCTGACCGAGCACCGAGACCTGCTGCGACGTGAGGAAGCGCAGCTCCCGGCACAGGCCGTCGCCGCCGGGATAGCGGCCCGGCCCGCCCGATCCGCGGCGCAGGGCGAAGCGCTCGAGACGCACGGGATACCGGTGCTCCAGCACTTCGGGGTCGGTGATCCGCGTGTTCGTCATGTGGGTATGGACTCCGCTCGCCCCCCGGAATCCCGGCCCCGCTCCGGCCCCGCCGCCGACCGTCTCGTAGTAGCCGAAGGTGTCGTCGCCGAACAGGGTGTTGTTCATCGTGCCCTGCCCGCAGGCACAGAGTCCAAGCGCCTTGATCAGCGTGTCGACGACCCGCTGGCTCGTCTCGACGTTGCCGCCGACGACCGCCGGGCAGCGCCCCGGATCGGCCGGAAACTCCGGGTTCAGCATGCCGCGCGGGATCTCGATCTCGACCGGTTCGAGCAGCCCCTCGTTGAGCTGGAGGGGCACACCGATCAGCAACCGCAGCACGTAGATCGTGGCGCTCCGCACGATCGCCGGCGTCGCGTTCAGGTTGCCGGCGTGGACAGGTGCACTGCCCGTGAAGTCGATCCGCGCCGAACCGCGGTCCACCGTCACCTCGACCTCGATCGGCGAGCCGTCGTCCAGGCGTTCGCGGGCGTGGAACGACTGGCGGCCGCTGCTCCGCGAGTGGTCCTCCAGGGCCGACCGCATGCGGTCGGCGGCGCGCGAGTAGAGCGCCGACATGTAACGCCGCACCTCCTCCTCGCCAACGCCCGCTGCGAGTTGGCGCAGGGCCGCCACACCGCGCCGGTTGGCGGCCACCGCCGCGCCCAGGTCGGCCAGGTTCTCCGCCACCGAGCGGGAGGGGGCCGGGCCGCCGGCCAGCAGGGCCTCGATCCGCTCCCACTGCGGCTCCCCCGCCCGTACCAGGTACTGAGGCGCGATGACCACGCCCTCTTCCGCCAGGTTGCGGGCCTCGGGCGGCATCGACCCCGGCCGGATGCCGCCCAGTTCAGCGTGGTGGGCCCGGTTGGCGACGTAACCCAGCAGCCGGCCGTCGACGAAGACCGGCGAGATGACCGTGATGTCGGGCAGGTGGGATCCACCGTAGCCCGGGTGGTTCGTCACCGCGACGTCGCCGGCGCCAAACTCCAGTTCCGCCGCGACCCTTCGCACGCATTCGCCGAGCGCGCCGAGGTGAACCGGAATGTGCGGCGCATTGACCAGCAGCCGGCCTTCCGCGTCGAGCATCCCGCAAGAGAAGTCGAGGCGCTCCTTGACGTTCACCGACATGGCCGTCCGCTCGAGCATCACGCCCATCTCGGACGCGATGGCGGCGAACCGATTCGAGAACAGTTCCAGCCGAACGGGATCCACCGGCGCAGTCTACGCGGCAACACCGGGTGCGCCCGTCAAACTCGCTAAGGTACCGCTCCGTCGAGACCGCACTCTTCCCCGGACCCTGGAGCGCCGCGATGACACTCAGCACGATGATGGACTTTCCGCTGACGATCCGGATGATCTTCGATCACGGACGCCGGGTGCACCGAGGCAGCCGGATCATCACCTGCCAGGCGGACGGCGCCCGGATCGGCACCTACGCCGAAGTCGCGGAGCGCAGCGCGCAGCTCGCCCACGCGCTCAAGGGCCTCGGCATCGAGCCTGGCGACCGGGTCGGCACCTTCGCCTGGAACAACCAGGAACACCTGGAGGCCTACTTCGCCATCCCGTGCATGGGCGCGGTTCTTCATACCCTGAACATCCGCCTGTTCCCGGAGCAGTTGACCTACGTCACGAACCACGCCGAGGACCGCGTGGTGATCGTCGACGACTCGCTCGTTCCGCTCATCGGCCAGGTCGCCGCCGACCTCGAGACCGTCGAGCACTTCATCGTGGTCGGCGACGGCGACGCTTCGCCACTCGAAGCGGGCGGAGCTTCCATCCACCGCTACGACGAGATGATCTCCGGCCAACCGACCACCTTCGACTGGCCCGAGATCGACGAGCGGGCCGCCTGCGCCATGTGCTACACGAGCGGCACGACCGGCAACCCCAAGGGAGTCGCCTACAGCCACCGGTCGTCCTTCCTGCACGCACTCGGGGTCGCCTCCGGCGGCGCCCTCGCCATCAGCCAGGCGGACAGCATCCTGGCCATCGTGCCGATGTTCCACGCCAACGCCTGGGGCCTGCCCCACGTCGGCTGGTTCACCGGCGCCGACTTCGTCATGCCCGACCGTTTCCTCCAGGCGGAGCCCCTGTGCCGGATCATCGCCGAGCATCGGCCGACCCTCTCCGGGGCGGTGCCGACGATCTGGAACGAGGTCCTCCGCTACTCGGAGAACCACGAAGTCGACTTCTCCTCGTTCCGGGCCGTCCTCTGCGGCGGCTCGGCCGTGCCCCGCTCGCTCATCGAGGGCTTCCGCGACCGTTTCGGCGTCGACATCATCCAGGGCTGGGGCATGACCGAGACCTCGCCGCTCGCGGCCATGGCCATCCCTCCACGCGGCACTCCGCGCGAGCAAGAGGTCGACTGGCGCGTCAAGACGGGCCGCATCATCTCCGGAGTGGAGATCCGGATCACGGGCGACGACGGCGAGGAGATGCCCTGGGACGGTGAAGCGGTCGGCGAGATCGAGATCCGCGGGCCGTGGATCACCGGCTCCTACTACCTCGACGACGACCCCGAGAAGTTCCACGACGGCTGGCTCCGAACCGGGGACGTCGCCTCGATCGACGAACTGGGCTTCCTCCAGATCACCGACCGCGCCAAGGACGTCATCAAGTCGGGCGGCGAGTGGATCTCCTCGGTGGATCTCGAGAACGAGCTGATGGGACATCCGGCCGTCGCCGAGGCCGCCGTGGTCGGCGTGCCGGATGACCGCTGGGACGAGCGGCCCCTCGCCTGCGTCGTGCTGAACGACGGCGCCGACGCCGATCCGGGCGAACTCCGGAGCTACCTCGCGGACCGCGTCGCCCGCTGGTGGCTTCCCGAGCGCTGGACCTTCATCGACGAGGTCCCGAAGACCAGCGTCGGCAAGTTCGACAAGAAGGTCCTGCGGGCCCGCTACGGAGACGGGGAACTGGACGTTCTGACCTAGCTCAGTCGGCCGACACTCCCAGGTGCTCGTTGAACCAGGCGACGAGAGCGCTCGACGCGCGCTCGCCGTCCTCGCCGCGGAAACCGTGGGCGGCGCCCTCGATCACGATCAGCTTCGAGGTCACCTTCGCCTCGTCGAAGGCGGCCTTGATCCGTTCGCTGTTGGAGAGCGGCACGAGCTCGTCCCGGTCGCCGTGGATCAGCAGAGTCGGCGGATCGTCCTCGCTGACGAACAGGACGGGTGAGATGTCGGCGGCCTTGGCGGGATCGAAGTCGAGGGCCGGGAAACGGTCGTTCGGCCCGGCGATCCCCTGCAGGTCGACCGGCGGGAAGTAGGCGACGACGGCCGCCACCCGGTTGCCGGTCTGTTCGATCGGGTCGTTGCTCTCGGGGTTTCCTCCGTCCGAGGCGTTGCCGAGCATGAGCGACAGGTGACCGCCGGCGCTGCCGCCGAACACGCCCATCCGGTCCGCGTCGATGCCGAAGTCGCTGGAGTTCAAGCGGATGTAGCGCACGGCGCGGCGCACGTCCGCGACCGCCTCGGGCACCTTGAACAGCGGGGCCGAGCCGTGCCGCACCATGAACACGGCGTAGCCGCGGTCCAGAAGATCGCCGACCGCGCCGAACTGGCGGCCCTCGCCGGACGCAACCCGGTGGGGGTCGGACCAGCGCGAGAACCAGCCGCCGCTGACCATGACCAGGACGGCCGCGCCGTTCTGCTCGGCCGGCACGATCGCGTCGAAGGTGAGCGCCATGCCCATCTTGTGGCCGTAGACGACATCGGCGTGGACCTTGGTCCCGGAGGCCGCCGACAGCGGCGCGGCGAGAAGGGCGGCGGCGATCAGGACGACGACTGCTTGTTTCACGAGTGTCTGTTTCACTGGGGTCTCCCTGTTCTCGGTGTGTTCGGGCGGCCGTATCCGCGCTCGGTTGCTAGGGCAGCGCCCCTCCCGCCGTCGCCTGCGGCCGGGCTCCGGGCTTCTTCCGTTCGGCGGCAACCATATCCGCAACATCGGCGAGCAACCGCTTCGCGTCGAAGACGATGCCGTCCTTGATCGTGTAGCGCACGCCGCCGACCCGTTCGGGACGGCCGGTGTCGTCGTTCAGCCGGACGGCGCCGGTGCCGTAGAGCACCTTCAGGTTGGCGAGCGGGTTCTCGTCGACGACGAGGAGGTCGGCGAGCATCCCCTCGCGCACGATCCCGAACTCGATGTCCTCGCCGCTCGCTTTCACCAGTTCCTCCGCGCCGTGCATCGTCGCCGAACGGACCACCTCGAGCGGATGGAAGCCCGCCTCCTGGAGCATCTCGAGTTCGAGGATCGTGCCGAACCCGTAGGTCTGGTAGATGAACCCCGAATCCGAACCGACGGTGACCCGGCCGCCGCGGTTCTTGTACTCGTTCAGAAACCGCATCCAGACGCGGTAGAAGTTCTTCCAGGCCACCTCGTCCGAGGTCGTCCAGTAGAACCAGTAAGAACCATGGTCCAGGCGGCTGGGGGCGTAGAACTCGGCCAGGCTGGGCAGCGTGTAGGCCGCGTGCCAGTCGGCGTTGCGTGCCCGCATCACGTCGCGGCTGGCCGAGTAGATCGTCATCGTCGGGTTGATGAAGAAGTCGAGCTCCAGGAACTCCTCCAGCAGGGCGTTCCAGCGCTCGCCGCCGGGCTCGACCAGCCGCCACTGCCGCGCCACCTGCCCGAAGCGGAACTGCTCGTCCATGTAGTTCATCTCGGCCGGCCAGGGCTGTACGTCGTGACCTTCGTACATGGACTCGAAGAGTCCGTAGAAGTGGGTCATCCCGACCAGCCCCAGCCGTGCGGAGTCGATCGCGTTCATGTTGCCGACCCCCATCTGGTCGAGATGAGCGGTGGACCCCATGCCCAGGCTGCCGGCCTCGTCGAGTAGAGCCGCCATGATCTTCGGCGGAAGTGCTCCGAGCTTCAGGCCGTCCACGCCCTTCTCGTGGGCGTACCGCACCCACTCGCGGGCGTCGGCGGGGGTGCGAATGTCCCGGTCTCTCCACTCCTTGCCGCTGCCCGGACGCTGATAGGAGACGAAACGCGGCGCGGTGATCTCGTTCCTGCGGCTGCGCTCCTTTTCGCTCAGGTCCCACTCCAGTGGCCCGCTGGGTACGCCGCGCGCCGTCGTGATGCCGTGCGCCATCCACAGCTTGTAGATGTACTCGGCACGCGGCGCCTTCGGCACCCCGCCGGTGTGGACGTGAAGGTCGACCAGTCCCGGCAGCACCCAGGAACCGGAGAGATCGAGTTCGTAGTCGGCATCCTTCGGGCGCCTGCTCTCGTCGATCTCCGTGTTGGCCATGCCGAGACTCCGGATCTCCTCGATCCGGTTGCCCTCGATGACGATGTCGACCGGGCCCATCGGCGGCGCGCCGGTGCCGTCGACCACCATCACGCCGCGCAGGATCAGGCGGTCAAACGGTCCTTCGCCTTCCCCGTCCGGTCGCACCGGCGCCGGCTCCACCAGCGTCGGCTCGTCCTCGTCGTCCGCGGCCAAGGCCGACGCCGCGGCCAGCAGGACAACCGCCAGGCCGAGCAGTCCGTACAGACGCCAGCCCGCCGGTCTCGATGGGGCGGTGGGCGAATGGAACAGCATGTCTCCTCCTTCAGGCAAGACGCGACGACAGGTTCTGGTCACGAACGGGCAGCGCTCAGGACAGGGACGGCCGCTCCCCGGAGTCGACGACGGCGCTCAGGTAGAGGAGCGCCTGGCCGGGCTGCGGCGCGCGCACCAGCAGGCCGTGCGTGGCGGCAAGCACGTCACGGCGACTGATCTGCCCCACCAGTCTGCGGCCACGCAGCACGGGCAGCCGCCGGTACGGCGTGCTCTTGAAGATGCGCGCGATGGTCAGGAGGTCGGTGTCCTCGGAGATCGTCCGCGCCTTGCGGTCCATGAAGGCCGAAGCATCCGTGGAGTCGAGCTCGAAGTCGGCCGGATCGCCTTCTTCATCCGGCGCGGCCAGATCCTCCAGACCCAGCTCGCTGCTGCGCTCCCGCAGGATGGACCGCCGGCCGTCGAGCGCCGAGGTCAGATGGTGCTCCGCCGCAAGCACGTCCCGGCGGCTGACCTGGCCCAACAACGCCCCGTCCCGAACCACCGGGAGACGGCGGTACGGCGTGTCGAGAAAACGCTGCGCGATCTCGAGCAACGGTTCGGAGCCCTCGATCACCCGTCCGAAATCCGTGTTCATGAATGCATCCACGGGCGCCGCCGGCAACTGGTCGTAGGCCAGGCCGAGCAGCACGTCCATCGAGAACTTCTCGGAGAACACGCCCAGGAAGCGACCGGCCCGATCCACCACCGGCGCGCCCGAAATCCGGTTCTTCAGCAGGAGAGCGATCGCATCGAGCGCCGGCATGCCGGCCCGGAGCGTGACCAGGCGTTTCGCCATGAAGTCCTGAGACTGCGAACGTCGGCTCGCCGCCAGCCCGCGCTCGTCCGCCGCGCGCGCCGTCACGGTGAGGACGGTCAGGCAACTCTTCTCCGACAGCATGCCGAGATAGCGGTGGCGTTCGCCGATCACCGGCGCGCCGGTGATCCGGTGCCGCAGCAGCGCCGCGATGCCGTCGAACACATGGGTGCGCGGATGCACCGTGACCAGCCTGGTCACCATGATGTCCCGGGCGAGCTTCGGCCTGTCGATCGTCTTCTCCATCGGGAATTCACCGATCGTAACAGCGACGACCCCTTCACGCGCGCCCCCCGGCACGCCGGGGCAGAGCTTCCAGCGCCCTTCGGGACTGCTATTCTCGCCGCTTCTCCAAGTCCCGTTTCACCGTCCGTCAAGGGAGAGTTCCATGACTCGTTCCACCCAGATGTTCCGCCTGGTGGCCGCGCTCTTCGCCGTCGCCCTCCTGAGCCTCGGTCTGGTCGCCTGCGACCAGTCGCGCGCCGACGTTCCGATGCAGGGCCCCCGCGACCTGGCCAGGGTGGCGCCCGAAGAAGTCGGCATGTCGAGCGACCGCCTCGCACGGCTCGACGACGCAATGCAGGGCCTGGTCGACGAGAGTCTGCTCTCCGGCATCACGACGATGATCTCCCGCCACGGCAAGATCGCCCACTTCGGCACCTTCGGGCACCAGAACATCGAGGGCGGCGTGGAGATGGGCGAGGACACGATCTTCCGCATCTACTCGATGACCAAGCCGATCACCGGCGTCGCGTTGATGATCCTCTACGAGGAGGGCAAGTTCCGCCTGTCCGACCCGGTGCACCGCTACATCCCCGAGTTCGAGGGCCTCGTCGTCGCCAAGGAGGATGGACCGAATGGCCAGCCGATCACCGAGCCGGCCGACCACCCGATGACGATCCGCGAGCTGATGGCGCACACCGCGGGTCTCTCCTACGGCATCTTCTCGCAGTCCCAGGTCGACACGCTGTACAACGAGGCGAACGTCCTCGACAACGACTCGACACTCAAGGACATGATCGACAAGCTGTCGAAGATCCCGCTCCGCCAGCAGCCCGGATCGATGTGGCACTACAGCGTCGCGGTCGACGTCCAGGGCTACCTGGTCGAGGTGCTCTCGGGACAGCGCTTCGACGAGTTCCTGAACGAGCGCCTCTTCGGCCCCCTGGGCATGAACGACACCGCCTTCCACGTGGCCGCGGACAAGGCGGACCGCTTCGCCCAGGTCTACACCCACGACGAGGACGGCAACCTCGCCGCCCAGGAGGGCTTCGGCGGACGCCGGAACTACCTCGAGCCGCCGAACTTCCTCTCCGGCGGCGGCGGCCTGGTGTCGACCACGATGGACTACATGCGCTTCAGCCAGATGCTGCTCAACGGCGGCGAGCTGGACGGCGTGCGGATTCTCGCGCCCTCGACCGTCAAGCTGATGCACCTGAACCACCTGCCCCGCGAGCTGAAGGAGATGTCGCCGGGCACCGGTTTCGGCCTCGACTTCGCCGTCGTTCTCGACCCGGTCGCCGCAGACGGCATCTCGAAGGGCGAGTACTACTGGGGCGGCGCCGCCGGCACCTGGTTCTGGATCGATCCCAAGGAAGACCTCGTCTTCGTCGGCATGATCCAGCACTTCGGACCGCGGCGGCCGGACGTCCGCTCGCTGAGCCGGCGCCTCACCTACCAGGCGATTCTGGAGCCGGCGTCGTAGCGCGGGTCCTCAGCGCTTCGCGCGCTTGCCGAACATGATCCCCGCGACGCGGCGGATCTGGATCTCCTCCGAGCCTTCGGTGATCCGGTACCGCCGGTGGTGGCGGTAGATGTGCTCGAACGGCATGTGACGGGTGTAGCCGATGCCGCCGTGGGTCTGGATGGCCCGGTCGGCGGAGTTGCAGACGAGGCGGTTCGCCCGGTAGTTGCACATGGAGACCTTGTCCGTGACCTCCATGTGGTGCTGCTGGTCGAGTTCCCAGGCGGTCTTGTAGACGAGGTTGCGGACCATCTCGCACTCCGTCTGGAGTTCGGCGAGCGGGAACTGGATCGCCTGGTTGAGCCACAGCGGCTTGCCGAAGACGACGCGGTCGCGGGCGTACTTCACGCTCTCGTTGATGCAGAACTGGGCCGCGCCGACGCCTGACGCCGCCTGGCGGATGCGGTTCTCGTGGACGAAGGTCTGGGCCAGGGCGAGGCCCCGGCCCTCCTCGCCCAGGATCGCATCGTTCGGCACGCGCACGTCGGTCAGCGACACCTCGGCGTGGTCGGTCGGCATGTTGAAGGTCCACCACATGAAGGGGACCTCGAAGCCGGGCGAGTCCGTAGGCACGATGAAGCAGGTGACGCCGTCCGCCTTCCCCTGATCGCCCGAAGTCCGCGCGAAGATCAGGTCGTGGGTGGCCGCGTGCAGGCCCGAGTTGAACCGCTTGGCGCCGTTGATCACCCAGTCGTCGCCGTCGCGGACCCCGGAGGTCTCGAGCCAGGTGGCGTCCGAGCCGTGGTCCGGCTCGGTCAGGCCGAAGCCCATCCGCACCGCGCCGGTCATCATCCCCTCCATGAACCGCTCCTTCTGCTCCGGCGTTCCGAAGCGGTGCATCATGATCACGGTCGGGAAATTGCCGACGATCGAGGACTCGTTCTGCAGATCGTTGTGCAGGCCCAGACCCTTGGCCGCCAGGTGCTCCCGAATCACGGCCATCGCGAGGTTCGAGCCGTTCTGGCCGCCGAGTTCCTTCGGCAGGCCGAACCGGAGGTGGCCGGCCGCGTCGGCGCGTCGTTTCATCTCTCGCAGCAGCGCCTCCCACTCGGAGCGCGGCTTGCCGTCGTTGTCGAAGTCCGTCCGCGCCCACTCCCGGCGCTGGTCGAAGAAGCGAACGTTGTCGTCCTGCCGCTCCAGCGGCCTGATCTCACGCTCGATGAAGTCGTCGAGCTCGGCCAGCTTGTCGCGGATGTCCTGGGGGATCTCGAAGTCCACGGTGGTTACCTCCATTCGAAGCGGCCCTGGGGGCCGGATACGGGCAGGATGCCCGCGCCTTCCCGGCTCCGGTCTATCCGGCTTCCAGCCAGGCGCCGATGATCTCGCCCAGCCGCTCCGGCGCGTCGAAGTGGACCATGTGGCCCGCCTCCGGGATCTCGACGTGGTGAACGTTGCGGAACAGGCGCACCCGCCGCTCGATCTCGTCCGGCGCCGCCGGCGTGTCGTGGTCGATGCCGCCGCGGCCCCGGTAGAACTCGGCCGACCGGCCACCGGTAACCACGAGCACCGGGCACGTGACCCAGGGCCAGCGCTCCTCCGACAGGCGGCTCGACATCGTGAGCCCCGTCGTCTCCACCTGCGGGTCCCACTTCCACTGCAGGCCGCCGTACGGGTGCTCGGTCGTGCCGATCTCGACCAGGTGCCGCGCCAGGTCGTGGTCCAGCCCGGGATGGAACCGGCAGTACAGTCGCCAGGCGTCCTCGAGGTCCATCATCGGCCGCTTGTGGCCGCCGGGCCGCAGCAGGCTGGTGTGGCCGTTCTGGAGGCGGAGCTGGCGGTTCTCCAGCGCCATGTCGCTCTCGCGAAACGGCGCGCCGACGCCGTCGATGTTGACGATCACGCTTGGCACGTCGTTGAACACGGCGGCGTAGTGGCTGACGATCTGGCCGCCCAGGCTGTGGCCCACCAGCACCGGCCGCTCCAGTTGAAGCTGGAAGATGACCGCGTGCAGGTCGGCGATGAAGTGCGGCAGCGCGTAGACGCCGGGCTTGCCGCTGTCGCCGTGGCCGCGCAGGTCGAAGGAAACGACCCGGTAGCGATCGCGGAAGCGGTTCGCCACCGGTTCGAACGCCATCGCCAGGTCCTGCATCCCGTGCAGCAGAACGAGAGGCGGCGCCCCCTCGTTGCCGTAGTCGTAGACCTGCAATTCGATGCCGCCCGCTCCAGGCAGGCGGAGACTCCGGGGCGATGTTGGGTTCTCCGGCATGGTGCGCGAGGATACGCCAAGCACGGCGGACGTCCGGGAGCGAGCCGGCTATCCTTGCCGTCTCTGGCAGCCCACGCGGAGGTACGCAGCAGATGAACGAGTCCCATGGCGGCAACGGCAAGAACGGCCTCTACGGCGCCCACGGCCGCGCCCTGGTCGTCGACCTCTCGACCGGCGAGCACCGCACCGAGACGATCCCCGCGGACGTGTTCCGCCAGTATCTCGGCGGCTACGGCCTCGGCGCCTGGCTGATGTGGAAGCACTTCCCCGCCGGCGCCGAGGCCACCGCGCCGGAGGCCTGCTTCGCGTTGGTCTCGGGTCTGCTCACGGGGCTGCGGACGCCGTTCTCGGGACGCATCCAGATCGTCGGCAAGTCGCCGCTCACCGGCACCTGGGCCGACTCGAACTCGGGCGGCAGCACGGCGATCCACCTCCGCCACGCCGGCTACGACGCGCTGGTGGTCCGCGGACGCGCCGCCGAACCGTCGGTCCTCGTCATCCGGGAGGAAGGCATCGCGATCGAGCCGGCCGGCGACCTCTGGGGCACCCAGATTCCCGAGGCATTCGACGCGCTCCAGGAGCGCTACGGCACGAAGTTCCGGGTCGGCGTGTCGGCGATCGGACCGGCGGGCGAGCGCGGCGCCCGCATCGCCTCGGTGATGAACGACCGCTACCACGCCTTCGGCCGCCAGGGCTTCGGCGCTGTTTTCAGCTCCAAGAACCTGAAGGCGGTGCTCGTCGACGGCGGCGAGAACACGGGTAACAGCGTGCCGGTTCGCGACGAGAAGCGCTTCCGGGCCCTGTGCGACGAAGTGAACCGCGAGTACCGCAGCGACATCAGCCTGCCGATGCGCCTTGTCGTCAAGATGGCCTCGCCGAAGAAGCACTTCGGTTTCGTGTACCGGATGTTCGCGAAGTTCGGGATCAAGATCGAGTCGCCGCAGCCGGCGATGCGCCAGATGTGGGCCGACCGCGGCACGACGGCGGCGGTCGCTCTCTCGGTCGAGAACGGCGACGCGCCGCTCAAGAACTGGACCGGCGTCGGGGCGCGGGATTTCCCGCTCGCGAAGAAGGGCTGGAAGCTGGACGGCGCGGAAGTCGACAAGCTGATCACGAAGAAGCTGAGCTGCGGCGACTGCCCCGCGCCCTGCAAGGGGATCGTCGGCGTCAGGAGCCGCGGTCTTTCGGACGTGCGCCGTCCGGACTACGAGACGATCGTCGGTTTCGGCGCGAACATCCTGAACGACGACCTGGAACTCGTGACCGCCTGCCACGACGCCTGCAACCGCTACGGCATGGACGCGGTCAGCTCCAGCGCCACGATCGCCTGGGTGTGCGAGGCGGTCGAACGCGGCGATCTCACCGCAGACGACCTCGACGGCGTCGACATGCGCTGGGGCAACGGCGAGGGCGCGCTGGCCCTCACCGTCAAGATGGGCGAGGGCGAGGGCTGCGGCGAGTGGCTGCGTCACGGCCTCGCCTCCGCGTCCCGCCACGTCGGCCGCGGCACCGATGCCTACGCGGTCCACGTGGGCGGCCAGGAACCCGCGTACCACGACCCGCGCTTCACCTCGCTGATGGGCGTGACCTACATCGCCGATCCGACGCCGGGCCGCCACACCGCCGGTTCCGCGTCCTGGAACGAGACCTTCGGCGCCGGCTTCCCGTTGCCCGAGGCCGTCGACAAGGACGAAGTGACGATCGCCTGGAAGGGCACGAAGAACAAGGGCATAGCGCAAGCTCACTACAGCAACGCCCACCAGACGCTGAACGGTCTGGGCCTGTGCATGTTCACCGGCCTGACCGGCGGCCTGCCCTGGGTCGACATGGTGAACGCCCTGACCGGCTGGGACGTGGACCAGAAGGAACTGCTGCTCTGCGGCGAGCGGATCCAGAACCTGCGGAACGCCTTCAACGTCCGCGAGGGGATCGCGCCGCCGGACTTCAAGCCCCACGCCCGCATGATGGGCGAAGGCGACGGCCGGCTCGAGACCGGACCGCTGGCCGGAGTCCAGGCGCCCCTCGAGCAACTGAAGCGAGACTACTACCAGGCGATGGACTGGGATCCGGACACCGGCCGGCTCAGCCGGAGCCGCGCCGAGCGACTCGGCATGGACGACCTGCTGGAAACGCACCTGGCCTGACCGGGAGGTCGGCACCGCCGCCGGTCCGCATCACCTGATGACCCACCTCGGAAGAGCGAGCCTCCGAAGTCGCTTCCGCGTCTCCTGACGACGCCGGGTTCATGGGCCTCTTCCGTCGCTTGATCTTCCCGTCCGAGCCGAAGCCCGGGAAGATCCGCGTCCGCGTCCTGATCAAGGGGCGTATCGGCGCCGGCTGGCACGACATCGACCGTACCTTCCGTCTCGCGCCCGGCGCGACGCTGGCCGAGCTGCTTCCGGCCGCCGAACGCGCCGGCGTGCCGCTCTCGGAGGCCATCTCGAACTCGCCGCATCTCCGGGACACCCTGATGATCAACGGCGAGCGCCGCCCACTGGAGGAGAACCGAGATCGCGAACTCCAGGACGGCGACGAGATCTACCTGCTCGCTCCGGTGGCCGGCGGCAGCGGCGCCTACTGGGAGAAGGACAGCTTCGAGGCTCGGCTGGACCGGGTGCTCCGGCGGGAGATCGACGGTTGCGAGCGCCTGGCGAGCATCGAGCGGCTTTCGGGCGGCGCCAGCCAGGAAACCTACCGCCTGCGAATCGAAACGCCCGCCGGGCTCCGCGCGCTCGCGCTCAGGCGATCCCAAGGCGGCAAGGGCGAAGAAGCCAGGGCCGTCGAGCGGAGCGCGCCGGGCCTGCGGATCGAGGCGAAGCTGATGCAGGTCGCCCGCCGGAACGGCATCCCCGAGCCCGAGGTGTTCTACGTCCTCGAGCCCGGTGACGAACTCGGCGCCGGGTTCGTCATGGAGTGGCTCGACGGCGTCGCCCTGGGCGCGCGAATCGTGCGCTCCCCGGAACTCGCCGAAGTGCGCCCGAAGCTCGCCCGGCAATGCGGCGAGATCCTGGGCCGGCTGCACACGATCGACCTCGAGGCCCACGGCCTCGAGCGCGATCTCGCGACCCTGAGCGCGGCCGACTTCATCGAGCAGACCCGCGGCCGCTACGAGGCCCTCGACACGCCGCAGCCGATGATCGACTTCACGGCACGCTGGCTGATGGAAAACCTGCCGGATTCGCCGGAGCGGACCCTGGTCCACAACGACTTCCGCAACGGCAACCTGATGGTCGACGAAACCGGCGTCAGCGCGGTGCTCGACTGGGAGATCGCCCATATCGGCGACCCGATGCGGGATCTCGGCTGGATCTGCACGAACTCCTGGCGCTACGGCGCCGGACCCGAGCTGCCGGTCGGCGGCTTCGGCACCTACGAGGACCTGTTCTCCGGCTACGAGGCGACGAGCGGCAAGGCGGTCGAGCTCGCGCGCGTGCAGTACTGGGAAGTGTTCGGCTCCTTCTGGTGGGCCGTCTCCACCCTCGGCATGACGCAGCACTACCGTCAGGGGCTGGACCGCTCGGTCGAACGCGTGACCATCGGACGCCGCACGACGGAGTGTCAGGTCGACTGCGTGAACCTGCTCATTCCGGGCGCGGTCGAACTGGTCGCCGCCCCCGAGCAGCTCCCGGACCCGGACATGCCGCGGCTCGAGGAACTCGTCGGCGCAACCCGCGACTTCCTGCACGGACAGGTGAGGGAGGAAACGACCGGGCGCACCCGGTTCCACGCCCTGGTTGCCGGCAACGCGCTCGACATCGTCCACCGGGACCTGCACTTCGGCGTCGAGCACCGCCGCCGCGAGCACGAGCGGCTGCGGCGTCTGCTCGACACCGACGGCTCGCTGCTCGAGCTGCGCTGGAAGCTCGTTCACGCCATCCGGGGCGACCGGATCGCACTCGAGGACCGGAAGCTGCACAAGCACCTGCGAGCCACCGTCGTCAACCAGATCGCCATCGATCAGCCGAAGTACTCGGGCTTCAGGACCGCGGCCGCGGCGGCGCCATGAGCACACCGCGCGCAACCGCAGCGCAACAAGGTGCGTGCTGAGCGCTCATGGCGAGGATGGGTTGGGCCGGAATCCCGAGGATCGAGGGATTCCGGGGCTATAGTGGACGGATACCAGGAGGACATTCTGAATGAACACGCGAACTTCCCGCAGAGCGGCCGCGCTTGCCGTCTGCCTGGCTCTCGTCGCCAGTTCCCTCTCGGCTCAACGGCAACGACGTGAAACCGGGCCCAGGATTCCGCCGGCAGAGGGCGTCGAGAGCATCAACCTGATCCGCACCCTCTCTCATCATCCGCCGCTGATGGAGGCCTGGGGACCGTTCGGGGGCTACATCCTGCGCGGCAGCACCCTTCCCGACCGGGACCGCGAGATGGTCATTCTGCGCACCTCCTGGCTCAACGAGGCCGAGTACGAATGGGGCCACCACGCGCGGGCGGCCAGGGCCGCGGGCATGACGGACGAGGAGATCCGCAACGTCGCCGTGGGCGAGAACGCCGGGCCGTGGAGCAGCTTCGAGCGCTACCTGCTGCGCGCGGCGACCGAGTTGCACCGGCGCTCGGGCATCTCGGAGCGCACCTGGGCGTTCCTGAAGGCCCGCTACAGCGATCAGCAGATGATCGACCTGATCTTCACGGTCGGCCAGTACCGGATGGTGTCGATGGCTCTGCGGAGCATCGGCGTCGAGCTTGACGAGGGTCTCGAGCCCTTCCCGAAGGACGTGCCGCGGCGCTAGCGCATTCGTTCGCGGACTACGGCGAGCCGTCCGATCGACTGCAGGACCCTCGCCGGGTCCTGGACCAGGTGGCGCACAACGACCTCGTCGTAACCCATCTCGCCCAGTTCAGCGAACGAGGCGGCGACGCGCGCCGCGTCGCCGACGGCCAGCGCCTCGGGCGGAAAGCCCCGGTAACCGCGTGAGATGACTCCGGCCGCCGCGGCCTCCGCTTCCGCCCCCGTCTCGCCGACGTAGATGTCCCGTCGGATCGCGCACACGCCGACCGGCCGGCCATGGCGTTCGCAAGCCTCCCGGTAGAGAGCGAGCTGCTCGCCGGCCTCTCCCGGCGTCAACCCCGGCGCCGCCAGCCAGCCGTCTCCCAGCCGGGCGGCACGGTCGATCGCCGGCGGCGCCGAGGCCCCGATCCAGACCTCGACCGGCTCCGGCGGGAGGGGCGAGACGCGGGCCTCTCGAAGCCCGAAGCGATCGTTCTCGCCTCCGGTCGTCACCGTTTCGCCGGACCACAGGCGGCGCAGGATGGAGAGCGACTGCTCAAACCGCGACGGTCGCTGCCGGACCGGAACGCCCATCGCCTCGAACTGGTTGTCGGCGGGACCGATCGCGCACTGCAGGATGAACCGGCCCGTCATCACGCTGGCCAGTGTGCCGACCTGCTCGGCGACGATCAGCGGATGCCAGAGCGGCAACAGGTAGAGGGCGCCGGCGGGGCGCTCGCCCCACTCGGCCAGCATCCGTCCCAGGATCGCCGTGTTCTGGTAGTACGGCAAGGCCGTCGCGTGGTGGTCGCCGACGAACAGCGCGTCGAGCCCGGCATTCCCCGCCACGCGGGCCCGGTCGATCATCCTTCGCGCGCCCTCGCGAGAGTCGTCCACGTTGTATGCGCTCTGAACGGAAATGCTGACCCGCATCGCTGATCCTCCCGGATCAATGTACAGCAGCGCGCAGGCTGCTACGATTCGCGCCGCAAGCTCAACGCCCAGAACCTGGCACGGCAGGAGTTCTCGGGGGCATGCCGGCATGCCGGCGCAACCGGTCCCGTCCGTGCGAACCGCCTAGGAATCCCCAACATGCCCGAACTGCTTCTCGCTACTGCCGCCTACCCCGCCGGAGGCCTGATCGCCGGTGTCGTCGGCGCCGGTTTCGGCATCCTGGTCGTCATCATCATCGCGGAGGGAGCGAGCACCGAGCCCGTCCCGCGGAGGATGATCCCGCTCTGGATGTGGATGGTCTTCTGGATCCCGCTCACGCTGATCCTGATTCTCACGGACATGCCCGGCTGGCTGCGCACAACACTCTTCCTGATTCCGCTGGTGCTGACGCTCGGGTTGTTCAATCGGCGCGCAGCCTGACCGGTGCCGTCCGCGACTGCGGCCGACGGCGCGCGGATCCACTATCGGGTCGCCGGCAGCGGGCCGGTCGTCGTCTTCACGCACGGCCTGGGCAGCCACCTGGACGCCTGGGAAGCGACCGTCAGGACCTTCCGGAACCGCTACACGGTCCTGACCTGGGACGTTCGCGGCTTCGGCGGCTCGGACCGGCGCCCGGACACGATCTCGCCGGAGACCTGGGCCTCCGATCTCGCCGCCGTGCTCGACGACATCGGCGCCGATGACGCGGTGATCGGAGGGATCTCGATGGGCGGCGTCGTTTCCCAGCGCTTCGCCCTCGATTTCCCCGACCGCACCCGCGCGCTCATCCTGATCAGCACCTCGAGCGAGGTCAACGAACGCGCCGAAGCCGGCTGGAACGCCCGCGCCGACCTGATCGAGCGGGACGGCCTGGCCAAGGCCCTGACGCCCACCGGGCCCGCGCTCTCATACGGCAAGGAGTACCGCGAACGGCACGCCGACGAGATCCTCGAATCCGCGCGCCTCACCATCGAGCGCAACGACGCGGCTTCCTACGCGGCCGCCTGCCGCGCCGTCTCGGACATCGACTACACCGCCGATCTGGCGACGATCACCTGCCCCACCCTGATCCTCCAGGGCCTCGAGGACGCCCTCACGCCACCCGGCGGCAGCGTCATCATGTCCCGCCGGATCGATGGCTCCCACCTGGTGATGCTCGAGAACTGCGGCCACGGCATCCCCACCGAGAAGCCCGACGAGTTCCACGCCGAGATCGAGGCGTTCCTCACCCAAGTCCGCTAGAGCCGCAGTCCGAGCAAGCCCGAGCGGCAACTGGGACCCTCCCCCTCCGGACCCGGGCCAGGCGGGTGCCTGCGACGCCGGCGCACCGCTACTTCAGGTGGCGGTCGAAGAAGTCGATCTCGGTGGCCATCGCCTTGTCGAACCAGTCGCCGCCGTAGATGTCGTAGTGGCTCATCTCCCAGGCGTGGTACTCGACGGGAACGCGGCCGGAGAGGACCTTGAAGACCCGCTCGCCGTGCTCGCGGATGTCGAAGTAGTGCTCCTGCTTGGCGTCTATGATGATGGTGGGCGCCGTGATGAGGTGCGCGTCCTCGACGGGTGAGAACTTCGCGAAGCGCTCGTAGTACGGGCTTCCGGTAAGCCCCTCCGGCTGGGGGCCGCCCACCGGGACCGGTTCCACCTCGCCCCGGGCGCGCTGGATCGCGGTCCGGTGGAGTCCCTTGAGGCCGCCCGGCGCCACCACCAGACCGCCGCGCTGGTCCATCGCGCCCACCTGGGCGGCGACCGCCTTGACCCGACGGTCGTGGGCAGCCCGCCAGATGACGTGGCCGCCGCCAAAGCTCGAGCCCCAGATCCCGATCCGGGACGCATCGGCGTACGGCTCGCCCTCGACAAAGGTGATCGCCGCGTCGATGTCCTCCTGCTGATCGAGCGGGTCGACGAGCTGGCGGATGGCCTGCGCCTTCACCGTCACATAGCCGTCCTCGTCCGGTTTCGGCATCTCGCCGCGGACGACGAGGCGGGAGTCGCTCTCGCCCCAGCCGCGGTAGTCGAAGGCCAGCACCAGGTAGCCGGCCTCGGCGAAGCGCGGCGCGATACCGCGGTTCAAATGCGCCTTCGTGCCGCCCCAGCCGTGGCAGAGCACGATCGTCGGCAGCTTCTCGCCCTCGGCGGTCGCCTTGGGGTAGAAGACATCGCCGGCCAGGCGGGTGCCGTCGCTCCAGATCTCGACCGGCTTCCGCACGAGGGACGGGTAGCCCTCGACGTCCATGAGTTCCCCGGCGCCGAGCGCCGGCGCCGCGGCCAACGCCACGACCACGATTCCGGCCAAGGCGAGCCTGAACCCGTACCTCTTTGCTGATTCGATCTTCATCGCCGATCCTCCGCCAGCATTGTTCCCGTGTGCTTGCACGGATGCTACAGGAGTCCGGCAGATACTGAGTCGCCGTTCAGAGTAGAGTCGCTTCCCGTGAAGAGAGTTGCCGCGGCGTGGCTCGTCGCTATCCCGTCGCTGGGGGCCTCGCTGGGGGCCACTGCGTCCGAAGCCCAGACCGACCGGCCAGCGGCTACCGCCCTGGCCATCGGACAAGCGCCCCAGCTCGACGGCCGGGTTCTCGACGATCCGGTCTGGCAGGACATCGCGCCCGCCTCCGGCACGACCCAGACCCGGCCCTTCGCCGGCGAGCCGGGCACGGAACGCACCGAGGTCCGCTTCGCGTACACCGAGGACACCCTGTTCGTAGCGGTCGTCTGCCACGACCGGGAACCCGAAGGGATCGTGATCTCGGACAGCCGCCGCGACGCGGCCCTCGACGAGACGGACAGCTTCCAGGTCATCTTCGACACGTTCCGGGACGGGCGAAACGGCTTCGTGTTCGGGACGAACCCCGCCGGCATCGAGTACGACGGCCAGGTCCTGGAAGGCGGCTCCGGCGTGTTCAGCGGCATGGGCGGCAACAGCCGCTTCCGGGGCGCGCTGTCCACCGGCTTCAACCTGAACTGGGACGGCGCCTGGACCGTCGCCACCGAGGTCGGCGACTTCGGCTGGAGCGCCGAGTTCGCGATTCCCTTCCGCACCCTCCGCTATCCGCCGGAGGAAGTGCAGACCTGGGGCCTCAACTTCCAGCGCAACATCGCGCGCCACAGGGAAGTTGCCTTCTGGTCAGAACTCGACCGGAATCACGACCTCGACCGCCTCACCGACGCCGGCTCGCTCCAGGGCGTCGAGCCGCCGCCGCAGCGCAACCTGAAGCTGATTCCCTACGCGATCGGTTCTAGCCGGGAACCGCCAACGGCCGGCAGCGACAACGAGTCGGATTCCGACCTCGGCGTCGACCTCAAGTACAGCGTGACCCCGAGCCTGACCCTCGACCTGACCTACAACACGGACTTCGCCCAGGTCGAAGTCGACGAGCAGCAGGTGAACCTCGACCGATTCAACCTGTTCTTCCCCGAGAAGCGGCCCTTCTTCCTGGAGAACGCCGGCCTGTTCACCGTCGGGGCGCGAGCCGGCAGCCGCGCTTCGGCCCGCGTCGACCTGTTCTTCAGCCGCCGCATCGGCATCGGGCCAAGGGGCGAGCTGATCCCGATCGACTACGGCGGCCGGCTTTCGGGCAAGGCGGGGCGCTTCAACGTGGGCTTGCTCCACATGCAGACGGCGCCCGTGGGCGGGCTCCATGGCAACAACTACGCGGTTGCTCGCGTCAACCGGGAACTGGGCGAGCGCTCCAGTATCGGCGGCATGGCGATCAGCCGAGAGGGCGTCGGCGGCCTGGCGGCGGCAGACGACACGAACCGCACCTACGCCATCGACGGCAAGTGGGGCATCGGCGAGCACCACACGATCGAAAGCTACGTCGCCCAGACGGATACCCCCGGGCTCGACGGCGACGACAGTTCGATGCTCCTGAGCTACAACCTCGGCAAGCCGGCGTGGCGCGGCAGCCTGAGCTACGCCGAGGCTCGGGAGAACTTCAACCCGGAAGTCGGTTTCCTGTCGCGACGGAACTTCCGGAACGTCTCCGCGTTCGGCATGCACACGATCCGACCGGAGAATCTCCTGGGCTTTCACGAGCTCCGGCCGCATGTCTCGTACAGCGCCATCTGGGACTTCGACGACTACAAGGAATCCCAGTACCTCCACGTTGACAACCACTGGGAGTGGCGCAACGGATTCCAGGTCCACACCGGCGTGAACTTCACCGAGGAGGGCGTCAGGGAGACCTTCGAGATCGTTGACGGATTCCCGGTCCAAGCCGGCAGGTACAGCCACGACGAGCTGCAGACCGTGTTCTCGACGAACCAGGCGAAGCGGGTGTCGTTCTACATCCGCAACATCACCGGCGGTTTCTTCGGCGGCGACCGGAGTTCCACACAGCTCACCCTGCTCGCCCGGCGCGGCGAGCGGCTGACCTCGGAACTCACCTGGGACCACAACGACGTGGACATCGACTCGGGGAGCTTCCAGGTGAACCTGGGCCGCCTGCGGCTTTCCTACTCGATCACGCCGCGGATGCTCGTCCAGGCCCTCGCCCAGTACAACGACCAGTCGGACAACGTGTCCGCGAACCTTCGCTTCTCCTGGCTGCAGGACGCGAACACGGGACTGTTCGTCGTCTACAACGAGATCGACGAGCTGGGCGCCCGGATCCTCTACGAACGCCCTGACCGCACCGTCATCGTCAAGTTCAGCCGGCTGGTCGACGTCTTCCGTTGAGCCTTTCAGCCGCTGCGCAAAGGAGTTGAGCCCCAATGAACCTGAAGGACCTGCGCGTCTACTTCTCCTTCCGCTCCCCCTTTTCCTGGTTCGCCTTCCACCGCGTCACGACGACCGGCGTGCTCGACTGGAACGAGATCGACGCCATACCGATCTTCCCCTTCGGCAAGGGGGCCAATCTCTCGGCCGGGCGCGCAAAGTCGAGCTACGTCCGCCAGGACGCGGAACGGATCGCGAAGGCCTACGGGCTCCCCATGAACTGGCCGGAGGGCGGTGACGATCCGGACTGGTTCCCGCCGCACCAGATCTACGTCTGGGCACGGGAGCAGGGCAAGGCGATCGACTACGCACGCGAGGCCTTCACGGCCCGGTTCGGGCGCGGCCTCGACCTGGCCAGCAACGAGGTCATGCGTACCGCCGCGGCCGCCGCGGGCCTCGACGGCGACGAGGCCCTGGCCGTCGCCCACGA
>JAPOXA010000186.1 GCA_026707325.1 Acidobacteriota bacterium | reverse complement strand
AAGACGACGCAACGGAGGATACATGGAATCGCCTGTTAGTGTGAACAGGCCCTAGTTCTCGTCGAGACAACGAACACTCTTCGACGTGTAGAGGCGTCGGACACGATCACACGGCTCGAGGCAACGAGCGCATTCCGTGACCTCCTCCGTCTGGATCTGGAACTGTTGCCGTTCGCCCCGTTCGCCGAACGGGTTTGGGAGCTACGCGGAAACCTGACGAGCTACGACGCCTGGTACGTCGCCATCGCGGAAGCCTTCGAGTGCCCCCTCGCAACTCTTGACCGGAAACTCAGCCAGGCCGCTGGGCCAACCTGCGCGTTCCTTGCGCCACAGGCCACCTAGAGAAGCCCGACGCAACGGCGGAACCGTTACTCGATCTCGACCTCGGCCGCGCGCCGCCGCTGGGTCCAGACGGTTCGCACCTGATCTCCCCAACGAAGGGTGTACTCGCCCTCCGGCAGGTTGGAGATCGTCTCGCCGACCTCGAACACGGTCGCGCCGCCGAACCAGATGCGCAGAGAGCCGAGATCCCAGCCACCGGGACCGGTGACCTGCACGGCCGCCGTCGACGGCTCGCCGGTCAGGACGATCGAGGACTCCGACTCGAAGGGGTCGAGGTCGACGCCGCGCTCCAGAGCGGGTTCGAGGGGCTGCCAGCCGGTGAGGACCCAGCGCCCGTCCGCCTGGCAGGCGACACGGACCCGGTCGGTGAGCGGCGGAGTGAGTTGCGTGCTCGCGACACCGCGATCGATCCGGACGGTCCGCTGCCCGGCGCCTTCCATCTCGACGAAGCAGAAGCCGGCGTCGGCGCCGGCGAGCCGGATCACGAGTTCGTCATCCGACGGATCGTTCCGTGGCTGCAGTTGCACGGACTGAACGTCGTTGTAGTCGCGAAGCGCCACGTCGACGAGGTCGGAGCGGGAGTGCTGAAACCTCGCCCGCAACTGGTACGCGCCGGGTGCGAGATCCCTGATCTCGTAGCGCCCGTCCCGACCGGTTACGACCGCTTGGCGACCCGGAAAGATGTCGACTGTCGCGTGAGCGACGGGTTGTCCTTCGGCATCGACGACAGTGCCTTCGACCGAGACGCCGCCGTAGCGAACATCGAAGACGATCTCCTCGCCAGGAGCGTCCGGTACCGTGATTTCGCGCGGCTCCTGCATGCCGCCTGTCTCCGACCAAAGGGTCACGTTCCACTCGCCCGGGAGCATCGACTCCAGCCGATAGCGACCCTCGCCGTCGATGGGCGCCGTCAGTTCGAGCTTACTGGTGACGACCTGCTCCGCCGTATCGACCCGCCTCGCGTGCGGAAGATCCCTTCGGGTTGCGGATTCTCCACCTTCGACTGCCAGTTCAACCTCCCGGCTCCGGGCCGCCCACCGATCGTCACCAGACCGGTAACGGTCACCGTGCTCCGGTCGCACCGGATCACCTCGTCTCCGATTCCAGCCTCCTCGCGTAGCTCGCAGACCGGCACGCCTTCGTCCAGCACTCGAACCCGCAGAGACTCCTCCGCGGGTACGTTCTCGAACCCGGCCTCGCCGTCGACCACCTTGCCCGTCATCGGACCCAGAGGATCGTGCTCGGCCCCCGGATCGAGCCTCACCATGCCTCCCTCGACATCCGAGCGCACGGTGATCCGGCGCCCGCGCGAGAGTTCGACGAAACCGGCGTCGACCCACTGGATCGCCGCGGCCGCGACCTCGAACTCCAGCGGAGCGAATCCCTCCGCCTCCACGCGGAGGCTGGACGGGCCGAGTTCCAGGCCGTGCATCTCGAAGTAACCGTCGGTGTTTGCCGTCACCTGCGCTACCCGTCCCATCATTCGGGCCATCAAGGCGCCGAACTCCGTGGGCCGCAGATAGGAGATCCTGGCGCCCGAGACCGGGGCGTACTCGGGACTCACCACGGTCCCGGACACCCAGGCCGACGCCGGCGCCACGATGATCCCCAGGTCGCGCGTCTCGCCCGCCGACCCGGAGACCTCCAGCACCCGCCTTCCGGCATTCGCGGCCGTCAGTTCCAGCGTGTAGGCGCCCGGCTCGAGGTTCAGGGAGAAGGAACCGTCCGCTGCGAGCGCTCCGTTGCTCGTCCTGCTCCCGCCGGCCACTGACTGAGACGCAACCAGGCGCCGGGAGGCAGCCGGAGTCACGCCGTCGGCCGCCACGAAGACGCCCTCGACCGTGAAGGCCGGCGCCAGCCGCAGCACCAGGGGCGTTTCGGCCGTCGCGCCCGCGTCGCCCGTCAGGTCGACACGGAGGGCCGCCAGGCCAGGCGGCGGATTAGCCTCGGCCGCGGCGCCGCCGCCAGCGAATTGGAACCGCGCCGTCCGGTAGCCCTTCGCGTTGACCAGGAGGATCCGGTTGAAACGGGGCGAGACTCGCGCGAGTCCATCCCGGTCGGTCGTCGTTGTCTCTCCACCCTCGAAAAGAGTTCGCGCCTCCGGTATCGGCGTTTCGCGGCTCGCATCGACGACCTGGACCCAGTAGTACTCAGGCGCACCTAGCACGATCGACCCCAGGTCCAGGGGACCATCCAGGTCGAGCCTCCGGGAGTACTCCAGCTCGCCAGGGAAAGCGATCCGGACTCGACCGTGGTTGACGGCAGCAGCTGGCGGGGTACCTCCCGCCACATCGCCACCGGCGCCGCGACCACCTCGAACCCGTCCGCGGTGCCGCCATCCTGATTCGAGGCCTCGGTGGCCAGCATGCGGACGGTCAGCGGCCTGAACGAATCTGCACCGGCGCGGCAAGCGGCGGCCGCGTTCTGTCCAGCCTCGAGAAGCCGGGGTGGACAGGCCGCGCTCCGCTCCCTGCGGCCGACACCGGAGCCCCAAGGCCCTACTCCGGACACCTGCGCCGACCCCTACCGTCACGCCACAAGTGTGCAGTTTTCAGTTGCCAGAAGTGTGCAGTTTTCGGTTGCCATTGACAGCAGGCAGGATCCGTGTTGGGCAACGTCGCCGTAATGTCGGTCGCGGCGGCTCGCGGACCGAGATCAGGCAGCGAATCGAGATCCGCAGCCGCCTCCGGTCCGGGCCGATCCGCCCCGTAGCGAACGAAGAAGTAGACGTTGCCGGCGCCGTCGGCCACGACCTCGTCGATGATGCGACGCGGGCTCAGCCAGTCGGCCCGAGCGTAGGCGTCATTGAGGGGCGAGTTGCCCCACTCATTCGGCTCGACATCGCAGCCGGTCTCGGCAAAGAAGGTCGCCGCGTCGAGACTGTCGTGGATCGAGCCGTCGACGACGACTGCCCTGCCGCCGATCTCGAGCACCTCAGGGGCGGGATCCTCCAGCGCCACCCTGAGTTCGGCCCCGCTCTCGACAAGCCGCCAGGCCTGAATGCCCGAGCCGATGACGCCGAGAACGATCTCCCCGTCCGCCAACCAGCGCACATCGGACGCACGGCCGATTCCCTGCGGCAGATCAAGGCGCTTCAACCCTTCGAGCCTGGCCCCCCTCTCGGGAGCCTGGGCGGTCGCCAACCCCGCCGCCGCGCTCAGCGCGGCGACCAGCATCGAGATCCCGACCGTCGATGGGAAGCGACTTCCTTCGCGGAGCAGCCTGCGCAGCATGTGAGCTTCCTCCCCGAGCCCGATTGCCTCAGGCGTCACACATGAAGGTGGGTATCGGGGAGGAGAACGCCGGCTACGAAGGCAGCCATTCCGAGATCGCCTGACCGATCTCGTCCGGGGAGTCCTCCTGGATGAAGTGGGAGCCCTTGACCGTCACTTCCGTCTGGTTCGGCCAGCCGCGGCAGATCTCGCGCATGGTGCCCGTGAGAATTGCGCCGGGCTTCGCGTTGGCGAAGAGCTTCGGTACGTTGGATCCGGCCAGCCAGTCGGCGTAGGACTGGACGATCTCCACCACGTCCTCCGGCTCGCCGGCGATCGGGATCTGGCGCGGCCAGGTGAGCGTCGGACGGCGCGACTCACCCTCCTCCTCGAATGGACGCCGGTAGACCGCCATCTCCTCGTCCGTCATCTTCCGCAGCACCGAACCGGGCAGCACCCGCTCGACGAAGACGTTCTTCACCAGCACCATGCCCTCGCCGGCCGGCGAGCGGAAACCCTGGAACACGCCCCGGGCCGCCTCGGGCCAGTCGTTCCAGCTCGGAACGGGGCTGACGATCGCCTCCATGTAGGCGAGGCCGCGGACCGCGTCCCGATGCCGGTTCGCCCAGTCGAAGCCGAGCGCGGAACCCCAGTCGTGGATCACGAAGACCACATTCGAATCCACACCGATCGCCTCGAGCAACCCGTCGAGATAGTGCCGGTGTTCGACGAAGCGATACCGGTCCGGCCCGCTGTCCGGCAACTTCGCCGAATCGCCCATGCCGATCAGGTCCGGCGCCACCAGCCGGCCCTGTCCCTCCAGGTGCGGCATCACATTGCGCCACAGGTACGACGAAGTCGGATTGCCGTGAAGGAAGACGATCGGATCGCCCTCGCCACAATCGACGTAGGCCATCTCGTGACCGTGGACCGCGATCCGTTTCTTCTCGTAGCGCGCGTCGGCGGAGATCATCTGCGGACTACGGGCCGGCCGACTCGCCGTAGCGGAAGCCGGTGCGGGAACGTACCTTGTACTTGCCGTCGCGGACCTTGACCTTGATGCCGCGGTAGCCCTGGGTGCCGGCTTCGTACTGGGAGCGGAAGCTCACGAGGTAGTAGCCCTGGTTCTCCTCGGCGACCTGGCGCATCGGCGACAGGATGTTCGTGAAGTTCGCGTAGTAGTGGCCGCCGGTTTCGTTCGAAAGGTGGCTCAGGGAATCGTTGAGGGAACCCGAAGCGATCGAGCGGCGGCGGCTGCCCATCGTGTCGATCGTGTAGACGGCGACGTTGCCCGCGTTCAGCGCCTCGCGCATCTGCGGGTAGTACCGCGGATCCGGCGTGTAGCTGCCGAACTGGCCAATCTCGCCGAAACCGAGGCTGAACATCACCAGGTTCTTGCGGCCGGCGATCCCTGAGGCCGCCTCACCGAGCAGCTCCAGCGCTTGCTGGAGCTTGCGGCTCTGGCGCGCAAGTTCCTTGCCCTTCGGCAGATTCACCAGCAACGACGGCGAGTTCGGGTCGAACTCGGGCTCCGAGCGCGTCAGCCAGGGCTCGAGATCCTTCTTGCTCCGGGAAGCCGCATCCACTGCCGCCAGGATCTCGTCGCGGTCGCGGCTGAAGTCCAGATAGACCTTGAGCCGTGCCTGGTACGCGAACACCGCCACCTGGTCATTGGGTTGGAGTTCCTCCTCGATCCAGCGCTTGAGCCAGCGCGCGTTGTCCATCTGGGGACCCGCCAGTTGCGGCGCCTGCATCCGCTGGTCGTGGAACATGAGGATGAAGTACCGGTCGGTTCGGGTCGTGGCGCCCTCGCCGGTGGCCGACAACTCGCTCGGTCCGCCGTAGAAGGAGGCGCCGACGACCTCCTGCTCCTCGCCGTCGTGGAGAACCACGAAGTCCTCGGCGCCCAGACCCTCGATCACGTTGCCCTTGCGGTCCGTGACGAGAACATCGAGCAGCACCTCCGCGACCCGGATGCGTTCGCTGAGTTCGTAATCCCTCGGCGCCGGGGCAGGAGCCGGCGTCCTCGTCGGGCGCGGAGCCGGCTCCGACGCGCGCGGCTGCTCACGC
The DNA here is from genome assembly GCA_026707325.1 of Acidobacteriota bacterium. Taxonomy (GTDB): domain Bacteria; phylum Acidobacteriota; class Thermoanaerobaculia; order Multivoradales; family Multivoraceae; genus Multivorans. The sequence continues at coordinate 2,404 of JAPOXA010000186.1, read as the reverse complement.
CGCGGAGCCGGGGCCGGCTCGGCGGTAGGGACGGGTTCAAGCGCGGATGTCGGCGTCGGTTCCGCTGCCGGGACTCCCGCTGGCTCAGCCTTCGGCACGGGCGCCGGTTCAGGCGCGGAAGCCGGCACGGACGCCACCGTGGGTTCCGGCGCGGGCGATGCGGCCGGTTCGGACGCCGGGGCCGGCTCCGACGGCACGACGACCGCGCGCACCGTCCGGCCCCGCTGCCGGCGCTGCTTTTCCAGACGCTTCTGTTCCTTGGCCGCGCGAGCCGCCGCCTTCTTCTCCGCCTTGCGCTTCTTCTTCTCGTCGTCCTGGGTCGCAGCCTCGACGCCAACCGTGGCATCGGCGGCAACGGCCAACCCGAAACCGGTCGACAACAGGAAAGCGCCGCCCGCCAACGCGGTAGCCAGCGCCAACCGTCGTCCAACCGTCGCAACTCTCTTCATCCCTGGGGACCTCCTGGTTTCCTGAGTGCCGAACGCAAACGAACGACGGCACGGGAACGCGACGCGTCCACCATCCTACCAACCGCGGTTCCCGCCAGGTTCTTCCGGGAACCTCCCCTCGAAAGGAGCCGGACCTGCGCCGAACCGACGCCATCCAGCCTGCGTCGGCGCCGTAGGCGGGTAAGCACCGGCCAAGTAGCATTCCGCGGCCATGACCCAACCCGCCCCGGATCGCCGAACCACGGAACTCGCCACCGTCTTCGTCGACCTGCGGACGGCGCTCGCCCGGGTGCTGATCGGGCAGGACGATGCCGCGACGGGACTGACCCTTGCCTTGCTGGCGGAACAGCACGCCTACCTGGAGGGCCCGCCCGGCTGCGGCAAGTCGGAGCTTGCCGCGGCCCTGGCCGCGCTGTCGGGCGCCCGCACGCACACGCTGGTGTTCCATCGCGACATTCGGGAATCGGATCTGCTCGGCGACGTCCTGCTGAGCCGCCACCGCCACCGTGGCCACGAGCGCCTCAGACGGGAGCTGATTCCCGGGCCCCTGCTCCAGGCCGAAGTCGCCCTGCTCGAGGATCTGCCGCGTTCCCCCGGCGAGGCTCTGGGACCGCTGCTCCGGATCCTCGCCGAACGGCACGCCCTGGGGCAGCCCCTGCCGCTCGAGTCGGCGGTGGCGACCGGACCGCTGGAGCAGGTCGAAGCCCCGATCGACCCACTCGAACCGGGCCAACTCGACCGCTTCGCCGTGCAGCTTCGTCTGACCGGTCTGCTAACCGGCGGGCTCTTCGACGAGGCCGCCGTACTGCTCGAACGGGAGGCGGCCCGAGAGTCGTCGCGGGTCGGCGTCCGGGCGGCCGCGGGCAGCGGCCACGCCCCCGCGGCGGCAAACGCCGCACCGCGAGCCGCAGTGATGAACACCACCACCCGCAACGCCGCGCAACGGGCGGCCGCGGCCCTCAGGGTCGAACCGCGGACCATCGACGCCTACCACCGGCTGCTCGACCGGCTCCGCCAGCGCAGCGCCGACGAGTCGGCCTCGGGCGACCGCCTGATGTCCGATCGTTCCTTCAGTTCGGCCGCGCTCCGGCTCGTCCGCGCGCACGCGTTCCTGCGCGGCGCCCCGGCCGCCGCGCCGCGGGACCTTGGCGCCATCCGCTACATGGTCGCCCACCGGCTGCCGGAAGAAGTACAGGAGGACTTCGACCACATCCTGGAGGAACTGCTCGGCGACCCGCCCAACGTGACGATGACGGAAACCGGCGCCCAGATGCCCGGGGCGCAGTCCCAGGGCGACGATTCCGACGGCGCCGCGGCGGCATCGCCGGCGTCCGACTCGTGGATCGACGATCAGGCCGACCTGCCGGCGCCCCCGACCCTGTTCGGCAAACCGCCTCCGCCCGCCCAGGTCGATCCGCTCCTGCGGGCGCTCGTCGGGCGTATCGAGCGGGGACGAATCGATCCGGACACCGACCCTGGCGGCCAGCCCCGCGGCTACCGGCCGCTGCGCGATCTGGATGAAGTCATCGACGCCGACGTGATCGAGGCGTTGCTGTTTACCGAGGGCCGCCTGCCCGGCGCGCCACGGACCTTCGAGCGCAAGCGCAGGAGCGCCGGCGGCGCCGTCGCCGTCCTGCGGGACATCTCCGCTTCGATGGCCGGGCGGCTCACCGTCTGGTCGAGTCAGGTCGTGCTCGGCATCCTTCGGGTCGCGGCCCGCAGGCGCATGCGCGTCGGCTACGTGGAGTTCCACCACCGCGCGCTGCCCCACCAGGTCGGCGGCCGGCTGCTGCACCGGTCGTACTCGCGCCTCGCCGAGCAGGCCGGGCAGGCCAAGGCAGTCGGCCAGACGAACTACGAGGCGCCGCTTCGAACCGCACTCGAGGGTCTGCGTGGCGGCTCCGGCCGCAACCGCCACATCGTCCTCCTGACCGACGGCCTGCCGATCATCGGCG
>JAPOXA010000014.1 GCA_026707325.1 Acidobacteriota bacterium | reverse complement strand
TCTGGGCCGCGGCCGACATGCAGGCGCGGGGCTTTCTGATCGGCGGCACGTCGGGGCGGACGACGCTCAACGGTGAGGGCCTGCAGCACCAGGACGGCCACAGCCATCTGGCCGCCTCGACGGTGCCGAACTGCGTCTCCTACGACCCGACCTATGCCTACGAGCTTGCGGTGATCCTCCAGGACGGCCTGCGGCGGATGTACGCCGAGGAGGAGCCGGTCTTCTACTACCTGACGACGCTGAACGAGAACTACGAGCACCCCAGGATGCCGGTCGGCGCCGAAGAGGGCATCCGGCGCGGCCTGCACCGGATCCGGCCCGGCTCGCGTCACCGGAAGCGGGCCACCCTGCTGGCCTCGGGAGCGATCCTCCGCGAGGCGGAGGCCGCGGCCGAGATGCTGGAGGCGGACTGGAAGGTGTCATCCGAGGTCTGGTCGGCGACCAGCTTCAACGAACTGCGGCGGGACGGCATCGAGGTCGAGCGCTGGAACCGCCTCCATCCGGGCGAGGAGAAGAGAGTGTCCTACGTCCGCCAGTGCCTGACCGGGCGCGGCGGCGTGACGGTCGCCGCGAGCGATTACATGAAGGTCTACACGGATCAGATCCGGGCCTTCGTGCCGGGCCCGTACCGGACGCTCGGCACCGACGGTTTCGGCCGCAGCGACACCCGCGAGCAGTTGCGGGCCTTCTTCGAGGTCGACCGCCGGCACATCGTGGTCTCCGCGCTGGCTTCCCTGGCCGAGAACGACGAAATCGATCCCGAGGCGCCGTCCAGGGCGATCGCCGCCTACGGCATCGACCCGAACGCACCGAACCCGGCCACCGCGTGAGCGAGACCCTCTCCGTCGTCGTCCCCGACCTCGGCGACTTCGATTCCGTCGACGTCGTCGAGGTCCTGGTGGGTGTCGGCGACGACGTCTCGGTCGATCAGTCCCTGATCACGCTGGAGAGCGACAAGGCGTCGATGGAGGTGCCGTCGCCGGCGGCGGGCCGGGTGGTCGAGATCGCGGTGGAACTCGGTGGCCAGGTCGGCGAGGGCGACCTGATCCTGACGATCGAACCCGCCGGCGCGGTTGCGGAAGCCGCGGCCGAGGAGGCCGTCCCGGCAGGTGGAGGAGCCACCGGGGAGGCGGCCACGCCGGAGCCGCCTGCACCGGCACCCGCCGCCGAACCGCGTCCGCCTCGTCGCGGTCGCCGGCCGCCGCCCCCCGCGGCCGACGGGCCGGCCGCGACGTCGGCCCCGCCCCACGCGAGCCCGGCCGTGCGGCGCTTCGCCCGCATGCTCGGCGTCGACCTGAGCAGGGTCTCCGGCACCGGCGCCAAGGGACGGATCCTGCGCGAGGATGTCGAGGGCTTCGTCAAGGAGGTGATGACGGGCCGCGGACCGCAGGTTGCGGGCGCGGGCATTCCACCCGTTCCCGAGATCGACTTCTCGAAGTTCGGGCCGGTCGAGTCGAAGCCGCTCAGCCGCATCCGCAAGCTGTCCGCGGCAAGCCTCCACCGGAGCTGGCTGAACGTGCCGCACGTGACCCAGCACGACGAGGCCGACATCACGGATCTCGAGGCCTTTCGCCGGGCGCATCTGGACGAGGCGCGTGAGCGCGGCTTCCGGCTCACCCTGCTGGCCTTTCTGATGAAGGCGGTGGCGGCGACGCTTGTCGAGTTCCCGGAGATGAACTCGTCGCTCGCCCCGGACGGAGAGTCCCTGGTCCTCAAGCGCTACTACAATCTGGGTGTCGCGGTCGACACGCCGGACGGCCTGGTCGTGCCCGTGGTGCGCGAGGTGGACCGGAAGACGGTCTACGAACTGGCCGGCGAACTCGCCGAAGTCAGCGGCCGGGCGCGCGAGCGGAAGCTCCGGCCCGCCGACATTCAGGGCGCCACGTTCACGATCTCGAGCCTTGGCGGCATCGGCGGCACCGCGTTCACGCCGATCGTCAACGCGCCGGAGGTCGGCATCCTGGGCGTTTCGCGTTCCGTGCGGCGGCCGGTCTACGTCGGCGCGGGTCTGGCGCCCCGGCTCATGCTGCCGGTTTCGCTGTCGTACGACCACCGGGTGATCGACGGCGCCTGCGCAGTGCGCTTCACGACCCACCTGTGTTCGGTGCTCTCGGACATCCGCCGGGTCGTGCTCTGACGCTGGCGAGATGGCCGAACCGATCCGCATCGTCGTACCCGACATCGGCGACTTCGACTCCGTCGATGTCGTCGAGGTCCTCGTCTCTCCGGGCGAGCACGTCGACATCGACGCGGGTCTGATCACGCTCGAGAGCGACAAGGCGTCGATGGAGGTGCCGTCGACCCACACCGGCGTCGTTCTGGAGGTCGCCGTCTCCCTCGGCGACAAGGTGGGGGAGGGGGACCTGATCGTCGTGCTCGACGCCGATGACGAGTCGCACCCCGATCATCGGGCGGAGAGGCCGCGGCATCCGCATGCGCCGCCGCCGGCGTCCGGGAGGAGTGCCGCCCCGGAGGCCGGCGCGGAATCGGCCGCGCAGGGCGCGGAAGAAGAGACGGCGACGCCTGAAGCAGCGGTGGCAGCGGTCGGCCCTGCCGTCGCCGGGCCGCGAGAGGTCGACGCCGAAGTCCTGGTCCTCGGCGCCGGCCCCGGGGGCTACACCGCCGCATTCCGCGCCGCCGATCTGGGGCAACAAGTCGTGCTCGTCGAACCGCACGCGAACCTCGGCGGCGTGTGTCTGAACGTCGGCTGCATACCCTCCAAGGCCCTGCTGCACGCGGGCCGCGTGATCGACGAGGCGGCCGAGTTCACGGCCCACGGCATCGACTTCGGGCAGCCCGTGATCGACCGGGCGCGCCTGCTGGGCTGGAAGGAGGAAGTCGTCGGCCGGCTGACGGGAGGACTGGCCCAGCTCGCCGAGCGGCGGAAGGTCGACGTGGTGCGCGGCCAGGGCCGCTTCATCGGTCCGCACGAAGTCGAGGTCGCGGACGTCGATGGCGGCCGGCGCACGCTGACTTTCGGCCAGGCGATCGTCGCCGTCGGCTCGCGTCCGGCGATGATCCCGGGCCTGCCGGAGGGCGACCCGCGCGTGTGGGACTCGACCGACGCGCTCGAACTCGATCCCGCCTTCGAGCCCGACGGCAAGCTGCTCGTGATCGGCGGCGGCATCATCGGCCTCGAGATGGCGACGGTCTACGCCGCCCTCGGCTACCGCGTGACGGTCGTTGAGCTGTTGCCGCAACTGCTGACCGGCGTCGACCGCGATCTGGTCCGTCCGCTCCAGCGTCGCCTCGCCGGCCGCCTGGAGGGCATTCACGCCTCGACCCGGGTGACCGGCGTCAGGGCGCAGAAGAACGGTCTGACGGTGTCGATGGAGGATGACGACGGCGAGTCTCGTTCCGGCCTCTTCGCCCGGGTCCTGGTCGCGGTCGGCCGCCGTCCCAACAGCGATCGTTTCGGTGCCGCGGCGGCCGGCGTCCGCGTCGACGAGCAGGGCTTCGTCCCGGTCGACGACCAGCAGCGCACGAACGTGCCGCACATCTTCGCGATCGGCGACCTCGTGCCAGGACCGATGCTGGCCCACAAGGCCACGCACGAGGGCAAGGTGGCGGCCGAAGTGGCGGCAGGAGAGAAGAGCGGCTTCGAGGCGCGGGTCATCCCGTCGGTGGCCTACACCGATCCGGAGGTGGCGTGGGTCGGTCTCACCGAAACCGAGGCGCACGAGAACGGCACGGCTTACGAGAAGGGCGTCTTCCCGTGGGGCGCATCCGGCCGGGCGCTGACGCTGGGCCGGCCCGAAGGTCTGACCAAGCTGCTGTTCGATCCGTCGAGCGGGCGGGTCGTTGGCGCCGGCATCGTGGGCGTGAACGCGGGTGACCTGATCGCCGAAGCGGCGCTGGCGATCGAGATGAATGCGGACGCGGCCGATCTGGCCCTCACGGTGCATCCGCACCCGACCCTCTCGGAGACGGTTGCCTTCGCCGCCGAAGCCTACGAGGGGACGATCACCGACCTCTACCTGCCGCGGCGCGGGAAGAGGTGACGCCGCGGTCGACGTGAGCCGTCTCGACAAGTGGCTGCAGGTGTCGCGGATGTTCCGCGCCCGCGCCAGGGCGACCGAAGCCTGCGCCGCCGGCCGGGTCACGGTCAACGGACAGCAGGCGAAGGCGCACCGTCAGCTAAAGGTTGGCGACCGGATCGAGTTCAGGATCCGCGACTGGAAGCGGACCCTCGTCGTACGCGAACTGAGAGACAAGCCGCTGCCCAAGGCCGAGGCGCCACGGCTCTACGAGGATCTGAGTCCACCGAAACCGGAGCCGCGGAAGCGCGATCCCTTCCTGGCGCCGGAGCCGGCGCGGAGACGTCGCGGGGCCGGCCGTCCGACCAAGCGCGACCGGCGGCGGATCGACCGCCTGCGCTGACCGCGCGCTGCCTGGGGCCGCGCTACAGTTCCGTCACTATGCCCAGCAGATCGCTTCCGCTTCGAACCGCCGCCGTTCTCGTCCTCATCGGGTTCCTGATTCTCCTCGCGGCCGCCTGCACCGGGCCGTTGCCGGAGCGTTCGACCGCTCCGTCAGGTCCGGCCTACGACCCGGCGACCGATCCGCTCGTCAACCCGCCGACGCTGACCGAGCCCTACCCCTTCGACCGGCCGGAGGTCGTGGCCCGGGACGACACCCTGGTGCGGTACATGCTCGGCGATCCTCGGACGCTGAACCCGATCTTCGCGATCTTCTGGGAGGACTACTACCTCTCTGGCGCCCTGTTCCAGGCGCTGACGACGCGCAACGCGGACATGACGACGGTCTGGAACCAGACCATGGTCGAGGAAGGCGTGATGGCGGACGACTGGATGAGCGCCCGCGTGCGCATCCGTCCGGGGTTGACCTGGCACGACGGCAAGCCGTGGACGATGCACGACCTGAAGTTCACCTACGACATGGTCGCCTCGGACGACGTGCCGGCGGCGATGTACAAGCACGACGTGGACCAGATCGAGCGGATCGACGTGATCGACGATCTGACCGTCGAGTTCCACTTCAAGGACGCCCTGGTCACGAACATGCTGGCGATGCGGGTGCCGCCGATCCCGCGCCACATCTGGAACAACCCGGAAGAGCTCGCGAACGATCCGACGATGCGCAGCAGCGAGTACTTCAACCACTACGCCCGCGAGGAGGTCATCGGTTCGGGCCCCTACAGGTTCGTCTCCTGGACCCTGACCGACAAGATCGTCGTCGAGCGCTGGGACGACTTCCCGGACGCGGCGCGGATCGCCCCCTTCAGGCGCGTGATCTATCGGCCCCAGAGCGACCGCAACCTCGGTCTGCTGCTGTTCAAGAAGGGAGAACTCGACGAGTACTGGTTCACGCCGCAGCAGTTCGCCACGCAGAGCAACGACGAGGAGTTCGAGCGGTTCGGCGTCAAGGGCTGGGCGCCGGCGCGGCGGATCTCCAGGATCGGCTGGAACCAGGACGGCAGCAACCCGTTCTTCACCGACGTCCGCGTGCGGCGGGCCATGACCCACGCCTACGACCAGAAGCGCGTGATCCGCGACGTGGCCTACGGTGTCTACCTCGAGACCGACCAGCTCTGGGACAAGGACCACATGGGCTACAACCCGGACGTGCCGAAGTACCCGTTCGATCTCGAGCGCGCCGGCGAACTGCTCGACGAGGCGGGCTGGCTATCGGACCCCGACGATGGCTGGCGCTACAAGGAGATCGGCGGCGAGAAGGTCAAGTTCTCGTTCGAGCTGGAGATCGCCCAGACCTTCGCCGACGCGGTCAAGATGGCCGACATCTACCGCGAGGACCTGCGCAGCATCGGCGTCGAGCTGACGCTTCGTCAGTACGAGAACGCGACCCACGAGCAGCACCTGCTGGAGCACGAGTTCCAGGCCCACGCCGATGCCGACGAGGTGACGACCGATCCGGACCAGTGGACGATCCGGCTCCATTCGACGAGCTACGACAACGCCCGCAACTACGTCGGCTACAAGAGCGACCGGGTCGATGAGTTGCTGGAACGCGGCCGGCGCGAGTTCGACCCCGAAGCACGCGCCGCGATCTACCGCGAACTGGCCTACGTCGTCGCCGAGGACCAGCCGTTCACGATGATGTGGAACTACTCCGAGATTCGCGCCTTCAGCAAGCGCCTCCGCGGCATCGAGTTCGCGCCCTCCGGCGTCTTCCTCTTCCAGCCGACTCCGCCCGCCGGCAGCGACTGGTGGACCAGCCCCGGCTGGTGGACGCACCGCGACGACGTCGCCGCGTACGCCTCCGGCGGCTGAGGCGTCGGCTGAACACTGGCGAGCCCGCGCAATGAACCGCAAGTGCCTTGCATGAACTACGTGAGTAATGCAGACTAGAGAAATGAACGCACAGCGGCCAACTCGCTTGCCGGAGTCGACGATTACTTCCCGGGGCCAAACGACCCTTCCCAAGGAGGTACGTGAAGCGCTTGACCTGAAGGCGGGGGACAAGGTGCGCTACCTCATCTACGACGGAGAGGTACGTATCGCACCGGTTTTGCCGCTTAGTCGGTTGTACGGAGTACTGGAGTACGACGGACCGCCGGTGAGCCTGGAGGACATCGAGCGCGGCATCATCGAGGGGGCCTGCCGCAGTGCGCTGGGGGACGACTGGTCGCCGGAAACGCCACAGGAAGCGGAACGAGTCGCCGTCGGAGGCGCCGGTCGTAAGTGATCGCTCTCGACACGAACGTCCTCCTTCGGTTCTTTCTCCGGGATGACGAGGAGCAAGCGGAAGCGGCGGAGAAGCTGATGCTGCAGTTGACGCTCGACGAGCCGGGGTTCGTCAGTCGAGAGGTCCTGGTCGAGCTGGTTTGGGCACTGGAGTACACCTTCCGTTTTGGACGAGAGCGGATCGCTAGCATCCTCGACCAACTCGTCCACGTTGCGGCGGTCGAGATCGAAAGCGCGAGCGACGTAGTGGAAGCCACTGGGGGCTATCGCCGGGGCGGCGCCGACTTCGCCGACCGGATGATCGCGGCCGCGGCTCGACGGGCGGGGGCGCTGTCGCTCTACACCTTCGACCGGAAGGCGGCGCGGCTGCCGGGCGTCACTCTGGTGGAGCCTCGCTAGCCCGTTTCTCGTTGGTCCGCGCGTACTCGAGGATGTTCAGCAGGCCGTAGTTGCCCTCGTGACAGGCGTACTCGAAGATCGCCTGGTCTGACTTCTTCATTTCGACGCGGGCGCTCCAGCGGCGCTCGAAGGACTCCGGGTCGTCGATCGTGTACTCGTAGAGGAGGGTGTCCTCGTCGTAGCGGGTGAAGCGTTCGGTCAGGAGCATGTTGCCGCCTGAGCCCGCGAAGCTGATCCGGGGATCGAAGTTCCGGGTCTCGACGACCAGGGTTTCACCGTCCCAGTGGCCGCGCGAGTCGCCCTTGAACTGGCGCAGGTGTCCGGGCAGCCGCGGCTGGTCGTCGAGCGGGACGATCCGGGTGTCGTGGACCATCTCATTCAGCAGCGCGACGGTGTGCGGCGTGACCAGGATCAGCACGTTGTTGTTGTAGCCGCCCGGGTTCATCGGCGGACCGGCGTTGAAGCCCATCAGGCAGCGTTCCCAGAGGTTGCGATCCTCGGGGCCGGCCGGCGGGCTGGCACGCAGGTCGCGCCGTACCTGGGCGCGGCGCCGGCCGTCCTCGGTCATCGGCGGGATGCGGCCGTTCGGCGGATCGAAGATCAGCGACGTGCGGCGCGACTCCTGCACGTGGCGTCCGTGGTCGAGCCAGTAGGGGGCGTGAACGCTCGGGCTCCGCTTCTGCGCCTCGGCGCGGCGCGCGATCGTGTCGCGCTCGAACTGGGCCGCCTCGGCGGCGGTGAAATACTCCTTGTCCGCGTGCGCGGAAGGGCGCTGCAGCGGCGTGGCGGTCGCGAAGTCCCACAGCCCGTCGATGTCGCCGGGCGGAGTCCAGGTGGAGCCGGCCTGTGCGCCGAGGGGCGGGACAGCCGACGCCGCCAGGAACAGGGCGGCCGGAGCGAGCAGACTGCTCAGTCTCTTGCTGGGGGACACCGTTCTCAGGATAGCGCCTGGCTTGCCCCAGTCAACCGGTCTTGACTAGGGCCTGTTCACACTAACAGGCGATTTCATGTATCCTCCGTTGCGTCGTCTTG
>JAPOXA010000113.1 GCA_026707325.1 Acidobacteriota bacterium | reverse complement strand
GGGGGAGAGGCCGGGGAGCGGTGGGGGCGGGGCCCCCGCCCCCGCGGGTGGGTTGTGGCGGCCCCGGCCCGGCCGCCGCCCCCGCCCCTCCCCACCCCCCCCCCCCCCCCCCCCCGGATTTTCCGCACCGGCGCTGAGCGCGCCGGATAATCCGAGCCGGGTCGCGACGAACGCGACCGCCGGTCACACCAATTGCGAACCGTCAGCGTCGCAAATCGCGTTCGACCACGGCTTCACCGTGAGCATGTGCGTCGAGTACGAGGAGGGCGGCGAGACGATCACGACGGACGCGCTCGACTACGGATTGGGGTCGAGGGAATCGGGTCTCCTGTACTTCTTTGACCGCGACAACGCGGAGGTGCTGGTCAAGGTGCTCGACGGCTGCCAAGTGAACGGCCACCGCTGGGTGTTCGCGGCCCCGGTCACCACTCTGGCGTTCAACCTCCACGTGACCGAGACGGCGACGGGCAGACGCTGGAGCCACCGAAACGCCAGGGGGCAAACCGCGAGGACCGCAAGCGACCTGGCGTTCTTTCCCTGCGCGGCCGCCGGTTCGACCGGCGGCGCGGTCCGCGGCGGCGACGGCGCCCGGCGAACGGTTCTGGCCGATCCGGTCCCCGCGAAGGCGATCGTCTCGGCACTTCAAGGGAGCGCCGTGTCCGACCCGCTGGCGGTCGCCCGCGGGATCGCCGACGGCCAGGCCGCGACCTGCACGCCGCGGCCGGTGACGACACTGCTCGGCGGCTACACCGTGAGCATGTGCGTCGAGTACGAGAAGAACGGCGAGACGACCGTGACCGGGGCGCTGGACTACGGCCTGGATTCCGACCAGTCCGCTCTCCTGTACTTCTTCAACCGCGACAACGCGGAGGTGCTGGTCAAGGTGCTCGACGGCTGCCAGGTGAACGGCCGCCGCTGGGTGTTCGTGGCCCCGGTGACGAACCTCGCGTTCACCCTCAGGGTGGAGTCCCCCCACGGCGAAAGCGCCTGGACCCACCACAACCCGCTGAACCGGACCGCGGAGGCGAAGAGCGACGTCCAGGCGTTCGAGTGCGTGACGTCATCGCCGGAACCGTCGTACATCGGGCACGTCTCGGGATTCACCGGCGGCGCCGACGAGGTCGAAGCCGTGCTGACGGGTCCCGGAACGCTCGAGGTCGCCCGGCCCGACAGCGTCGGGCGCTTCGAGTTCCATGACATTCCGGCCGGCCGGTTCGCGATCAAGGTCGCCGCGCGAGGCTACCGGACAACGTCGGCGCGCATCGTCGACTTCCCGTTCGCCGACATGGTCGACCGCGAGTCGTACGAGGTCTCCCGGTTGCCGGCCGATCCGTTCACATACCACTGGGAAGAGGACCAGACGACCGCCGGCGCCGAGTATTCCTCCAACGTCGTACAACCGCCGGTGGTGGAGTTCCAGGGCGAGACCGTGGAAGTGGCCGACGCCGCCGCGGCCCACCATCTGAGACAGGGTTACAACATCCTGCTGGCCGGCGCGGGGTGGTCGCAGGAACACGCCTTCAGACTGCTCGGCACGATGCAGGACATCCCGCAGCCGACGCAGGACCTCCAGGTCGGCGTCGCCGCGCCGCCCAGCGTTTGGCGGCTGACCGACGACTTCATCGACGGCGACATCGCCATCGCCGCCTCCGGAGACGGCGCGCGGGAAGTGACGATCTCCTCCGCCGCGTTCGTCAACGCCGCGCCGCGGGTCGCCTCGGTGGACGGCAAGCGCGGCGTCTGGTTCTCGCGGCGCCTGCATCGCGCCGCCGTGCGCTTCGTCACGGACAACGGCGGAGACGAAGAGGCTTACGAGAGGATCCTCCGGGAGCGGTACGGCGTCACCACCCGGATCGACGACTATCGGAAGCTGACCTGGCCGACGGGGAGAGAATCCCGCCACAACTTCCAGCCGTTCCAGGCGAACGAGATTCTGCTTCTCATCAACATGCTGGAGGAGATGCCCGCCGGCATGCGTAGCGTCGACGGCATGACTTACCTGGTCCGGCGTCTGAACGGCCTGAGGCACCCGCTCTACCCGGTCGCGCCGGCGGTGGCCTGGCCCGAGGCCGGCTACGTGGAGTTCATGGAGACGGCGTTCCGGAACCGGACCGAGGACTACATGCACCGGCTCATCGTCCACGAAAAGGCGCATTTCCTGTGGGAGCACCTGTTCGACGACCAGCTCAAGCGGGACTGGATCGAACTCGGCGGCTGGTACCTGGATCCGACAGCGGAGAGCGGATGGTCCACGACGAAGACGGCCGAGTTCGTCTCCGCCTACGCCCACCTCAAGGATCCCGACGAGGACATGGCGGAGACCATCTCCTTCTTCGTCGTGAACCCGGACCGTCTCCGCGCCCGGTCGACGGCCAAGTATGAGTTCGTGCGCGACCGGATCATGCAGGGCCACATCTACGTCGCCCGCATTCGGGAGGACCTCACGTTCGAGGTCTACAACCTGTTTCCCGATTACGTCTACCCCGGCAAGATCAGACGCGTGGACATCACCGTCGCGGGCGGGCCGGCCGAAGACAAGAAGCTCACGGTGGACCTGGAGCTGCACGCCCTGGATGGACGGTTCGAAGGCGCGACCCTGGCCTTCACCCGTCTGGCCAGTGAGGTCGGCACCTACATCGACCTCTACCTGTCGCCGCTGGACAAACGGGGCAACTACCTGCCGCGCGGCGAGGAGCGAACGCGGCTGCGCGGCGAGTACACGCTGAACAAGTATCTGAAGGCTGGTTACTGGGTGCCCGTTCAGGTCATCCTCCGGGATTCCGCGGGCAACGAGCGCTACCAGCGCCCCAGCGACTTCGGCTGGATGATGCACGTGGACAACCCCCTGGAAGACTGGACGCCGCCCGAGTACGTGCCGTCGACCCTGGCGATGAGCACTTCCGTGTGGGAAGAGGACGGCACCGTCCAGGTGATCCACGTCAACTGGCTCGTCAACGAGGACACGGCCATGAGGACCTGGCATCCGTGCTACGCCGCCATCAACGACGACCGTCCGGATACGTACTCGTTCGAGGAGTACGGCCCAGCCAACGCCGCGACCCGGGCGAGCCACGAGTGCGGCGTCGACTTTCTGATGCCGAACTACATGCCCTCGTCCACCTACACCACGAACTCCATCGCCATGCAGGACGTGGCCCTGAACAGGAAGGACATCGAGTTCACCGGCGACCGCGCGGTCGAAGCGCCGCCGAACGTCGAACTCGAGACGACCAACCCGGACACCGAGCCTCCGGAGGTCGACCTGAACCGGATACGAATCGGCGCCGAACCGACCAACCCCCTGACGCCCAACGGCGAGACGAGGGTGACGGTGAGCTTCCCGCATCGGGACAACATCTCGGGGCTCGCCGTTTCGAGCCTCCTGCTGCGCGATCCGCAGGGTGGAGACCACTTCCACTACATCTACCCCGACGACAGGAACGACCTCTACCCGCGGCGAGACCCGACCGGATGGCGGGTGATGGAGCGCGTCGTGGTTCTGCCGCCCGGATCGATACCGGGCACGTGGGGCCTCGCCGAGCTCCTCGTGTACGACCGCGCCGGCAACTCGGAGTCGTACAACTTCGTGGAGATCGTTCGTTTCGTGGTGGAAGGCGACGGCTGAGGGCGCCCGCGGCGCGGCCGCGACCGTCAGTCGTCGTCGGGTTCGCCGGAGGCTGCCGCCGCTTCGGCGGCCTCCTTCTCCCGGGCGAGCTTCTCCTGGTGCCGCGCGCCGGACAGGATGTTGGGCAGCCCGTAGTTGCCTTCGTGGCAGGCGAAATCTTGCCGTCCGGCGGGTCGACGACCAGCGACGTGCGGCGGCTGATGGATGGCGGGTTGCTTCTCAAGGCGCGGCGGTCTCGCGTTGCTTCGGTTGTCGATACGGCGTCGGCGCGCGGAATCGGGGGATGCCGGTTCATCGCCCAGCCGATCGAGTGTGGCGCGCCGTGCTTCCCGTCACTCGGCGTCGGTGGTCGCCGACACGACGTTCGACGGCGAGGACAGACCGTTCGTGGCGTGCTTCGCGTTCACCCGGAACTCGTACGCCGTGGCGGGCTCGAGAGCGTGCACCGTGATCGACCGCCGAGCCGGCCCGATCTCCGAGATTCCCCCCGAGTAGTAGCCCCAGTACTCGACGGACGCCTTCCTGTAGTACACGCCGAAGCCGGTTTCGTCCGACGAGTTGTCCCGCCAGGAGAGCGTCACGCTGGTGGCGTTCTTCCGCAGCACGGCGAGCTCGGTCGGCGCGGCCGGCGGCATCGTCAACGACACCACCGCGTTGCCGATCGAGCCGTGCGCGTTCACGGCCAGCACCCGGAAGTCGTACGCGGTGCTCGGAGTCAGACCCGTCACCCACGCCCCGTCGGCGCCGGGGTCGGCCGTCGCGCCCGACTGCCAAGCGGTCGTGCCCGTGGTCCGGTACTCCACGCGGAAACCCGTCTCGTTGTCCGAAGCGTCCGTCCAGGTGACCACCACGGTGGTCGAGTCCGTGGCCAGGGCCGCGACGCCGGTGGGCGGGGCGGGCGCGCCGACCGGGACCGGCGTCACCGCGAGCGTGACGGCGCGGGTGGCGGCAAGCGGCGGCGTCCCGTCGTCCGAAGCGACGACGTTGAAGCTGTAACTCGACTTCCGCGCGTGGTCGAGAACCGTGTCCGGGTGGACGGAGATCCGGCCGGCGGAGCTGACCTCGAACGCCGCGGCGTCCGCGCCGGTTACGGAGTAGACGAGCGTCGCGCCCTCCGGGTCCGTGGCGGCGACCGAGCCGATGGCGCCGGCGGTGCCCTCCGGCACGCTCAGCGCCAGGGTCGCCGACGAGGCGAACGCCGGCGCCTCGTTCACGTTGGCGACGGCGAGCGCGACGGCGCGGGTGGCGGCAAGCGGCGGCGTCTCGCCGTCCGAAGCGACCACGTCGAAGCTGTAACTCGACTTCCGTTCGTGGTCGAGGACCGTGCCCGAAGCGAGGGAGATCTGGCCGGCGGAGCCGACCTCGAACGCCGCGGCGTCCGCGCCGGCGAGGGAGTAGACGAGCGTCGCGCCCTCCGGATCCGCGGCGGTGACCGTGCCGATGGCGCCGGTCGTGCCCTCGGGCACGCTCATCTCCAGCGTCGCCGACGACGCGAACGCCGGCGCCTCGTTCACGTTCGTCACGGTGACCCTGATCGACGCGGAGCCGGTGACCTGGTCCGCGTCGGTGACCGTGACGGTGACCTCGTAGACGTTGTCCGCGTCGGCGTCCTCCGGGTCCTCGTGGTCGCGGGCGGCCATCGTCAGCACGCCGGTCTCCCCGTCGATCGCGAAGGCCGCGGCGTCGGCGCCCGACTTCGACCACGTCACCGCGCCGGCGTGGCCGGTGGCGGACGGCGCCGGCGAGGTCCAGACCGTGTTCTCCGCCACGCTCGCGTCCGACAGGCCCGAAACGGTCAGCGACTCGTCGACGTCGGTGACGGCGAGCGCGACGGCGCGGGTGGCGGCAAGCGGCGGCGTCCCGTTGTCCGAGGCGACCACGTCGAAACCGTAGCTCGACTTCCGCTCGTGATCGAGGACCGCGCCCGGGGCGACGGAGAGCTGGCCCGTCGAGGAGTCGATCTCGAAGGCTGAGGCGTCCGCGCCGGTCAGCGAGTAGACGAGCGCCCCGCCCTCCGGGTCCGTCGCGAGAACCGGCGAGCCGATGTCGCCGGTCGTCCCCTCGGCAACGCTCAGTTCCAGGGTCATGGCCGGCACGAACGACGGCGCCTCGTTCACGTTCGTGACCGTCACCGTGATGGAGACGGAACCGCTGTTGCCTTCCGCGTCCGTGGCGGTGACCGTGACCTCGTAGACGTTGTCCGCGTCGGCGTCAGCCGGGGCCTCGTGGTCGCGAGCGACCATCGTCAGGACGCCGGTCGCCGCGTCGATCGTGAAGTCCGCCGCGTCGGCCCCCGACTTCGCCCAGGTCACCGCGCCCGCGTGGCCGGTGGTGGACGGCGTGCCCGAAGTCCAGGGCGAGTTCTCCTCCACGCTGGCGTTCGCCAGGCCGGAGATCGCCAGCGACTCGTCCACGTCGGTGACGGCAAGCTCGACGGCGCGGGTGGCCGTGAGAGGGTTCGTCCCGGGCTCGGTAGCCACCACGTTGAAGCTGTAGGCGGCCTTCGTCTCATGGTCGAGCACCGTGCCCGAAGCGACGGAGAGCTGGCCCGTCGAACCGATCTCGAACGCCGAGGCGTCCGCGCCGCCGAGCGTGTAGACCAGCGCCGCGCCCTCCGGGTCCGTGGCGACCACCGGAGGGCCGATGTCGCCGGACGTCCCCTCGGCCACGCTCAGTTCCAGAGTCGCCGACGACGCGAACGACGGCGCCTCGTTGACGTCGGTCACGGTGACCCCGATCGACACGGAACCGACGGCGTTCTCCGCGTCGGCGGCGGTGACGGTGACCTCGTAGACGTTGTCCGCGTCGGCGTCAGCCGGGGCCTCGTGGTCACGCGCGACCATCGTCAGCACGCCCGTGCCGCCGTCGATCGTGAAGTCCGCCGCGTCGGCCCCCGACTTCGTCCAGGTCACCGCGCCGGCGTGACCGCTGGCGGACGGCGCCGGAGAGGTCCAGACCTCGTTCTCCGCCACGCTCGCGTCCGACAGGCCCGAGACGGTCAGCGACTCGCCCTCGGTGGTCGCCAACGCGATGTTCGACGGCGAGGAGAGACCGTTCGTCTCGTGCTCCGCGTGCACCCGGAACTGGTACGCCGTGCCGGGCTCGAGAGCGCCCACCGTGACCGACGTCGCGCCTTCCCCGAGACGCGCGCCCCAGTATCCCCAACGCTCGACCGACGCCTTCCTGTAGTACACGCCGAAATCCGTCTCGTCCGACGAGTTGTCCGTCCACGTCAGCGTCACGCTGGCGGCGTCCTTCTCCAACACCGTGAGATCGGTCGGCGCCGCCGGAGGCATCGTCAACGACGCCACCGAACTCTCCGCGGAAACCGCCGTGGTCAGCGACAGCACCCGGAAGTCGTACGCCGTGCTCGGCGTCAGACCCGTCACCCGCGCCCCGTCGGCCCCCGCGTCGGCCGTCGCCCCCGACGCCCAGGCGCTCGCGCCCGTCGCGCGGTACTCCACGCGGAATCCCGTCTCGTTGTCCGATGCGTCCGTCCACGTGACCACCGCCGTGGTCGAGTCCGTCGCCAGAACCGCGACCCCCGTCGGCGGGTCCGGCGCGCCGATCTCGCCCACCGAAACCACGTTCGAGGGCGAGGACAACCCGTTGACGCCGTGCTTCGCCAGCACCCGGAAGTAGTAGCTCTCGCCAGCGGTCAGCCCGGTCACGGTGATCGACGTCGCGCCCGCCGCCGCCTCCGTGCCGAACGTCGTCCACGCGGTCGCCCCCGTCGTCCTGTACTGGGCCACGAAAGCCGTCTCGTCCGAGGACGCGTCCGTCCAGGACAGGGCGACGCTGGCGCCCGCGGCCTCCGTCGCCGTCAGGCCCGTCGGCGGCGCCGGCGGCATCGTCCAGGTCGCCGCGCCGCTCGGCGCCGAACCGTTCGCGTTCGTCGTCAGAACCCGGAACTGGTACGTCGTGCTGGCGGAAAGACCCGTCACGGTCGCCGTCACGGCGTTCGCCGCCGCGGCGGCGCCGCTCGACCAGAGCTGGGACGCCGGCCGCCGGTACTGCACCTCGAACCCGATCTCGTCCGTGGCGGTGGACGCCCAGGTCACCGTCACCGAGGTCGATCCCGTCGGGGTGACGGCGACGGCCGTGGCGGCGGGCGCCAGGCCCAGGCTGTTCAGCCAGACGATGTCGCTCGGGCTCGACAGGCCGTTCGCGCCGTGTTTGGCCAGCACGCGGAAGGCGTAGACCGTGCCCGAATGGAGGCCGGTGACCGCGAGGCTCTCGTCGCCGGCCGCGGCCTCGGTGGCGAAGGAGGTCCAGGTCAGGGCGGACTGGGCGCTAGCGACCGACAGCGGCTCGGCCGTGGCGGCGCTCGCGGCCTCCGCGGACGCCCCGGCTACCGCCATCATCGAGGTCGTCGTGGGCGCGGCGGCGTACTGGACGACGAAGCCCGTCTCGTCGGGCGACTCGTCCGTCCAGGACGCGGTCACGCTGGTCGTCGAGGCCTTCGCGACCTCGAACCCGGTCGGCGCCGCCGGCGGCATCGCCAGCGTGACCGAAGCGCTCGGCGTCGAGGCGACCGCGTTGCGGGTGACGATCCGGAACTCGTACGTTCGGCTGCCGAACAGGGGGCCGACGGTGGCGGACGCGGCGCCGGGGCCGGCGGTCGCGAGGACGGCCCAGAGGTCCGCGCCCAGCCGGTGCTCGATGTCGAACCCCACCTCGTCGTTCGAGTTGTCCGTCCAGGTCAGGTTCGCCCGGGTCGACCCGGAGGCCGCGGCGGCGACGCCGGTGGCCGCGGCCGGACCGCCCAGCGGATCGAGCTGGAACACCGCGCTGGGCGTCGACAGGCCGTGCGCGCTCTCCGCCCGCACCCGGAAGTCGTAACCCGACCCGGCCGCGAGTCCGGTAACGGCGAGCGTCCCGGCGCCGGCCCCCGCCTTCGTTCCGAACGTCGTCCAGTCGGCGCCCGAGAGGGTGATCCGGTACTCCACGACGAAGCCGGTCTCGTCGCTCGAGGCGTCGGTCCAGGTCAGCGTGGCGCTGGTGGCGCCGGCCGCGACGGCGGCGAGGCCGGTCGGCGGCGCCGGCGGCATGGTCCGCGTCACGACGGCGCTCGGCGACGCGCCGTGCGCGTTCACGGCGCTGACCCGGAAGTCGTAGGCCGTGCTCGCGGAGAGTCCGCTCGCGATCGTCGCCGACGCGGCGTTCACGGCGGTCGTGCTCGCCGTGGTCCACGATCCGGAACCGGCGGTTCCATACTCGACCCGGAAGGCGGTCTCGTCCCTGGAGTCGTCGGTCCAGGTCAGGGAGACGCTGGTGGACCCCAAGGCGGCGACGGTCAATCCGCCCGGCGCGGGCGGCGGCGTGGTCAGGGACACGGGGTCCCCCGGGGTGGCGCCGTTCGCGTTCGTCGCGTTGACCCGGAACTCGTACGCGGTGCTCGGGGTCAGCCCGCCGACGGTGGCCGTCGTCGCGTTCGCCGACGCCGTGGAGGAGGTCGTCCACGCGGCGGCGCCGCGCTCGCGCTGCTGGACGGCGAAGCCGGTCTCGTCCCCGGAGTTGTCGGTCCAGGAGAGGGAGACCGAGGTGGCCCCGGTCGCGGTCGCCATGAGGCCGGTCGCTTGCGCCGGGGCGCCCAGGACGGCGACGGTCGCGATGTTGCCGAACGAGCCCAGGGCGGCGCCCCTCGTCGCCCGCACCCGGAACTCGTAGCTCGCGCCGCCGGTCAGGCCGGTGACGGTGTAACTGGCGACGCCGCCGGCCACGTTGGCGGAACTCGGCCAGGTCGTTGTCCCGCCCGGGCGCCACTGGATCGTGAAACCGGTCTCGTCGGACGACTCGTCGGTCCAGGCGAGCGCCGCGCTCGTGCCGCTCGCCGAGCGCGCCGTCAGGCCGGAGGGAGCGGCCGGCGGCATCGTCACGGTGACCGTGCCGCTGGGCGTGGAGGGGCCGTTCCCGTTCCACGCCCGCACCCGGAACTCGTGCGCCGCGCTCGGCGTGAGATGCTCGAGGGTGGCGGTGAGCGTTGCGCCGACGAGCTGGCCGGCCCCGGTTCGCTGGTAGACGGACCACTCCTCCGTGCTCGACCTCCTGGACTCGATGGCGTAGCTCCATTCGCTGTGCGAGGTGTTCGTCCACTGGGCCGTCGCGGTGGTCGAGCCGGTGGCGGTCACCCTGAGATCGGTCGGCTGGGTCGGCGGCATGGTCACCTTGACGGCCTCGCTCTCCTCCCAGTACTCCTGCCCGAAGACGTTCTCGATCCGCGCCCGGACGCGGAACGTCTGGACGATGCCCTCGGCGACGCCGCCGTCCGTGAAGCTGGCCTCCGTCTCGTTCGGCCCCACCTCCGCCACCTTGCGCCAGCCGGCCGACTTGCGCTCCACGACGAACCCGGTCTCCTGGGTGGCCCGGTCCGTCCACGAGAAACGGACCGTCTTCGAGTCCGTCGCCCTGGCGACGAAGTCGCCCGGATCCTGGGACGAGTAGATGGAGACGATGTTGCTGTTGAGCGAGCCGTTCTCCGACTCGGCCAGCACCCGGAAGTGGTAGAGGGTCTTCGGCTCCAGGGAGGTCTGCACGCCGCGGAGCTTGTCGCCGGTTCCCTGGTTGCCGCCGGCCGCCGGGTTCTCGGGCGGCGCGGCGTAGGCCTTGGCGTAACGCCACTCGCCGTCGTCCTTCCGGTGCGCGACGAGGAAGTAGTCCTCGTCACGGGACTGGTCCTCGTAGCGCACCTGGAGGGCGACCTTCGCGGCCACACCGTCCTTGCCGCGGTCGGTCGCCCGGTACTCCACGACGAACTCGTCCTCGTCCGACGAGTTGTCCGTCCAGGTCAGGGTCAGGCTGGTGGGCTTCACCGCCGACTTCATGAGACCGGTCGGCGCGGCCGGCGGCATCGCGGTCATCGCGATGGGCGAGTACGACGTGCCCTGCCCGTTCCGGGCGCCCACCCGGAATTCGTAGGCCGTGCTGGCGGTCAGGCCCGTCACTTCCGCCGACTGCTCGTCCATCCCCGCCGTTGGCCCGGTCGACCAGACGGCGGCCATCCCCCCCGCCTCCACCCGGTACTCCACGACGAACTCGTCCTCGTGGTTCGAGGAGTCCGTCCAGTTGACCAGGACGGAGGTGGATCCCGAGGGCGCGGCCTGGATCGCGGCCGGGGCCGCGGGGGCGGCCGGAGACCCCGTGAAGCTCTCCGACGTGACGTTGCTGGACGAGGACCGGCCGTTCGTCGAATGCTCGGCGAACACCCGGAACAGACGGCCGGACTTGTTGCCCGCCACGTACGAGGAGCTGTTCGCGGCCAGCGGCATCCCGCTGAACGTGCTCCAGGCCGGGTCGCCCGTATCCCTGTACTGCACCGTGTACCCCGTCTCGTCCGTCACGTCCGTCCACTGCAGGTTGACGTCCACCGCGTGCGAGAGCGCCTGGAGCCCCGTCGGCGCGGCGGGCGGCGTGGTCAGCCGCGTAGTGGCGGCATTGCCTTGGGCAGGCCCGCTCCAGCCAAGCACGCGGAAGTCGTAGGACGTGTTCGGGGTCAGACCCGTCACCACGGTGGAGGTCGCTTCTCCCGGCGCCGTCAAGCCGGTGGTGTACGAGCTGGCGCTCGACAGCTTGTAGGCAACGTCGTATCCCGTCACGCGGTGCGACTCGTCGACCCAGGTGAGCAGAACCGAGGTCGATCCGGACGGTTGCGCGGCCAGGTCGCCGGGCTTGGCGGGCGCAGACACCGCGCCGTTGATCGACACGACGTTGGACGGGGACGAGAGGCCGTTCCCGTTCCTCCCCCGCACCCGGAACTGGTAACCCGCGCCCCTGGCCAGGCCGGCGATGTCCTGCGACGTCGCGTTGGCGGCCGCGGGCGTTTCCCAGGCCGCCCAGGGCGCCCGCGCCGTCTGGTAGTAGTGCTCCACGCCCAGCAGCTTCGCCGCCTTCGGGGGATCGTTCCGCAGCCTGAGCCTGAGAGTCCCCACCGTGACTTCGTTGAGCACTCCGGCGTCGTTCATCGAGGCGACGTAGAACACGTGGTTCCCCTTGCTCAGGCCGGTCACGGTGGCCTTCGTCGCGTCGCCCGGATACCAGGCGTAGACGTGTTTCCGGCCTCCGAACGTGTAGCTCACCCGGTGGGCCGCGGCTTTCCTGCCGGCGGTCCAGGTCAGGTCGACCGCCGTCGGCAGGGTGGCGTTGACCTTGGCCTTCGCCTTCTTCGGGGCGTTCGGCTTGCCCGCCGTGAAGTCGAGGACGATCTCGTTGCTGAAGGCGCTGCCGCCGGCGCTTCTCGTCTCGAGCCTGAGCACGCTGACGTTGCGTCGCCGGGTCCAGATTCGGCGGACGCGGCTGACGGTCCAATGCCCGTCCGTCTCCCAGACGCCCGATCCGAAGGCCGACCACCAGACCCGAACCCAGGGAGTCTTCGTCTCGCTTCCGGCGTCAGCGAGGAACTTGCCGTCGAAGGACGACGTGTCGATCGTCCACTCGAGGTCCGCGTAGGCCGATGAGCCGGCCCACCGGACCCGCCCGGAGAGCTCCGCCGCGGGCGGAAGGGGCGCGCTCAGGTCGAGGGTCACTTCGTTGGAGGGCTCGGACGGCGGCCCGTCGCCGGTGGCCACCACCCGGAAGGCCAGCGTCGCGCCGCTCGGCAGGCCGGAAGCGGTCGCCCTCTCCGCGTCCGCCGGCGCCGTCCAGGCGATCGTCCAGGCGCCGCCGGAGGGCTTCATCTGGATCTCGAAGCCGGTCTCGTCGCCGGAACCGTCGCTCCACTCGAACTCGGCGCTCGTGGGGTTCAGCCGGCGGCCCACGAGCGAACCGGGCGCGTCGGGCTTCGCCGCCGGCGGGGGCGGCGGCGTCGTCGCCCAGGTGCGCGCGGAGACCACGCCGCTCCAGGTGGTTCCATGGGTGTTCCTGGCCCCGACCCGGAACTCGTACTCCGTGTCGGCCGCGAGGCCCGTGACGTCGGCCCGGGTCGCGTTCGCGCTCGCGGCCGGGGCGGCGGTCCAGTTCGAGGCGCCGGCCGTCCGGTACTCGACGCGGAAGTCGTCCTCGTTATGGGAAGCGTCCGTCCACTCGAGCCGGACCGAGCCGGCGGCCGGGGTGGAGGCGAACAGGTCGGCCGGCGCCGGCGGCGCCACGTCGCCGGGCGTCGTCAGGGTCTCCCAGGGGGCGATGGCGGACCGGCCCTCGCGGCTGATGGCCTCGACGCGGAAGGTGTAGCGGCGGCCGGTGTCGAGCCCGGTCACCGTCGTCTGCTGCACGTTCGGAGCGAGCGTGGCGACCCGCGTCCAGGTGGTGGCGCCGACCGAGCAGTTGCCGGGAAGGCCCGGCTGCGACGGACTCAGAGTGCAGTACTCCACCACGAAGCCGGCCTCCTGGTCCGACTCGTCGGTCCAGGTCAGGGCGACGTTCACCTTGTTCGCGACCACGCTGGCCGTCGCCGCCAGCCCGGTCGGCGGCCCCGGCGGAATGAAGTCGCTGTGCCCGGCCGCTTCCGGCGCCGTGCGCCTGAGCAGGCGGTCGACCTCGTTCATGCCGGCCCGGCCCAGCTTCCTCGTCCGCCCCTGGGGATCGACGAAGGCGCGGCGCGCCGTCGAATAGTGGTTGACCCGGTTGACGTACGCCCCGCCCCCGGTCGCCATGATCGTCACGATGCTGCGGTAGTCGGGCGCGTTCAGGTGGCCGGGCGTCCTGTCGACGTAGCCGTACGCGTAGGGCGCGAGCGGCGTCTCCCTGGCGTTCCGTTGCAGGATGCTCGCCCGATCGTGCAAGGCACCCATGACGTGGCCGATCTCGTGAGCGGTCGTGCGCCAGCGGGGGGTCGCCGCGCCGTCGCAGTGGAAGTTCGTCGCCGCCTGGCCCTGGTAGGCGAAGTCCTCGATCGTCGAGTGGATGTTGAAGCGCGCGAAGGCCTGGCCGCAGGCCCACAGGCTCACGTCGCCGCCCCCCATCAGGAAGACGATGTCGGCGTTGTGCTCGTCGCGGAGCGCGTGGACCCCCGTTCGGGCCCAGCGCATGGCGGCCGGCGGCTGCTGGTTCCGCCCGATGGCCTGCTCCAGCAACAGCGGAGCGGCCGCCACGTGGGCGACGTTGTACGTCGCCGCCACGCCCGCGTCCTGGAGCATCCGGGCCGCGTAGTCCAACTGGATTTGCGCGTCCATCTCCTTGCTCAGGGGCACGGCGTTCAGCAGGCGGATGGCCTCCAGGGTGTAGAGGACGAGCACGTCGACCTGGTGGCGGTCGTCCGACGCGATCTCGACTACGGCGGGCGCGACGTTGACGCCCGCGAGGAAGCCCGTGACCGGGACCGCCTCGTGCGGCTCGGCCAGGTCGTCGTCGACCGGATCGAGCATGAAGGTCGCCGTGGCGCTGGCGTCGCCGGCCGGGATGGTGAGGTCGAAGTCGGCGACGGCGGCGAAGTCCAGGCCCGCGACCGCGGGGCCGCCGCCGACGCTCACCGCGACCGTCCGCGCGTCGGCGAAGCGGCGGCCGTCCTCGACCGTCGCCGTGACCGTGATCTGGACGGCCGCCGCCGCGTCCTCCGCCACTTCGTCCGGGCTCACCGAGAGCGTGACGGCGGGCAGCGCCGTCGATTGGGCCGCGGCGAACGCGACGGCGCCGCTCGCTTGCGCCGCCAGCGCCGAGGGCGCGCGCTCGAGGTCGGCGAGTTCGGACGGCGGGGCGGTCGTCAGTCGGCACCACTCCTCGTCCTCGCCGAGAAGGATCGGCTCGACGCCGGCGGCGTGGACCATCCAGCCCGGTTCGACCACTGCGGCGGCGCCGCCTTCGACCGCGTGGAGCTCGAACGCGGCCCCTCCCGGTTCGGCGAAGATGCCGGCCAAGCCGCCGTCGAGTACGGTCAGCACGACCGGTTCCCGTTCCGGGCCGGCGACGTGGCCGGACCAGAGCAGGTCGCCGTCGCCGCGGTCCTCGAACTCCTGGAGCCGCGCCTGGAGGATCCGCCCGGCCGGGGTCTCGACTTCCAGCAGCGGCGGCGCCGCGCGAAGCAGCGGGAAGTCGACCGCGACGTCGAAGCGCCGCGGCCGGTTCGCCGGCTCGGCGGACTGAGTGGGCCGCGCGGACTGGGCCGAGATGACGATGCCGCCCTCGGCGTAACGGAGCAGGCGCTGGCCGTGCGCGGCGGAGGCCGGGAACGCGGCCGCCAGCGCGATGGCGGCCAGCGTCAGGCGTGGGGCAAACGCGCGACCAACTCCCACCGCCGGAGTCTACCGGATCGAACCGGCGTTCGGGGGCGGCAGCCTCCGGTCGCGCCGCGCCGGTCGCCGGATCGCCGTCCGGAGGGTCGAACGACCCGCACCAGACGCCGTGGTCATGTCTATAGAGTAATGCACCGGCCGCTCATGTGGGACTTTCGACAAGGCCGAAACCAAGTGACGACGGGAACGCCAGTCTGCATCATCGGCGCCGGGCCCATCGGGATGACCGGGGCGCTGCTCCTGTCGCGGCTCGGCGTGCGAACGCTCCTGGTGGAGCGGCGGGGCGAGCTCAACACCCACCCGCGCTCCCGGTTCGTCGACACGAACACGATGGAGTTGATGCGGGAGCTCGGCCTGGAGAAGGAGGTCGAGGACACGGGATTGGGGCCGGACTGGACGGAGTGCAACCGCTGGTTCGACGCGCTCACGGGGACAGAGTACGCGCGCATCCCCTGCCCGACCTTCCACACCGTGCCGCGGGACACGAGCCCCGTCATGCCGGTCATGACCTGCCAGGACTACGTCGAGAAGGTGCTGCTCGCGAAGATCCGGCGCGACCCGAACATCGACGTCCGCTTCCACACCGTGGCTTCGGGGTTGCGGCAGGACGAATCCGGAACGCGGCTGAGGCTGCGCGACGCGCGGACGGACGGCGACGAGGAGGTCGCCGCCGAGTACGCCATCGGCGCGGACGGCCCCGGCAGCTCCACCAGGGCCGCGATCGACACCGAACTCGACGCGGAACCCCGTCCCGTCAACATGCAGGACGTCATCTTCGACGCCGACCTGTCGGAATACGTCCGGGAACGCAAGGCGCCGCTGCTCTACGCCAATCCCGGACCCCGCAAGATGATGGTCTTCCAGCCTCTCGACGGCGTCCGGCGCTGGCGCTGCCAGATGCAGGTGCCCGAACCCCGCCTCATCTCCGAGCGAGCGGTCTCGGAGAGGATCCGGGCCGGCCTCGGCGCCGCCGCCGCGGTGCCGCTCGAGATCAACAGCATGTCCCTGTGGCAGCCGACGCCCGGCTGCACCACCCGCCTGTCGAGGGGCCGCATCTTCCTGGCGGGCGACGCGGCCCACGTCGCGATCCCCACCGGCGGCATGGGCAACAACACCGGGTTCAGCGGCATCCGCAACCTCGCCTGGAAGCTCGCCTACGTCCTGCGCGGGATCTCGCCGCCCGCGATCCTCGAGACCTACGAAGAGGAGCACCGGCCTCTCGCGCGGCAGCGCATCGACGCCGGAGTCCGCATCTACGAGGCGATGGCGGTCCTGATGCGCGCCTACATGAGGGGCGAGGACCTCGCGGAAGCCATCGAGGCGACGAGGCTGTACGGAAACTACGACGGCTTGCTGATGGGCTGCGAACTGAGGTCCGGCCTCCTCGCGGTTGACGACGGCGATCCGCCCCTCGTCGACCACCCGGTCATCGACTTCGCGCCCGTCGTGCGCTCGGGACGGCGGGCGCCGCACCTCTGGCTGGACGACGCCCGGAAGACGTCGGTGCTCGACGCCTTCGGGCTCGACTACACGCTGCTTCTGGGCGCCGGCGTCGACGGCGGGCCCTGGGACGATCGGGTGGAGCGACTGTCGGCGGGCGGCTTCCCCATCAAGGCGCGGGCCCTGCCGCGTCTGGGCGGCGACTCGCACTACTCGAACGACGGCGTCGTGCTCGTCCGCCCGGACGGCGTCATCGCCGACCACTGGCGGGACGCCGAGGTTCCGGCCGGCGAGAAGTCGGCCCGCCTGTCCCGGTTGCTGCCCCGCGCCGGCTCATAGGGCCGGAAAGCGCCCGCCGGACCGGGTAGCGCGCCGGTGCGGCAGCGTGGGGTGTGCGCTTCAACCGTCCTCGTCCCGGCACGGGAAGGCGCTCGTGTCCGTGATCGGCTCAAACGCCCCGCCCGGACTCTCCCAGGTCTTCGTCCGGCCGGTCGCGACGTCCACCACGAACAGCTTCACCCGCACGTCCGTCAGGCCGGCCGCGAACACCCAGCGGTGGCCGTTGACGCCGCAACCGTCGAGCACCTTGACGACGATCTCGACGTTGGCGGAGTCGAAGAACCAGAAGTAGCCGGTGTCTTCCGAGAGGGCCACGGCCCGCGCGATCGCCTCGTCGTCGCCGGTCGCCCACCGGCCGCTGACCCGGTAGCGGCCGCCGTTCAGACAGAGCGCCTCCTCGCCCGGGAGACAGACCGGAACGGAGAGGTCGCCCGATTCCCCGGGCGTCGGCGGGTAGAGGGAGCGCACGGCGGCGATGTCGTCGGAGTTCAGGGCCGCCCCCCTGCCGTCGCCGTGTGCGTACGCCCTCATGATCGCCTCGTTGGTTACGCGGTCGCAGTCGATGAAGCTCCCGCACGGGTGATCGATCCCGAGAGCGTGTCCCAGTTCGTGGGCCAGGAGTTCTTCGTAGGCGCGCCTCGGATCGAAGCCGCGTTCCCGCCCGATTTCCCGGGCCCAGTTCCAGAAGCCGTCGTTCGTCACGACGTTCGCTTCGAACAACGGATAGGCCAGGGTTTCCGGCCGGCCGGGAATCGCGTGCGGCTCGAGATCGTGCCAGATGTTCAGGTGGTCCAGGGTCAGGCAGCTCCAGATCACGCTCGCCGCGCCCAGGATGAAGCCGTCCTCGTCGTCGAGACTGCCGGGGATCTCGTCGAGAGGGTCCTCGAACGTGACCGCGTTGGCCCCGTCCCGGTCGGCGTACTCCTCGTGCAACCTGAGCGGCGTGCTCGTCGTGCCGCCCATCGCGAGCCGGACGCCGCTGCCCGCGTCGCGGTTCCAGGCGTCCATCGCCACGCGCAGCGACTCCGAAGCGGGCCCCGCGGCTTCGACGTTGGACAGCGTGAACTCGACCGGTTCGCCGCGGTCGAACCGGCGCCAGCGCAGGTTCGAGAAGCCCTTCGCGCACCAGGGCGCGGCGGGTCCGGTCCGGTACACCCTGTAGGCGCGGGCGACGCCGGCGTCCCTCTCCGCCGGGTCGGCGGCCAAGTAGTCGGCGGGCCGCTCCCGTCCGGCCGCCCGGTCCGCGATCCACCCGCGGAAGAGAGCGGCGTCGCGCGGAGGGCTCGCCGGCGCTTCGGCGAAGGTCCCATCCCCGGCCGGCCCCGGCTGGAGCGTCCAGGTCCGCAGCGAGGCGTCCCGCAGCAGGAGCGCTCGGCCGTCCCCGGCGGCCGCCTCGAAGAAGACGCCGAGGCCGTGGCCGAGCACCCGGTGGACCTCCCCGGGGCGTTCCAGGAAAAGCAGGACGCGGTCGCCCACGGCGAGCATCGGCAGTCCGACGACCTCGCCGATCAGGCCGTCGGGCCGGATTCCGCCCGGCTGGCGCACGACGATCCGGCCTCCGGGGGCTGGACCCTTGAGCGCTTCGGCGACCTCGACCTCGAAATCGGTCGAGGGAAACCGGCCCGCCGGCGCAGGCGACGCCGCCAGAACCTCGCCGTAGACGATGACCGGCGCGCGGTCCACCAGGGCGGCGTCCGTCGTCTTCAGGTAGACGATCGCCTGGGCGGCGCCGGCGGACAGAGCCAGCAGAATCGCCGGCGCCGCGCGCGAGGCGGCGCCGAGACCGGGACGCCGGATCATCCGTCCCCCCGCGCCGGCCCGTCGTCCGCACACGGGAACGCCGCCGCGTCCAGGATCGGCCTGAACGCCGTTCGCCAGGGATTCTCGCGGGCCCATTGGCGGTCGCTCAACGTGTCGTCCACCATCAGCCGGACCTGGACATCGGTCAGACCGGCGGCGTACACCCAGCGATGGCCGTTGATCGCGCATCCGTCGAGCACCTTGACCACCAGCTCGGTGTTGGCCGGATCGAAGAACCAGAACAGGCCGGTGTCGTCGGTGAGGCCGACGGCGACGGCACCGCCGCGGGAAGTCTCCGTGCTCCAGTCGGCGGACACGCGGTAGCGGCCGCGGTTCAGGCAGAGGGACGACTCGTCGGCGACGCAACTCGCGGCCGGGCCGCCGTCGGGCGCGGAGACGGCGGGGTAGAGGTCGCGCGCCGCCTCGCGATCGTCGGTCTTCAGGGCGGCGCCGCGGCCGTCCTCGTGAACCCATCCGCGCATGAGCGCCTCGTAGCTCCAGCGATCGCACTGGCCGAACGTGCCGCACGGGTGGTCGATGCCGAGCGCGTGGCCCAGTTCGTGCGCCAGGACCTCTTCGTAGTTCCGCTGCGGAGCATCGGTGGAGAGGAGCCACTCCCACATGCCGTCCTGGGTCGTGAGGTTGGCCTCCGCGATGCGGTAGGCGCGCCGTCCGGCGCCGCCGGGAATCCGGTGAAGGGATTCGCTCTCGCAGTCCCAGAAGGTGAACGTCGCGGCCAGGATGCTGTTCGTCTCCAGGTCGCCGGGAATCTCGTCCAGGGGATCCTCGAAAGTGACCGAACTGGCGTCGTCCCTCCGGGCGAAGGGGAGGTCGCTCTTCGCCGTTTCGGCAACGGCGAACCGGATGAAGCTTCCGGGCGCCCGGTTCCAGGCGCGGATGGCGGCCTTGACCGCCTTCACGCCGTTCGCGCCGGCGCGCGAGTCCCCGCCGGAATCCGTCCCGACGGCGAGAGTGACTTCCTCGCCCCGGTCGAACTCCAGCCAGCGGATGGGAAGGAACTGGCGCTGGCAGCCTTCCCCGACGTTCAGCAGACGGTAGGGCATGACGACCGAGGCGGGCACCGCCGGCCGGGCCGGGAGGAAGTAGTCGGCGGGGCGTTCCCGCCCCGCGGCCCGGTCCACGATCCAGTTCCGGAACCCCGGCGCGGCGCGGGGCAGCCGGGAGGGGCGCCGCGGGTCGAAAGCGGCGGCGCCGACCGGCTCGGGAACCACGTGCAGCGACGCCTCGCGCATCAGCACCGCGCGGTCGGCGCCCCCGGCGCTCCCGAATCCTCCGACTTCGAAGAACATGCCGAGCCCGTGATCGACGATCGCGTAGACCGACGTCTCCACTCCCGGATCGTCCGCCTCGGCGGGTCGGAGGAAGAGGAGCATCCGGTCGCCCACACGCGGCCGCGGCAGGCCGACGATCGTGCCGGCGCGGCCGCCGGCGGACACGCCGCCCGGCTGGCGCACGGTAATCGACGAACTCGCCGCGTAGCCCTTGAGCACCTCTTCGACGCGGAACAGCAAGTCCGTCGTCGGGAACCCGCGTCGCGGGCCGGGCGCTTCGCTCACGACTTCGCCGAAGACGATCAGGGGCGAGCGGTCGACCATGACCTCGTCGGAGGTGTCGAGGTAGACGAGCGGCATGGTTTTGGCCGCCAAGAAGAAGGCCAAGATGCCGCCCAGCGCGGAAACGCGGACGCGTCGGCGACGCGAGCGGAGGCTCATCGGCATGGAGGAGCATATGCCAAGCCGGGCGCCGGCGACTGGCCTGAGAGTGGGCGAAGCGAGCCTGGTTGCGCTACGCTCCCGCGCATGAGTTCCGCGACGTTCGACACGCTCGC
Source organism: Acidobacteriota bacterium (assembly GCA_026707325.1). GTDB lineage: Bacteria > Acidobacteriota > Thermoanaerobaculia > Multivoradales > Multivoraceae > Multivorans. Next base: position 43,890 of record JAPOXA010000113.1, on the reverse strand, counting down.
CGCCGCGCTGTTGGCCGGGCAGTTGGCGGCAGTCTTCGCCCTGCCGCGGCTGCTCGGCTAGAACGATCGGGAGAAGCCGGGTTGGATGTAACGGGCAGGACCGCCGTGGTTACGGGCGGGGCTTCGGGAATCGGGCGAGCGATCGCCCACGCGCTCGCGGCCGGCGGCTGCAACGTGGGCGTCGCCGACATCGAACTCGAGGCCGCGGAGCGCGCGGCGGCGGAACTCGGACGCGCGGGCGTGGCGAGCCTGGCCTACGAGGTCGACGTGACCGACGACGCCGAGGTCGAAGCGCTGGCGGAACGCTCCTTCCGGGACTTCGGGTCGGTCGAGATCCTGATCAACAACGCCGGCGTCGGCGCCAGGCCCGGACCGCTGCTGGAATCCGCGGTCGCGGACTTCGACTGGGTCTTCGGCGTCAACGTGCGGGGCGTGCTGAACGGAATCCGCGCGTTCGGCGCGAAGTTCGCGCGTTCGCGGACGCCGTGCTGGATCGTGAACACGGGATCCGAGCACTGTCTGGGCGTTCCGCATCTTTACTCCGGCATCTACACGGCCTCCAAGCACGCGGTGCTCGGCCTCTCGGCCGTCCTGCGGGGCGAACTGCCGGTGCACGTGGGCGTCAGCGTGCTGTGCCCGGGTCTGGTCGATACGGCCATCTGGCGTTCGTCGGAGCGGCGGCCGGAGCGGTTCGGCGGCGCGGCGGAAGCCGACCCGGCCGCGGCGGCCGTGATGAACCTGGGCATGCCGCCCGCCGAGGTGGCCGCGCGCGTGGTCGAGGGCATCCGCGACGAGAGCTTCTACATCGTCTCCCACCCGCACGCGGTCGAGATCGCGCGCCGCCGCTGGGAGGAGATCGACGCCGCCTTCGAGGCGCGGGCCCCGCGCCGCGAAGGGGACGAGGAGTACTCGATGGAGCGGATCATGGCCAGGTTGGCTGGGGGCCGCTGACCGTGCGCCTCGGAGTGCTGGTCGCGCAGAGCCCGAACCCCGAGGATCCGGCATCGTTCCGGGACTTCACGCGGGCGATCGAGGCCGAGGGATTCGATTCGATCTGGGCGCCGCAGATGATCGGCCGCGGCATGATGGCGCTCGACCCGCTCGCCGCGATGACCGCCGCGGCGACGGCGACGGACGAGATCGAGGTGGGTACCGCGATCCTCCAGCTTCCGCTGTACCAGCCGGTGGACGTGTTGCATCGGGTCTTGTCGCTCCGGCAGCTCGCCGGAGATCGTCTGACCCTCGGCGTCGGCCCCGGCTCCACGGCCGCCGACTTCGAGGCGTTCGGCCGCGACCACGCGACACGCTTCGCGGCGTTCACGGCGGCCCTGGCCACGTTGCGCGAAGGTCTCGCGTCGGGGAAGGTCGGCGAGGTCGATCTGACGCCGCCGCCGACGATCCTGGGCCGGCCACGACTCATCTACGGCACCTGGGGAAAGGGGGTCGAGCGGGCGGCCAGGCACTTCGACGGCTGGGTGGCTTCCGCCTTTCACCGGACGGACGACGAGGTGATCGCCGCCCTGCCGCGATACCGGGCCGCGGGAGGCGGCCGCGCGATCGTCTCCAGCATCGTGTTTCCGCCGGGCGCGGATCCAGGCAAGCTCCGGGGCCGGCTCGATCGGTTCGCGGAGGCGGGCTTCGACGACGCGGTGGTCGCCGTCGCCGGCGGTCCCCCGGCGCTGCCCGTGGTGCGCGGCCTGCTGCCCCGGACGACTTCACTTCCCGAGGAGAAACCGACATGACCGAGAACGTGAACCTTCTCGACGCCGACCTGTTCCCCCGCGGAAGCGGACCGCCGCACGCGCTGTTCGACGCCTGGCGCGAGAACGATCCGCTGCACTGGAACCCGCCGAATCCGGACTACCCGCCGCCGGGAGTCGCCCTGCCGACGAGGGGCTTCTACGTGCTCACCCGCTACAAGGACGTGTCCGACGTGTCCCGCAACCAGAGGGTCTTCTCCTCCCATCCCGGCGGGCCGCTGATCTGGGATTGGGAAGGGGAGCCGCTGCGCCGCCAGCAGGCGGGCATCATGGGCATGCCGCTCGAGGAGCATCGGGCCGTTCGCCGGGTGGTGGTGCCGCCGTTCACCCGCGGCGAACTGCTGGCGTTCCAGCCGGAGATCGACGCCGTGGCGAAGGAGATCGTCGACGACGTCGCCGGCCTGGGCGAATGCGAGTTCGTCTTCGACGTGGCCTCGAAGTTGCCGGTGTACACCTTCTGCAGCCTGACCGGCGTTCCGGCCAGGCAACGGGACACCGTGGCGCAGCTCGGCAACATGAACGCGGACGTCGAGAACTGGGGCAGCCCCGAGGAGGGCAGTCTCACCGCGGAACTCTTCGAGATCGCGATGCGGATCGCGGCCGAGAAGCGGGCCAACCCGGACGACACGCTGATGAGCCGCCTGACGAACTCCGAGGTGGACGGGGAGAGGCTCGATCCGATGACGCTCAGCATGTTCTTCGTCACGATCTCCATCGCCGGACACGAGACGACCCGCGGCACCGCGGGCCACTTCATCCGGCTGATGAACGAGCATCCGGACCAGTACGACCTGCTGCGCTCGGATCCGGACCGCTACCTGCCGAACGCGATCGAGGAGGTCCTGCGCTACGCGCCGCCCGTGGTCAAGTTCCGGCGCACGGTGACCGAGGAGGTCGAGCTGCACGGGACCACCCTCGACGTCGGCGACAAGATCTACCTGTCCTACCCGGCGGCGAACCGCGACCCGGAGATGTTCCCCGACCCGAACCAGTTCGACATCACGCGGGAGAACGCGGCCCGGCACCTCGCGTTCGGCGTCGGCCCCCGCGCTTGCATCGGCGCGCGCCTGGCGCGGATGCAACTCTTCTCGCTGCTCAAGGAGATCGTCACCCGCATTCCCGACATCCGCCACGGCGAGATCGAACGGATGCGCTCGATCTGGTTCGACGCGATCGTCCGGATGCCGGTGACCTACACCGCGGAGGACTCGCGGCTCAGCAACCGCGGGCCCTCATGACCGCCAGCGCAAGGTGGCACGGGGCCAGCGGACCCGGAACGAAGCCGCCGTTCACGTGCCGCCTGGCGGCGACGGTCAGGCTGTTTCCCGGATAGCCGAACCGCTCGTAGTCGTCGCGGAAGTCACGCCACGGGATCGCCGGCGGGCGCAGACCGTGGTTCCAGGCGGTCCGGACCAGCAGTTGGGCCTTCGAGGGCGCATCCCAGGCCAGAACGACGCCAGCCGTCCGGAACGCGCGAACCAGATGGCCGTGGACTTCCGACCACGGCCGGGCGTCGCCGGCCCAAGGCAAGCCGCCTCGCGGGTTCCGGACCTCTTCCGCTTCGGTTCGCGCGGCGCCCGTTCCGGCGACGGGGGCCGTGGAACGGTTCAGCCGCCGGCCCATGGCAACGAAGCGCGCCGCTCCGGTGGTGTCTATCAGGGCGACCTGGAGCGTTTCGGAGAAGTCGGCCGCCTGGCTCGAGCGTATGTCGAAGACGAGAGCGTCGCGGCGGTTCAGCAGGTCGCGCCAGGAGAGGCTCGGCGGCAGCCGCCGTCCTTCGGGAGGGCGGGACGACCACCGGAACCGCCGCCAGCGGCCGCTGGCGGCCGGCGCCGGGATCGGAATCCGGGCCAACGGAGACGCGTTCCCCATTCCGACGCCGATTGTCTCACACGCCATGCGGTCGAGCGGGATTGTTCAACCCTCACCGTCAGGGATCGGTCAGACCAGAGTCAGATGCGTTCAGGTGAGTCTCTCAAGACGACGTGCGAAACTCCACGCATGAGTTCTCGAGACTCCAAGTGCCGCCGTCGGTCGCGCCGACTCCGTTTCGGCGACTTCGAGTTCGACCCCAGCGCGCGGGAGCTCGTCGGGCCGGCCGGCGTCGTCAGACTGCAGCCACAGCCCGCGAGACTGCTGGAGTTGCTGCTCGACCGAAGCGGCGACGTCGTGACGCGGGAAACGATAAGGCGCCACCTCTGGCAAGACGAGATTCACGTCGAGTACGACCAGAGCATGAACACGTGCGTAAAGAGGATCCGGTCCGCTCTCGACGATAGGGCGGAGGCGCCTCGCTACATCGAAACGCTGCCACGACTCGGCTATCGATTCCTCGAACCGGTAACCGAGGGCGGTGGTGGCGGCGGCCTCCTCGGAGTCCGCGGAGGGACTCGCCGCGGCCGGTCCCGATCGACGGTCCTCGCAGTCCTCCTGGCGGTCGGGTTGGCGATCGGTGCCGCCTCCCTTGCCGTCTGGCGCGCCTTCGTCGCGTCGCCCTGTCCGGAATTCGAAACCGCCACGCGAGCCGAAGCGGCTTCGGGCCCTCGGCCAACTTCCCACGTCCGCGCCCGTCACGAGAAACCCGACGGGCCCAGGGATCGTCATCTCGATCCGTGACGCGCCGTCCCTCGTTCGCTCTGCGTCCGTTGCGTTCCGCCTTCCGTCGCTCTGACCTGAGCGACCGTTCAACGGTTTCACCCAAGGAGGACCTTCAGTGGATGCTGGGATGAACGAAGCGCGGCCGCCGTCTGCCACCTGCTGGGCGCGAGCAACGAGCAGTTCGGGCACGCTCTGGGCCTGGCCGCCTCCCAGGCCAGCGGGCTGAAGGCGAACTTCGGCACGATGACCAAGCCGTTTCACGCCGGGCACGCAGCCGAGCGCGGACTGCTCTCGGCGCGCCTCGCGATGCGCGGCTTCACCTCGAATCCCGAGGCAGTCGACGGCCGGCAGGGCTACGCCGATGCCGCGGCCGCTGGTCACGAAGAGGTCATGTGGGAGCGGCTCGAGGAGCAGGACGGCCGCTTCCTGATCGAGGACACGCTGTTCAAGTACCACGCCGCCTGCTACCTCACCCACGCGGCGAATCGAGAAGGAGCGGATCACCGACCTCTCTCCAGGCTGCCCCAGGTCGCGCTGGCAGCCGTCATCGGCGTTCCCAGCGACCGCTGGGGCGAGGAAGTGAAGGCGGTCGTCGTCGCGGCGGCCGGCGCCGACATCTCGGAAGCCGAGGTCATCGCCGCCTGCAAGGAGCGCCTCGGCGGCGTCAAGGCGCCCAAGAGCGTCGACTTCATGGCCGACCTGCCGCGGACGCCGGTCGGCAAGGTCGACAAGAAGAAGCTGCGCGAACCGTACTGGGCTGGGCGGCGCCGGCGGGTCTGAACCCGCCCCGGCGACCAGGCGGCCCGGTCAGCGTCGACTGCTAGGCTGAGCCTTGGCCATGGGCAGCGACCGATCTCGCCGGGATGACGCGCCTGGTCACGAGCGGGCCCCGCGACGAAAGCAGGCGCCAAGAGCGCGGTGGATCGTGCTCGCGGTCATCCTGGCCGTCGTCGTGCTCCAATTGGTCAGGGTGGCGGACCGCATTCTGACGGCGCCGGAGGTCACGGCGCCGTCGGGGCATGTGCTGGGTCGGCTTCCGGCCGGGGTCGGGCCCGGTGACCTGAGCCTTCTGCTCATCACGCTGGACACGACCCGGGCGGATCGGATCGGGGCCTACGGGTTCGCTGAAATCGAGACGCCGCACATGGACCGGCTGGCGGCTGAGGGGGTGCTGTTCGAGCAGGCGGAGGCGGTAGCGCCGCTGACCTTGCCGGCGCATTCGTCGATCTTCACCGGACAGTTCCCGCCGGCTCACGGGGTCAGGGACAACGGCGCTTTTTACCTGGGCGACGAGCACGTCGTCCTGGCCGAGATCCTGAGGGACGAGGGGCTGCGCACCGGCGGCTTCGTGGGGGCGTTCGTGCTCGACGCGAAGTGGGGGATCGCCCAGGGCTTCGACCACTACTTCGACGACTTCGAACTGAGCGACACGGTGCGGCTCGCGCTGAACGAGATCGAGCGGCCGGCGGGCGAGGTCACGGACGCGGCGCTGGCGTGGCTCGACGAGGCCCCGGACGCGCGCTTCTTCTCCTGGGTCCACTTCTACGATCCGCACTCGCCCTACGAACCGCCGGAACCGTTCGCCGAGCGGTACCGGAACCGTCCGTACGTCGGCGAGATCGCCTACGTCGACTCGCAGGTCGGCCGGTTGCTGGACTGGCTCGACCAGAACGGGCGCGCCGACGACACCGTCGTCATCGTGATCGGAGACCACGGCGAGAGTCTCGGCGAGCACGGCGAATCAGGCCACGGCTTCTTCGTCTACGAGGGGGCGACGCGGGTTCCCTTCATCCTTCGCGCGCCCTACGACACGATGCGGGGCCGCCGGATCGGCGATGTGGTCCGGGCGGTCGATGTCTCCCCGACCGTCCTCGACCTGCTGGCGGTCGACGCGGGCCAGGCGGAGCGGGATTCCTCCTTCGAAGGCGCAAGCATCGTCCGGCTCTTGACCGGCGCGTCCGGGCCGCGCCTGCCGGCGTACGCGGAGGCCGTCTATCCGCGCTATCACTACGGCTGGAGCGACCTCGCCGCGCTGCGGATCGAGAACATGAAGTACGTCGCCGCGCCCCGCCCCGAGTTGTACGACCTGGCCGTCGACCCGGACGAGCGGAACAACCTGTACGCCGCGCGGCCCGACGAGGCGGACCGGATGGCCTCCATGCTCCAGTCCCTCGAGTCGCGATGGGCCGACGTGGCGCGGCCGGCCGCGATCGAGGAGATCGATCCGGAAACCCGGGCGCGGCTCGCCGCCCTCGGCTATCTGGCCAGTTTCGGCGGCAGTACCGACGACAGCGTGGACAGGGCCCTGCTCGCCGACCCCAAGGACCGGATCCACCTCTTCAACCTGATGCGCGACGCCCGCGAGGCTTCGCTCAAGGGAAACCGGCCGGCGGCCGTCGAAGCCCTCGAACGGGTGCTGAGCGAGGACCCGGCGGTGATCGATGCCTGGGTCCGGCTCGGCGACGAGCAGATGCGCGGCGACGACACCGGCGCCGCGATCGAGAGCTACCGGAGAGCGATCGAGCTCAAGCCCGACTACGCCCACGCCGTGATCAATCTCGCCAACGCCTACCGGCGGACCGGCGCGGCGGAGGAGGCGATCCTCGGCTACCAGGAGTTCCTGCGCCTCGATCCCCGCAACGCGATCATCCACTACGAACTCGCGCGCATGCTCGTGGACCACGGCGACCTGGAGGGCGCCGAGGGACACCTCAGGGAGGCCGAGGCCCTGTCGCCGGAGATGGGCGCCGCGGTCGTCAGTCAAGGAGCCGTGGCGCTTCTGCGATCCGATCTCGCAACCGCCGAGCGGCTCTTCGTGCAGGCGTTGACGATCCAGCCGGACGTGCGGCTCGCCCACTTCAACCTCGCCCTGCTCGCCGAAGAGCGCGGCGACCCGCGCGCAGCCGCCGACTTCTACCGCCGCGAACTCGATGTCCACCCGCAGAGCTACCGGGTCCAGTTCAACCTCGGCCGGCTACTGGACAGCCTCGGCGACCGCTACGGCGCGGCCGAAGCCCTGGAGCAATCGATCGAGATCAACCCGGAGTTCGCCGTCGGCCACTTCTTCCTGGCCAAGTCGCTCGTCGACCGCAACGAACGGCTGGACCGCGCGGCCGAACTGGCCCGCACCGGCCTCGAACTCGACCCCGACTCGGACATGGCGCCCATGGGCCACTACCTGCTCGCCGACATCTTCACGCGCCTCGGCCAACCCGAAGAGGCGCGGCGGGAACTCGCTTCCGCCCGGGCCCTGGAACGCAAGGGGTGAGCGCTCGCTCGGCCCTCGCGCTTGCCCTCGTGCTCGGCGCCTGCGGCCCGGACTCCGCTCCCCTTCCCGACGACGCGGCCCCCATCTTCATCGACGCCGCCCCCGCCGCGAACCTCGACTTCGTCTACTTCAACGGGATGTCCGGTGAGCACTACTTCAACGAAATCATGGGCGGCGGCGCCGCCCTGTTCGACTTCGACAACGACGGCGACCTGGACCTCTACCTCCTCCAGGGCCGGATGATCGGCCCCAACCTGACGCTCGAGGACGCCTTGTTCCCGCCGCCTCCCGGCACGGCGGTCACCGACCGCCTCTACCGCAACGACCTGGAGCCCGGCACCGCCGGCGCCGACCTCCGCTTCACCGACGTCACCGAGGCGAGCCGGATCGAGGCCGCCGGCTACGGCATGGGCGTCGCCACCGGCGACTTCGACCACGACGGCTGGGCGGACCTCTACGTCACCAACTTCGGCTCCAACCAGTTGCTGCGAAACCGCGGCGACGGCACCTTCGACGACGTCACGGCCGCCTCGGGCGCCGACGATCCCCGCTGGTCCGTCGCCGCCACGTTCTTCGACTTCGACCGCGACGGCTGGCTGGACCTCTACGTCGGCAACTACGTCGACTACTCGCTGGCGGACAACACGCCCTGCCCGCTCCCGAGCGGGGTTCTCACCTACTGCGCCCCGGGCGCCTACCCGCCAGCCGCCGACAGCCTGTTCCGCAACCGGGGCGACGGCACTTTCGAGGACGTGTCCGCGGCCTCCGGGATCGGCAACGAGCCGGGTTCCGGCCTCGGCGCGGTCGCCGCCGACTTCAACGGCGACCGCTGGACCGACCTCTACGTGGCGAACGACCTGATGTGGAACCGGCTGTGGATCAACCGGGGCGACGGCACCTTCGCCGACAACGCCCTGCTCGCCGGAGTCGCCGTCAACAGCGAAGGCCAGCCGGAGGCCGGCATGGGCGTCGACGCCGGGGACTTCGACGGCGACGGCGACCCGGACATCGTCCTCAGCCACCTCGAACAGGAGACGAACACTCTCTACGTCAACGGCGGCGCCGGCCTGTTCCGGGACCAGTCGGCGTCATCCGGGCTAGGGCCGCCGAGCCTGCCGTTCACCGCCTTCGGCATCGGCTGGATCGACTATGACAACGACTCCCGCCTCGACCTGCTAGTCGTCAACGGCGCCGTGATCGGCATGGACGCGTTGATCCGGGAGGGTGACCCTTACCCGCTACGGCAGACGGACCAGCTCTTCCGCAACCTCGGCGACGGCAGCTTCGCGGAAGTCACGGCCGATGCCGGCCCGGTCTTCGAGTCGTCCGAAGTCAGCCGCGCCGCCGCCGTTGGCGACGTCGACAACGACGGGGATCTCGATGTCGTCGTCGTCAACAGCAACGGGCCGACGCGTCTGCTGCTCAACCAGGTCGGCCAGGATCGGTCGTGGCTGGGCCTGCGGCTCGTCGCCCACAACCGCGACGCGCTAGGCGCGCAGGTCACAATCCACCGGGAAGGCGCGGCGCCGATCTGGCGCCACGTCCACACCGACGGCAGCTACGCCTCGGCGCGCGATCCGCGGGTGCTTGTCGGCCTGGGCGATGGCGCGAACGCCGCCGTCAACCACGTCGAAGTCCGCTGGCCGGGTGGTTCGACCGAGCAATGGACGGACGTACTCGTCGGGGAGTACCAGACGCTGGTCCAGGGCGAAGGAGAAGCGGTCGGCCGGTAGCGGTGAACACCACCAACCGCTCAATACGGCGGAAACGCATCCGCCGCGCGGGCGCAACAGGTCTGGCGACGTTCGTAGCGCTCCAGGTTCCGAGCCAGCCGCCGCTCTTCGCCGGCACGACCCTGCCGGCGCGCTTCCTGGACGAGCGTGCGCTGGATGCTGACTGCTTCCTCGAAGCGGCCGACTTCGGCCAGCGCCATGGCGGCCGTCTCGGCGGTCGGCGCAGAGTTGTCGGCTTCGAGGAGCGCTCCGGCGATCGTCATGGCCTGCTGGCCGTCGCGAAGCGATGGGTCCGGGGCGCCGGCGAGGAGCCTCGCCAGCGAGTGAGCGGCCGGTCCGTCCACCGAATCGACCGCCAACCGCGCTTCGAGCACGGCCCTGGCGTCCGCAAACCGTCCCAGGCCCATCAGCACGGTCGCCTCGCGCAGCCAGGCAAGGCCTTGCGTGGGATCGAGTTCGCGCACCCGGGTGTAGTGCGACAGGGCCTCTTCGAGCCGGCCGGTTCGGACCAAGGCTTCGGCCAGGCCGAAGTTAATCTGCGACGTCCGGTCGCCCTCGGGCAACAGGCGCAGGGCCTCGCGCAGTTCCGTGGCGGCCGAGTCGAAGTCGCCGGTCTGCGCCAGCACGGCGCCGAGCCCGAGTCGTGCATCGCCGTTCGTCGCGTCACCCTCGAGCACCTGGCGATACGAAGCCTCCGCCTCGTCGAGGCGTCCCGTTCGGGTCTGGACGTTGCCGAGCGTCACCAGCGCCTCCACCAGCCCCGGTTCGAGTTCGACCGCCCGGCCGAGGTGCTCCAGCGCGCGGTCGTTTCGCCCCAGTTCGCTCAGGAGCACTCCGAGGTCGGAGTGAGCCTGGGCATTCCCGGGCTCCAGCCGGACCGCGACGCCGAAGTGCTCCACGGCCGCTTCGGGACTGCCACGACGGACCAGCAGCGTCCCGAGGCTCTCGTGCGCGCGCACATTCGTCGCGTCGGCCGCCACCGCCTGCCGGTAAGCGGTTTCCGCTTCGGCCAGCCGACCCTCCCGGGCGGCGGCATGGCCTCGGGCGAGGTGGGGCAAGGCGCCGATGGCGAGCGTCGTCAACTCGTGCATCAGCGGATCGGCCATGGCGACACGGCTCGGCCCGCTCCGCGCCAGAGCTTCTTCGGCCCGGTCGAACTCGCCCAGTTCGCGATAGGCCTGACCGAGGTTGTAGTGGACGACGGAAGCGCGCGGCTGCAGCATCAGCGCGCGCTGGAACTGCCCGATGGCCTCCCTGTACTCGCCACGCGCCTCGGCGACCCGGCCCATCCCGTAGGCCACGGCGGCCGAATCGTCGACGGCAGCAGCCCGTACGTAGAGCAACTCCGCCTCCCCGACCCGCCCCTGCTCGAGTTCGAGGTCGGCGAGCCGGATCAGGGCCGGCCCGTCGTCGCGACGCAGTTCGAGAGCGTGCCGGAAGGCCGTCGCCGCGGCTTCGACGTCCCCGCTTCCAGCAGCGAGGACCCCCAGGTAGTAGGCCCAGGCGAAGGAATCGGGAGCCTGCGCGTGGGCCCTCTCGTAGCAGACCAGCGCCGCCTCCAGCAGGCGGTGGGCCTGATAGAGGCGGCCCAGGTTGCCGAGGGCCTGGGCCTGGTCGGCGGCGCTCGCTGCCTGGTCGGCAAGCAAGGCCTCCAGGTCGGCTCGGCGGACCTCGATCTCGCGGGCCAGAGGCGGTTCGAGTTCGGTGAGGTCCGGGTGCGGGATCGCCGCTTCGGCAGCCGGCCCCGGCGCCTCATCGGGGCCGGGAGTACAGGCGACATGGGTCGCCAGGAGCAGGAGAACCGCAGTCGCGCACCCGACGTACTGCTTCGAGGACTGGAGCGCTCCTGTATGGTGATCTCCATCCACCGAATGCAGGTTATCCGCTCCATCGGCTCGGTCTGGTGCGTAGCGACCCTAAGTGCGTTCGGTGTCACCGCGCCGCGCGGAACGGCCCAGGCCCAGACGGCGTACTCGGCGACATCGCCGGTCGTCCCCGGCTACGAGCAACTGCGGCTCGCCGGCGCCGCGGACGAGGCCGCCCTCGGCGAGATCCTGCTCGGCGAACTGAACTGCCTTTCGTGCCACACGCCGACCGCCGGCGGCGCCGAGCGCATCCCCACCAGAGCGGCGCCCGACCTCGATCTCATCGCCGAGCGCGTCACCGGCCGATGGCTTTCGGACTATCTGCTGGCGCCTCACGAACAGAAGCCCGGCTCGGCGATGCCGGACGTTCTCCACTCGCTCGAGCCGAACGACCGCGAAGACGTCGTGCGCACGCTGATCGGCTACCTCGCTCACCGCGGGTCGAAGTCGCTTGACTCCGGGAGTCCCGAGCCGCGGAGCCGTTCAGCAGACAGGCCGGTCGCCACCGACGCCCTCGGCGAGTTCCCCGTCCACCGTTTCCAGGCCACGGTCGAGCGAGGACGGAGGCTCTTTCATTCCGTCGGCTGCGTCGCCTGCCACGCGCCGGAAGGCACGGAAAGCGAACCGGCGATCCCCTCCGTGCCGCTGCCGGACCTGAACGCGAAGACCTCCGTCGCGGCGCTGGCCGGGTTCCTGCTCGATCCACGCGCCGCGCGGCCGGCCGGCCGCATGCCGCCGCTCCACCTGGAGCGGGAGGAGGCGGAGGCCATGGCGGTCTACCTGCTGCGCGGGCAGACACCCCTGGTGACCGAACGCCGCCGCGGTTTCGAGTTCGAGTACTACCTGGATCCGGAACAGGACGAAGACGTGCCGGGCTTCTTCCTCCGCCCGGCGCCGGACCTCGACGCGCTGCGGCCGGCCGGCGTCGGCCGTGTCGCCACCCTGTCGCTCGATCTGCCGATTTCCATGAACAGCGGCAACCACGCTGTCCGCTTCAGCGGTCTGCTGCGTCTCCCCGCCGCCGGGGCATACGCCTTCACCCTGGCGTCGGACCGGCGATCGGGCTCCTCGCTACGGGTCGGCGACAACGTCCTCGCCGCAAAGCCTCCCTTCAGCCGCCGCGAAACGGAGGTTGCAGCGGAGCTGGAGGCCGGCGACCATCCCGTGGAGGTGACGTACTTCATTCGCGGCAGCACCGGCCGGCCATTCGTCGACGTCCGGCTCGCCGGAGCGGCCCTGCCGAAGCCGACGCCGCTCCACGAACTGACCAGCCACGAGAGCGTCCGCCTGCGGCCGGCCGACGGCCCCGCCGCACCCCGGCGAGGTTACGAAGAGGACGGCAGCATTCTCTTTGCACGCTACGGCTGCTCTTCGTGCCACACCTCGCCGGGCGTCGATCCCGAGCGGGGCCGGTCCTACGCGGTCTCCCGCGCCAGGGCTCCGGCCCTCGACGCCCTGGATCCGGAACAGGCGCTCGCCGAACCCGCCATGCACGGCGGCGAAACGTCGCCGCGGTACCGGCTGGCGAGCCACCAGAAACAGGCCATCCGGGCCGCGCTCGCGGCGCTGGCGGACCTGCCGCCCGAGCACCGGCACGAAGACGAGATCACGCTCACCATGGCGAGCTTCAACTGCTTCGCGTGCCACCGGCGCCGCATCGGCGACGTGGAAGTCGGCGGTCCGGATCCGGTCCGGGCCAGGAACTTCCGGGTCGTCGACAACCAGGACCTGGGAGACGAGGGACGGCTGCCGCCTCCCCTTCACGGGGTCGGCGGCAAGCTGAAGCCAGATGCGTTGCGCTCCATCCTCACGGGAGACCGCCTGCACGTCCGGCGCGACTTCATGGAGGTCAGGATGCCGGGCTTCCCGACCGGCGCCGCCGAGCGCCTCGCGGACGCCCTGGAAGCGATCGACGCCACGCCGGGCGATCTGGATGAGCCGCATCTCTCCGCCGCAGCCACGGAAGACGGCCTCGAACTGATCGGCACGGGAGGAATGGGCTGCGTGACCTGCCACGACATCCATGTGCACCCGGCGCCCGGAATCTCCACGATCGACCTTGCGACCGCCTACGACCGCCTGCGCCCCGGCTGGGTGTTCCGTTTTCTGAGCGACCCGGCCGCGATCCGCCCCGGCACCCGCATGCCCGCCTACTGGCCCGAGGGCGAGGCGAACTTCCCGCACCTCGGCGGCGGCACGACCGAAGGCCAGATCAGGGCGCTCTGGGCCTTCCTGTCGCTCGGCGCCTCGATGCCGACGCCCGAGGGCATGGACATCGGTTCCGAACTCGTGCTGGTTCCGGACCTGCGCCCGCTCGTCTTCCGCACGCACATGATCGACGTCGGCCCGCGGGCGATCGCGATCGGCTACCCGGAGAACGTCCACGCCGCCTTCGACGCGAACACCGTCCGTCTCGCGAAGATCTGGCGCGGTGCCTTCTTCGACGCGAAAGGCACCTGGCAGGGCCGAGCCGGGCAGTTCTTCAGCCCCTACGGCACGGATGTTCTCAATCTTCCGGCGGGGCCCGCTTTCGCCGTTCTCGACGACATCGACAGTCCCTGGCCGGCAACGGGCCGCTACGACCGGAACGTCGGCGGCCGTTTCCTCGGTTACCGGCTGGACGATCTGGGACGCCCCGCACTCCGTTATCGCCTGGGCGACGTGCTGATCGAGGAGACACCGACGCCCCTGCCTGGAGCCGGCGGCGCGAATCTGGTTCGCCGCTTCCGGCTCGCCTCGGGCCCGGCTCCCCGCCCGCTCTTCCTGCTGCTGGCCGAGGGCGAGGAGATCGTGCCCGGACCGGAGCGGATCTGGTCGGTGGACGGCACGCTCGACGTCTCCCTCGCCTCCGACGAAGACCTCACGCCGATCGTCCGCGACTCCCAGGGCGTCCGGCAACTCCTGCAACGGATCGAGCTCGAACCGAACGGCAGCCTCGACCTGGAGGTGATCCTGTCCTGGTGATGTCCCCTCTCAACCAGCGAACCAACGCCGGCCACGCCGCCGCGACCGCGCTGCTCGCGGTGGTGCTGCCCCTGCCGGCCTTCACCCAGGAAGCGCCCGACGAGGAAGACCGGCGGGACATCGAAAAGGCGCTGCTCGCCAGCCAGCGGGAGGTGCTCGGCGAACAGACCGCCGCCGAGGAGAAGTACTACCGCGTGCTCACGATGCCGCTTCCCGAAGGCATGTCGATGGAGGTCGGCGGCCTGCTGCAGCTTGTGGACGGCCGCATCCTGGCGGCGACCCGGCGCGGCGAGATCTTCATCGTCGAGAACGCCTTCAGCGATCCGCCGGCGCCCGTCTTCAAGCAGTACGCCTTCGGGCTCGGGCAGCCGCTCGGCCTGCTCGAACTCGACGGCTGGATCTACACCTCCCAGCGCGGCGAACTGACCCGGCTCAGGGACACCGACGGCGACGACCGGGCCGACGTGTTCGAGACCGTGTCGGACGCCTGGGAAACGAGCGGCGACTACCACGAGTACGTGTTCGGTCCGCGGCTGACGCCGGACGGCAAGCTCTGGATGACGCTCAACATCCCCTTCGGCGCCGAGCCGTACGGTCCGGTCGACTGGCGCGGCTGGGCGGTGCGGGTCGATCCCGCGACCGGCGCCACCGAGTTCGTGGCCGCCGGGCTCCGCTCGCCCGCCGGGGTCGAGGTCAGCCCCTGGGGCGAGGTCTTCTACACCGACAACCAGGGCGAGTGGAACAACGCCTCGAAGCTCTCGCTGATCGAGATCGGCGACTTCCACGGCCATCCGCACGGCATGGCCTCGACCCTGCTGCCCGAGTCGATGGTCGAACCGCCGCGCGACGGCCAGCCCGAAGGCGGGACCTTCATGAAGGACTTGCACGAGTCGATCCCCAACTTCCGCATGCCCTCCGTCTGGTTCCCTTACGTGAAGCTGGGCCAGTCGCCGTCCGGCCTCAAGTGGGACACGACCGGCGGCGGCTTCGGACCCTTCACCGGCCAGATCTTCGTCGGCGACCAGCACCACGCGATGGTCATGCGGGTCTTCCTGGAGAAGGTCGGCGGCCACTGGCAGGGCGCCGCGTTCAACTTCCGGCGCGGCCTCGACAGCGGCGTGATCCGCCTGGCTTTCGCGGATGACGGATCGCTCTTCGCCGGCCTGTCCGAGCGCGGCTGGGGCAGCATCGGCCCCAGGTCGCACGGTCTCCAGCGCATCGTCTGGACCGGCGCCGTGCCGTTCGAGGTCCACGAGATGCGGGCCAGCGCCGACGGCTTCGAACTCACGTTCACCGAGGCCCTCGATCCGGAGACAGCCGGCGACCCGGCGTCCTACAAGATGGAGAGCTACACGTATCGGCTCAGCGAGAACTACGGTGGCCCCGAGGAGGACAAGCTCGAGGTCGCCATTCGTTCCGCCGAGGTGGCAGGCGAGGGCATGAGCGTCCGTCTGACCGTCGAGCCGCTCCGCGCCGGCTACGTCCACGAACTGCATCTCGACGGAGTCCGCAGCGACGACGGCGAACCGCTGCTTCACTCGGAGGCCTACTACACGCTCGTCAACATCCCCGAATAGAGGAGCTCCCGTCATGCAGCACACTCCACTCCGCCTCGCTCCGTTCACTTCCCTGCTCGCGCTCGCGATCGCCTGCGCCCCGGCGGCGCCACCCGCCGAAGAAACCGCGTCCGGCACTCACCACGACCTGCTGCAACTCTTCGAGGAGTTCCGCGTCTTCCAGGAGCCGGCCATCGTGGACGGCGTGCCCGACTACACAGCCGAGGCGATGGAAGCCCAGCGGCAGGGCCTGGAGGACTACAAGCGCCGGCTCCAGGCGATCGACATCTCCGACTGGACGGTCTCCGACCAGATCGACCACCACCTGGTCCGCGCCGAGATGAACGGGCTCGATTTCCACCACCGGGTGACCCGGCCCTGGTCCCGGGATCCGGCGTTCTACCTGATGTCCCAGGGCGGCGCCGGGCCGGCGATGTCGGGCTTCCGGTCGCTGTTCCGACTCGAACCGCCGTTCGAGGAGGCGGAGCTCGCCGAGTACCGAACGACGCTCCAGGCGCTGCCGAAGATCTACGATCAGGCGCGGTCGAACCTGACCGAAGCGGTTCCGGACCTCGGCACGATCGCGATCTGGGCGGCGCCCCGGGAGGCCCGCATCTACGACGAGATCGCGGAGCAGCTCGCCGGGCACCACCCGGATCTCATCGCCGACGCCGAAGCCGCCCGCGACGCGGTCCTGGCCTTCGGAGACTGGGTCGAGGAGAACAAGCCGTCCTGGAGCGGCGCCGCCGGCATCGGCAAGGAGAACTACGACTGGTGGCTGCGCAACGTCCACCTCTCGCCCTACGGCTGGGAGGAGAGCCGGATGATCGTCGAGCAGGAGTACAACCGGCTCGTCACCTTCCTGGCGCTCGAGGAACACCGCAACCGCGACCTGCCGCCCTTCGAGATCGCCGACACGCCGCGGAAGTACGCCGACAGCCTGCACCAGGCGCTTCGCTACGTCGTCGACTTCCTCCGCGACGGCGAGGTCATGACCGTTCCGGACTGGGTCGACCCGACCGACTACAGCGACCCCGATGAGCCGCCGGAGCCGTTGCCGTCCGACACGAGCATCGACCACAAGGCACGGGAGCGCGAGATCCTGCCCGGCGAGACCCACGAGTACATCGGCCACATGCTGGACGACCAGCGGCGCCAGCGCGACGACCGGCCGATCCGCGGCGCCGACCGCCGCTTCAACATGGAGTGGATGCGGATGGAGGGCTGGGCGGTCGCCCTGGAGGAACTCACGATGCAGGCCGGCGTCCTCGACGAACGGCCGCGCCGCGGCCGCGAGGTCGAGTACCTGATGAACATCTCCCACATGAGCCTGGCCCTGCCCGACCTCGCCATGCACGCGAACCTGATCACCTTCGACGAGTCGCGGGCGCTCTGCGCCGTGCTGATGTCCAAGGGCTGGTCCCAGCCGGACGAGCGCATGGTCTGGTACGAGATGGAGTCCAACCTGCGCTTCCCCGGCTTCCACACCGGCGTCGTCGTGGGCAAGGCCCACTTCATGAAGCTCTTCCGCGAACGGGCGATGCAACTCGGCGACCAGTTCGTGCTCCGCGACTTCATCGACGAGTTCCTGGCCGGCGGCATCATCCCGATCTCGCTGATCCGCTGGGAGATGACCGGCTACGACGACGAGATCCGGTTTCTGACCGGCGAAGACAACGTGCCGAACCGCGTCTTCGATCCGGCGCTGCAGTTGGCGGACCGTCTGTAGGTAGGCTGCCCGCCCGATGGAGTACCGCACGCTCGGCCGCACCGGCCTGAAGGTCTCGCCGCTAGGGCTCGGCACGAGCAACTTCGGCGACGTGACGCCGGAAGACGAGGCCCGGCGGATGATCGAGCGGACGCTCGACGCCGGCGTGAACCTGATCGACCTCGGTCACATCTACGGCGACGGTCTCGCCGAGCGGATCGTCGGCAGCGTGCTGAAGGAGAGCGGCCGGCGTCACGAGGTCCTGATCTCGACGAAGATCTACCCTGGCGAGTTCGACGACGAGACCGGTCTGGCCAGGACCGAACACGTGCCGGGCCAGAATCCGAACGAACAGGGGCTTTCCCGGGCGGGCATCATGAACGCCTGTGACGCGGCGCTGCGCCGGCTGCAGACGGACCACATCGACCTGTACCAGACCCACCGGCCGGACTTCGGCATCCCGATCGACGAGACGTTGCGAGCGTTCGACGACCTGGTGCGGGCCGGCAAGGTCCGCTACATCGGCTGCTCGACGTACCCCGCCTGGGGCGTGATGGAAGCGCTCATGGTGAGCGAACTGAAGGACTACGTGCGCTTCTCCTCCGAGCAGGCGCCCTACAACCTGCTCGACCGCCGGATCGAGAACGAGCTGATCCCGCTCTGCCAGAGGCACGGCCTCGGCATCCTGGCGTGGGCGCCGCTCGGAATGGGCGTGCTGGCCGGGCGGTACTCCGATGCGGCGAGCTATCCCGAGGGCTCGCGAGCCGACCTGCTCGGCAAGTACTACGCGCGGCGGGTCACGGAACGCGCGGTTCGGGTCGGCGTCGAGTTCGCGAGGCTGGCGGCCGAGGCCAGCATCACGCCGGCGCAGTTGGCGATCCTCTGGTGCAAGGACCAGCCGGGCATCACCGCGCCGCTGATCGGCCCCAGGAAGCTCGAGCACGTCGACGAGCTCGTCGCGGTCCAGGAGATGACGCTCGAGCCGGAGATCGCCGCCGCCTGCGATGCCCTGGTCCCGCCCGGCAGCGCCGTGTCGGACTTCCACAACACCTCGGGCTGGATGAAGACGCAACCCACCTGGTAGCCGTCTAGTGCACCCTCGCCTGCTAGGCCCGCCGCTCAGGCAACTGCTCTCGCAGGCGCCGCACCTGGTCCGGCTGCCAGGAGGCCAGGTTCCGCGACTCCTCCGGGTCGGCCAGCAGGTCCCACAGCCGCCACTCTCGGTCGCCGTAGTCCCGGACCAGTTTGTAGCGGCCGTCCCAGACCATCCTGAAGTCCCGCAGGCCCGAGAGCACGACCTCGCGGTGGCTGTCGATCTCACCTTCGAGCAGCGGCCGGAGCGAGCGGCTATCCATCTCCATCGGGACGTCCACGCCGCCGTAGTCGAGGAAGGTCGCCGCGAGGTCCATGATCGAGACCGGAGTGCCAGTCTGAAAGCCCCGACGGACTCCCGGCCCGGCCACGAGCAGCGGCACGCCGACCGAGGCCCGGTACGGCACGCCCTTGCCCCAGCGCCCGTGCTCACCGAGCATCTCGCCGTGGTCCGAGGAGTAGACGATGATCGTGTTTTCGAGCTGCCCCCTCTCCTCCAGCCAGTCGATGTAGCGGCCGAGCCACATGTCGATGTTCTCGATCATCGCGGCGTAGTTCCGGCGTGAGCCCAGGTGCTGCTCGGCCGTGAACGAACCGGTGTAGTTGTGCGGCAAACCCAGTCCGTCGAGGACGCGCTCGGGGCCGCGCACTGTCTGGTCCATCTCCCGCGTGATGTCCATCGGCGGATGAGGACCGACGAAGTTCACGACCAGGTGCCAGGGCTTGTCTACCGGCGCCTGTTCGAGCAGGTCGAGACCGTTGCTAGCGATCCAGTTGTCGCAGTACGCCTCGGGGCCGAGGGGTGAGGGGGTCGTGTCTCCCCACCAACCCTCGGGCCTGCTCGCGTTCCGCCTCGTCATGTCCTCGGCGCAGATCCGCCCCTGCGGCGGTTCCAGAGAGTCCAGGTAGGCGTAGTACGGGTCGCTCGGGCCGAACGGCTCCCGGAGGTAGTACATGCCGGCACCCTTGCCGGCGTTGTTGATCATCGCGGAGAAGCCCCAGGCATCGGCCCGGTTCGTGCCGTCCAGACCCCAGTCGCTGCTTCCCTTCGACAGGTCCAGCTTGCCGCAGGCCATCGTGTGGTAGCCGTTGTCGCGGAGCAGACCGTGATAGGTCGGGCGGTCGACCGGATAGTCG
The DNA here is from genome assembly GCA_026707325.1 of Acidobacteriota bacterium. Classification (GTDB taxonomy): domain Bacteria; phylum Acidobacteriota; class Thermoanaerobaculia; order Multivoradales; family Multivoraceae; genus Multivorans. The sequence continues at coordinate 24,209 of JAPOXA010000113.1, read as the reverse complement.
TACTGGTTGTCCCGCACGCCGCAGCGGTCGTACTCCATGCCGGAGGCAAGACAGGACCGCGACGGCGCACAGGTCGGCGCCGCGCAGACAGCGGAAGTGAAATTCACTCCCGTGCGCGCGAGACGGGCCATGTTCGGTGTGGCCAGGGGCGCCGGGTAGCCGTCGAGGCCGATCCAGTCGTATCGGTGCTGATCGGGGAAGAAGAAGAGGAAGTTGGGCCGGCGTCCCGCCGCTTCGGCCGGCGCCCGGGAACTCCGATCCGCGCAAGCGCCAGCGAGGCCCGCCAGACCGCTTCCGGCGACCAGGCTCGACGATTGCCGCAGGAACTCGCGCCGAGTGCTCTTGTCGTTCATGCTGCCTGCCTCCCGCAACGGCGCCGTACCTCCGCCAGACACGACCGCCTGCTGCTAACATTGTAGGAACTTCCAACAAGAATAGACAGGCCGCAGCGGCCAGGCAAGGAGCCGTCATGAACCGTCGAGACCACCTTCTCTCCCGACGCGAGGTTCTCGTCTCCGGCGCCGCCGCGACAGCGGCCGCTCTCACCGGCTGCGGCGACGCCCAGATCCCGGGCCCGCGCGCGATCAGGCGGCCGAACATCCTGCTGCTCATCTCGGACCAGCACCGGTACGACTGGGTGGGTCGGAACCCGGACGTCCCGGTTCCCACGCCGCACCTCGACGCGCTGGCGGCGCGCGGCGCCGACTTCACGCGGGCGGTCGTGCCGTCGCCGGTGTGCGGCCCGTCGCGGTCCTGCCTGGCGTCCGGCATGGAGTACGAGAACTGCACGGTCGAACGGAACCGCGACGTGTACAACGCGGCGCTCCGGCCGACCTTCTACAAGCACCTGCACGACAGCGGCTACCACACGATGGGGTGCGGGAAGATCGACCTGCACAAGGGTCCCGCCGGCCGGCGCCCCGATGGCAAGCTGCACATGGAGGAGTGGGGCTTCTCCGACATGCTGATCACGGGCAGCAAGGGCGGCGGCGACAGCGAGCCTTACGGGTTCTGGCTCGACTCGCTCGACCCGCCGCTCAAGGACATCCACAACGCCGACATAGAGGAGCGGCGGGAGCCCCGGCACCTCAACTGGTGGGGGATGACGGACCCGACTCCGATCGGCGACCACGCCTACAAGGACAACTACACGGCCCGCACCGGAATGGAGCTGCTGGACGGCGTCCCGGAGGGCAGTCCCTGGTTCCTGATCGTCAACTTCAACGGGCCGCACCCGCCGATGGACATCACGGAGCGGATGGAGCGGGAGTACCGCGGGCCCGACCGGGTGATCGAGGACTTCCCGCAGCCGCACAACTACCACGGCATCGCACGGGGCGGCCAACAGCTCGCGCCGCCGTCGCCGTTCACGCCCGATCATCACGTGCGCATCCGCCAGAACTACGCGGCGATGATCGAGAACATCGACCGCTGGATCGGGCTCTACGAGGAGCGGCTGGTGGAGCGCGGCGAGCTGGACGACACGATCGTCATCTACACCAGCGACCACGGCGAGATGCTCGGCGACCACGACTACTGGGGCAAGTCGATTCCCCACGAGGCGTCGTGGAAGGTGCCCCTGGTCATGGCCGGCCCGGGCATCGCCGCCGGCACGCGGAGCGACGCCCTGGTCACCAACATGGACCTGGCCGCGACCAGCCTGGACTACGGGGAGGTCGACGTCCCCGAGGAGATGCAGAGCCGATCGCTCAGGCCCCTGCTGGACGCGGGCGTAGGCGAGCACCGCGAGCACGTCCGCTCGGCGCTCACCTCGGCGAGAGCGCCGAGCGGCCGGTTCCGGCTCGTCCAGGACCACCGCTACAAGCTGGTCGACGGCTTCCACGAGGAGCAGGAGCTGTACGACCTCGAGGCCGACCCGTGGGAGGACGAGAACATCGCGGCCGCACACCCGGACGTCGTGGCGCGGCTGGAGAAACTGCTCGTCTGATCAGCGGATGAGGATGAGCTCCGTCTGCGGCGGCGACAGGAACTCGATGCCGTCCTCTGTCGCCAAGGCCTCCTCGTGGGCCCACCAGAACAGGTACTGGTCCTGCCCTTCCGGGCCCGGCGAGGGCAGGTAGAAGAAGTACTCGATGACGAAGTGGTGGTGCGGCGCGAGCGGAATGTCCTTCGACCAGTCCGGGCCGAGCGAGCCGATCCGGGGGCCGAAGTAGGTCTCGACGGACTGCGGCCGGGCGCCCTTCGTCTGGCCGTGGGAGTCCATGGAAATGTGTGTCTTCGTCGTGTCGAAGCCGGCGACGTAGGCCGGGTAGTCGTTCTTGGCTGACACCATGTGGAGCTGGTTGTCGCGGACGACGATGCCGGCTTCCTCGAACCTGGCCGTGTAGTCCTCGATGATCTCGCGCGGAGTCCGGCCCGCCTTGATCGTCTCCGCCAGGATCGCGTCGACCTTCAGGTACTCGGCCCAGAGCTCCTGGATCTCGGGCGGTGGCTCCGTCTCGCCCTCGCGCAGCACGTAGGCGTACATGCCGATGCTCGGGTTCGTGACGACGTCGCCGCCCTGGACGACGGCGTCCTCCCAACCCTCGCTGCGGCCACGCTGCGACTGACCGGTCCGCATGCGGCGCATCACGGTGAGCCGCGCCTCGTCGACCCTGGTGACGCCCGGCTCGATCGCGTCCAGCGCGTCCTCGAACCGCCAGAGTTCGTCGCGCCGCAGCCGCTTGAGCAGTTCGACCTCGCTCGGCACCTGGTGGTTGATGTAGTCCATCATCAGCCATTCGGACGAGATCAGCCGACTCGCGTACCTGTCGCCGAGCTCCTCGGAGAGCAAGAGGTAGTCGGTGTGCGAAAGGCCGTCGACCTCGCCCCGGTAGGTCGGCCACGGGCCCAGCTCGTGCTTGAAGTTGACGGCGATGACGTCCGGGTCGCGCTCCGCGACGAAGTCCCGGAGCCCCTCGAAGCGATAGTCGTACTCCGTCAACGGGCCGCCGACCGGCTCCTGGACCCGGACCGCGGGCGCCACGATGTCGTAGGCGCCGCTCTCTTCGACGTGCCGGTAGTCCGTCTCGCCCCAACCACGTTGCGTGGCGCCCCAGCGCCGTCCGAGGATGGCCCGCTCGATCCGGTCGCCGCCCCGGTCCGTGAACACGAAGACGCCGGAGGCGCTGCCGAGCTCGTCGATGCCGAAGGAGTCGGGAATCGACTCCCTCATCACGTGGATCCACATGTCGACGCCGCGCTCCCTCATGATCTCCGGGAGCACGAGATCGAACTTGTCGCGCCGGATCTTCCGGTTCGCCGCTTCGTACGGAGAGCGGAACTCGTACGGCTCGATCTCCAGAGGCGCGCCCTCGTAGTTCCCGTCCGGAATGACCATCGGGATCCGGTACTCGGGGTCGCTCAGGATCTCGTACAGGACCGGCTCCCCCTCCTGCAGCTTCTCGGGCGTGTTGAGCGGCCACTCGTGGCCGATCTGGTCGAGCCGCCCCGGCAGGTCCTGGGCGCCGATCATCGACGTGTACACCCAGTAGATGTACTCGGAGGCCATGCAGCCGTAGTCGCAGGTCACGTCGTCGTAGGTGTACCAGGCACCCTCCGGGTACTCGTCCGGCGGTCCGTCGAAGGCGCCGCCGCGAGCGATGTCCATCGCGTCGGTCAGGGCCGTGCCCGGCTCCGTCCCGAACACCTCCGGATAGGCGACGCCGTAGCCGTTGTCGGTGACCATGTGCCAAATCTCTTCCAGGGCCGCGTCGAACACGCCGCGCGCGCGGGCGTCGATCTCGGTTTCCTCGTCGTAGAGGCCCTGGCCCCGGGGCGCGTTCCTCCAGTCCATCTCGTGTGCCTCGTCCTGGGTGCCGGTCATGACGATCGTGCCGCCGGTGTCCAGCATCGCCTGGTGGACCTTCGGGTTGTCGATCTCGCCGTCCTCGTCGTTGTCGAGGAACTGGGCGAGAACGCCCGCCGCGTGGAGGAGCTTGTCGTCGCCGGTCGTGTTCGTGGCGTAGATCGGCACGCCGTGGACCATTACTTTCTTGACCCAGGCGATTTCGTTCGTCGGCTCGCTTCTGTCGGGCGCGCCGGCGCAGGCGGCGACGACGATCGAACCCAGTAGCGCAAGAGTCGTCTTCATGGTTCGTCCTCCTGGCCGCCCCAATGCGGCGAACTCAAGGAGCCAGGAGTTCGCGCCGGACGGCGTCTTCGATCAGTTCCTCGGCGTAGCGCCAGAGTTCGGGCGCGCCGTCCTCGATGCAGCCGTTGATCTCGCGTACCTGGTCGGCACGGATGCCGTGCTGCTGCCACGGCCCGCCGCCGTTGACGTAGTTCAGCACCATCGGCTGCAGGCGGTCCAGCGCCCTGGCGAACTTCGCCTCGGGGCTCTGGCGTGCCTCGAACTCGTCCCAGACGGCCCGCAACTCGGCCCCGCTCTCGGCCGGCAGCAGGCCGAAGATCCGCTCCGCCGCCCGCTCTTCGCGTTCGGCCTGATCCTCGAGGCCCGCCTGGTCGTAGACGAACGTGTCGCCCGCATCGATCTCGACGAGGTCGTGCACGATCAGCATCTTCAGCACCTTGAGCTGATCGAGCCCCGAAGCGGCCGCGTGCTCGGACAGCACCAGCGCCATCAAGGTCACGTGCCACGAGTGCTCCGCGGAGTTCTCGCGCCGGTCGTTGCCGACGATCGACGTGCGCCGCAGCACCTGCTTGAGCCGGTCGACTTCGACCAGAAAGCGCATCTGCTGCGCGAGTCGTCCGTGCCGTTCGTGCATCCGGCAACCGTATCCAACTTGCATGGAACTGGGCGCCTTCGGCGGCAGCGGGTCGGAAGACCGGCGCACCCAGTCATCTACTCCTCCGAGTCCGGTAGCTGGACGGTTTCGTCGCTGAACTCCAGGGACTCCACGCCCCGCAGCGTGTCGGTCCCGTCCCGGTCCGGCTGCGAGTCGGTCACCGTCGCTCCGGCGCCGTCCCGGGTCACTTCGTACTCGGCCGCCCGACCGCTGAACACCGCGGTGTCGTCGCCGGCGCCGCCATCCAGCGTGTCGTTGCCGGCGCCGCCCTCGAGCCGGTTCTCGCCGGCGTTGCCGGTGAGCACGTTGTCGTGAGCGTTGCCCCGCAGGTTTGCGTCGCCGTCACCGGTGAGCGCAACGTTCCGCAGATGCTGCGTCTTCATCGTGTACCGCGCCTCCGGATCGAACGTCATCGAGAAGGTCCCGGTGAAGTCGAGCGGCAGTTCGGACGTGTAGGTCAGGTGGGGCGGCACGAACTTCCGGATCAGGTTGAAGCCCAGCGGATCGTCCTCGAGCATGGCGGACCTGCTCCCCGCGAAGTAACGGCCGAAGTGCGACTGACCATCGGGAATCTCGCCGGGCTCGATGTCCACAGCCTCGTACATGGTCGGCGGCACGGTCCAGAGGTCGTAGTAGTTGTCGATCAGCACGCCCACGTACTCGTTCGGGTGCTCCTGCGGCTCGTCGTCGGGCCAGCCGCGCCAGCCGTTCGCCTCGGCGACGTCGTTCGCCACGCGCATCTCGGCGATCATCTCGGGCAGCGTCGGCTTGATCCCGTAGTCGTGGATCAGGTGCCAGATCTCCTCGTACGAGGCGTCGCGGGTGACGTGGGCCATGTAGTCCGCGTCGCCCGGTGCCGGACACTCGTTCGCGCGCAGGTCCTGCATGCTGAGGTCGGTCGCCCTCGCCAGCCCGGACCGCATCGCGGCGTTCAGTTCCTCTTCCGTGTTGAAGAAGACCATCGTCGCCTTGCGGTCGGCCATGGCACTCGCGATAGCGGACTTGTCGTCGCCGTAGGCCGAGCCCGGGAAGTCGGCCAGCAGATGCTCCATCACGTTCAGGCCGTGCTTGATCTGGTCGCGGGTCCAGACGTCCGAGACGAGGAAGTGGATCCGCCTCCCGTCCGGCGTCGGCACGTAGGCGTACCGGTTGAAGTGCTCGTGGAACACCTCCGGCACGTCGGCCGGCAGGTCGACGATGCCGTCAGGCGAACCCGACGTGTCGATCTCCGGCAGGGTGACGAGTTCACGCGGGGCGCATGAAACCGCCAGCAGCGCGGGAACCGCGATCAGAACGCATGTCCGAGTGAACTTCATCTGCTACTCCAGTTCGACGGTCTCGTCGCTGAACTGCAGGGACTCCACGCCCCGCAGTGTGTCGACGCCGTCGCGGTCCGTTTGCGAGTCGCTCACCGTCACTCCGTCCTCACCCGTGGCGACGTCGTAGTCGGCCGCCGGGCCGCTGAAGACGGCCGTGTCGACGCCGTCGCCGCCGTCCAGGGTGTCGTTGCCGCCGCCGCCCTCGAGCCGGTTGGCGCCGGCGTTCCCGGTGAGCACGTTGTCGTGCGCGTTGCCTTGCAGATCCGCGTCGCCGTCTCCCGTCAGCGTGACGTTTCGCAGGTGCTGGGTCTTCATCGTGTACCGCACCTCCGGATCGAACGTCATCGAGAACGTCCCGCTGAAGTCCAGCGGCAGTTCCGGCGTGTAGGTCAGATGCGGCCCGACGAACCCCGTGACCAGCGCGTAGCCGGGCGGGTCCTTCTCCGGCATGGCCGCCCGGCTGCCTGCGAAGTACTGCCCGAAGTGCGAGTACCCCTCGGGGATCTCGTCCGGCTCGATGGGACGCCCCTCGTACACGGTCGGCGGCACGGTCCAGAGGTCGTAGTAGTTGTCGATCAGGGCGCCCACGTACTCGTTCGGATGATCGTCCGGCACGTCCCGGGGCCAGGCGTACCAGCCCTTCTCCGCCGCCGCGTCGTTCGCCGTTCTCATCTCGGCGATCATCTCCGGCAGCGTCGGCTTGATCCCGTAGTCGTGGATCAGGTGCCAGATCTCCTCGTAGGCGGCGTCCCGGGTCACGTGACCCATGTAGTCCGCGTCGCCCGGAGCCGGACACTCGTTCGCCCGCAGGTCCTGCATGCTGAGGTCGGTCGCCTCGGGCAACCCCTCGCTCATCGCCTGGCGCATGTCCGGCTCGTTGTCGAAGAAGACCATCGTCGCCTTGCGATCCGCCATCGCGGCGGCGATGCCGCTCTTGTTGTCGCCGTAGACCGAGCCGGGGTGGTCGGCCAGCAGGTGCTCCATCACGTTCAGGCCGTGCTTGATCTGGTCGCGGGTCCAGCCGGACGAGACCAGGAAGTGAATCCGCCTGCCGTCCGGCGTCGGGTGGTAGGCGTACCGGTCGAAGTACGCGTGGAACACCTCCGGCACGTCGGCCGGGAGGTCGACGATGCCGTCGGGGGAGCCGGAGGTGTCGATTTCGGGCAGGGTGACGAGTTCCCGCGGGGCGCAGGCGAGGAGGAGGAGGCTGGCGACGGCGAGCACGAGCATTGGCGCGGCAGAAACCCGGAAGGCCGACGCTTCGCGCCGGATGCCGGCGGGGGCGCCGGTGCACCCAGTTTCCGCAACGTAACGTCCTTGCCACGTCCTCGCCTGTCTCATCTGCTCCTCCGTTTCTAGTCCTGCAGGTAGAGCTCCCAGAAGCTGGCCTGACCTTCATCCTGCGAGCGGTTCACGATCTTCCCGTCCTTGATCACCAGGGACAGGCTGCGCAGGTGGGAGATGTGCTCGAGGGGGTTCTTCTCGAGCACGATCAGGTCGGCGAGCTTGCCGACCTCGACGGTGCCCAGGTCGTCGAGCATGCCCATCATCTCGGCGCTGTTGCGGGTCGCCGCCTGGATGGCGGCCATCGGCGGGATGCCATGGAAGACGAACTGCTCGATCTCGAGAACGCCGATCTCCGAGATCGGGTTCGAGTCGCTGCCGGTGGTCAGGCGGATGCCCGCCGCGTAGGCCTTGTTGATGACGTCCCGCGCGTAGTTCGCGTACTCCGGGCTCCGCTCGTCGGCGCGGGAGACCCGGACGCGGCCTTCGACGACTTCCGGCGGATCGAGGTAGCCGGCCTCCACGATCTGCCGTTCCCGCTCGGCGATGAACTCGGCGCTCAGGTTGCACTGGATCGTCGGGTCGAGGAAGGTCCCCGCCTCGGCCATCATCCGGATCGTGTCGTCGGTGAGGTCGTTGCCGTGCTCGATGCTCTCCGCGCCGGCCATCACCGCGATCCGGGTCGCTTCGTTGTCGGCATGCACGGTGACCGGGATGCCGTGCCGGTGGGCTTCCTCGATCCCGGCGATCAGCTCCTCCGGGGGCATCCGGTCGCCGAGGAACTTGATGAGCTGGACTCCCTTCGCGATGTTGTCGGCAACGATGGCCCGGATCCCCTCGGGACCCTTGCCGGTCCTCACCAGCCAGTCCGTGTCGCCGTCGGTCGAGAGCGGCGGACCGCCGGCCACGATCCGCGGCCCGACGAAGGCGCCGGAATCGAACGCCTCCTTCCAGGCCACGTCGATGAAATCGCGGTCGCCGGTGATCCGCAGCGTCGTGAAGCCGGCCTTCAGCGCGTCGACCGCGTTGCGGCCGGCGCGGATCATCGCCCGCGGCAGCGGTTCGTCGGGCAGCAGGCCCTTGGGATCCGGCAGCAGGTCGCCGAGGTGCGAGTGGTTGTTCCACAGGCCCGGCAGGACGTAGGCGCCGCCGAGGTCGATCACCCGGCCGTCATCGCCCGGATCCGGCGCGGCGGACGACGGCGTGTGGATCGCGGTGATCCGGTTGCCCACGATGACGACCGCGGCGTCCTCGATCGGCGGCGCGCCGGTGGCGTCGATCACCGTGGCGTTGGTGAGAACGGTGGTCTGGGCGGCGGCGGGTGCCGCGGTGAGCAGCGCGATAAACGCCAGCCAGCACAAGGCGGCAAGGACCCCGGAGGCCGGCGCTGCGCGCCGGATGCCGGCGAGGGCGCCGGCGCACCCAGTTTGCATCGCAGCGGCTCGAAGGGTCCGGTTTCCTGTGTTCCGCTTCATCCCTCGCCCTCCTGCGACCTGCCGATCGCGCTATTGATCCGATGCCGTGTTGCCGCGCTGGAAGCCGGCCGCTTCCTCGGACTCCGCGAGGAAACCATCGGGCAGCTCCATCGAGCCGTAGTAGTCCCAGTAGGTCGACGTACCGAGCTGGGCGTCCAGGTCGACCATCACGCCGCCCTTGAGCACCATCACGGTCTCGCGGATGTTCGAGATGTTCTCGAGCGGGTTGGCCCCGAGGACGACCAGGTCGGCCAGCTTCCCCTCCTCCACCGTGCCGAGATCGCCGAGCACGCCCTGGACCTCGGCCGCGTTGCGGGTCGCAGCGATGATCGTGTCCATCTCGCTGACCCCGGAGAGGACGAACTGCTCCATCTCCAGGAAACCCATCTCGCCGACCGGCATCGAGTCCGAACCGATCAGCAGCTTGACTCCCGCCTTGGCGGCCTTGGCCAGGATCTGCCGCTGTTCGAGCGCGAACTCGGGCGACCGTTCGTCGGCGAAGGCGACCATCGTCCGCAGCCGCACGATCTCCTCGTCCTCGGCGTAGCCCAGTTCGGCCAACCGCGCCTCGCGCTCGGCGATGTATCCGGCGCTCAGGTTGCAGATGATCGTCGGGGTGTAGAACGTTCCCTTCTCGGCCATCAGCTCGATCGTCTCGTCGGTCAGCCCGTAGCCGTGCTCGAGACAGTCCACTCCGGCCTTGACCGCGGCAAGCGCCCCCGGTTCACGGACGTGCGAGGTGACGTGAACTCCGAGGCTGTGCGCCGTCTGGACCGCCGTCTCCAGTTCGTCCGGCAGCATCTCGACGCTGAACAGCTTGATCACCCTGGCGCCCTTCTGGACACGCCTCCGCACCTCCTTGCGGATCGCCGCCACGCCGTCGGCGCCTTCCTCGACGTAGCCGCGGTGCCCCGCGGTCGGACTCACCGGCGCGCCACTGGCGAAGACCCGTGGACCGAGGAAGAAGCCATGGTCGAACGCCTGCTGCCAGGCGACGTCGATGTAGTCCTCCTCGCCCACCGAGCGCACGCTGGTGAAGCCGTGGCGCAGCCCGTCGATCGAGTTCAGCCCCGCGCGGATGACCTTGGAGGGCATCCGTTCGCCGGAAAGGGCGGGGTTGTCCGGGAACATCACGCTCAGGTGGGCGTGCATGTTCCAGAACCCGGGCAGCACCCAGGCGCCGTCGAGATCGTGGACCTCGGCACCGTCGTCGGCGCCCGACGATTCGTACGGTCCCTCGGCAATCGACGCGATCCGGTCGCCGGCGATGACGATCGTCATGTCCTCCTGGACGGGACCGCCGTTGCCGTCGATGATGTTGACGTTCGTCAGGACGATCGTCTGCGCGGCGAGGCCGGCCGGCCCGAAACCGGCCACCAGGCCGGCTAGCAGTATCGGCATCGCCCGAACCAGACCGGTGCGGAGCGCTTTCATCCCAAGGGGGAGCGAAACACCTGAAACACCTACTGTACACGGGCGGCTCGAAATCCGCTTGACACTGACGCCGGGGGCGGGTCAGAAGACCCGCGCACCCAGAGCTACGCCGCTGCCGCTGATCGATAGGCTCTACTCGACCGTACCAACCCTGGAGCTGACGGACTCGTACTCGATCTCGACGACGCGGTCGAGGCCGTCGATGTCGACCGGCTGCCGCGTACCGTCCGGCCAGAGCACCTCGACGCGCGTCAGGTCGTCAACCGACGCCACGTAGCCGAGGCCGATCGTCACGACCGGCTCGACCTGGCTCTGGTAGCTCCGGGTCGGCATGACCCGTCGACGCTGAACGACCGGTCCGGCCGCCGTCTCCTGCTCCACCTCGACCCAGGCGCCGATGGCGTCCCTGTTCACCCGCTCGCCGTCGCCGCGGAGCAAGAAGCGCAGCCAGCGGTGGCCCGTCTCCTGGTCGTTGCGCAGCAGCAGGGGCCGGTCGCCGGTCTGGAGCAGCAGCACGTCGAGGTCGCCGTCGCCGTCGATGTCGGCGTAGCTCGATCCGCGGCCGACGAGTTCCACGGTCAGGCCGTCGCCCGGCGGGGGCTCGACCGGCACGAAGGTCGACGCCGCGTCCGGTCCGGCGTTCCAGAACAACTGCGGCGCCTGGCGGTACTGCTGGCTGGGTTCGACCACCTCGATGTCGTCTTCCAGGTGGCCGTTCACCTGGAGCAGGTCGAGGCGTCCGTCCAGGTCGTAGTCGAAGAAGAACAGTCCGAAGCTCAGCACCCGGCGGCTCGGCGCGCCGATGCCGGCCGTGATCGCCTCGTCGCTCCACAGGGTGGGATCCCCCTGGGAGACGTAGAGGGACGTCATCTCGTTCGCGAAGTTCGCGATAGCGAAGCCGAGTTCACCGTCGTTGCGGAAGTCGGCGGCGTCGGCGCCCATCGCCCCGGTCGCCGCGCCGTCCCGGCCGTAGGCGAGTCCGTAGAGTTCCCCGTCCTCGGTGAACACGCCGCTGCCGTCGTTGACCAGCAGGAAGTTGCGCACCGTGTCGTTCGCGACCACGACGTCGATGTCGCCGTCTCCCTCGATGTCCACCGGCGCCAGCCCGAGGGTCTTCGCCACCGGCGTGTCCGTCGCCGGATTCAGGATGTGCAGGCCGGCCTCCTCCGAGACGTCGGTGAAGACGCCCGAGCCGTCGTTCCGGTAGAGGTTCATCGTCGTGCCGCCGTAGTTGACCGGCGGCCCGTAGGCCCGCCCCACCCCGGTCAACGTGTAGTCGACCTCGATGTCGATCTCCCGCGACCAGCGCACGTAGTTGCCGACCAGCAGATCGAGGTCGCCGTCTCCGTCGGCGTCGAAGAAGGCGCTGCTGCTGCTCCACTCGCTGGCGGCGCCGGCGACGCCGGCCGTCGCCGTGACGTCCTCGAAGCGCGAGCTGTTTCCCCTCTGGCCTTCCACATTACGGAACAGACGGTTCGGGCCAACCGCCGAGACGAAGAGGTCCGTCCAGCCGTCCCCGTCGACATCGCCTACCGCGACACCCGTGCCGTAGAAACTGGCCTCCAGGCCGGAGCCCGCCGTGCGATCCGCGAAACTCCCACTGCCATCGTTCTCATATAGTGACATCGTGGGTCCGGCACCCGGCCCAGCGTCCGCGTTCGGGAGAACCGCGTCCCAGGTCGTCGAGTTGACGAGCAGCAGGTCCTGATCGCCGTCGCGGTCGACGTCGAAGAAGGCTCCGCCGGCACCCATCGTCTCCGGCAGCAGGGCCTCTCCCGCGGCGCCGTTGACGTGAACGAAGTCGATGCCGGCCTCCGCGGTGACGTCCGTGAAGGGCACGGCCGGCACGTCCGGCGGCGCCGCCTCCACGGCGCGCGGCGCAGCCACGGGGATCTCGACCGCTTCCTCGGGCCCGGCCCGGAGCACGTAGCGGAGCGCCACGACGATCAGCGCGGCGGCCGCCAGAGCCGCCAGAACCTTCAGCGAACGGGCGAAGACGCGGCCGATGACCGCGTCGTCTTCCGGTGCGAGTTCCTCCTCGGGAACCTCCGGGCCTTCGCCCGGGCGACCCGGCGTCAACCGCCGCCTCCGGCGACGGCCGCACGGCTGCCCTCGAAGCGCTCGGGCCGGTGCAGGTCGTAGATCACGATCGCCTCCGCGGCGTGATCGGCCGCGGGGTCGGCGCGTCTGGCGATGGCGATCGCGCGGTCGCGGGCGTTGTCATCCGGCTTGTAGCGCGCGTGGAACTCGCGGTGCAGGACCGCGCTCCCGGAGTCGCCGAGCTGGGCGTGGATCAGGCCGAGGTTGTAGTGGGCCGTCACGTTCTCCGGATCGATGACGAGCGCCCGCTCGAACGACTCGCGGGCTTCGTGCAGGCGCTCCGCCCGCGTCTCGGCCCGGGCCGGGCCGCGCTCCCGCTTGGCGCGCTCGAACAGCGCCAGTCCGAGTTCGTTGTGCAGCCGCACGTCGCGGCTGAAGTCGAAGCCGCGCCGGCGCATCTCCTCGCTGTCCGCCTCAAGGATGGAGCGGAAGTTCGAGATCGCCTCGTCGACGGCGCCGTTCTGCAGGTTGACCAGGCCCGAGAACCAGGCGACCGACCAGCTCGGCGCCGGTGGATCGAAGGCTGCGGCACGCTCGAGCGCCGCGATCGCGTCGTCCCGCACGGTGCCCTGGGCCAGGTAGACCCGCGCCAGGTTGAGCGGACCGTCGGGGCGGCCCAGTTCCTCGACCCGCGTGAAGGCCTCGATCGCCTGGCGGAGCTCGCCGCGGCCGGTGCCGCCCTTGCGCAGCAGGCCGATGCCGTAGTCGTTCCAGCGCTGCCAGAGCGGCTTCCCGGGTTCGCGGGCGGCCGCCGCGGTCGACGCGGCGGCACTGCCGGCAGCAGCGGCGCCGTCCACCTGGAACGTCACCGAGTCCCGGGCCAGGTCGAGGATCGGCAGTTCATTCGCCGTCTCCGGGCCGTAGATGTGGCGCAGGTAGGTCGTGTCGAACTTGCGGTAACGCAGCGCCGCCTCCACGGTCAGCGCGGCGGCGCCGCCCGCCGGCGGTACCTCCAGCCGGTAGTGGACCACGTCGCCCGCTCCCGGCGGGATCTGGTGGTCGTAGAGCGGCACGAAGATGTCCTCCGCGTTCCGCCGGTCGATCCGCGCGCCGTCGCGGTCGAGCATGTAGACGTTGATGAAGTGCGACCAGGGATCCAGCCGGTTGCCCTCGCCGAGACCGCCGCTGCGGCCGACCAGGTTCCCTCGCTCGTCGCGCACCTCCACGTCGAGCCAGAGCTGGTTCGAGTCCGCGGTGCCCTGGGTCAGGTGGTGGCCCAGGCCAAGCGTGCGCACGACGACCTCCAGCAGGTAGTCCTCCCCCGGCTCGAGCGCGGGAACCTCCGGCCGGAGCGGTGCGATCAGCTCGTCCTCGATCGTGCCGCCCGGCTTGACGCCGAAGATGTCGACGTCGACCACGCCCTCGTTGAACTCCCGGTGCGCCTCGATCACCCAGTCCGGGAAGCCCAGCAGGTAGGGAATCCCCGTGTTGGCGGACGGGAACAGGTGGTCGTGGACCTGGGTGACGTCCGGCTGCTCGCTCTCCGGGTAGCGCTGCGAACCGAAGTCCTCCGACGGCAGCAACTCCATGTGGCAGCCGTTGCAGTTCGGCTCCGCCTTCGGCGGATAGTAGAAGCTCGCCACTCCATGGCCCGAAACGCCCGAGAGCAGGTGCGAGTCGTAGTGGTTCTGGCCGCGCAGGAACTTGTAGTGGTTCAGCTCTTCCGGCAGGTGCACCTTGTGACAGGTGCCGCAGAACTCGGAGGTCTCGTGCAGGGGCTTGAGGAACGTTCGCTTGTGCAGTTCGGGCTTGGCTTTGACGAGCTGATGGTTGACGAAGCGGAGCAGGCCGGAGTCCGAGAACGCGAACGGATAGTGCTGGGGCTCCTCGATCGTGTAGTCGGCGTTGCCGCGCGGGCTGTTGATGTGGGTGATCGCGTGGCAGGAGGTACAGGTGATCCCGGCATGAGCGGCCGGCTGGTCAACGTCGAACTCCGGATCGTCGAAGGCGCCCGAGAAGAAGACGACCGGGTCGTGGCAGCCGGCGCAGAAGCGGGACGCCTGGACGTCGCCCGAGCGCTCGTACGCCTTGTCGCGCGTCTGCTGCACCGAGAAGCTGTACGCCGGATTGTTGAAGGAGCTGAACCGGTGGGCGCTGTACGCCCAGCGGCTGTGGACATCCGCGTGGCACTCCACGCAGTAGGCATCGTTGCTCAGGGCGTGTTCGGGAATGAAGCCGCCGCTCGCGGTGCGCGCCAGCGACGGGAAGAAGTACTGCTCGCCCGACGCCGGACCCTGCACGTTCCAGGCCCGCGGATCCTGAAACTGAAGCACGAAGGCGACGCCGACCAGCACCACGGCCGCTGCGGCCACCCGTCCGCCGATCCGCCAGTTGATCCGCTTGCCGGCCAGCCGGTGGAGGACGAACAACCAGGCGGCGACCAGTGGCGCCAGCACGTGGAGCCAGTAGGCGACGCCGCGTACCGTGGGGTCGTTCACCGTGATCGCGCCTTCGATCCGGGTCAGCACGACGCCGCTGAAGAGCAGGACGAGCGCAGTCCCGAACAGCGCGTAGCCGACCTTCACCGCGCGCCGATTGGGACGGTTCCGGGCGTTGCGCATGTGGGCCAGGCCGAACCAGATGACCGGCAGCACGAACAGGGCCCCCACCGCCAGGTGCAGCAGGAACATCGAGATGTAGAACCAGTTCTGGTAGGTCTCGCCGGTCGCCGCTTCGGCCACGCGGACCCCGGACAGGTAGAAGGAGTTCACGGCGAGAAGCGCGAAGAGCCCGAAGACCACCCACAGCAGCGGTTTCAGCCTCGGGCCGATCGCTGGCCGGTAGCGCCGGCGAGCGGGTCGTTTCCCGCCGCCCGCGTCCGTGGTCACGGTCCCGCTCCGGTCGCTCCCGTTAGCCGCAGCGAACCACGAGCGGCGGCGTCGATCTCGTCGCCGACCAGACCGTCGAGGGCCCGCAGCAGGCGGTTCGTCACCGCATAGCCCGCGCGCCGAACGCGCGACGACGTCGGCTGTCCGGTGACCCGGACCGCGAAGGCGTAGCGAGGCGGCTGCCCGCCGCCCGCGGGGAAGAAGCCGACGTAGTTCACGTGGAAGGGCTTGTCCGGACCGCGCGCGGTGCCCGTCTTCATCGCCACCTGCAGCCGCCGCGGGGCGACCCGGTTCGCGGTTCCGCCCGGCGACACGACGGCGCGCATCGACTCGTGGAGCGCCGGCAGCCAGGACGGATCCAGGACCGGGACAGCCTGCGGGTCGTTGGCGACCGGCGTCCGCGGCGAAATGCCGAGCAGGCCGTCCGCCTGCAGGACGAACCTGGGCTCGCGGCGGAGCCCGTCGGAGAGCGTGGCGGCGAACACCGCGGAGCCGAGGGGCGTGATGGACGCCTCCTCCAGGCCGACCGAGAGATCGCCGAGCCGCTTGCCCGGATGGCGGTACTCGTGCACGACACCGACGGCGTTCCTCGGCACCGCCTCACCCTGAGCGCCGCCGATCACGAAGCCGTAGCGCTCGTACTCCTCGACCAGGGCCCGGTCGCCAACGTCCATCGCGAGCCGGGCGAAGGAGACGTTGCAACTGCTCGCCATCGCGTCGGCGAGCCCCCTGAGCCGCCCGCGGATCGCGGCGCAGTACAGACGCTCGCCGTCCATCAGCACCGAGCCCCGGCAGGTCATGCCGGAGATCTCCTCGTCCGGGTCGAGGCCGGCCCGCATCGCGGCCGTCGTCGTGATCAACTTGGCGATCGAAGCCGGTTCGCGCGGGTCGAGCACGCTGTCGCCGCGCGCCCGCCAGCGGCTTCTTCGATTCCGGTTGCTGACCGCCGCCAGCACGGCGCCCGACGGGAGCTCGAGGACGGTAATCGCTCCCTCCTCCCGTCCCAGCGCCCTCGCGACCGCCTCGCTCCAGGCCCGGTCGATCGTCAACCGCAGCGCCCTCGCGCCGGCCGTGGACGCGGCCATCGCCCCCGGCCCCGCAGCGGCCAGGCCGGGCGGCTGAAGAGCGGGAGGGAGCAGGTGAGTCGCCAGTTCGGGCGGAACGAGTCCCGCCGGCAGATCCTCTTCCAGAGTCAACGAACGGTCATCGCCGATCGATCCCAGTGGCCGGCCGCGACGGTCGAAGAGCAGTTGCTGTACGCCCGAGGCGTCGACCAGCCGGGCCCGGCGCAGCCGCTGCTCGAAGGCCGACGCGGGCGGTTCGACCACGGACTCCGCGGCTGCCTCGCCGGAGCCAGCCGCCGCGTCCGCGGCAACCGGACGGTTCAAGCCGAGTTCGACCTCGGCAGCCTCCAGCAGTGCCGGCGGCAGGTGCTCGGCGTACTCGTCGTAGAGATCCGCCACCTCCCGCCAGCGACTCTCTCCGGCCGCCTGCCGGGCGGCAAGGCCGAGCAGTTGCGGCGCCCTCTCCGCGAGCTCTGCGAAGTCCGCGCCCGCTATCGCCGCTTCCGCCATCCGCAGATCGACACGCGCCTGGCGCACGTCCTGCCGGACCCGGAACGAAAGGACGGCCGCCACCGCGAGCGCCAGCACCAGCACCGCCTGAACCCGACGGCGCGGAGGCCAGAGGACGCGCCACGTCTCCGCGGCGCCACGCCCAGCGTTCTTCCGGTTACCGCTCATCTCCTCGCCGCGAAAGGGCGGCTCAGAATACCAACTGCACCCACTCTCCATCGATCTGGGTGATCGTCGAGCGCACGCCGGGGAGGATCTGCTCGTCGAGCAGCGTCCCGCGCCAGGAGTCCAGCTCGGCTTCCAGCCGCGCGACGACGTCCGGTTGCTCCGCCGCCAGGTTGTTCAGTTCGCCCACGTCCGCGTCGAGGTCGTAGAGCAGCGTGAGCTGGCCGTGCGGCGAGTCCGTCGGCCAGCCGCCCTCCGGCGGCTGCAGGCGGCCGTCCCCGCGCAGGCTGTCGGGACGGAAGTCCGTGCGGTTGAGCTTGATCAGCTTGTACTGCGCATCCCGAATCGCGACGCTCGCGCCCGCCCGCCAGTAGAGGTACTCGTGCGGCGCGCCTTCGGCTTCTCCCGTCATGTACGGCAGCAGGTTCACGCTGTCTTCGGTCTCCGTCTCTTCGCCCGCGGCCGCCGTGAACGTCGCCATGTAGTCGAGCGTGATCACCGGATGGCTGAACTCCTGCCCGCCCTCGACGGCTGCCGGCCAGCTCATGATGAAGGGGATCCGGACGCCGCCCTCGTGGTGATAGCGCTTGAAACCGAACAGCGGCCCGTTCGAGCAGGCGTGGCCGATGTAGCCGGCGCAGCCGTTGTCGCTGGCGAAGGCGATCAGGGTGTTCTCGTACATGCCCTGCACCTTCAGCGTCTCGACCACCCGCCGCACGCTCTCGTCGAGGGACGCCACCATCGCCGCGTAGACCCGGGTGCGCTGATCCTCGATGTGACGGTAGCCCTCGAGGTACTCGGCCGTCGCCTGCAGCGGCGTGTGCGGCGTGGTGTGGCTCAGGTACAGGAAGAACGGCTCGTCCCTGGCCGCGCCACGCTCGATGAAGGCGACCGCCTCGTCGGTGAAGACGTCGGTCAGGTAACGCTCGACCTTCTCCTCTTCGAAGCCGCGCAGGACCTTGTTCCGGCGCTCCGTTGGGCCGTCTTCGCCGCGAAGCGAGCCGTACTCCACGCCGGGCAGCCTGGAGTCGATGAAGGTGCTGCCGCCTTCCAGGACGCCGAAGTACTCGTCGAAGCCGCGGCTCATCGGGTGATGGGGCTCCTGGTGGCCCAGGTGCCACTTGCCGACCATGCCGGTCCGGTAGCCCAGGGCCTTCAAGCGGTCGGCCAGCGTCGCCTCGTCGAGGCTCATGCCGGCGTTCACGTCGCGGCCGGCCGGGTTGAACTCCCAGCCGTGGCGCTGCTGGTAGCGCCCGGTCACGAGCCCGGCCCGCGACGGGCTGCACACCGGGTGGCTGACATAGCCGTCCGTGAACAGGACGCCGCTCGCGGCCAGCGCGTCGATGTGTGGCGTCGAGATGATCTCGCTGCCGTAGATGCCGATGTCGGCGTAGCCTAGATCGTCGGCGAGGATCAGCACGATGTTCGGCGGCCCGGCGCCGGAGTCCTCGGCAGGTGCGTCTGCTTCGGGCGCTCCGCAGGCCCAGGCGAGCGCGGCCGCCGCCCCCAAGGCAATGATCCTGGAGCTCCGCGTCGTCATCCTCTTCATGGGACCTCCCCCTGGTTCAAACCCTCTCGATCCGAAGAGCGTAGCGGACGCGGACCCCGTTGGCCGGCCTCGTGGGCTACGCTCCGCGCTGCCATGACCTCGGAAGCCGCAGGCCAGCCGGCGCCGGCCGAACTCCCGTCCTCGGTGCAGCGACTCGAACTCGACGAGCGCGAGGTCTTCCTCGTCGGCACCGCCCACGTCTCGCCCCAGAGCGTCCGCGACACGAAGGAGGCGATCGAAGCACTCGAACCGGACACCGTCTGCGTCGAACTGTGCCCGGCCCGCTACGAGAACCTGGAGAACCAGGATTCCTGGCGCAAGCTCGACATCTTCCAGGTCATACGCGAGGGCAAGGCGGCGCTGCTGCTCAGTTCCTTCCTCATGCACTCCTTCCAACGGCGCCTGGCCCAGCGGTTCGGCATCGAACCAGGCGCCGAGATGCGGGAAGCGATCGCCCGGGCCCGTGAACGCGGCGCCCGGCTCGAACTGATCGATCGCGACATCCAGATCTCGCTGAAGCGCACCTGGGCGTCGCTCGGCTTCTGGCAGCGGACGAAGGTGATGGGCCAGTTGGCCGGCAGCGCGCTGGTCGGCGACGACCTGAAGGAAGAGGACATCGAGAAGCTCCGCGACAGCGGCAACCTCACCGACCTGATGTCCGCTCTCGCGGAGGCCCTGCCCGGCGTCAAGGGCACGTTGATCGACGAACGCGACGCCTACATGGCCGAGAAGCTGCGCCAGTCGGCGGGGCCACGGACGGTCGCCGTCGTCGGCGCCGGGCACCTGCCCGGGATCACCGGCCTCGCCGACTCCTCCTGCGACCTCGAGAACCTCGAGCAGGTGCCGGACCCGCCGATCTGGCCGCGAGTCGTCGCCTGGCTGGTGCCGATCCTGATCATCGCCCTCTTCGCCTACGGCCTCGTCTGGGGCGACAGGGAGCGCGCCATCGAATCCGTGTACATCTGGGTCGCGCTCAACGGCGGCCTCGCGGCTCTCGGCGCCGTCATCGCTCTGGCGCACCCGGTCACGATCCTCGCCGCGTTCGCCGCCGCGCCCCTGACCAGCCTGAACCCCCTGATGGCGGCCGGCTGGGTCGCCGGCCTGGTCCAGGCCCTGCTGCGCAAGCCCCTCGTCGCCGACATGGAGAACCTCGCCGACAGCCTGGGTTCCGTCCGCGGCTTCTGGAGCAACCGCCTCACCCGCATCCTCCTGGTCGTCGTCCTGTGCAACCTGGGCAGCGTGCTGGCGACGTTCGTCGCGGGTGCGTGGATCGTCGGACGCACGCTCTGAAAACGACTCGCATTGGCCCGAGTCTTCTGCGACGGCCCCTGCCGACGGAACCGCCGGATCAAGGTGACAAACTAGCCCCCCAATGACCAACGGGCCCGCGACAGGCGGCCTCAAAGGAGCCGACCCATGACGGAACGAACGACCTACGAACAGGTCGGCGACGTGGCCCTCATCACGATGGACGACGGCAAGGCGAACGTCTTCGGACCGCCCATGATCGCCGCCGTCAACGCCCAGCTCGACCGGGCCGCGGACGACGCGAAGGCCGTCGCCCTGAGCGGCCGGCCCGGCCTGTTCTCCGGCGGCTTCGACCTCAACGTGTTTCGCGATAGCGGTCCGGCGGAGGCCCGCGCCATGGGCCTCGCCGGAGCGCGTCTGATGATGCGCCTGTACGGATGGCCGCAACCTCTGGTCGTCGCGGCCAGCGGACACGCCATCGCTCTCGGCGCGCTATGCGTGCTCACGGGCGATCATCGTCTGGCCGCGGACGGTGAATTCCGGTTGGGCCTGAACGAGGTCGCCATCGGCAGAACGCTGCCGCCTTTCGCCTGGTTGCTGGCCAGGGAACGGCTCTCCAAGCGCGCTCTGACGCAGGCCGCCCTGACCGCGAAGATGTACGACCCCGAGGGCGCGCGGGATGCAGGCTTCGTGGACGAGGTCGCACCGGCCGACGAACTGCGCGACGTCGCCCTCGAGCGGGCAGCGCAACTGGCCGAGTACGACGCCGCCACGTTCTCGGCAATGAAGCAGGGCCTGAGAGGCGACGGCATCGACGCCGTCCTTGCCGGTCTCGAAGGGAACTAGCGACGGCATGGCTCTTGACGTCTACTTCAGCGCGACGCCCAACGGCTGGAAGATCTCGATCATGCTCGAGGAACTGCGCGAGGCGGGAGTCGAACTGCCCGAGACGCGCATCCACATGGTCGATCTCTCGACCGGGGACCAGTTCACGCCCGAGTTCACCGCGATCAACCCGAACCAGAAGATGCCGGCCCTGGTGGACGACGGCCGCGCCGTCATGGAGAGCTGCGCCATCCTCCAGTACCTCGGCGAGAAGTACCCGACCCCACTCTTCCCGACGGACGAGCGGCGCTGGGACGTGCTTCCCTGGCTCTATTGGCAAGCCGCCAATCTCGGCCCGGCCTTCGGCAACAAGCTGAGCTACACGCGCTACATCGACATTCCCGATGACCGTAAGGCTCATCCACTGGAGCGCTTCGGCAGGGAGTCGCTCCGGCTGGTGGCGATCCTCGGCCGCCGGTTCGAGAAGCACCCCTACATCTGCGGCGACGACTTCACGGTTGCCGACATCTCCGTCTTCCCCTGGATCCGGGCGTACAAGTGGGCCAAGGTCGACATCACGACCCAGCCCGCGGTCGTTGACTGGCTCAAGCGCGTTCGCGCCCGCCCGGGGGTGGATCGCGGAGTCGCCTACGGCGTGCCGAAGGACGAGGTCGACAGCTTCAGCAAGGAGCGCCGGGAACGCTACAAGGCGCGCGGAGCGCAGATTGCCGCGAACGAGAATCTCCGGACCTCGATCTGATCGCAGGGCCGAGCAGCCCGAACCCCTGCACTCCTGCACAGCTACAATTCGCCAACTCCCGGATCGCGCAGCGATGAGCCAGGAAGCCACAGTCCAGCAGGTCCAGTTGATGGGCCACCGCATCCGGCGGTTGCGGCGCAAGAACAAGCTGACGCAGCCGGCGCTGGCCGAGCGCGTCGGCATCCCGGCGTCCGACCTGTCCCGGATCGAGCGGGACGAACTCCGCGTCAGCCTGGACGTCCTGATCCGCATCGTGGCCGAGTTCAACGTCGGGCTCGACGAGTTGATGGGCAAGCCGGCCGGCGGTCGTGGCCGGCGCCGCTAGGGCCGCCGACATGGCGTCGCCGGTTCCTCGATCTACGGGACCAACGCGAGATCCGTCAGCGAGAAGTCCTCGCCCTTGCAGAGCAGCGGTTCGCCGAGCTGGCGGGCAAGCGCGTAGACGAAGCAGTCCCCGTAGTTGAGTCCGGCCGGGTGGCGCCCCTTCCCGAAGTCGGCAAAGGCCTGACGCGCGATTCTGGCTTGAGCCAAATCAACCGGCACCACGTCGACGCCGGCCGATTCAATCAGTAGATCGAGCAGTCGAACACCTTCCGCTCCGTGACGCGACTCGAGGACCATCGAGGCCTCCACAAAGCTTGCCGCCGAGATCCGGCACACGGCCGCCGCCGCGATCTTCTCGGCGAAGGAGTCACGTTCCGGCTCATCCTGCAGGATCGCGAGCATCGCCGAGGTATCGAGGACCATCAGCGAGGAAGGCCGTCCTCGTCGTACCCGAGAATCTCGTCCGCGGACCGCTGGTCGCGCACTGGCAGCTTCGCGCACCGGCGTCCGATCTTGCTGAGTTCGCCGGCCAGCGTCCGGCCGGACTGTTCGCGCCGGCACCGTTCCAGGTGGTTCCGCAACGCCTCCGTGACCGCTTGCGTCTTGGTCTGTCCGGTCAGCCGCGCCAACTCGCCGGCCAGCCGCTCTGTCTCCGCGTTTCTGATGTTGAGTGCCATTGCTACATGTATAGCACGAAAGCTACACGTATCGGAATGTTGCACGGCTAGCGGCGGGACACTCCTAGGCCAGAGCATCGATCAGGCGACGGAGGCCGGTCTCGATCTCACCGTCGATATGGACAGCGAGGACCCGCCGGCCACGTTCGACCAGCACGTCGTAGTCGCCCCACGCCTGTGCGAGCTGGACCTGGCCGAAGGTCAGGCATTCACCAGGTATCGGAACGTCGCCGGCCGGCGGATCGGCGGTGAGCTGCAGAAACAGGCCGCGGTTGGGGCCACCCTTGTGGGCCTGGCCTATGGAATGGAGGAAGCTCGGGCCGAAGCCGAGAACCGTTGCGCCACCGGTCCGCCTGGCGACGCCACGGCGCAACGCGTCTAGTAGTTCCCGGTTGCGGTGGCTGCGGTCCAGGTAGGCCGAAACGACGGCGTAGCCACGGTCCGGAAACGTCGCGACGTGCGTGCCCAGGAGCTGGTCCAGCGCAAGCTCCGTGACTTCGCTCAGCCGGACCACACCGACGGGAGTTCCAGCATCGCCGGCCTTCATCCGCTCGACGTAGTTCCGGGTGACGACCTTGGACGCCTCCACGTCCGGCTGGTCGAAGGGGTTGACGCCTAGCAGTGCGCCGGCCACTGCGGTGGCGAACTGCCAGCGGAACAGCTCGGCGCCGAGGTCGGCCGGAGCGAGTTCGATGTCGATTCGGTCAGGCGCGGACTCCACAGATAGGCCCGCCGCCGCTACCGGCAGCAGCAGCACATCCCCCTTGCCGAGCGACTCGGCGATCAGTTGCTCGACCCAGGCGACCATCTCCGCACACCCATCCGGCGCATGCAGGTAGAGCTTGTCGCGGCCGCAGTCGTGCGCCGCAGCGAGCAGCAGGCCCAGTTCGACTCCCGGGTTCGTCGCTTCACCATCGTCCGACCGGTGGCACCCGGCGGCCATTCGCCGCGCGCCCGCAAGCAACGGCTCGGGGTCGATCCCAGCGACCGCGGCCGGAGCCAGGCCGAACGCCGACAGCACGGAGAACCGGCCGCCGACGTCAGGCTGGCCGAAGACGACCGGGACTCCGGCGGTTCGGGCTCGTGCCTCCAGCTCCGAACCCTGGTCGGTGATCGCCAGGGCGGCTCGCGGCGCGGCTTCGCCCAACCGGTTGAGCAACAACTCGAACGCGAGCCGGGTCTCGAGCGTGCCGCCAGACTTCGACGCAGCGATGACCCGGAGCGTGGTCGGATCGACTCCTGCGAGGGCGCGGGCGATCTCCCGAGGGTCCGTCGTGTCGAGGACGACGAAGTCCGCGTCGACTTGGCGAGGCAGCGCTCGCCACAGCAGCTCGGCGCCGAGCGCCGAGCCGCCCATGCCGAGGAGCAGGCAGCGGTCGAACGGCGGTCCGGCGAGGTGCCCGGCGAGCGTCGCAGCCTCTGTCGCGACATGTCTGCCGGCGGCGTCGACGACCGTCAGGCGGCCCGGGCGTTCGATGTCCAGCCAGCCGAGCCATTCGTCCTCGCCCGAGTCGGTCCAGAGGGAGGCGTCGCGGGACCAGAGGCGAGCGGCGCCGTCGAGGTCGCGCCATTGCCGGCGGCGTTTCTCTATGGCTGCTGTGAGACTGGAGTCCGCCTCGACTTGCATCACGGTGGCGGATGGTAGCGCCGGAAGGGCGGCGCACCTGTACCTTTCCGGGGTTGATTCCGGTCACCGTCTTGTACCGATCCGCCGTAGCCGCCGAGGCTGCGGTAGCTGTGGGAAACCGGTTCGCCGGTTTTCCAAGGTCCGGCGGGAAACGGCTTGCCGTTTTCCGCTGGACCGGCGGCTTCCGCGGCCGGCGCCGCGGCGGGCGCTTCCGCGCCGCTGATCGGAGTTTCGAGGAGTCGGCGGGCAGCCAGGAGCACCAACGGCGCACT
>JAPOXA010000023.1 GCA_026707325.1 Acidobacteriota bacterium | reverse complement strand
TCGACCACCCCGAGATCAACAACGGCTACAAGAGCGAGCTGATGATCGGCATCACGTCGCCCGAGGCGCCCGAGGCGTTCCGCCGCGAGGTCGGCTGGTGCTACAGCCAAGGCGCGCCGCAGGTGTTCCGGGGCGACCTCTTCTACTGGGGCACCGATCACGACCTGGGCGACAGGGCGGCCGAGATCGACACCTCGCAGACGCGGGTGTTCCTGCTGACCGGCGAGTACGACGCGGCGACGCCGCCCGAGGCGTCCGAAGAAGTTGCCGGGCAGATCAAGGGCGCGACGTACCAGACGATGAAGGGGTTGGGCCACTTCCCGATGTCCGAGGATCCGGAGCGGTTCTACGGGTACATCGAGCCGGTCCTGGAGGAGATCGTCGGCGATCAGACGCGGCTGGGCTCGCCGGAGTGGCATCCGCGCACCCGATGACGGGCGCACGGACTGCGTCACGGTTGGCGCGGGTCGCGCCAACCGGGATGTCGCCGGCTGCGGCGGCTGGCAGTTAGCCATCATGCCGTCCATGTCGCGAGCCGAGATCGACGAGTTCCTGAGCGAGCCGCGGATCGGCGTCCTCTGCACCAACGATCTCGACGGATCGCCGAACGGCGTGCCCGTCTGGTTCGAGTGGGACGGCGAGCAGGTCCGGATGTTCAGCAGTGCCTCGCACAGGAAGATCGCCCGGCTCGAGAACGATCCAAGGGCGTCGATCCTGGTTGCTCGGGAAGTCGGCGAAACGGAGGCTTGGGTCGCCGTCGACGGCGTCGTGTCGATTGGCGAGGGGGACGTCGTGCCGCTCATGGAGCGGCTCGCCGGGCGCTACTGGGTCGACGAGGATCCGGCGATTGCGAAGGCGCACGCGGAGACGGTCGACATGTGGCGCCGGGCGGCGGCGCGGTTGCGGGTGCTGACGATCGTTCCGGAGGAGATCAGGAGCTACCGCGCCTGAGTTGGGCCGATAGTACGAGGTCAGGCCGAGGCCCGTCCCAACCACCGCCGGAGCGCTGCATCTTCATCAAGCAGCGGCCGTGCTACGGCTTCTTCCGTCTCTCGGTCTTCGGCAAACCACGAACCGGAGCCGTCCGGCTCGAACTCGATCTCAAGGTCAACTCCTTGCCGGTGCCATTCGAGTTGTCCTCCTCGCACCGTAGGTACGACGGCAGGTGCGGCGAGGTTCGGGACGGCTGAAGCCGCTTCGACCATGAGAGTAGTCGCGGCTCGCGCTGCATCGCTTGATACTGGCTTGGCGCCGTATGAGTCCCAGCCGCCCGGCAACTGAACCAGTTCTGACGCCTGACGGGTCGCAGTTTCTAGCGTATTGGCCGTCACTACGGAACCGCCTCCGCGGCGCTGAGGCGCGCTCATGCTGACAGCACCTCCATGGCCGGGCCAACGAGGGACTTGGCACGGCAGACCTCGGCTGCCCGCCAGATCTCGTCAAAGGTTGCCTTGCGCTCGTGGAAGGCGTCGCTTAGCGCCTCGAGCGCTACGTCCTTTCCCACGAGCCGACGGAAACGGAAGCAGTCCACGATCGTCCGGGCAGGACTCGTAACGCGGGCGGGAACGCCCTCGAACTCAGTGTGCTGCACTCCATAGGTCAGCGATGCTCCGGAGAAGCGGACGATTCTCACCGGCAGCGTGGGAAGGCGCGGGGTGCGTGCCTTGTGCGGGATCGCGATCCACACCTGGTGCGGTAGCTGGGTGCCGATGTTGTGGATGGTCAGGGCGGACAGCAGGCAAACGATGGCACTCGGAACCCGAAGGCAGACGGCTGCTTTCGTGTGGTGCTCCGTGATCTCGGCCTCCGTAAAGCGATAGAGACCACGCACCACGCGTTCGACGGCCCCCTGGTCCACGAGGCGTCGTAGTACGCGAGAGTGGACGCCCAACTCGGTCGCGTCACGGGTGCGGAAGAACGTCAGCGCGCGGAGGCCTTCGAGACCGGACCTGCTGAGCGGCGGGCTGGGGTTTGAAATGTCGGCAGATGTAGCTTGTTGCCTACCTTTTGCGCCGGCCACGCCGCGAGGATAACCGATTGGACGACGTGAACGCGGTCAGCGGCGGTCGGCAATCGTCGTCCCCGACCGGAAGCCGCCTAGATGCCCAGCAGACGCCGTTCCAACAGGGCGCGCATATCTCGCCTTCCGTCCGCGATCACCAGGACGTAGACCTCTCCCTCGACCACCCGGTAGATGATCCTGTAGGCCTTGAAGAACACCTCCCGATACTCCCGAATCCCGAAGTCCAGTAGTTCGCGGGGATAGCTACCGCGTTCGGGGAGTGCGGATAGCGCTTGGACGGTCTGTTCGATGCGGTTGAGCACACTCTGAGCCCTGCGTGGTCCGTCCTTGCCGGCGATGTAGTCACCGATCTCCTCCAGGTCGCCGGCGGCGGCGCCGGTCACGTGGACCGCGAACGGCATCATTCAGCCTTGTAGCGCTCCCGAAGCCGCGCAAACACATCCGCTGCCGGTTGCACCTCGCCGGCTTCGATCTGGCGGTCACCCAGCGCCAGCATCTTGAGCAGGGCCAGCGTCTCCTGCGTCCGCTCGTAGCTGTCGATGTCCTGGACGACCGCCTTGGCCTCACCGTTCTGCGTGATGATCAAGGGCTCCGGTCGGTCACCGAGCGTACGGATGATCTCGGCCGCGTGGGCTTTGAGGTAGCTAATCGGTTTGATCTGTTCAGACAGCGACATAGACCCTCCCTCTCTTGGGACCAAATATAGTCCACGAACGGGTCTGAGGCGAACGCCGCTACTCTGAGGACGCGTCGTTGAGCGGGCCACCAAGCCTCGGCCTGTCGGTCGCAGAGACACGGGGCGCTGTCGGCTAGGCTGGCCGACTCGCGGGCCTACTGGACGACGAGCCACCATTGACCACACGATGAACGACATTTCCCCCGCCGCTGTCGGCTACATGACCCCGGAGCGCGAGATGCTCCGCCGGATCGCCCGGGACTTCACGGACAAGGAGGTCTTGCCGGTCGCCAACGAGCTGGACCCGAAGAAGGAGACGATCCCGCAGTCGTTGATCGACCAGATGGGCGAGCTGGGCTTCTTCGGCATCACGATCCCGGAGGAGTACGGCGGCGCCGGGCTGGGCGCGTTCGAGTACTGCCTGGTGGCCGAGGAACTGGCGCGGGGCTGGATGAGCGTGGCGAGCATCATCGCTCGCGGCAACGGCTTCCACCGCTCGATCCCGTTCGAGGGCGAGGAGCGCCTGAAGCGGATCAGGCTGATGGCGGAGGGCAAGTACCTCGGCGCGCTCGCCATGTCGGAGCCGGAGGTCGGCTCGGACATCTCGTCGATCACCTGCCGGGCGCGGATGGAGGACGACCACTGGGTGATCACCGGCAACAAGTACTGGTGCACGTTCGCCGACGGCGCGAACTTCATCCAGGTGATCGCGCGGACGGAGGGCGATCCGGCGAAGCGCCACGCCGCGCTGACCGGGATCGGGATCGAGAAGCCGCCCGGCGAGCTGCCGGAGGGCGTCACCGGCTCGCCGATCCCGAAGATCGGCTACCACGGCTGGAAGACCTGGGAACTCCATTTCGAGAACGTCCGGGTGCCGATCACGAAGCAACAGCGCGAGTCCAAGGGCCAGGCGTTCTACGGCATGACGCGCGGTCTGCAGACGGCGCGGGCCCACACCGCGGCGCGCTCGATCGGCCTCGCCCAGGGCGCGCTCGAGCAGGCGATCGCGTACTCGAAGGAGCGCATCCAGTTCCGGCGGCCGATCGCCGACTTCCAGGCGATTCGCTTCAAGATCGCGAACATGGCGGCCGAGGTCGAGGCGGCGCGCCAGTTGAACCACTCGGTCTGCGCCAAGATCGACACCGGCGTGTCGTGCGCCAAGGAGGCGGCGATGGTGAAGTACTACGCCGCCGAGATGTCGGAGCGGGTGTGCTCCGACGCGCTGCAGGTGCTGGCCGGCGCCGGCTACACGACGGACTACCCGGTCGAGCGCTACTGGCGCGACGCGAGGCTGACGAAGATCTTCGAGGGGACGTCGGAGATCATGCTGAAGATCGTGTCCGACGAGCTGCTGGGGAAGCCGTCGAGGAGGAGCTGACGATGAGACTTGCGAACCATCTCTGGGACCGCTTCGGCGGCCTGGGTCTTGACGACATTCCGGAGTCGGCCCGCACGGTGGCCGGCCAGTGCGTGCTGGACTGGTTCGGTTGTGCGCTGGCCGGGAGCCGGGAGCCGCTGTCGGAAATCCTGCGCGATGAGCTGGGCGGCCAGGCCGGGCCGTGCTCGATTGTTGGCACGGAGTTGAACTGCGCGCCAGGCGTAGCCGCACTCGTCAATGGCGCCGCGAGTCACGCGCTCGACTTCGACGACACCCACACCATGATGGGCGGGCATCCGACGGTGCCGGTGTTCCCGGCGGCGTTGGCGCAGGCTCAGGAGATGGGCGCGAGCGGTGAGCGGCTGCTGGTCGCCTTTGTTGTCGGCGTGGAGGTGGAGTCGCGGGTCGGTGCCCTGATCGGGGGCGTTGCCTACAGGAAGGGCTGGCACTCGACGTCGACGATCGGCGTCCACGGCGCCGCGGCGGCCGCCGGCCACCTGATGGGCGCGAGCAACGAGCAGTTCGCTCACGCGCTCGGCCTCGCTGCCTCGCAGGCCAGCGGTCTCAAGGCGAACTTCGGGACGATGACCAAGCCGTTCCACGCGGGGCACGCCGCCGAGCGCGGTCTGCTGTCGGCGCGGTTGGCGATGCGGGGCTTCACGTCGAATCCCGAGGCCGTCGACGGCCGGCAGGGCTACGCGGACGCCGCGGCCGCCGGCCACGAAGAGGTCAAGTGGGAGCGGCTAGAGGAGCAGGACGGCCGCTTCCTGATCGAGGACACGCTGTTCAAGTACCACGCCGCCTGCTACCTGACCCATGCGGCGATCGAGTCTGTTGGGCGGTTGCGGCCGCAGTTGGCGGCCGCGGGCGTCTCGGCAGGGGATGTCGAGAAGGCGATCGTCACGGTGCATCCGGGGTTGCTCGACGTCTGCGGCATTCCTGAGCCCAAGACCGGACTGGAGGCGAAGTTCAGCCTGGTGGGCACGACGTCGCTGGCGATGCTGGGGATCGACACGACGGACACCGGGACGTTCGTGGACGAGACGCTCGACGATCCGGAGGTCGCGCGGATGATCGACAGGGTCGAGGTGCGGACGGATCGGGGGATGGGGCACACCCAGGCACGGGTCGAGCTGCGGGCGAACGGGCACAGGTTGGAGGAGTTCCACGACACCGGCATTCCGGCGACGGACCTGGAGGCGCAGGGCGCGAAGCTGGCGGCGAAGATGATGGGTCTGACGGCGCCGTTGCTGGGGGCGGAGGCTAGTGACCGCTTGCGGGAGGCTTCGCTCCACCTGGAGGCGGTCGAGGACCTCCGCGATCTCTGCTGAGTGTCGGTACGCCGGCCTTCTGGCCGGCATCCGGGCGATGCCGCGAGACGGCTTGAGGGACTACGCCGCCACGCGGTGGCTTCCCGAGCGGGAATCCGTCCTGTAGGGTTCTCTGTTCGCTACACTGCCGCCATCGCGGCTGTGACAAGACGAGAAACTACCGCCACGGAGGTACTCCGACATGAGTAGACCGCCTGGGTGGCGAATCACGGTTGGGATAGAAGCGCATCAAGAGGACGGTGAGTGGGTCGCCACCTGCCCGGACCTCGGCTTGGCCAGTCAGGGAGCCTCGCTCGACGAGGCCTTGGAGATGCTGCAAGAGGCGACGGTCCTCTTCTTTGAAACGAGCGACGAACTGGGGATCCTGGCCGAAGAGCTGGTCAAGAAGGGACTCCTGACGCGCGATCTGGCCCCCCACTTCAGGTTCGAGGTCACGACATCGGCACTTCCGCGCCGCGCGACCGACGATGGGCGTCCGACGCTTCTTGAGTTGCCGCTGAATGGCCAGGTTGCCGTCGCTTAAGCCGCGAGAAGTTGTACGCGCCCTCGAACGACTCGGGTACAAGACGATACGGCAGAAGGGGTCGCACCTCTTCATGTGGACTCCAGGGCGTTCGCCGGTCGTCGTGCCGATGCACCGGAAGGACGTGAAGCCCGGAACTCTCTCCAGCTTGCTCCGGGGAGCTGGAATCGAGCGCGACGAGTTCCTGGCGGCGCTGAAGAAGAGGCCGAAGTGACTCGCCTAAGCGGAGCCGGCCTTGAGGCCGGCGCACCCAGTGTGCGAGCGGACCGGTTGCCGACCTCCTCCTACCCTTCAATCCCCCCAATACACATGTACTTGATCTCGAGGTAGTCGTCCAAGCCGTACTTCGACCCTTCGCGGCCGTGGCCGGATTCCTTCATGCCGCCGAAGGGGGCCATTTCGTTGGAGATGATGCCTTCGTTGATGCCGACGATGCCGTACTCGAGCACTTCGCTGACGCGCCAGATGCGGCCGACGTCGCGGGCGTAGAAGTAGCTCGCGAGGCCGAACTCGGTGTCGTTGGCCATGGCTATGGCTTCCTCTTCGGTGCTGAACTTCATCAGCGGCGCGATGGGGCCGAAGATCTCCTCGCGGAAGACCCGCATGTCGTCGGTCACGTTGGTGAGGATCGTGGGTTGGACGAAGCACTCGCCGAGATCGGACTGCCCGCCGCCGATCTCGACGGTGGCGCCCCGGTCCACCGCGTCGGTGACGCGGCTGGTCACGTTCGCGACGGCCTCGGTGCTGATCAGCGGCCCCACGGTGACGCCGTCCTCGGTGCCGTCGCCCATCTTGATCCCGGCCACCGCGGCGGCGAGCTTCTCGGCGAACTCGTCGTAGACGCCTTCCTGGACGAGGATGCGGTTGGCGCAGACGCAGGTCTGGCCGGCGTTGCGGAACTTGCAGATCATGGCGCCGGCCACCGCCGCGTCCAGGTCGGCGTCGTCGAACACGATGAAGGGCGCGTTGCCGCCCAGTTCCATCGACATCCGCTTCATCGTGCCCGCGCACTGAGACATGAGCAGCTTGCCGACCGCGGTGGAACCCGTGAAGGTGAGCTTGCGGACGGTGGGGTTGGACGTCAGTTCCCTGCCGATCTCCTCGGTCTGGCCGCAGAGGATGTTGATCACCCCGGCCGGGATGCCGGCCCGCTCCGCCAGCTCGGCCAGTGCATTGGCCGACAGGGGCGTTTCGTTGGCCGGCTTGCAGACCACCGTGCAGCCGGCGGCGAGGGCCGGCGCGATCTTGCGCGCGAGCATGGCGTTGGGGAAGTTCCAGGGCGTGATGCAGGCCACCACGCCGACCGGCTGCTTGATGGTGACGACCCGCTTGTCGTTGGCAGGCTGGGGGATCGTGTCGCCGTAGACCCGCTTGGCCTCTTCGGCGAACCACTCAACGTAGCTGGCGCCGTAGGCGATCTCGCCGCGGGCCTCGAAGAGGGGCTTGCCCTGTTCCGCTGTCATCATCTGGGCCAGGTCTTCCTGGCTCTCCATCATCAGGTCGAACCAGCGCCGCAGCATTGCGGCGCGCTCCTTGGCCGTGGTGTGCCGCCACTGCTCGAAGGCCCTT
Organism: Acidobacteriota bacterium; assembly: GCA_026707325.1. Classification (GTDB taxonomy): domain Bacteria; phylum Acidobacteriota; class Thermoanaerobaculia; order Multivoradales; family Multivoraceae; genus Multivorans. The sequence continues at coordinate 636 of JAPOXA010000023.1, read as the reverse complement.
CCGGCTGCCTCGATGGCGCGGCTCGTTTCGGCGCCGCCGCAGCAGGCGACGTCGACCAGGGTCTCGCCGGTGGCGGGGTTCTCGACGGCGAAGGTCTCGCCGGAGTCCGCGTCGACCCACTGGCCGTCGATGTAGGCCTGGGCTCGAAGCAGACCGGGGTCGGCCAGGTCGAGGCGGTCGGCCGGGGCTGGGGTGGCTACGGAGGCGGTAGTAGTCATGGACGTCACTCCTGTCTATCGTGGTTTTCGCGATCGCCACTTCGCGCCGGATGCCGGCCAGAACCCGGCTGGCGCGTCCTCGCGCCAGCCGCGTCACAGTCCGAACGCCCGTCATCGGGCGGTCGGATGTCACGCCGGCGCACCCAGTGTGATCCTACAGAGTGCCGGTGGCTGTCGCGAAAGCGCCGGCTCGTAGACCGGTCCGCGTTGCGGCCGGTTGGATGGGCGCTAGCATCGCCGCATGCAGATCACGCCGCTGTCCCCCGTCCTCGGGGCCAATGACGCGGGCCGGCTGGGGGAGTCACCCTGAGCCAGCTCCTGCAGGTTCTCGTCAATGGTCTGGCCGTCGGCTGTATCTACGGTCTGATCGCTCTCGGCTTCGTCCTCGTCTACAAGGCGACCGAGATGGTGAACTTCG
>JAPOXA010000107.1 GCA_026707325.1 Acidobacteriota bacterium | reverse complement strand
CCGACCACTCGCCCCAGGTCGTCCGGCACTTCGATCGCCGCGTCCCACCGCGTGTTCCCGGAATCGGTGATCGTCTGGTCGTCCCAGTAGACACCCAGGAAGTTCCCGCGCTCGAGAAGGCCAAGCGGCTCAGCCCAGTGCCGGAGATGGTCGTAGGCATCGTCCGCTTCGTCGTAGTGCCCCGCGACGCGGACGCAGGCAACCCGGGACGGTGGACGTCGCACCACTTCGAAGGCCTCGGTGCTCTCGCGCCGCCGAGATCTCAAGCTCTGTCGATACACGCTGGGCGAGACTCCAAACCGCGCGCGGAAGGCCCGACTGAGCGATTCGGGCGCTTCGTAGCCCGTTTCGAGCGCCACCTCCGTGACGGTCGCGCCCGGTCGGTTCAGCAGCCATGCGGCCCGCTCGAGCCGCAGGCGTCGTGCGTACTGGGCCGGCGACTCCCCCACCCGTGCGACAAAGAGTCGCTGCAGGTAGGCGGGAGAGAGCCCGATGTGGCGGGCCAGGTCCTCAAGCCGAACCGCTTCGGTGAGATGATCCGAGATGTAGTCGATCGCCGCCTGCACGAAGAGACGGTGTCGGCTGTCCGTCGAGGCTCTCATCCCGGGTCATTCGAAGATACCGGGTTGCGAACGCAACATAACCTCCCGGCCGACGTCTGGCGGCACCCATTCCTCGTAGTGGCTTCCGTTCCAGACCATCCAGACGTAGCGCTCAGCCTCCAGTGGCTCGGCGAAGTCGTACCGGATCGACGACGGTCCTCCGCCCTCCGGATCCACTTCGAGGACTTCTACCCGGAGGTCGCTCAGTTCCTCCACATCTCCTGCCCGGAAAGGCCGTTCGCTCGACCGGTGATAGCGGCTGAAGGGGTCGGGAAACAGACCTCCGGCGGGTTCGACGAGAAGCTCCGTCTCACCGACCCGCACGATCCGCACATCGGTCAAGCCGTTCGCCAGCACCCGGAGCCGGCGCGGTGCCGCGCGCCCATCGGCCCAGCGCATGGTGACGATCGAGGTCGTGAGGTACACCGAGTCGGTCGGATTGACCAAGATCAGGTCGCGCCGCTCTAGTCCGGCGTCGTCCGGCACGCTCTCGGCCCCGGCCTCCATCCTCCTCGCGGCCCGATTCTGGACATCCAGGAACACGTACGCCGCCACCGGCGCGACCACAAGATGGAACACCAGGAGCCCACCGAACGCCAATCGCCGCGACGTGTCGAGAGGACCAGCGGCAAGGCAAGCCAGAAGCCCCATCGAACAGAAGCCGACAAAGAAAAGGAGCCGGTTCTGCGGGCCGACCGCGCTGATCGGAACCAGCGAGAGGACCGCCCCGAACAGGTAGAACCGCGCGAGGGTACTCCGGCGCAGGACCTGGAAGAAGAGCCAGGCAAGGACCACGACCAGGGTCAGCGTCGCGAACCGGAGGCCCCACGCCGCACTCGTCCCGGAGTCGATGACAAACGCCCAATCCGCGGGGAAGGGAGTCCACTGCCCCAGAATCAGCGCCGAGGTCCGATCGGCGAGAAGGCCAACGAAGCCAGCGGGATCGCCGAGAGGATCGACGTAGACGCCAGACCCCTGCGCGCCGAACCCACCGATTCGGTAGGCGAGGAACCAGCTAAACGCCACGCCGGCATGCGGCAGCAGGGACAGGAGCCGCTCCCGCCACGAGCCGCAGTCGAGGACCAATACCCAGGCACCGAGAAGAGCTGCATTGAAAGCACACTCAGGTAGCGAAAGTTGGCGTGCCGCAGATCCGGGCTAGCCCACCACGGCAGCGTGCCCTCTTCCATCTGGGCTCGATTGGTCGCTACATCGCCGTCGTAGAAGACGAAGAGCTGGATCGACGGGTCGCCGAGCCCCAGGAGCCGGAACCGCTGGAGGTGGTCGTCGAGCTGGAAGCCGCCCCGGAGCGCGGGGAGCAGCAGGACTGCAGCCAGTAGTCCCACGGCGATCGGCAACTGCCGGTGCTGCAAGAGCCGGATGACCGGTCTGGCCCGGTCAAGTGTCGTGCCCACACCCCAAGTCTGAGGCCGAGGGAGCGTCCGCGCCTGACCGGAGTTGCGACCGGACCTGACCGATCTTGCGAATTGGCCCCGTCGCGCTTCGCGCCGTACCACGTCCCGGGGGGACGATAGGATGCGCCCTTGTCTCCACGACAGGCCTCAGGAGCGAGGGAGGAAAGCGGATGAGAGTTCCGGCCGCGCCGGCATGGGTACCGATCGTTCTACTGGTCCTGGCGGCGCTAGGCGCCGGCTGCACGAAGGGCACGGGCGCCGAAGGCGCCGAGGCCCAGGAAACCGCGACCGCCGCACCGCTGCGAGCGGTACAGGACGAGGAAACCGGCTCGATCTCGATCTACCGGGAGGGAGAAGAGAAACCGATCGTCACCCAGAACGCCGGCGCCGAGCACCGGCCCTTCCTGCACCCGATCGTCGCTCCGGACGGCAAGGGACTGGCGACGCAGTACAGCCCGGGCCACCACCCTCACCAGACCGGGCTCTACTGGGGCTTCACCCGGGTCAACGGCGAGCCGATGGACGATGGAGAGCTCCGGCAGTGGTTCTACCGCCGCGACAAGCCGGAGGAGATCGCCAAGGCCATCGGCCGGGACTACTTCCACAACCCCGGCGGCGACTACTGGCGGCGCGAGTCGTCGTCCGTGGTGACCGAGGCCGGGACCGAAGTGCAGTGGCAGACGGTCTACGGCATGCTGGACGCGGACGGCGAGGCCTTCATGACCGAGACCCAGAACTGGTCCCTGCGGGCTGAGGAAGACCGCTTCATCCTCGATCTGGAGTGGGCCGGCGAGGCACACACGGAAGTCTCGATCAACGAGATGTCCTACGGCGGCATGTTCCTGCGCATGCCCTGGAAGCAGGGCATCCCGGGAGAAGCCGTCAACGCGGCCCGCCAGCGCAATCGGCAGGCCGAAGGCCAGCGCGCGATGTGGGTCGACGTCGGCATGCAGGTCGAGGGCCGCGACGATCTCCTGCACGTCGCCATCTTCGACCACCCGATGAACGCCGGTTTCCCGCAGACATGGCGCGTCGACGGCCAGCTCGGTGTCGGACCCACACGCGCCCGGATGGGCGACTGGCACATCCCCGAGGGCACGACCGAGGTCATCCGCCATCGCCTCATCGTCTACACCGGCGAGCTGAACGACCTCGAACTGACGGAGGACTGGGAGGAGTACACCGGGGCCGCCGAGGGTTCCTACTCGACGTCATCGCTATGGGGCATCGCCCAGCGGGAAGCGAAGCAGGAGAAGTTCCTGACCCCGGAAGAGGCGGTTGATGCGATGACCGTGCGCGAGGGATTCAAGGTCAACGCCTGGGCCTCGGAGCCCATGATCACCCAGCCCATGGCCTTCGCCTGGGACGACCGCGGCCGCATGTGGATCGCCGAGAACCGCGACTACGAGACCCGCGGACGCGGTTTCTCCGGCTCCGGCGACAGCCGCATCCTGATCCTGGAGGACACGGACCGCGACGGCGCCGCCGACAGCAAGAAGGTCTTCGCGGAGGGCATCCCCTTCCCGGCGGCGCTTGCGGTCGGCTTCGACGGCGTCTTCGTCGGCGCGCCGCCCCACCTCCTCTACCTCCCCGACCGCGACGGCGACGACGTCGCCGACATGGACGACGCCGAGATCCTGCTGACCGGCTGGGGCATCCGCGACCGTCACGAGACGATCAACAGCTTCCACTGGGGGCCCGACGGCTGGCTTTACGGCCTGGAAGGGTTCGCGACGCCCTCCAGGATCCGCAAGCCGGGACCCGACGAGACGATCTACGGCCACAACGACCCCTTCCCCGATGACCTGTTCGAGTACGACGGAGTCGACATCAACGGCGGCGTCTGGCGCTACCACCCGACCAAGGACCGCTTCGAGGTCGTCGCCCACGGCTTCAGCAACCCCTGGGGCATCGACTACGACGCGAAGGGTCAGATCTTCATCACCGCCTGCGTGATCCCCCACCTGTTCCACGTGGTCCCCGGAGGCATCTACCACCGTCAGGGCGGCTCGCACTTCAATCCGTACGTCTACGGCGACATCCGCACGATCGTCAACCACCGTCACCGCTCCGCGCACGGCGGCGCCCGCGTCTACCTCTCGGACGCCTTCCCCGAAGAACACTACGGCCGGCTCTTCATGGCGAACATCCACGAGCACGCCGTGCTCTCGGACGAACTGGAGCCGAAGGGTTCCGGCTTCGTCGCCCACCACGGCGAGGACTTCCTGCTGGCCAACAACAAGCAGTGGGTCGGCTTCAGCATGGAGATCGGGCCGGGTGGCGACGTCTACGTCCTCGACTGGCACGACGCGGACATCTGCGGCAACGACGTCCAGCACAAGGAGACCGGGCGCATCTTCCGCATCACGCCCGAGCAGTCCCTGGCGGACGACTGGGAGGGCCGCTACGACGACGTCAAGACGATGTCGAACGAGAAACTCGTCGAGCTGCAACTCTCGAAGAGCGCCTGGCACGCGCGCCGGGCCCGGGTCGTCCTGCAGGGCCGGGCGGCGAAGGGCGAAGTCGACGCTCCGGTCCACGATGCGCTGCACGAGGTGTTCGCGTCCAACCCGGACGGCGACCTGCGCCTGCGGGCGATGTGGGCGCTCCACGTCACCGGCGGCTTCACGCACGACGAGCTGATGACTGCTCTGGACGACGAGGATCAGCACGTCCGCGCCTGGGCGATCCAGCTCCTGACCGAAGACCACGACGCGCCGGCTGCCGCCACGGAGAAGTTCATCGAGCTGGCGGACCGGGACGCCTCGGCGGTCGTCCGCCTCTACCTCGCGGCTGCCCTCCAGCGTGTCGAGCACGACGTCCGCTGGTCGATCGCCGAGCACCTGGTCATGAAGGGCGACGACGCGGACGACCACAACATCCCGAAGATGCTCTGGTTCGGCATCGAACCCCTGGTTCCGGAGGACCCGATGCGCGCGCTGCGCCTCGCCAGGACCTCCCAGATCCCGATGCTCACCGAGAACATCGCCCGCCGCGCGGTCGACGCGGACGAGCTCGGGTTCCTTGTCACGTCGCTCGACGACCGGTCCGAGGCCCGTCCGGCCCTGCTCCGGGGCATGCTGGCCGGACTCGAGGGTCAGGTCTACGCCGAACCCCCGGACAACTGGGAACGGGTCTACGCCCGGCTGAAGCGCGACCGCAACGTCGCCGACCTCGCCCTCGAGGTCGAACAGCAGTTCGGCGGCGTCGAGGTCGCGCGGCAGTTCCTCGCGACCCTCGACGACGAGAGCGCGCCGGCCGAAGACCGGCGGCGGGCCATCCGGGGCCTCGCCGATCAGCAGCACCAGGCCCTCTTCGAGCGGCTCCCGGCTCTGTTGGACGAACCCGAGGTGCGGATCGCCGCGCTCCGCGCCTACGCCGCGTTCGACGGCCGCTGGCAAACGGGATTCCTGCTGCTCGGGCGCTACGACTCCTTCAACGCGGATGAGAAGCTCGCCGCCGTCCAGACGCTCGCCTCCCGCCCCATCTACGGGCGAGTGCTGATGGGCGCGATCAAGGAGGGAAGCGTCCCGCGGCGCGACGTGCCGGCCTACGTCGCCCGTCAGCTCCACCGCGTCGTCGGCAGCGGCTTTCTGGAGGTCTGGGGACCGATCACGCGGGTCTCCAGCGAGAAAGCCGCGGCCATCGCGAAGTACACGACGATCCTGAGCGACGACGCGATCGCGGCGGCCGACACCGCTCACGGCGAGCAGATGTTCACCGAGCTTTGCGCCGTGTGCCACCAGATGTTCGGCGAAGGCGGCCTCATCGGTCCCGACCTCACCGGTTCCAACCGCACGGAACTCGACTACCTGCTGACGAACATCCTCGACCCGAGCGGCGACATCCAGGACGTCTACCAGACCCTGATGGTGACCACCCGGGACGGCCGGACCTACTCGGGCACCGTCGCCACGAAGAGCCCCCGCTCCATGACCCTGCGCGTGGTCGGCCAGGATGAAGTCGTCATCGCCCAGTCGGACATCCAGTCGTTCGACTACTTCCCGCTCTCGATGATGCCGGAGGGACTGCTCGATTCCTACTCCGACGATGAGGTGACGAACCTCGTGGCGTACCTCATGACCGCGCAGGAAGCGACGAGCCCTCAGGGCCCCTGAGGCAGCCCTGAGGCAAGTTCCCGAAGAAGTGGACATGACGAACGTCGCCATGATCGGTCTCGGCTTCGGCGCCGAGTTCATCCCCATCTACCAGGCCTACCCCGGCGCCAACGTCCACGCGATCTGCCGCCGGGACGAAGCGGAACTCAACAAGGTTGGCGACCAGTTCGGCATCGAGCAGCGGTACACGGACTACGACGACGTGCTCGCCGATCCGGACGTCGACTACGTCCACATCAACACGCCGATCCCTGACCACGCCTGGATGTCGCTCGCCGCCCTCGACGCCGGCAAGCACGTGTTGTGCACCGTACCGATGGCGACGACCGTCGACGACTGCCGCAAGATCGTCGAGAAGGTCGCGGAGACGGGCCTCAGCTACATGATGGCCGAGACCGTCGTCTACAGCCGCGAGTTCCTGTTCATCAAGGAGCTGTACGAGAGGGGCGAACTCGGCGACATCCAGCACCTGGCGGCCTCGCACCCGCAGGACATGGACGGCTGGCCGTCCTACTGGGAGCGGATGATCCCGATGCACTACGCGACCCACGTCGTCAGTCCGTGCCTGGGCCTGGTCGACGGGCTCGCCGAGTACGTGAGCTGCTTCGGCTCGGGCACGGTTCGCGACGACATCGCCGAGAAGTCCGGCAACCGCTTCGCCGTCGAGACCTGCCACATCAAGGTCAAGGACAGCGACCTGGTCGCCCACATCTGGCGCTTCCTCTACGACGTCGCCCGGCAGTACCGCGAGAGCTTCGACGTCTACGGCACGAAGAAGAGCTTCGAGTGGACCCTGATCGAGGACGAGCCCCACGTCCTGCACACCGCGAAGAAGCCAGAGCACGAGATCCCGGAGAAGATCGAGGTGCCCGACTACGCGCACCTCCTGCCGGAGGAGATCCGGCACTTCACCCTGCCCCAGGAGATCCACGACGCGGAGCACCTCTCCTTCATCCAGGGCGGCGGCCACGGCGGCTCGCACCCCCACCTCGTCCACGAGTTCCTGAGCGCGCTCGGCGACGACCGCGATCCCTGGCCGAACGCGGTCACGAGCGCCAACTGGACCTGCGTCGGCATCTGCGCCCACGAGTCCGCCACGAAGGGCGGCGAGATCATCCGGCTACCGGGCTTCACGCTCGGACCATAAGACTCCACACCATCGGACCGGCTTCAGGAGGGCCAATGAACAAGACGAAACTACTGATCGCGAGCTTCCTCACCATCCTGGTCGCCGGACTTGGCACGGCGGTCCGCGGCGGCCTCCTCCTGGAGTGGGGCACGGCGTTCGGCTTCACGCAGACGGAACTCGGACAGATCACCGGCGGCGGCTTCGTCGGCTTCGGACTCGTCATCCTCGTGGCCAGCGCGTTCCTCGACCGCTACGGCTACAAGCCCTTCCTGCTGGGCGCGGGCGTCCTGCACGTGCTGTCCGTCGTCGTGGCCGTCGCGGCCACCTTCGTCTACAACGGATCGATCGCAACAGACCCGGACTTCGCCCGTGCCGGGGCCTACTTCTGCCTGTTCTGGGGCGTCTTCATCTTCGCGGTCGCGAACGGCATCTGCGAAGCGGTCATCAACCCGCTGGTCGCGACCCTGTACCGCAAGGAGAAGACCCACTATCTGAACATCCTGCACGCCGGCTGGCCCGCCGGCCTGATCTGCGGCTCTCTCCTGGGTATCGGCCTGATCGGCCGCGTGCGCTGGGAGATCGTCCTCGCGCTCTATCTCGTTCCGACCCTCATCTATGTCCTGATGATGGTCAAGGAGAAGTTCCCCACGTCCGAGGCGGCCGCCGCCGGCGTCAAGTTCATGGACATGGTCAAGGAGTTCGCGGCGCCCATGCTGCTCTTCCTGCTCGTGCTCCACGTCTGCATCGGCTACGTCGAGCTCGGCACGGACAGTTGGATCGTCAACATCATGGACACCGTCCTCGGCGGCAAGGGGCTGTTCATCCTGCTCTACACGTCCATCCTGATGTTCGTGCTGCGCTTCTTCGCCGGCCCGATCGTTCACCGGATCAACCCGCTCGGCCTGCTGTTCGTGAGCGCCGTCGTCGCCGCCATCGGCCTCTACTCGCTCGGTTCGCTGGCCGGCGC
>JAPOXA010000020.1 GCA_026707325.1 Acidobacteriota bacterium | reverse complement strand
CACAGCGACGACCGCCGGCGATTACGCCACTTGCAGAATGGTGGGGAGTCCCAGTCTGGGGCGCCTTAGCATCAGGTTCCCTAATGTTCGACGCTTGCCCATGAGTCCCGGCTAATGTAAGATCCTGCACTTCCGATGCAAGGGCTCCGCATCTTCTGCGACGTGGCCGACCTGCGCAGCTTCAGCCGCGCAGCCGAGCTTCACGGAATCACGCAGTCAGCGGTGAGCCAGCGTATCCAGCACCTGGAAGAGCTCTTCGGCACGCGGCTCCTCGACCGCTCGAAGCGGCCCTTCGTGCTGACTCCCGCCGGCGAGCTCGTGTCCCGCGAAGGGCGCGAACTCGTCGCCCGCTACGACGCGCTGGCGCGCAGCGTCTCCCGCCTCGATCCGGAGCGGGGCGGGACGGTCCGGGTCCACGCGATCTACTCCGCCGGCATCGCGCTGCTCAACCAGTTGCGGGCCGAGTTCCAGCTCCAACGACCGGAGCTCGACGTGCAGATCGAGTACGAGCCGCCGGCCGCGGTAGCCGAGGCGGCGCGAACCGGCCGCTGTGACTTCGGCATCGTCTCCTATCCGGAGCAGTGGCCCGGCCTGCAGTCGCGCCCGCTGCGCGAGGAGCGGATGTGCCTGGCCTGCGGAACGAAGCACGAACTGGCCGGCGCCGAGCGCGTGCTCGCCGCCGACCTCCACGGCCGCGAGTTGATCCACTTCACCCACGAACTCCCCGCCGCGCGCCACATTCGCAGCTACCTGGTCGAGAACGGGGCGGAAGCGGTGTTCGCCCAGCGGCTCGACAACATCGACACGTTCAAGAGCATGCTGCAAGCGACCGACTACGCGGCGATCCTGCCGCTCAGGACGTTCCACGCCGAGGTGCGCGCCGGGCTGCTCGCCGCGGTGCCGCTCGAACCGAAGCTCGAGCGGCCGATGGGCATCGTCTACGCCCGCGGCCGCCTCCGCCAGGCCGCCGAGGAGTTCGCCGCGTTCCTGACTGAGAACGCCGGGCCGATGCCGGCGGACGACGAGGAAGGCCTGGAGCGGGGAGAAGCGGCATGAAGCTCCGTCCCGGCACAAGAGTAGCCGCCGGGCTCCAGGCCGAACGGCCAGTCGGGACGTCTCGTCGAGAACGGCGGATGGGGGCACGATGAAGCTCCGACCCGGCAAGATCGGGCTGTACGACCCGGCCTACGAGCACGACGCCTGCGGCGTCGGCTTCATCGCCCATGTGCGCGGCGAGCGCAGCCACCGGCTGATGCAGCAGGCCGCCCACATGCTGACGCAGATGGACCACCGGGGCGCCTGCGGCTGCGAGCCGAACACCGGCGACGGCGCCGGCATGCTGACCGCACTGCCCCACGCCCTCCTCCGGCGAGTGGCCGCCGACGAGTTCGGCGCCGAACTCGGAGCGCCCGGCACCTTCTCGGCCGGTGTCTTCTTCCTGCCCCAGGACGACGCTGAGCGCGACCTGTGCCGGCGTATCGTCGAGAAGATCGTGGCGGAACGCGGTCAGGACCTGATCGGCTGGCGCAAGGTGCCGACCCGTCCCGATGTCGCCGACATCGGCGCCACCGCCCTCGATTCCATGCCGATCATCGAGCAGCTCTTCATCCGAGCCGCCGACGGGCTCGACCAGGACGCCTTCGAGCGCGAGCTCTACCTGATCCGCAAGCAGGCGACGATCCGTCTGCGCGGCAACGAAGCCCTCGCCGAGGCGCAGATGTTCTACGTCTGCTCGCTGTCGACCCGGGTGATCATCTACAAGGGCATGCTGACCTCGGGCCAGCTCGTGCCGTTCTTCCCGGATCTGGCGGCGTCGGACTACGAGTCCCACCTGGCGATGGTCCACTCGCGCTTCGCCACGAACACGTTTCCGTCCTGGGACCGCGCGCAGCCGAACCGCTTCATGAGCCACAACGGCGAGATCAACACGCTGCGCGGCAACATGAACTGGATGCACGCTCGCGAAGGCGTGCTGCGAAGCGACCTGTTCGGCGACGATCTCCCCATCGCCTTCCCCGTCGTCGAGCCCGACTGCTCCGACTCGGGCAGCTTCGACAACGTGCTCGAGTTCCTGCTGCTCACCGGCCGCACCCTCCAGGAGGCGGTCATGATGATGATCCCGGAGGCGTGGCAGAACGACCCGCACATGGACGCCGAGAAGAGGGCCTTCTACGACTACCACTCCTGCCTGATGGAGCCGTGGGACGGACCGGCATCGATCGCCTTCACCGACGGCCGCTACATCGGCGCGGTTCTCGACCGCAACGGCCTGCGCCCGAGCCGCTACTACGTCACGGACGACGATCTGGTCATCATGGCGTCGGAGGCCGGCGTCGTCCCGGTCGAGCCGGAGCGGGTGTTGCGCAAGGGACGGCTCAAGCCCGGCCGGATGTTCCTGGTCGACTTCGACCTCGGACGGATCGTCGCCGACGAGGAGTTGAAGAGCGGCATCGCCTCGCAGCGGCCGTACGCGGAGTGGCTCGAACGCCGCACCGACCTGGCCGACCTGGTAGCCCACGCCCAGAACAAGGGCAACACGGGCAACGGCAACGCCCCCGCGAACCAGGCGGCGATGGACGACGACACGCTGACGCGGAGCCTCCAGGCCTTCGGCTACACCGGCGAGACGATGCGCTTCATGCTGCGGCCCCTGATCGAAGAGCAGCGCGATCCGATCGGCTCGATGGGCAACGACACCGCCCTCGCCTTCCTCTCCGACCAGGACCGCCCGGTCTACGACTACTTCAAGCAGCTCTTCGCGCAGGTCACGAACCCGGCGATCGACTCGATCCGCGAAGAGGTCGTCATGTCGGTCGACTGCACGATCGGTCCCGAGCGCAACCTGCTGGAGACGACCGCCGACCACTGCCTGCGCGTCCGGCTGCCCCATCCGATTCTGAGCAACCGGGAGTTCGCGGCGCTCGCCGACGCCGGGGACGCCGGCTTTGCCTGCCGCACACTCGACGCCACCTGGCCCCTCGAAGAGGGCGCCGCAGGGCTCGGCAACGCGCTCGACCGCCTGTGCCGGGAAGCCGAGCAGGCAGTCGACGACGGCTGCGCCTTCGTCGCCCTCTCCGACCGGGCGGCCGGACCCGACCGCGTCCCGGTGCCGACGCTGCTCGCCTGCGGCGCCGTCCACCATCACCTGCTGCGCACGATCAAGCGCACCCGGGTCGGACTCCTGCTCGAAACCGGCGAGGCCCGCGAGGTCCACCACCACTGCCTGCTTGTCGGCTACGGCGCGGACGCCATCAACCCCTACCTGACCTTCGAGGCGCTCTGGCAGGCCCGCCGCCAGGGCCGGCTGCCCGCCGCGGCCGACGACCAGGCCGTCGTCGACCGCTACCGCAAGGGCGTCAGGAAGGGGATGCTCAAGGTGATGGCCAAGATGGGCATCTCGACGCTCCAGAGCTACAAGGGCGCCCAGATCTTCGAGGCCGTCGGGCTGTCTACTGAAGTGATCGACCGCTGCTTCGCCGGCACCGCCAGCCGGATCGAGGGCGCGGGCCTCGAACGACTGGCCAAGGACGCGCTGAAGCGTCACGCCCGCGGCTTCCCCTCCGACGAACGGGACCGGGTCGCCGGACTCGCGAACCCCGGCGACTACCATTGGCGCGCCGGCGGCGAACGCCACATGTGGAACCCGCAGATGATCTCGCGGCTCCAGAACGCGGCCCGCACGAACAGCACGGAGGCCTACGAGAGCTTCGCCCGGCTCGCCAACGAGGACACGACGAGGGCCTGCTCGCTGCGCGGCCTGCTCCAGTTCCGTACGGACCTCGAGCCGCTGCCGCTCGAGGCGGTCGAACCGGCGAGCGAGATCGTCAAGCGTTTCTGCACGGGCGCGATGAGCTTCGGTTCGATCTCGGCCGAGAGCCACGAGACGCTCGCCATCGCGATGAACCGCCTCGGCGGCAAGAGCAACACCGGCGAGGGCGGCGAGGATCCGGCCCGCTTCACGCCAGACGCGAACGGCGACCTCCGCCGCTCGGCGATCAAGCAGGTCGCCTCGGGCCGCTTCGGGGTCACCTCCTGGTACCTGACGAACTCCGACGAGCTCCAGATCAAGATCGCCCAGGGCGCGAAGCCGGGCGAGGGCGGCGAACTGCCCGGCCACAAGGTCGACGAGATCATCGCGCGGACCCGCTACTCCACGCCCGGAGTGGGGCTCATCTCGCCGCCGCCCCACCACGACATCTACTCGATCGAGGACCTGAAGCAGCTCATCCACGATCTGAAGAACTCCAACCCCGGGTCCCGGATCAGCGTGAAGCTCGTGTCCGAGGTCGGCGTGGGGACGGTCGCCGCGGGCGTCGCCAAGGCGCACGCCGACCACATCCTGATCTCGGGCCACGACGGCGGCACCGGCGCCTCGCCGCTGACCAGCATCAAGCACGCCGGCCTGCCCTGGGAACTCGGCATCGCCGAGACCCACCAGACCCTGGTGCTGAGCGACCTGCGCTCGCGGGTGATCCTCCAGACTGACGGCCAGCTCAAGACCGGCCGCGACGTCGCCGTCGCCTGCATGCTGGGGGCCGAGGAGTTCGGCTTCTCCACCGCGCCGCTGATCACGATCGGCTGCATCATGATGCGCAAGTGCCACCTGAACACCTGCCCGGTCGGCATCGCCACCCAGGATCCGGAGCTGCGCGCCAAGTTCGAAGGCACGCCGGAGGAGGTCGTGAACTACCTCTTCCTCGTCGCCGAGGAGACGCGGCGGATCATGGCGGACCTCGGCGTCGCGACGATCCGCGAGCTGGTCGGTCGGACCGACCTGTTCCAGCGCGAACTCGCGGTCCGCAACGAGAAGACCGAGGGACTCGACCTGTCCGCCGTGCTCCAGCCTGCCGTACGACGGCACGAAGGAGTCGAGGTAGTGCAGACGATCGAACAGGACCACGCGCTCGAGTACGCCCTCGACAACGAGCTGATCGAGCGGGCCCGGCCGGCGCTCGAGCGCGGTTCCCGCGTACGGATCGACCTGCCCATCGTGAACACCCAGCGCACCGTCGGAACGATGCTCAGCCACGAGCTGATGAAGGCCCGTGGCCAGCACGGCCTGTCCGACGACACGATCCACGTCTCGCTGACCGGCAGCGCCGGCCAGAGCCTCGGCGCGTTCCTCGCATCCGGCATCACGATCGAACTCGAGGGCGACGGCAACGACTACGTCGGCAAGGGGCTGTCGGGCGGACGGCTCATCCTCTACCCGCCGCGCCGCTCCCGGTTTGCCGCCGAGGAGAACGTCCTGATCGGCAACGTGGCGCTCTACGGCGCCACCGGCGGCGAAGCGTTCTTCCGGGGCCGCGCGGCGGAACGCTTCTGCGTCCGAAACTCGGGCGCCCGCGCGGTCATCGAGGGGATCGGCGACCACGGCTGCGAGTACATGACCGGCGGCCGCGCCGTCATCCTCGGCCCGACCGGGCGCAACTTCGCGGCCGGGATGAGCGGCGGCATCGCCTGGGTCTTCGATCCGGACAAGGAACTGGCCCAGAACTGCAACTTCGAGATGGTCGGCCTCGAGCCCATAAGCAGGCAGTACCGGAGCGAACTCCGGGAACTCGTCCGGCGGCACGCCCGCTTCACCGGCTCGACGGTGGCGCGCCGGCTGCTCGAACGCTGGAGCGAGGCCGAGCGTCAGTTCACCCAGGTCATGCCCCACGACTACCGTCGCGTCCTCCTGGCACAGAGCGAGGCCGAGGAGCGGACGCCGGACGACCAGACGATCCCGAAGGCCGAGGCCGCGGCCTGAGGCCGGCGGAGTCGGCGAACGCGCGCGGCGCAGGCGGGCAAGGGCGGCAGATCATGGGCAAGGACACGGGATTCAAGGAGTACGCGCGGGTCGCGGTTCCCTACCAGGATCCGCTGATCCGCCTCGCCCACTACGACGAGTTCACGCGACCGGTGCCCGAAGAGCACCTCGCCACCCAGGGCGCCCGCTGCATGGACTGCGGCGTCCCCTTCTGCCAGTCGTACGACGGCTGCCCGATCGACAACCTGATCCCGGAGTGGAATGACCTCGTCTACCAGGGGCGCTGGCGCGAGGCGCTGCGGCGACTCGAGCAGACGAACAACTTCCCCGAGTTCACCGGTCGCGTCTGCCCCGCGCCGTGCGAAGGCGCCTGCGTGCTCGGGATCACCGATCCGGCGGTGACGATCAAGAACATCGAGAACGCGATCGTCGACCGCGGTTTCGAGGAGGGCTGGATCGTCCCCCGGCCGCCGGCCAGGCGAAGGGGAAAGAAGGTCGCGGTCGTCGGCTCCGGGCCGGCAGGCCTTGCCGCTGCGGCGCAGTTGAACAGCGTCGGCCACACGGTCACCGTGTTCGAGCGCGAAGACCGCATCGGCGGCCTGCTGATGTACGGCATCCCGAACATGAAGCTCGACAAGCGCCTGGTCGTCGACCGGCGGATCGACCTGATGCGCGCCGAGGGGATCGAGTTCGTCACCGGCGCCCATGTCGGCGTGAACGTCGACGTCGGCGATCTGAGGCGCGACCACGATGCCCTCCTGCTCGCCTCCGGCGCGACGCGGCCGCGCGACCTGGAGATCCCGGGCCGCGAGCTCTCGGGCATCCACTTCGCCATGGACTTCCTGAGCGAGCACACCCGCGCGCTGCTCGACGCCGACTTGCCGAGCGACGGTGCCCGCGCGGTCGAAGCGCCGATTCACGCCGAAGGCAGGAACGTCATCGTGATCGGCGGCGGCGACACCGGCGCCGACTGCATCGCGACCGCGGTCCGGCACGGCTGCGCTTCGCTCGTCAACTTCGAACTGCTGGACCGGCCGCCGGACGACCGGGCTGCCGACAACCCCTGGCCGGAATGGCCGCGCGTCTTCCGCGTCGAGTACGCGCACGCCGAGGCGGCGGCCAGGTTCGGCGCCGACCCGCGGGTGTTCTCAGTCCTCTCGAAGCGCTTCGTCGACGACGGCGCCGGCGGAGTCGCCGGCATCGAGACCGTCCGCGTCGCCTGGCGGCGGGACGGCGACGGCCGGTTCACGATGGAGGAGATACCGGGCACCGAGGAGACCTTCGAGGCCGAACTCGTGCTGCTGGCGATGGGCTTTCTAGGCCCGGAAGCGACGCTCGGCAAGCAACTGGGGCTCGCCACCGATCAGCGCAGCAACTTCGCCGCCGAGCCCGGGCAGTACGCCACCTCGGTCGAGGGCGTGTTCGCGGCCGGCGACTGCCGCCGCGGCCAGAGCCTGATCGTCTGGGCGATCAACGAGGGACGCGGCGCGGCGGCCCGGATCGACGAGTACCTGACCGGCGGCACCGAACTGCCGCTGCCTTCGACGTACTGACGCGGCATCCCGCCCGAACACGGCATCCCTTCACGATGGCTTCAACGCCCTGGTCGAGACTCGCGGCATGAGGCCCTGGCTCGACCCGCCGATTCAACATCTTGAAGCGAACCCCGCTCCTTTGACGGGGGGCGAAGCGATCTTTATAGTCGTATCCGGTCCGTGGCCTTGCGCGCGAGCGCCCCACCACCGCCACATCCACAGACAAGACAGTCCTTCCCAAGCGTGAACAGCACGCCGGTGAATTCGTGTTGAGTTCGACGGCGCCCACTCAGACACAGAGGAGAAACCCAACCATGCAGTCGACCCGCCCCCGGGCACGTCTTCTTGCAGTCCTCCTGGCAACGACCTGCGCCTTCCTGATCGGCGGCGCCGGCCTTGCCCAGACGATCACCGGCACCGTCCAAGGCTTCATCTCGGATGTCGAGGGCGACGCCATTCCCGGCGCCACGGTGACCGCCACCAACCAGGACACCGGCATCGCCCGCGCCGTGATCTCGGACGCCAACGGCTTCTACAGCGCCAAGGCGCTCCAGGTCGGCACCTACACGGTGACGGCCGAACTCTCCGGCATGCAGACGACGCAGCAAACGGACGTCTCCGTCCTCGTCGGCCAGATCAAGGACATCAACCTGACGCTCGAGGTCGAGTCGACCTCCGAGGTGATCACGGTCACATCCGAGGCGCCGATCATCGAGGTCAGCCGCTCCGGCGCCGCCAACTACATCGACGAGGTGGCGATCGAGAGCCTGCCCACCGTCGGCCGCGACTTCACCGACTTCGCGATCCTGACGCCCGGCGTCCAGCGCGACCGCTCCCGCGGCTTCCTGACGATGGCCGGCCAGCGCGGCATGTACAGCGGCCTCTCGGTCGACGGCGCCGACAACAAGAGCACCTTCTTCGGCTACGGCCGCGGCGGTGAGGCGACGGAGAACGACGGCCTGATCATCGCTCAGGACACCGTCCGCCAGTTCCAGGTCATCACCAACGGCTTCTCGGCCGAGTATGGCCGGCACGGCGGCGCCTTCGTCAATGTCGTCACGAAGTCCGGCACCAACGAGGTGCGGGGTTCCGCCTTCGCTTTCTTCCGCGATGACAGCATGGCCGAGGATCTGCCCTCGTCGCCGCTGGACGACCACTTCGGCAACGACGGCTCGCGTCCGGTGGACGAGTTCGACACACAGAACTACGGCGTTTCGATCGGCGGTCCGTTCAAGCAGGACCGCACCCACTACTACTTCGGCATCGACCAGCGCGACCAGGACATTCCGTTCA
>JAPOXA010000092.1 GCA_026707325.1 Acidobacteriota bacterium | reverse complement strand
CCGCCGCGGTGGCCGGGATCAAGATGGGCGACGGCACCGAGGACGGCGTCACCGTCGGCCCGTTGATCAGCACCGAGGCCGTGGCGAACGTGACCAGTCGCGTCACCGACGCGGTGGACCGGGGCGCCACCGTCGAGATCGGCGGCGGTCGTTCGGATATCGGCGAGTGCTTCGTCCAGCCCACGATTCTCACCAACGTGACGGACGACATGCGGGTCTTCCGCGAAGAGATCTTCGGCCCCATCGCGCCGCTGATGAAGTTCAGCACCGAAGAGGAGGCGATCGCCATGGCCAACGACACCGAGTTCGGCCTGGCCAGCTACTTCTACGCCCGCGACGTCGGCCGCATCTGGCGCGTCAGCGAGGCCCTGGAGTACGGCATCGTCGGCATCAACGAAGGCATCATCTCCAACGAGATGGCCCCCTTCGGCGGCATGAAGGAATCCGGCCACGGCCGCGAAGGCTCGAAGTACGGGCTCGACGACTACCTCGAGATCAAGTACATGTGCATCGGGGGGATCGACGGGTAGCGGCGCGGGTGTCGGTGCGCCGGCCTTCTGGCCGGCATCCGGGCGATGCCGCGAAGCGGCGAGCCCTTCAGCAGAGCTCGCGAACGTCGCTCACCGCATCAAGACTCAACGACAGCTCCCGCAACCGATCACTCGCCTCCGCACCAAGCAACGGCGCCGTCAGACCCGTCATCTTCGCCGCCAGCTTCGCCCCCTGCGCCTCCAGATCCGTCGCCGGAATCCCCGTGTCGTAAAACTCCTCGAGCGAATGCCCGTTCGCCCGCAGCTCCACCCGCGCCTGAGTGTGCCCCATACCCCGGTCCGTCCGGACCTCGACCCTGTCGATCATCCGGGCAACCTCCGGGTTATCCAGCGTCTCGTCAACAAACGTCCCGGTGTCCGTCGTGTCGATGCCCAGCATCGCCAGTGACGTCGTAGCGACCAGACTGAACTTCGCCTCCAGCCCGGTCCTCGGCTCGGGGATGCCGCAAATGTCGAGCAACCCTGGATGCACGGTGACGATCGCCTTCTCGACATCGCCCGTCGAGACCCCCGCGGCCGCCAACTGTGGACGCAGACGCCCCACGGACTCGATCGCCGCGTGGGTCAGGTAGCAGGCGGCGTGGTACTTGAACAGCGTGTCCTCGATCAGGAAACGGCCGTCCTGCTCCTCAAGCCGCTGCCAGTTGACGGCCTCATGGCCGGCAGCCGCGGCGTCGGCGTAGCCTTGCCGGCCGTCGACAGCCTCCGGGTTCGAAGTGAAGCCGCGCATCGCCAGCCGCGCGGAAAGCAGGCCGCGCTCGGCGGCGTGCCCAGCGTGGAACGGCTTGGTCATCGTCCCGAAGTTCGCCTTGAGGCCGCTCGCCTGGGAAGCCGCGAGACCCAGCGCGTGCGCGAACTGCTCGTTGCTCGCGCCCAGCAGGTGGCAGGCCGCCGCTGCGGCACCATGGACGCCGATCGTCGACGTCGAGTGCCAGCCCTTGACGTACGGCGCGCCTCCGATCAGCGCGCCGACGCGCGACTCGACCTCGATGCCGACCACGAACGCGACCAGCAGCCGCTCGCCGCTCGCGCCCATCTCCTGAGCCTGCGCCAACGCCGCCGGGAAGACCGGCACCGTGGGATGCCCGCCCATCATGGTGTGGGTGTCATCGAAATCGAGCGCATGACTCGCGGCGCCATTGACGAGTGCCGCGACGCCTGGCGCGCAGTTCAGCTCCGTACCCACGATCGAGCACGGCCCGACCTGGCCGCCCAACTCGTCGCGCAGGATCGCGGAGAGCGGCTCGCGGCTACCGGCAAGGGCGCAGCCAAACCAGTCGAGCACACACTGGCCAGCCACAGTACGCGCTTCCGCCGGGATGTCGTCAAGAGCCAGGCCGCCGAAGCGGTCCCAAAGATGGTTGGCGAGTCTCATCGTGTTTCCTCCACTCTCCGGACGCCCGACAACCTCCAGTTGCCAGCGAGGATCGGCCCTACGCATCCGGAAGTGTAGGTCACCGGCATCCTGACCACCGGCAGTGACTCACGACACCCCCTGGTCACAAGAGCTGCGACAGCAACGTTCGCGCGGGGACGATCAAAGGCCTTCCAGGATCCTCGAAACAGCTGCGGTCGACGTAGTCAGCCGCGACGGAGACCTGGAAGGCGAAGGGCGCCCGCAGGCGATCCTGGTAGTAGCGAAGGTGAGGGCTCATCGAGTCTTCGCCGTGCTTGACTTCGGCGAGGATCCAGGGCACGCCATCCCGCACGACGAGCAGGTCGACTTCGCGCTTCTCCTTGTCCCGCAAGTAGGCGAGTTCGAAGTCGCCCAGGCCGAGATCGTTCCAGCCGTCGACGGCCTTGGCGAGGTGGCAGGCAACGAAGGTCTCGGCACGCTGGCCAGCGTCCTCGACGCCCGACCAGTCCCGCAGGTACCACTTGGGCTCCTTGCGGAGCGACCGCGAGAGGTTGCGAAACCACGGACGCACCAGGAAGCCCAGGTGGAGGTCGGCGAGCGTAGCGACCCAGCGGCGCACGGTGTCGGCCGCCACCCGGACCTGTCTGGCGAGATTGTCGTAGACGATCTGCCGTCCAGAACGGCTGGAGAGCACACGCACCAGGACCTCCAACTGGTCCAGCTGCTGGATTCGCGTCAGGTCTCGCACCTCCTCGCGGACCAGTTGCGCGAATCGAAGAGTCCGCCAGCGACGGGTGAAGCGGACGTCGCGTCTGAGGTACGGCTCGGGAAAGCCGCCGTGCCTCCATAGCGCCTCGAAGTCGCCCTCGCCAATCGCTCGGGGCGGCGCCAGGAGGCCAGGCGCCTCGACCGGATCCCGATGCGCAACCTCGGCCACCGAGAACGGGTGCATCCGGTAGAGGAAGTAGCGCCCCATCAGGCTGTCGCCGCCGCGCCGGTAGACGTCGAGTCGACTGCTCCCGGTAACCAGAATCCGCATCCGGTCCCCGTAGCTGTCAAAGAGCCCCTTGAGGAAGGACTTCCAGCGCGCAAACTTGTGCAGCTCGTCGAACAGCACGACGGGCAGCGTTTCGGACAGGCTGTCCAGCCCCAACTTCTCGACGACCCGTCGCGGACCCGCGAGCACGAGTTCCCGATGGTCGAGATCGTCCCAGTTCAAGGTTGCATCGGCCCTCGCGCGACAGGTGGTCGTCTTGCCGACCTGCCGCGGGCCGCTGACGAAGGCCATCTGCCGATTTCGACCGAGATGTTCCGTCAGAATCGGGTCATAGATACGCGGTGACTCCACGTCCATGCGACCATTCTGCCCAGTGTCGCGGAATAGTCAAGACCATTCCACGATCGCCCCCTGAATGGACGCGCCAGTCAACTCCTCCTCGACGGCTTCCCAAGCAGCTCGTCCGACACGATCTTCAGCATGATCTCCGACGTCCCCTCGAAGATCTTCGTCAGCCGCGCGTCGCGCCAGTAGCGCTCGACCGGGTAGTCCGTCGTGTAGCCGGCGCCGGCCAGCACCTGCAGCGCGTCGGAGCACACCCGCTCCGACATCTCGGCGGCGTAGTACTTCACCATCGCCGCCTCCTTGGCGCACGACACGCCGGTGTCGATCTTGGCGCAGACCGAGTGGTTCAACTGGCGCGCCGCCTCGACCTCGGCCGCCATGTTCGCGATCTTGAAGCGAATCGCCTGGAAGTCGGCGATCGGCCGCCGGAACTGGATGCGCTCCTTCGAGTACGCGATCGCCTGCTCGAGCGCGCCCTGGGCGAGGCCGATCGAGCGCGCCGCGGTGTGGGCCCGCGCCGTCTGCAGACCGCGCGTCATGCCGTAGAACGCCTGGCCCTTGGACTCGCGCTGTTGCTTCGTGATCGGCACCCGGACGTTCTCGAAATGGAGTTCCCAGGTCTTCCAGCCGTGGTAGCCGATCTTCGGGATCGGCGAGCCGGTGACGCCCTCCGGCAGCTCGCCGGGCGGCTTCTCGATCCCGATCCCGGTCAGCGCGGCGTGGCGCTTCGCCGGATCGCCCTCCGTCCGCGCGATCACCTGGATGAAGTTCGCGCCGTCGGCGAACGTGCACCAGTACTTGTTGCCGGTGATCACCCAGTGGTCGTCCTCCATCCGCGCCCGGCAGGTGATCGACGAGATGTCCGAGCCGACCTCCGGCTCCGACATGGCGAGCGCGCCGAGGTACTTGCCCTCCGCCATCAGCCTGATCCGCTTCAGGCGCTCCTCGCCCTCGAACGGGATCGAGCGGTGGAAGCCGTTGCCGCGAGCGATGATGCTCGCCACGCTCATCCAGCCCCGCGCCAGTTCCTCGGCCACCAGGCAGTACTCGAACGCGCCCAGCCCGGCGCCGCCGTACTCCTCCGGGATCGTGATGCCGAAGAAGCCCAGCTCGCCCATCTGGTCGATCAACGACTGCGGGATCGTCTCCTTCTTCGGGTCCAGCTCGTTGGCGACCGGTAGGACCTCCTTGTCCGTGAACTCGCGAGCGATCCGGCGGAGCATCTCGCGCTCCGGCGTCATGTAGCCGACGGCGGCGGGTGAAATGTCGTTCATCGTGTGGTCAAGTGAGTGCCAGCACCTCGGTGCCCCTGCTAGCGTCGCACGCCGCGAAACCCACGGAGCGGAGCCAATGGAAGACCTGAGTGTACGTCGGTTGGACGGTGAGGAGCCGGTCGAGCAGTCCCGCGAAGAGCGAGAGAAGCGGCAGCGCCAACTGGACGCGATCGACAGGCTCGCTGGGATGGAGCCGCTTCCCGTGCCCGAGTCGCTCTCGGAGTGGAACCGGGAGTACAGCCGGCTCAAGGTCGGCGAGGCGGCAGACTGTCCGCCTCTCGACGACCAAGACGGCTGACGGCCGTGGCCGATCCGCTGTTCGTCGACCATGGGCCAAGCCCAACGATACGCCCAGTGGTAGTGGGCTAACTCCCACCGAAGTCTGCACTTAGCGGAAGGCGGGTTGATCTGGGCCAGAACGGCCAATCGGCTATCCTATCGGCGTGTGCGGCGCAAAAGGTAGGCAACGAGCAGTGTCTGCCGACCACGCGCGCCGGAACCCCGTTGGGCACCGAAGGCGTCTTCCACGCTTCTACTGGGCGAGGGCGGCCCCCGGTTGCCAGCTCACCAGAGTCCGGGCTAGTCTCGCGCGCGTGCTTGGAGCGAGGCCTGTCTCGGTAGCCATCCAAGGGGACTGCACGGCTTGGCATCACGCTTCGGGAATCCCACGGGCGGCACGGACCGTTAACAGGAAGCTGTGAGCAAGAGTCGCCCTTCTGACCTGCCTGACTTCCGGAAGCCGCCATTGGTGGAAGTCGCCCTGTCGCTGCAGTTCGAACCAGTAGACGGACTGACGACGGCTCACATCGGACTGCTCTGGAAGAAGTACCGCAGCCAGTTGCCGCTGATCGAGGAGCACCCCCCCTTGGACCCGGCCTTCGAGAAGTTCGACCCTCCGAGACCAAAGCAGGTCGAGATCCGCTTCGGGAACAAGCCGCCCGTACCCCGCGTCTGGTTCCTGAGCGAGGCCAAGACCGAAGTGCTTCAGATCCAGCACGATCGGTTCATCCACAACTGGCGCAAGGTCGGTGACGGCGCTACCTACCCCCGATATGAGCAGATTCGCGATCAGTTCTGGAGAGAGGCCCAAGCGTTCGCGCGGTTCCTCAGCGAGGAGAAGCTCGGCTTACTCTCGATCAACCAGTGCGAAATCACGTATGTCAACCACGTGGGGTCCGAAACCGAGGAGATTGACTTCGGCAAAGCCGAGAACCTGATCGCGAACTGGCAGTCTCTCACTGAAACGGCCTTCTTGCCCAAGCCCGAAGAGGTGTCGCTGAACTGGCGATACCGTATGCCCGACGATGTAGGCCGCCTACATGTGATGGTTCGGCCCGTCTGGAACGAGAAGGAACAGCGGTTCTGGACGATGAGTCTCATGGCTCGAGGGCGACCGGCAGGAGAAGGCCTTGACCGCGCCTTCGAGTTCTTCGATCTAGGGCGCGAGTGGATCGTGCACGGCTTCACCGACCTCACTACCGAGTCCATGCACAGTCAATGGGAGAGAATCGATGTCTCAACTAAGTGAGCGGAACCAGAGCTTGCTTACCCAGCCCGTCGGCTCGTGGGATCAGGACCTAGGTGCATGGGGCGCCTCGGACGTGTTCACCCGTGGGTCTTTCAGGACAACCACACGGGGATCCGTGACAGTCCCCTCACCGGACGTTACCGTCGTCGTTTACGGTCGCCAAGTCGCTCAGCGCGCGGGCAGCG
Source organism: Acidobacteriota bacterium (assembly GCA_026707325.1). GTDB lineage: Bacteria > Acidobacteriota > Thermoanaerobaculia > Multivoradales > Multivoraceae > Multivorans. The sequence goes on along the minus strand of JAPOXA010000092.1, from coordinate 2,696 downwards.
GCGACTCGCCGGCGCCGTCCGAGGCGATCTGGGAAGCGATCCGTCAAGCCTCGGAACTGGTTGAACTTCCGGCCGGTTGGAACTCGTACGACGCCAAGCCCGTCTCGAGAGAAGCCATACGAGCGGCAATTGCCTTCTTGATCGAAACGGCTTCAGCCGAACCAACCGTTGCCGCACCCGCCGTCGTGCCTACCGTACGAGGGGGCCTTCAGCTCGAATGGCACCGGCAGGGAGTCGACCTCGAGATCGAGTTCGAGTCCGACGCTACGTGTTCGTGGTACGCCGAGGACCGCAAGTCAGGGGAGTGCTACGAAGCGCCACGCAGTGACGTAGCAGCGCTCCAGCTCTGGCTGGAGCGGGCTTCAGGCTAGCCTTGTGACATCCCCTGAGGAGTGCAGGGAGCGGTTTCCGGATGATCCAGAAGTCGCCGACGACGTTGCGTTGCTCCGGCGAGTTCCCCCGCGGCACTTCATTCGGGACGACAACGAAGGATGCTACCGCCCTTCCTCCGCTGCGTTCGTGGATGACGCCGACGGGCACCCTATGTCCGTGTATCGGACGGACGTGATCAACGCCGAGGGTGGAGAGCCAGAGCGGGTGATGGCCGATCACGCAGGTTTCGGACTCGTGGCCATCGCCGCTGGGACCATGCGCGAGAAGGAGCAGACGGTTCATCCTGACCCGCTCTCGGACGAGACCTCTCACGCTCTGGTCTGCGGACCAAAGACAAAGGGGACACGGAAGTTCTTTACTCGGCGGGCCGTGTGGGTGGTGCCTCCGCCCGTCTAGAGTGCGGTCCACTCGACCGTCTCGAAAACCAATCCCTCGATCGCCCGCTCCGGCCCCCGAGCATCCAGATGCGTGCCGTAGCCGTTCATCCTGCTTTGGCCTGTCCACAGAGGCGCGAAGCCAAGTAGAGTTCGCCACTCTCCCCGAGGCGGAGGATAGACGGAATGCATAGTGACGGGCAGATTGACGAACGACCCGACGTTGGTAGCAGGGAGATAGAGGCTATCCGACAAGCGATCGTGAGACTACGCCAGTTCCGCTTCTGTGGCCCAGGGGATGATCCCGATGAACAGTTGGCGGTGACGATGGGCTACCGACATCTTCTCATCCAACTGAAGAGGCTGGCGACGCCTCTTCTACCTGTCGACGCAGCGACTCGGCTGAACGCTCTTGACGTCGAGATAGACAACATCTACACGGTGTACGAAGCGGCTCCGGAGGTCGACGCTTTGATTCCAGTCATCGAGAAGACCGTTGACTCCATCGAGACGCACCGGCTCCTGCCCGAGCTACCGGCGACCGAGCGGCTGAGAGAGGTGTTGGAGCGACGGGGACTCAGCTCGGTTCGAGAAGAGCTGGACCGAGTCGTGCTGAACGTCGCTGGCGATCCACCTACTTCGATTACGGCTGCGAGTTCGATGCTCGAATCCCTCTTCAAGTGCTTTCTCGAGGACGGGGGTCACGCCCAACCCACCAAGAAGACCGCTAAGCCGCTGTGGAACAGGGCCAGCAAACACCTGAGCCTCGATCCGGCCTCAAAGGAGGACGACGACATTAGGCGGATCCTCTCCGGCCTCTCTTCGATCGTTGACGGCATCGCGGCACTACGCACTCACACGGGAAGTGCACACGGCCGCGGGAAGCGTTCGTATCGGCTCCTAGCCCGGCACGCCCAACTCTCTGCCCACGCGGCTCAGACGCTCGCCTGGTTCGTGATAGAGACTTGGGAGGAGCGAGATACGGAGCGATCGGGCTGACGGTCGAGGGCGCGGTCCCCGGTTTCTATTGCCCCAAGAGGCGATGATGTACAAGCCTCCCCATCCCGGCCGCGGCATCCGTGAGAACTGCCTCAACCCCCTGGGCCTGAACGTGACTGAGGCAGCGAACGCGCTGGGTGTCGCCCGTCACACGCTATCGCGGGTCTTGAACGGCCACGCGGCCATCTCACCCGAGATGGCTGATCGGTTGGAGAAGGCGGGTTGGTCCAATACCGAGTTCTGGCTGCGCCGCCAGGGAACCTACGACCTAGCACAGGCGCGCACGCGTTAGGACCGAGCCCTCGTCGCTCGGCACCAGCGGACGACCGACAACTTGAATCAGAGTCGCGGGTCGAGCGCCGCCGGAAGAGGTTCTAGCGACTCGACGTCATCCTCCTCGCATGACGCCAGGTACTCGTCGACCGAGCGCTTGAACTCGCGCCGAATCCCCTCACCATCGGTTGCTCCAAAGGTCGCTACGGGGTAGGGGCCGCTGTTGACGACCCGGCCGTGCAGACGACCCACCGAATCGTCGAACTCGACGGCGGCGGTGTAGCCTTTGTGCCTCACTCGGCAGCCTCCGTCGAGCGCCGATCTCCGGCACCGTCAAAGTACTTGAGGGCCAGCACCCTGTACCGGACATCGTCCCGTCGTGCCTCTTTCAACTTGCCCCTCCATCGGGACGCGAACGATGGATCGCTTCCTTCCAGCACCCCTCTGAGCGATGCCTCACCGTCCACCTGGATCATCGGCTTCCTCTTCATCGTCCGGCTTCTCTACCTGCAGTACGCACTCCGCATGGACTATGTTAGGCCCCTTGAGGAGGAGACCATGTCAGAGGCGAAACCGCACCAGCCCGCAGAACCCAGGCCGACTGGAGTTGCCCCGGTTTCGTGGACGGTTTGTGTTTAGGGATTCAAGCAGCCTCTC
>JAPOXA010000177.1 GCA_026707325.1 Acidobacteriota bacterium | reverse complement strand
GCGACGTTCCAACTCCCCAACGCACCACGCACCACCGTGAACCGCCAACAACCCTATTCTTCAGCAAGCCCCTAGACTCCTTCGCAGGATCTGGCACTACGGCTCATGCAGTCCTGGAGGCCAACAGCCGGGACGGCGGGAATCGTTCGTTCATCCTGGTCGAGATGGAAGACTACGCCGATGGCTTGACAGCCGAGCGCGTGAGGCGCGTGATCAACGGGTACAGCTTCGAAGGTACGCAGAGGACAGAGTTGATGCGAGAGAAGGTGACTTGGTCGAAGATCAAGTCGCAGAAGCTGGCAGGTGAGGTAGCTGCCATCGAGAACCTGCATGGGCACGAGTACGACCGAATCAAGAGGGAAGTCAAGAAGGGCGAACTGATCGTCACGGGAGAGAAGCGGGTGACGGAGCGGACAGACGGACTCGGCGGTGCGTTCACCTACTGCACGCTCGGCGATCCGGTGGAGCTCGACAGGCTGCTGACGGGCGAGAACCTCCCGTCCTATGCGGGGCTCGGCGCGGCGCTCTTCCACATGGCGACGAATCGGGCGCTGGCACCGGAGTCGCTGCGAGAGGCGGATTCCTATCTCGGCGAGGCCGACGGCCAGCACATCTGGCTGATCTACAAGCCGGACCTTGACTACCTCAAGTCCCCGGACGCCGCCCTGACGTTGACACGAGCTAAGGCGTTCGCGGCGACTGACCCGCATAGGCGCCACCTGGTCTTCGCTCCGGCCCGCTATGTCAGCCAGAAGATGCTTGCCGAGCAGGACGTTCCGGTGGAGTTCGCGCCGTTGCCCTTCGCGCTCTATCGCATCGACCGGAGTTGAGCCGCCAATGAGATTTCGGCAACTGGAGTACCAGGACCGGGTGCTTCGCACGCTCGACGCCTGGGTCGACAGGCTTAAGGCCGAAAAGCAGAAGGCGGACGACATACGGGATCTGGCGGCAACTCGTCCCGAGCTTGGCTTGGAAGCTCCCGACTTCGCTGAAGCTGCATGGGAGGACCTGAAGGCGAAGGGCGGATTGCCAGAGTCGCGCAAGAAGATCTCCTTCTCGCCACGAAAGGACGGGTGCGGTCGGCCCGTGCCGAATGCGGTGCTCAAGGTGCCGACGGGCGGCGGCAAGACCTGGTTGGCCGTGTCCGGCGTTTCGCGGATCATGGGCCGCTATCTTGAGCGAAACACGGGCTTCGTGTTGTGGATCGTGCCGAACGAGGCGATCTACAGCCAGACGTTGAAGCACCTGAGGGATCGCCAACACCCCTACCGGCAGGCCCTCGACCGGGCCGCCGCCGGACGTGTGCGCGTTTTGGAGAAGACGGACCGCCTCGATGCGCGAGATGTCCGGACCAACTTGTGCGTCATGCTGCTGATGTTGCAGTCGGCCAACCGCAAAGACCAGGATCCGCTGAAGATGTTCCAGGATCGGGGCGATGTACATGGCTTCTTCCCGCCTGAGGGTGAGCAGCAGGCGCATCTGAAAGTGCTGGAGGGGACGCCGAACCTCCACGCCTATGGCGGAAGGTTGTTTTCGATGGTCAAGGATTCCCTTGGCAATGCCCTGCGGATCATCCGCCCAGTCGTCGTCGTGGACGAGGGGCATCGGGCGATCTCGGATCTCGCCTTCGAGACGCTCTACGGGCTCAACCCTTGCTTGGTGCTGGAACTCACGGCGACTCCGAAGGACGTGAAGGCCCGCGGCGGCAAGAACCCAAGGCCCGGGCGCTCCGCCAATCTGCTGGTCGAGGTCACGGGGCGCGAGCTGGATCGCGAGGGCATGATCAAGATGCCCCTCAACTTGGAACCCCGCCAGGGCACCGATTGGCGGGCAACGCTGAACGCCGGGCTCGGCAAGCTGAATGCCCTTCAGGCGGAGGCCGACAGTCTCCGGGCGGACGCGAACCGTTACATCCGCCCGATCATGTTGGTCCAGGTGGAGCGGACAGGCGCGGACCAGCGCGGAAGCGGCCATGTTCATGCCGACGATGTGAGGGACTGGCTTCTGACTGCCGGTTTCGACGAGGCGGAAGTCGCCATCAAGACAGCGGAGAAAAACGACCTGAAGCAGCCTGAGAACCAGGATCTTCTGGCGCCGACGAACCGAGTGCGGGCGATCATCACCAAACAGGCTCTCCAGGAAGGATGGGACTGCCCGTTCGCCTATGTGCTCTGCGCCCTAGCCGCCAGCACGAACGAGAACGCAATGACGCAGTTAGTGGGCCGCATCCTGCGTCAACCCGGCGCGATGAAGACCGGCATCGAGGCGCTTGACGAGTGCCACATCGTCACGCACCACGCGGGGACCGCCGCGGTCCTGGAGGCGATCAAGAAGGGGCTGGAGCGGGACGGACTCGGCGATCTGGTGTTGGAGGTGTCGGAGGAGGACGGTACCGTGGCGGCCCACGGCAGCCGCAGGATAGACCGCCGCCCCGAGTTCGCATCAACCCGAATCTACCTGCCGAAGGTCATGGTGCAGGACGATGGCCAGATTCGCGAACTCGACTACGAGACGGATGTTCTCTCCTGTATCGACTGGCGGGGGTTTGACCCGGCGGGCATCGCGGCGTGCATTCCCGAGAATGCCCAGGTCGCCGACACGCAGTTGCAGCGCATCTCGCTGACGGAGGAGCCGGGCGAACTGTTCGTCGGCGAGACGGTCGCCCCCGGCGATGAAGTACTCCGCTTCGATCCCGCGCATGCGGTGCGCATGATCCTGGACATCGTGCCGAACCCCTTCGTCGGGCGCGAAGTCGTCGGCCGCCTTCTCGACTCTCTTCGCGGCCGCGGCTTTGGCGACACGCAGCTCGGGGGAATAGCTCGGCTTGTCGTGGAGAAGGCGCGCGACGAACTGGCCAAGGAGCGCGACGCGCGCGCCGAGATGCTGTTCAAGGACGACGTGGCCGACGGGCGCATTCAGTTCCGTCTGCGTCTGGACGGTCGGAATTGGCGCATGCCCTCTCAGGTCGATACGCTCCAGCCGCCGGGTGGCCGGCAACTCGTGAGCGCGACCGGCGGCCCTCTGCAGAGGAGTCTGTTCGCACCGGTGTACGAGAGCGAGTTGAACCGGGACGAGCGGGAAGTTGCCGTGTATCTCGACGGGGAGAAGACACTCACCTGGTGGCACCGCAACGTGGCCCGCTCACACTACGGCATTCAGGGCTGGAGGAAGGGCAGGATCTACCCAGACTTCATCTTCGCCGTGCGGAGCGATGGTGGCGGTGAACGCGTCGCTGTTCTCGAGACGAAAGGGGACCACCTCGACAATCTCGACACAGCCTACAAACGGGAGGTTCTGTCTTTCCTGTCCAGCAGCTTCGCATGGGACGACTACACGCCAGCCGGAGAACTCGAACTTGTGATGGAGAAGGGCCTGACCGTTCAGTGCGCGCTCATCTTGATGAGTGAGTGGAAGACGAAGCTGCCGCACCTGCTGAAGGAGTAGAGGGCAGTTGCTTCAGGCGGTCCGGCAACGAGCGCCGGCTACGCTGGTTCACGCCGTCAACCGCTGCGGCGGTTCCTGGTACGCCTCAAGCCGCGCTGCCTTGCCGCAGCGGCGGCTGCTCCAGCCGTCCGGTCCTTGGCAGCCCGCCTAGCCGTGGCCCCGGGGCCGAGCTCAGGTAGCCTGTGCTTCCCATTCGGAGACCAAAGCGAACTACAGTTGGGAGCCCGGCCTGAACGTGGGTGACGACCAAGAGCGGCGATGGTCCGTTTGGCAGGCCATCTACGAGGAACGCAGTGCCGCGAAGGCCGTTGCGACAAGCGTTGCGGGTTTGGCTGGCCTCCTGACTTACTACTCTCGCAGCGATTGGGGGTTGGCAGTGTGGACCACTCTCGTTGCCTTCCCAGCGTGTTGGGTCTTGGCAGAGCCTGTCCGTGAACGGCTACTAGAACGGAGCAAGAGGCGACGCCGGAAGAAACAAGCGAAGGAGATCTTCAACAATCTCGGCCGTGAAGAACGGGCGGTTGTTGAGGCCTTCGTTCACTCGGGCGGCTGTGCGATTGACCAAGACAGCTACGCCACGCGGGGCTTCTCCAGAAACGGTATCGAATCCTTGGCGAGCAGGGGAAACCTGCGCCACTCCACGACAGCGGCTGGGTACCGCGAGAAGTACGTCCTGGAGCAGGATCTGTTCGACTACGCGAGAACGGTGGTGGACGAGTTCCCCTTTTGACCCGGAAGGCTCGTCCCACCGGCACAATCGCGTTTCTAGGCGAGGGGAGACAACAAGTCGGTAGGGGGGCTCGCAGAGTCGTTGTAGGCGAGGATTAGACCCCCGGATCCGAGTTTGCGATCTTGGGCGTTGCTGACCGCGGGCCAGGAACAGGCCCTGACGATGGTGCTACCCGGCCCGCTGCGCCCGGATCCGCGCGATCGCCTTCGCCACGTCGTACTTGTCGTCCCCCTCGTAGCGGGGCGCCTGCTCGGCGAACGCTGCCTCGACGTCGTTCCACCGGGTTTGCGCGTACTCGATGACGTGGGGATGGGTCAGCAGGTAGAAGCGGCCTTCGCGGATCTGCTGGAGCACCATGTCGGCGGCCTCGGCCGCGGACATGGCGTTCTCCGCGCTGAGCTTGCCTCCGGCCGGATTGGCCTCCCGGGGCCCGCCGAGGTGCTCGGGCCGGCGCTCGGAGGAACGCCAGATGCTCGTCGCCACCCAACCGGGGCAGAAGACGCTGACGCCGACATGCTCCGGCAGTTCCGCGCGCAGCACGTCGGAGATAGCGAGGACGGCGTGCTTCGACGCGGTGTAGACGGACGAGCCGGGAAAAGGGATACCTAGGCTGTGCTCGGAGCCCGTGTTCACGATGCGCGATTCCCTGCCGCCCTCGATGAAGCGCGGCGCGAAGACGCGGATGCCGTTCAGCACGCCCTCGACGTTCACGCTGAGGATCCAGCGCACGTCGTCGGCGCTGAACCCGTAGGCGGGCGCCCGGCCAGCGCCGACGCCGGCGTTGTTGAACAGCAGTTCGACGGACCCGAACGCCGCCCAGGCGTCGTCGGCCAGGCGCTCGAGATCCTCTTCCCGCGCGCCGCCAGCGCCTTCGCGCCTAGGGCTTCCACCTCGCGCGCGACGCTTTCCGCGGCGTCCTGTTCCACGTCGGCGACCGCGACGTTCGCGCCCTCGCGCGCCAGGGCCAGGGCGATGGCGCGGCCGATGCCGTTGCCGCCGCCGGTGATGACTGCCGATGTGCCGGCCAGCTCCATGTTCCGTTGCTCCTATGCCCGCAGCCGCGGCAGGACGTCTTCGGTGAACCGCCCCGCGGCTTCCCGGCCGGGAGCGCTCGGCGCCAGGAAGTTCGGCCCGGCGACCGCGAACTTCTCGATCCCGAGATCGAGCAGTGCCTCGAGCCTGGCCGCGCAGTGCTCGGGGCTGCCAACGATCGCGTAGCCGTCGATGAACTCGTCCGTGAGCGCGGTCGTCTGCTGTCCGCCCTCCCGGCCGTGAGCGGTCATGTCGTAGCGGTCGTGGATGTTGCGGAACACCTCCGTTTGCTGCTCGTCGGCGGGGCCGGAGATCTCGCCATACATGACGGAGAAGCGGGCGAAGAGCCCGGTGGACGCGCGGCCGAGTTCGCGGCCGACTTCCGGATCGTCGCAGCAGACGACGTTCACGTAGGCGCCGAACCTGAGCGAGTCCGGATCGCGGCCGGCCTCGGCGGCGGCGCTGCGGGCCGTCTCGATTCCCCAGGCGACGCGTTTCGGGTCGGCGCCGACGGCGAGCATGACCCGGTCGGCCTGCCGGGCGGCGATTCCGATCACTTTCGGGCCTGTAGCGGCGACCTCGACCGGGACCTTCGGCCCGTCGCCGATCCAGCGGATGGTGCTCGCGGAAGGCCCGTGGGCAAGCCCGAGCTTCGCTGCAAGTGGCGCGGCGTCGTCCGGAATCCCCGTGTTCTCGAAGTCCACCTCCTCGCCGCGGAGATAGGTCTGCAGAACGACCAGATAGTCCTCGAACCAGCCGAGCCGAGCGGGCGCGCGGCCCAGGTGCGCAAGCGCGCTGTCTCCACGGCCGATGCCCAGGACCATGCGGCCCCGCGACACCCGCTGGACCGAGAGGGCCGACGAGGCCGTCGTCGCCGGATGGCGCGTGACCGGATTCGTCACCGACGTCGCCACCCGCAGCGTCTCCGTCGCGGTCGCGCCCAGTGCGAGGCAGACGTACGGATCCCCGGACAGGTTCTGCGAATCGACGACGTTCATGCCGTCCCAGCCTCGGGCTTCCGCCTGCCGGGCGAACTCGGCGCTTCGTGTCGGCGCGGCGACGGTTGCGGTCCAGAACTCCATGTGGCGTCTTCCTTCCTGCTCAGTCCCGTGAGCGCGCACGCTGTCGGCCGGCCAGTATAATGCTGGTCGGCCAGTCAGTAAATCTCAGGAGCGATCATGGCGCATATGTTCAGTAGGGGAATCCACGTGTTGGTTGCGGGCGTGTTTGCCGCCGGATTCGGGGCTGCGGCGCACGCTGACGACTGGCTGCAGTGGCGCGGGCCGGACCGCGCCGGGATCTCGACCGAAACCGGCCTGCTCGATGAGTGGCCGCCGGAGGGCCCCGGCGTCAACTGGCAGATCGAGACGCTCGGCCACGGCTACGGGACGGTCGCCGTCGAGGGCGATGCGATCTACGTCCAGGGGACGCGGGATGGCCAGAGCGCGGTCTTCCGTCTGCGGGCCGGCGACGGCAGCGAGGTCTGGGTACGGACGCTAGGCCCCCTCTACGACCACCCGGACAGGGGCGACGGTCCGCGTTCGGTGCCGACCGTCCATGGCGATTCGCTCTTCGTTCTGAACGGAATGGGCGAGGTGGCGAAGATCGCGAAGGACTCGGGCGAAGTGGTCTGGCGGTTCAACATGCTGGATCGCTTTGGCAGCCCGAACACTCATTGGGGCATCAGCGAGTCCCCCCTGGTCGTGCGGGATCGTGTCTTCGTCATGCCGGGCGGCAGGAAGGGCGCGATCGCCGCACTCTCGGCGGCCGACGGCAGCACGATCTGGCGTTCGAGCGGACTCGGTGACGTGGCCTCGTACTCGTCCCTCATCCTGCGTGAGATCGCGGGGACCGAGGTGCTCCTCGGGTTCACGGGGGAGGCCGGCGTCGGCGTTCGCGCCGAAGACGGGGAGCTGCTCTGGCGCTACGAGAGGCCGTCGACGGTGAACGCCATCAACATCACGACTCCGGTGCTGGAGGACAACCTGGTCTTCTACACGGCGTCCTACGGCATCGGCGGGGGAGCGCTCGCGATCACCGCGGAGAATGAGGGCGGGTCCTTCCACAGCGAGGAGGCGTACTTCGGAACCCGCCTTCAGAACCACCACGGCGGCGTCATCGCTCACGAGGGGACTCTCTACAGCTTCTTCGGTCCGGCGCTCACCGCGGTTGACGCCAGGACGGGAGAGGTCCACTGGCGAGCCCGGAGCGTCGGCAAGGGTTCCCTGGTGATGGCCGACGGCAAGCTCTTCCTGCTGAGCGAGCGCAACAAGGTCGGTCTGGCGGTCGCCACGCCGGAGGGCTACCAGGAGCGGGGCCGGTTCGAGATCGAGGATCGCGGCGGCCCCAGTTGGGCCCACCCAGTGGTCGCCAACGGGGCGTTCTACATCCGCGATCAGGAGTCGCTGACGTCCTACGATGTCGCAAAGTAGCTGAAGGAGGAGAATCGGACCGATGAGTGTTTCCGTGCGCGGTCGTCTCGGCTGGGTTCTGGCCTTTACGCTTTTGCTGGCCGTCGCCGCCGCCGGCGCCCAAACCCTGCCGCAACTGGTGAGGGCGACGTCGAGCGGCTACGTCATCGGCTACGACTCCGAGGACGACGACTCCGTCCGGGTGTTCCTCGGCGTTCCCTACGCCGAACCGCCGGTCGGAGACCTTCGCTTCAGACCGCCCCAACCGGCGATCCCCGGGCGACTGCCCATCGACGCTCTCTTCGAGCCGCCGTCCTGCATGCAGGCGCCCTACCGGGAGGGCGGCTTCTATGCCCAGCCCCTCGGGGAACTGAGCGAAGACTGCCTGTACGTCAACCTCTGGACCGCGGCCGACGAGGGCGATCGCCTGCCGGTGATGGTCTGGATCCACGGCGGCGCGCTGACCCGCGGGTCGGGCTCGCTGCCCCTCTACGACGGCACCGCGCTCGCGCGCAAGGGCGCCGTCGTCGTGACGATCAACTACCGGCTGGGCGCCTTCGGCTATCTAGCGCACCCGGCCCTGTCGGCCGAGTCCGACCAGGGCACATCAGGCAACTACGGCGTCCTGGACCAGATCCTCGCCCTCGAGTGGGTGCGGGACAACATCGCGACATTCGGTGGCGACCCGGACCGGGTGACGATCTTCGGCGAATCGGCGGGCGCCTGGAGCGTCAACGTGCTCCAGGCTTCGCCCCTGGCGCGGGGCCTGTTCCAGCGGGCGATCGGCCAGAGCGGCGGCTTCTTCGACGGCCTGCCGGTACTTCGCTCGTCGGAGGACGGCTCGGCCGAGAGCGCCGGCGAGGCCTTCGCCAAGCGGCTCGGGATCGAGGGTAGCGACGCAGCCGACCGCCTGCGCGAACTGGACGCCGAGACGATCCTCGCCGAGGCTTCCAAGCAGGGCGCGTTCGCGACGAGACCCAACGTCGACGGCTGGGTGCTGCCGAAGCAGGTGGCCGAGATCTACCGCCGGGGCGAGCAGGCGGACGTGCCGGTGCTGGTCGGCTCGAACCGCGACGAGGCGACCAGTCTGATGGGCCGCATGCTTCCCTCGAACAAGTCCGGGGTGGAGTTCCTGGTCAAGAGCCAGTTCCCCGACGTGGCCGACGAGTTCTTCGAGGCTTATCCGGTGCCGGATGACGCCGCGGCAAGGCGCGCCTTCATAGACGCGTTCTCCGACCGCGTGTTCGCCTGGCACATGAAGACCTGGGCGACGCTCTCGGAGACCGTGCCCTCGCCGGCCTGGCTGTACTTCTTCAGCCATGCCCCGCCGCATCCCGAGAAGGACTTCTACGGCGCCTACCACGCAGCCGAGATCGCCTACGCGTTCGACAACCTGGACAAGCTGGACTACGAGTACGCGG
>JAPOXA010000083.1 GCA_026707325.1 Acidobacteriota bacterium | reverse complement strand
CCGGCGAAGCGCTGGAAGACAGGAAGCGCTTCTCCCGCCCGCTGTGCCCCTATCCGCAGTACGCGCAGTACAACGGGTCGGGGGACGTGAACGACGCTGTGAACTACGCCTGCGTCGCGGACTGACCGGCGCTTTCCCGATGACGACCGTTCGAACACGGCTCGGCACCGTGCGGGGCATCGACCGCGACGGCGTGTCCGTCTTCCTGGGCCTGCCGTACGCCGCGCCACCGACCGGCGGCCTGCGGTGGCGCTCGCCCCAACCCGCGCCGTCCTGGAGCGGCACGCTCGACGCGACCCGCCACCCCAACCGCTGCCCGCAGCCGCCCTATCCCGAGGTGCTGGCCGGACCTGAGATTCCGGGCCAACAGTCGGAGGACTGCCTCTACCTGAACGTGCACACGCCGGCCGCGGACCGCGCGGGCCGGCCCGTGATCTGCTGGATCCACGGCGGCGGCTACCTGCAGGGCTCCGCCAACGAGTACGACGGCAGCGTGCTCGCCCGCGAGCAGGACTGCGTGGTCGTCACCATCAACTACCGCCTGAACGTCTTCGGCTTCTGCGACGTCAGCGCCCTGGGTGACGCCTACGCGGGCAGCGTCAGCCGGGGCTTCGAGGACCAGATCGCGGCGCTCCGCTGGATCCGCGACCACATCGCCGACTACGGCGGTGACCCAGGCTGCGTCAGCATTTGGGGCGAGAGCGGCGGCGCCGGCTCCGTGCTCGCCCTGCAGGGTGCGCCGGCGGCCGAAGGGCTGTTCCACCGGTCCGTCGCCTTCAGCCCCGGCGACATCGACATCGGGATTCTGCCCGTGCCCGACGCGGCCGGCGCGCTGGCCGCGCACCTCGGGATCGAGAGCGATCTCGAGGCGCGGCTCCAAGCGCTCCCGGCGGACGAACTCTTCGCGCTCTACCTGCAGGGTGCCGCGCCAACCGCGCAGACGGTGGACGGCACCGTGATCACGCAACCGACGGTCGAGGCGATCGCACGCAAGGGCGCCGGCGGACCGCCGCTCATCGCCGGGAGCAACCGGGACGAGGGAAGCTACCTGGCCGATCTCGGCGGGCCGGCGCCGATGGGGCTCGACATCGTGATGGCCCTGTTTCTGCCGCTCATCAACCCGCACAGCCCCGAGGACTACGTCTCGCACTTCGACGGACTGCTCCCGGGCGCCGACGAGGTGGCCAGGGTGGCCCAGGTCTGGTGCGACCTGTTCCGTTCGGCGTCGCTGCGGAACGCCGAGGCGGCGACCAACGCGGGCGCCGGCGGCTGGGTCTACAACTTCGAGGTGCCCACCGATCACCCTCTCGGCATCACCCACGGATGCGACATCGCCTTCACCTTCAACCAGTTCGCCATGACGAAGCCGGGCCTCGTGTCATTCCACGAGAGCACGGACGAGAACCGCGCGATCGCCAGGCTCTGGGGCGCCTCGCTGGTCCAGTTCGCACGCACGGGCGATCCGAACGGCGCCGGCCTGCCGGAGTGGCCGCGCTATGACGGCGCGAGCCGGTCGTGTCTGATCTTCGATGACGATCCGCACGTTGCCGCGGACCCGGATGGCGATGAGGTGCGGCGGGCGTACGGGTTGAGTTAGCCCGCGGGCTTCGTCACTCGATCGTCCGCGCGATGCGGACCAGGCCGAAGGCCCTCAGCGCCCGTGCTAAGCTGCCCGGTCAGAATGACCGGTACGATGCGGGACGTTTCCACAACCGAGGCCAAGGCACACCTGGTAGAACTCCTGCGGGCCGTGGAGTACGGCCAGACGGTGGCGATCACACGTCACGGCCAGACCATCGCACATCTGGTTCCGGCGCGAAGTCAGGATGATGAGGCTCGGAAGCTGGCCGTGGAGAGCTTCCGGAAGCGCCGTCAGCAGTGGCGGCGCGTCCGGATGACGTCCGAGGAGATCGTCGCCGCCATTCACGAAGGCCGCCGCTAGGTGGCACCGTTCGTACTCGACGCGTCGGTGGCGGCGGCATGGCTCCTGGACGACGAGGACGAGGCGGTGTCGAACACTGCGTTGGCGCAGCTTGAGACCGAAGAGGCGCTGGTTCCGCAGCGATGGCATGTTGAAGTGCGAAGCGCCCTGCTCGCCGCGGAACGAAGTGGACGGATACGCTCCGACGAGGTCGACGAACGCTTGCGCAGCCTGGGAGACCTGCCGGTTCGCACAGACACCGAGCCCCGCCTTGGAGCGGCGCTCGCCCTGGCCAGGACGCACGGTCTCTCGATGTACGACGCGATGTACCTGGAGTTGGCCCAACGGCTGGACGCGCCTCTAGCGACGCTGGACAAGGCGCTGGCCCGCACGTCCCATACCACCGGCCACATGCCCGACTGGTTACAGTCCTGATCCAGGAAAACCAGACACTCAGGACTGTCGTGTGGCGGAGAGGGAGACCGCACCTAGCGGCCTGTCATGTGGTATCTGGAACTCACCGTAGCTGCCGGAACTCGTTGTAGTACATACGATTTCCCCTCTCCGTGACACGCATCTGGTATCGTGCCGGCTCGCTGGCTCTCGCACGAGACGTGGGACCTAATGAGGGACCACGAAGGGGCCGAAACCAAGGTCGACCAACGACAACGGGGGGAGAAGTGCCAAGGAGGAAGCTGACGGCTGCCTTCGTCCGAACCGTCGACCGTGCCGGAAAGTACGGCGACGAGCACGGGCTCATACTACGGGTCCGGCCAACCGGCTCGAAGCAGTGGATCTGGCGCGGCACCGTCGGCGGCCGGCGAGTCGATCTCGGCCTGGGCGGCTATCCATACACGAGCCTCGCTGAGGCACGCCAGACGGCCTTCGAGCATCGGAAGTGTGCTCGGGCCGGGGGAGATCCACGTGCCCGCGCACGTAACGTTCCCACGTTCGCCGACGCAGCGGACAAGGTCATCGCCATCCACCGCCCCTCGTGGCGGCCGGGAAGCAAGAGCGAAGGCTAGTGGCGCGCGAGTCTCACCGACTACGCGATGCCGAGCTTGGGCTGCAAGCGCGTGGACCAGATATCCACAGCGGACGTGATGGGTGTCCTGCTGCCGATCTGGAGCACCAAGGCCGAGACCGCACGGAGACTGCGGCAGCGGGTATCGGCGATCATGAAGTGGGCGATCGCACAGGGGTACCGTCCCGACAATCCCGCCGGGGAGGCCCTAGGAGCGGCTCTGCCCAAGAACAGCGGCCAACGAGCACACTTCCGAGCGCTTCCACACGCCGAAGTCGCCGCCGCCGTTCAGAAGGTCCGCACCTCCCAAGCCTGGGCCGGCACCAAGCTGGCCTTGGAGTTTCTCGTCCTGACAGCAGGTCGTTCGGGCGAAGTGCGACTTGCCCGGTGGGAGGAGATCGACTTTGAGACCGCTACGTGGACAGTCCCTGCCGACCGAATGAAGGCCGGGCGCCAACACCGGGTCCCTCTCTCGGGCCGTTCCCTTGAACTGCTCCAGGAAGCGCGAGAAACAGCGGATCGTTCGGCGCTCGTCTTTCCCTCGAACTGGTACGGCCGTGCCCTCTCTCAATCGACGCTCTCGAAGCTGCTGCGCGATCTCTCGATTCCATGCGTGCCCCACGGCTTCCGGACGTCCTTCAGGACATGGTGCGGCGAAACAGCCGTGGCGAGGGAAGTTGCTGAGGCGGCGCTTGCACATGTAGTCCGCAACAAGGTCGAAGCAGCCTACGCCAGGGGCGACCTCCTGGAGCGGAGACGCCCCGTTATGGAGATGTGGAGCCAATACGTAGCAGCGCAGGAAGGCTGAGCGTCGACACCAACTTGTCGGGCCGAAGGGACTAGCTAGGGAAGTTGTTTGCGAGGGGTCCTCGAGTTCTCGCCGCGGCCCATTCGGTCTTGACACCGGCTCAAGGTATTGTCCCGCACTAGGCTTGAGGAGCTACACCATGTATCAACTGAGAGAGTACAGCGACGCACGGCTACGCGGAGCCTCGGTACCCTGCACTGAGAACCACAACGACATCACAAGTAGTCGGGACCATGTGCCGACGAAGGCGCTGCTCGATCCGCCGTACCCGGAGAACCTGCCTGTCGTGAAGACATGCCGAGAATGCAACTCGGCATATGCCCGTGACGAAGAGTACTTAGCGGCTTTCTTGCCTGCCGTGATCAGTGGTTCGTCGCAGCCCAGTCCGAAAACCTTCCCCGTCGCGGCCGGGATACTCGACCGTAGCCCTGGACTGCGAAAGCGTCTTGATCAGGCGCGCCAAGTTCAGGGACATCTCTGGGAAGAGCCCCGGATGATGTGGATGCCGGAAGCAAAGCGCGTCGAGCGAGTCGTCATCAAGAACGCCCGTGGCCACCTTCTCTTCGAACTGGACCGACAGGTCGTCGAGCCGCCCTCGTACGTCTGTGTCGTCCCGCTTTGCCGAATGGCAGGTGAGCAGCGGGAGGAGTTCGAGCGGCCTTCAGACCCTCTGTCTGGCTGGCCGGAAGTTGGTGGCAAATCGATGCAACGACTCCTCAGTAGCGAATGCGGAAGTGGAGGATGGATAACCGTTCAACACGGTGTGTACCGTTACGCAGTAGACGAAGAACCCAAGGTGCGCGTCGTTCTGCGTGAGTACCTCGGGGCTGTCGTGTCTTGGGCCGAGCAGTAGGACGGCACGAGCGAGAGTACGCTTATGGCTCCGTAGCACTCAAGGGATACACTTGAATGCGGCTGTGCCTAGCTCCTTTGCGAAAGACACCGGCACGGCGTTCCCGATC
Organism: Acidobacteriota bacterium; assembly: GCA_026707325.1. Lineage (GTDB taxonomy): Bacteria > Acidobacteriota > Thermoanaerobaculia > Multivoradales > Multivoraceae > Multivorans. The sequence goes on along the minus strand of JAPOXA010000083.1, from coordinate 4,471 downwards.
CACTTCGCTATGTGGCTCCTGAACCCGTCGAAGTCGTAGTCGTCGGCGAAGGTCTGAAGCGCTGCGGCTTCCCGGAGACTGATCGCCCTGTGTTGTTCTGGGTGGCCGAACCGTCCGTTGGAAAGACTGTTGCACTTACCCGTGAGCGTGGGCGCCGTCCTATCCCACCACATGCGGCCGTAGACGTCATTGAATCCAGTTCCAGCACGGTTGTGGCAGTCGAGGTTCAGGTGGGGAGGCCAAGTCTTGCGGGCGCCTCCGTCCGGGGGAGTCGCCCGGATCCGTTCGAGGTTCTTGGACGATAGTGGCGAGGCCTCGTGATTCGGAAGGCTTGGGTGGCTCTCACCCGCCTCAATGGCGGGGAATTGCGCGATGGTTCGGCGGACCGTGGTTGCTTGGTCGGTTAGCCGCGTCGGTGCCGCTAGTTCCACATCCCCGTGTCTCAACGCGAGCACGACAAGCCGCTTGCGGTGTTGTGGGACACCGAAGTCGGAGGCGTTCAAGACACTAGCGGAGTACTCGTAGCCGCACTCTCGAAGAGTCCTTAGGAATCGCCGAAAACTGCTGAAACCGGGAACCGCCGCTACACCTGGGACATTCTCCATGAGCACGACGCCAGGCTTGACTTCCCTGACGAGACGTGCGAACTCCCGCAGCAGCGTCGCCTCGCCGCCCTTCTGCGCTCCTCGATACCGGTTCTGCTTGCTGAAAGGTTGACACGGAGCGCATCCGGCCAGCAGCAACTCTCTGGGCGGTGTGCGTCCAACGAGCGACAAGATGTCTTGACCTCGGACCGACCGGATGTCGGCTGGCACGAACCTAGAGCCAAGGTTGTTGCGGCGATATGTTTCGCCGACACACGTGTCGACGTCGATTCCGGCCGCTACGTCCCAGCCGGCTTGCCGTAGTCCGCACGTGAGGCCACCAGCGCCACAGAAAAGGTCGATTGCCTTCATGATCCCATGCCCGTGGCCTGTAGCGAATCGACGATTTCGTTCAACGATGCTCTCGCGTCGAATGGGGGAAGTCCCGGCCGCCCAGCGACCTGGAGGTAGAACCACGTGACCATCTCCCGAAAGGGACTGTCGGTCGACGCGACGCGCTCGTACTGTGGACAACCCGTTTCCTCGATAGCAACGCAGCCGCTTTGAACGATCTGGTTCCAGCAGAGCAGTTCAAGACGCTTGAGGTTCGCGACCATTGCGGGCGATCGGCCCTGAAGCGCAGGAATGAAGACGTGCCTATCGACGGCACCATCGTTCAAGAAAGTCCTGAGCTTTCGCTTCTGTCTTTCGGTAGGGACTCGGCTTTGGTTGGTGCTTTGGTTTGAGGCAGCGCCTGAGGAGAAAATGTCTAGTTCGCGTAGAGATTCGCACCGCGCTACCAGAACCCGCGTGGCCCGAGGCTCCGCCCCGCCATGAGCGACAAGGTCGCAGGAGGGCGTTAGGACGAGCCTGAATGATGCGGCATCGCTCGATTCGGTACGCGTGAGCTTGAGTAAGTCGGCGGTGAGCAAGTGGTCGCCCAGGGGAGGAACAACGAAACGCTCCCACGCGTGAAGGGGCCCCTCTCCCAACGCTCCTTCGTCGACACGGGCGGCCACGAGCCTGCGAACGGAGCGGGCCAAGGTACCGGCTTCAGGACCTGCGGCGGTGAACTGCTCACTCAGCAGGGGGATCGAATCGCGGAGAGCCTCCCGGATCCTCTTATCGAACTCGTCATGCACCGTCGCGATCATCTTCGCCTGCAGCTCGAAGCCCTCAAGATGGGCGCGGACGCGTTCTTCCGACCCTCGCCCCTTCTCGACCTGAGCCACGAGCGGGTGGTTGAAGTCCTGCTGGTCCGGAAACGCCGAGTAGACCACAACTGGGCAGAACCAAATCTCCCAAATTCGTTCGAACGCAGCGTTGCCGGAATCTGGAGCGTCTACAACCGAGTCCTCGACCAAGTCCAGAACCACGAGGTCTGGGCGCCAACTTCGGAGGGCGTCCTCTGCATCGGTGAACCCCCGTCCAAGCACGGTCCATCCTCCAGCTTCCTTGAGCGTGTCCTGCAGCGTCTCCTTGACGTCTGGGTCGTCGTCGATGACCAGGACCTTCATCGGCTGAACCCGTCCTTGACTAGTGGTACATCGAAGTCGAACGTCGCGCCTCCTAGCTCGCCGGGGATAGTCGTCCGCATCCTTCCCCCGTGAGCGTCCACGAGCTCCGACGCTACCGTCAACCCCATGCCGATACCGTTCGGCTTGCGGGTGACGCCAGGCCAGAAGACCCGGTCCTTGTCCTCCGGGTCTATACCCAAACCCGAGTCGTCCACGAAGACGCGTACTCTCTCCGGAAGAGAGGCTGCTTCGAGGCGGAAGCGGAGTCTTCGATCGCCCGGCTTTCGCGCCAGCCAGTACACGGAGTTCGAGATTAGGTTCAGCATGATGGCGTCCAGTTCCCCCGGATCGACGCGAACTTGTGTTGAAGCAGTGGGCGGTGTCTCTACCGAGATTCCGTGAGACCGAATACCCGCCTGCTGCAGGTCGAGACATCTCGCGATGGATTCTTCCAACACCGAAGTGCGTCGACCAGGTCGATACCCGCGACTAGCCAAGGGCGCAAAACGATCCGCCAGCGTCTCAAGCGCCTCCACCGAACCGTCTGCGATCCTGACTGCCTTCTTGCTCGTGGCCTCGCCGAAGCGTTCCACGAGGGCGGCCACCTTGTCCAAGCCGCGGCCGATGGCCGTCGTCCGATTCCGGATCTCGTGTATCACCAATTGGGCGATAGTACCGATGACCGCCAATCGATTGTAGTACCCGAATCGCCTCTCGATACGGGCACGGCTCTTGTCGAGTCTCTCGCCGAAACTCCTGGCGACCTTGACTGCTTCGTCGACGCTACCCTTGCGGCTCCTGATTGCGTCGAGCTCTTCGACGAGAGCGTCGGCACTCAGGTCGGCGAAGAGGTCCTTGGTCTTGCCGGTGTCACGTATCCTGTCTTGGTCTCGCTCATCCTCCAGCAGAAACACGATACTGCGGAGAACGAGACGAAACGCTAGCGTGGCATTGTTCGAAGCTAGGCTCTCCCGATCGCTCGTATCGACGATGAAGGGGTTCTTTGCCTTCGTGATTCGAACGCAACCCACGACCTGGCTAGTGCTAAGCCGAGTTCCGACTTTGCTGATTCGCCGGATGTCCATGCCAAGCCAGTCCCTGGCGGCGGCCGACTTTGGCAGCACGAGTACATCGTCGCGGTAGACGCTGATCCCCCACTGAGACTTGATTGCAGCCCGAATGTGGCTGCGGCTTTCCTGGAAGTGGTCTGCGATGTCTCGCGTGTCGTCGACAGTGAGGTCCCACGCTCGAACATCGAACTCGAACGGGCCGCAGCCGGGCGCGTCGGGGCTGAGCCGGTCACTGCCCTCGTGTAGCAGGGACTTCCGAAGCGCGGGCCAATCTTCGTGCCGTGTAATCGTACGGCCCTCTTCGTCGAGTGGGCGGTAGCGGTACGTCCAGCGCACCGTCCCAACTTGGTCCACCGTTCCTTCAATGGAGTACTTGGGCTGGGACATGAAGGCTGGAGGCTGAATCTCCTCGAGACTGGTTTCCCGCCCACTTTCCGGGGCGTCGAGAAGAAGGGAGAAGTCCGTCTTGGATGCGAAGGGAGACACGAATCGGCTCAGGTTGGCTCTCAGTTTGTCGATCTTCTCTCGGGTCCATTCCTCGTTGAGCCCACTGATGCGAATCAGCGTTCCTTGTGTGTTCGGAATCGCCCTTGCGGGGGCTGCCTTCAGTGGGAAAACAAGACCGGTTGCGTCGTCAGCCCCGAACATCTCGGTCCAACTCAGACTGAACTCTAGGGCCGGTCCGCCGGCTGGCTTCGTGACCATCTTGAAGCGGCGTCCGAGACGAGCCGCGGAAAGGCGCCCCAGGCCCTTGTCGCCAGTGGCGGCGCGGGACATCCCGCTCGCGGATGAGACTGGGTTCTTGTGCCTGAAAGGCGTTGCGACAACGCACCACACGTCCCGAATCGCCTCGTAGTCCATACCCACGCCGTCGTCGAGTATCTCGATGTAGGGCGCAGCGTTGTGCGCCGTGCTCGTATGTATGCGGATCTCGACGCGCGTCGCCAAAGCGTCGTAGGAGTTCTTGACGAGCTCCATGACGGCTACTACGTCGCTGGTCACCAAGTCTCGTCCTAGCGCGGCTAGTGCGCGAGGGTGGAACCGGAAAGAGACGGGTTCGGCCGTCGTCGAGCGTTCGGCCTCGGGAGCGGTGGGCGGAGTCTTCGTTTCGCTCAAGACACGTTCAAGCGGGTTCTGGGATCGTACGCTTAGGCCTATCGTGCGATGCAGCGACGAAGATCCGGCCGAACGGTGAGTGGCCTTGCTGAAGGGGCTCCTCGTCGCATGGTTCCGAAGATCAATCGGTCTAGCAGCCCGTGGTGGAAGTGGTGTTGAGCGGTAGTCGGCAGGCAGTCGCTGA
>JAPOXA010000132.1 GCA_026707325.1 Acidobacteriota bacterium | reverse complement strand
TCGACGCCGAGGCTGACCAGCTTGTTGTGGCTGGCCAGTACGCCGCCGAGCGCGAAGTCGCGGGTGCCGCTGATCAGTAGCGCCGGCGGGAAGCGGGCGAGCAGGTCGTCGTGGTCGCCGGGAGCCACGACGGGGTCGCCGGCTTCCACGCCGCGGAAGTAGCCGCTCGGCTGGGGCGGCTCCGCCGGCTCGACCGGACGCGGGAAACCGTTGATCGCGGACACGAGGAAGGCGCTCTCGCTGCGGCCCATCTTGAAGACGCCCGGGGTGTCGCCATCGGTCGTCGGTATCCCGGCACAGAAGAGGCCGATCGCGCCCGGCAGAGGCAGGTCGTTCTCCAGGATGTACGCGACCGTCTGCGCGGTGAGCATGGCGCCGGCCGAGCAGCCGTAGATGCCGATCTTCGCCGCCTCGTAGTCCTCGAGCATCGCCTTGTAGACGGCGATCACATCCTCGACGCCCGCCGGATGGGTGGCCTCCGGCGCCATCCGATAGTCGGGGCTGATCACCTTGTAGCCGCCCATGTCGGCGACCTGCATCGCCTCCGTCTGGCTGAAGTAGCGGGCGCCGACGCGGAAGCCGCCGCCGTGAATGCTGATCAGCAGCCGGTCTTCCTTCTCCTCGGCGACGCCCTGCTCGGGGACGAACACCTCGGTGTAGACGCCGGCGATCGTCTCCGCGGTGATCTTCACCGGGTGCTTGGCAACGGTGTCCCGGTAGATGGCCGTCTTGTAGTAGCCGTCGGCGACGCACTGGCGCGCGGCGCGAATCGCCTCCGGGTCGTCGGCGACGTCGTTCAGGTTCGCGCAGCCCTGGGCGAAGGTGCCGAACTCCGGTCCGTAGACCTCGCGGAAGTGCTTCATCGCGGCCCGCGACTCGTCGCTGAAGTAGGAGGTCTCCGGCAGGTCGAAGGCCGGGACGTGGACGGTGCCGTCGGCCTCCACGCGGGGACGCTCGTCCTGCTCCGCGGGCTCGGAGCAGGACAGGGCGACCGCGGCGAGGGCGGCGGCAACAAGACCGAATCGGTTGCGCATGACGGAGAGTCTAGGCGCCGGCATGTCAATCGATCATCGCATCATCGAAATGACAATCACGAGGGCCGGCGTTAGAGATAGCCTCGATCCTCAACCGCAGGAGAAACTCCCATGAGTCATCGAGTCGTACGCCTCTCCGGGTCCCTGGGCGCCGAGGTCCACGATCTGCCGCTGGCGGAGGCCGGCCCGGACGAGGCCGCAACCATCCGCGGCCTGCTGCTGGACCACCAGGTCCTCTTCTTCCCCGATCAGCACCTGGACGTGGCGCAGCACGTCGCCTTCGGGCGTCACTTCGGCGAACTCGAAGGGCACCCGCACCTGAACAACCCCTTCCTCGACCACCCCGAGGTCTTCGAGCTGGTGGCGACCCGCGGCGGCGTCGCGGACGAGTGGCACAGCGACATCAGCTTCCAGGAGAGTCCCTCGGTGATGGCGATCCTCAACATGGTCAAGTGCCCCGAGGTCGGCGGCGACACGATGTGGGCCAACATGTACAGGGCCTACGAGGAACTCTCGGCGCCGCTCCAGGAGCTCTGTGAGGGCCTGACCGCGCTCCACGACGCGACGCCGCACGGCAAGCCGGAGAAGATGACGATCCACCCGGTCGTCCGCGTCCACCCGGAGACCGGCAGGAAGTCGCTGTTCGTCAACGAGCACTTCACGCGGCGCATCGTCGAACTCAGCCACGAGGAGAGCGATCACCTGCTCGACTACCTGACGCGCTGGGCGACGAACACGCGCTTCACCGTCCGCTACCGCTGGCAGCAGGGCACGCTCGCCATGTGGGACAACCGCTGCACCCAGCACTTCGTGCTGAACGACTTCAACGAGGAGCGCATCATCCAGCGGGTGACCGTGATGGGCGACCAGGTCGAGGCGGCCGGCGAAGCCCGCTGGGAGCCTTACGTGCGAGCCCGTCACGCCGGCGCCACGAGCCGCTACGACCGGCAGCTCAACAAGTACCTGAAGCGCAAGGTCCAGTCGCTGGAGTCGAACGCGAAGAAGGCCAACACCCTAGAGGTTCAGGGCGCGCTGGAGATGTAGGGGTGGGAGACGGCATGGTGGTCCGGAATGTTGTCGCCGCTTCGCGGCGCGGCTTCCTCAGAAGCCGGCGGGGACGCCGGCGCACCCAGTGTGTGGCCCTGGTTCTGACCGTTGCGCTCGGACCGGGCCTGGTGCAAGGGCAGTCCGCGCCTGCCGGACAGTGCGTGCCCGAGGGTGCGAACCCGCCCATGCCGAAGAGCGCCCGCGCGTACGCAGCGATGTGCGAACCGCACGTGGGCATGGCGCCGACCGTCGACTGCGGGCAGGGCGCGCGCATTCGCATCCGGCAGGACGGCCGGGAGATCTTCGAGGACCCGGGGCTCCACGCTTGCGACGACGGCAGTCTCCAGATCGGCGACTGCATGCCGGGTTCGAGCCTCCAGCGCTACGAGGGCCGGAACGCCGACGGCACGCCACGTCCCGAGGTGGTCTGGGTGAGCTTCTGCCGTCACGACGGGCGCGACGACGTCTTCAACGTCGACATCGGCGACTCGGTTCAGATGATCGGCTACAACTACGACACTGGCGCCACCTGCTTCTTCGAGTCGGGCGACAACAGCCCCTGGACCCACGTCGGCGAGAACAACCGGCTGCTCGGCGTGCTGCCCGGCCCCGACGACCCGGACTTCGACGACGCGTACATGCCAGCCGGCGACATCCAGTGCGTCCGCTGCCACCAGGCGGACCCGTTCATCCACAACCCGTGGATCAAGTCCGCGCGGCTTCCCGAGAACCCGCGCCAGCCGGTCGTCCCGGTTCTGCCCGGCCCGAACCCGCCCTACTACGTTGTGGGCGCGCCGACCTGGGACATGCGGACGATCCACATCGAAGGCAACGGCTGCGTCGGCTGCCACCGGATCGCGATGGAGACGCTGGAGGAGTTCACCGGCGACTTCTGGGACCCGAACGAGCACATGCCGCCGCACGATCCGGGCTCGCTGGCCGCCGACCTCAAGGCGCTGGAGCAATGCTGGGCCGACGGCCCGGAGAACACACCCGGCTGCGAGTGGGTGATCCCGCCCGCCGGCGAGTGCGCCGGGGGCGTCGTGGGGCCGGACTATCCGCACGCGGCGGAGAGGTTCAACCGGGGGGCCAGGAGCGCGCCGCACAGCTCGGGCAAGCGCTGGATGACGCGGGAGAAGAAGTAGTCGCGCTCGCCGCTTCGCGGCATCGCCCGGGGGCGGGCCAGAAGACCCGCGCACCCAGAGCGTCGACCTCGTCGTGATGGAGCTCCCTACTCCTGCTCCACCACCAACAACTGGTCGGCGGCGACGTTCTCGCGCTCGGTGGTCGACCCGTCCGGCCAGGTCACGACGACCGAATCGACCGTGGCGGCGTCGCCCAGGCCGAAGTGCTGGCGGAAGTCGTCCTGCGACAGGTAGCTGGTGCCCGAGCGGATGTTGCGGATCTGGCTGCGCCCCCCCGTCGTCACCCGAATCACCGCACCGATCGCGTCGGTGTTCCTGCCGGCCCCGACGAGCCGCACCTGCAGCCAGCGGCCGCCGCTGGCCTCGTTGCGCAGCACCATCGGCGAGCCGTCGAGGTCGTTGATCACCAGGTCCACCCGGCCGTCGTTGTCGAGGTCGCCCATCGCCAGACCGCGGCTGACCGTCTGGTCGAGGAAGGCTGGACCTCCTCGCTCGCCCAGCTCTTCGAAGGTGCCGTCCCCCAGGTTGCGGTAGAGCAGCTTGCGCTGGCGGTAGCCGGCCGAGGCGCCGAGCCGGGCGCCGTCGAGCTGGGGATAGACGTGGCCGTTCACCACCACGAGATCCTCCCAGCCGTCGTTGTCGTAGTCGAAGAACGCGGTTCCCCAACCGACGTAGGGCAGGCTCGACGCGCCCGTCCTCGACCGGAACGAGGCGTCGCTCGAGTAGTCGCCCTCGTTGCGGTAGAGCGCGTTGTACTCCTCGGCGAAGTTGCTGACGAACAGGCTCAGCCGGCCGCTGCCGTCGTAGTCGCCCACCGCGACGCCCATTCCTCCCTGCTCGCCGCCGTCCTCGCTCACCGCGACGCCCATGAAGAACCCCGACTCTTCGAAGGTGCCGTCCTTCCGGTTCATGTAGAGGTAGTTGGGCGTCGAGTCGTTGGCGACGTAGAGGTCGAGCCAGCCGTCGCCGTCCATGTCGAGCCAGGCGACGCCGAGGCCGAAGTAGCCGTCCGGGTCGCGAACCCCCGCCTCCTCGCCGACCTCGGTGAAGGCGCCGTTCGCTTCCTGGCGGAACAGGAGGTCGGAGGTGCCCGGCAGGCCGCGAGGCCCGCACTGAACGGAGACGCCGCGGTACTGGCAGGTCTTGTCGCTGCCGAACTCCGGCAGGTTGTCGAGATCGAACTCCACGTAGCGGCTCACGAAGAGGTCGAGATCGCCGTCGCGGTCGTAGTCGGCGAAACCGCAGCCGGTCGACCAGCCCGATGCCGCGACGCCCAGCTCCGCCGCCACGTCGGTGAACGTGTCTTCGCCCGAGTTCCGATAGAGCCGGTTCCGGCCGATCCCCGTCACGTAGAGGTCCTGCCAGCCGTCGCCGTCGACGTCGGCGATGCACAGGCCCATTCCCCAGCCGGGGTGGGCGACCCCGGCCTCGGCGGCGATATCGCGGAACGTGCCGTCGCCGAGGTTGCGATAGAGCGCGCTGTGCGACGACTCCGGCTCGTTCGCCGTGTCGACCGTCAGGGAGTTGACGAAGTAGATGTCGAGCAGGCCGTCACGGTCGACGTCGAAGAGCCCGACTCCACCGCTCATCGACTCGACGATGTACTTCTTCTCGGGCGCCGAGTTGTGGCGGAAGGTGATGCCGGTGGAGTCGGTGATGTCGCGAAACAGCGGCGCATCGCCGGCGCCCTGGGCGAGCGTGGTTGCGGAGCAGACGAGAAGCGCAGCCATCGCCGTCGCGGCCGGATTCCAGAGACCGGCGCTGCCGCGCCGGATGCCGGCGGGGACGCCGGCGCACCCAGTGGGCACCGCTCGAGTTCCGGGTACGCCGGTGCCGCTCACGGCTCGGTCCTCGAGCCCAGCGGCGGCTGGGCGCGCAGACGCTCGATGTGCTCTTCGATCGCGGCCTGAGCCTCCCGGGAAAGCCGCAGGTGGCGCTCCGCCGCCTCGCGGTCGCCGAGGCGGGCCAGGGCGAGGCTGAGCTGGTAGTGCCCTTTGATCGAGTCGGGCTCGGCGACGACCGCTCGCGTGAGCGCCTCCCGGGCGGCCTCGAAACGACCCTCCTTCAACCGGGCCGTTCCGATCGTCACCAGCGCCGTCGGGTGATCGGGGTTGACCGCCAGAGCCCGCTCCGCGAGTCGGCTCGCTTCGGCCAGCATGCCAAGCCCCTCGGTGGTTTCCGACATGGCGGCCAGCGCCTCGACGTTGTCGGGCTCCAGCCGCAGGGCCGTGGCCAGAGCTTCCCGGGCCTCGTCGAAGCGATCGACCCGATTGAGGGCCAGGCCGAGGGCGATATGGGTCAGGGCGCGGTTCCGGTCGAGGGCTGCCGCATCGAACAGCGCCTCGGCCGCCTCAGCCATCTCGCCCACCTGCATGCGGGCCACGCCGAGCAGATAGGCGTACTCCGCCTCCCCGGGGTGCATCCGCGCCAGCGGCTCAAGCGCCAGCGTCGCCTGGATCGGGTTGCCCCGGGCGAGCGAGAAGCGGGCGTAGGCGTTCAGGACGTCCTCGGAGTTGGGCGCCAGGGCAACGGCCCGACCGAGCGCCTCGGCGGCCGCGTCGGCTTCGTTCCGCGAGGCAAGGGCGCGGGCCTGGTCGAGCAGGCCGCGGACCGACTCCGTCGCCGTGGCTTCGGGCTGGGCGCCGAGGGCGGCAGGCAGGAGCAGCAGCGGGAACAGCGCCGCCGCAAGAGGAGCCGGCCTGCGGCCGGCGCGTCTTCCGGCCGCCTTCGGCGGCAGCGGGTCAGAACCCGGGTGGCGCGTCCCCGCGCCAACCGCGTCACAGTCCGAGCGCCCGCCTTCGGGCGATCGGATGTCAGACCCGCGCACCCAGCTGTTCACTGGTCCGACCTCCCCTTGAGTCTCTGGAAGATCTCGAACTGCTCCCGCGCCTTCTCTCGATCGCCGAGCTTCTGGTAGGCCTGACCGAGCTGGTTGCGGATGTTCGGATCCTCCGGCGCCAGTTCCGCGGCCGCGAGCAACTGCGCGGCCGCCTCATCGACGCGGCCGTCCTCGAGCAGGATCTTCCCGCGGAGGTAGCCGGCGTCGGCGAAGTCGGGCTCCGCGGCGAGCACCAGTTCCACCTCGCGCAGCGCGGCCTGGGGCTGGTTGTCGAGTTCGAGGACGGTCGCCAGGACGTAGCGCGACCGGTGGTCGACGGGATGGGCGGCCAGTTCCGCACGCAGCGCGGCGCCGGCTTCCTCGAGGCGCCCCTGACGGAGATAGATGTTCCCGAGCGTGGCCTGCGCCTCGGCGACGTCGGGCCGAAGCTCGACGGCGCGTTCCAGGTGCTCCACCGCCGCGTGGAAGTCGCCTTCCTGCGCCGCCGCCTGGCCGAGCAGGACGTTCAGCTCGGGCCAGTCGGCGTGCTCGTCGAGCAACCGGTCGAAGATCGGCTGCGCCTCGACGGTCCGACCGCTCCGGACCAGGGCCAGGCCGTAGGCGTACTGGAGCGAGCGGTCGGCGTCGCGGGCCGGATCGGCGGCCAGGAGTTCCGCCGCGCGATCGTAGACCTCGGCGTTGAGCCAGGCCAGCGCGAGCATGCGCCGCAGCGCCGGATCGCCGGGCGTTCCCTCCAGCGCCTTCGACAGCGGCGATGTCGCCTGTTCGAAGTGGCCCGCATTGAAGCGGGCGACACCCAGCGAGTACTGGACCCTCGGGAAGTCCGGATCGACCGAGGCTGCCTGCTCGAAATGACCCGCGGCCCGGGTGAAACGCCGGGCCTGCGTCGCCATGACGCCGAGATTGAACGAGGCGCGGGCCAGAGTCGTTCGGGCCGTCCGAACGAGCTGCCCGCGAATCTCCGGGGAAAGGCCGGAGACCGGCGTCTCGCTGAAGACGGACAGGCCGACGACCCCGGCCGACGGTTCCTTGCCGTGCCCGTCCAGGTAGTTCGACATTCGATCGCGCGAACTCTGGGCCAGGGCCACCGAGAAGCGCTCGGCGGCCTCGAAATGAGGCCTCGCCCGCGCCTCGTCGCCGGTGCGGCGGAGGGCCAGAGCGAGCTGGTAGTGGAGGCTCTCCATCTGGTTGGCGTTGAACGAGCCGCCGTACCCGCCTTCCGCCAGATCGATCGCGCTCTCGAGAGCGGTCGCCGCTTCCCTCGGCCGGTCGAGTCCGAGCAGGGCCCGGCCCAGATGGTGCAGCGCGTTGGGTCGGGTGGCCTCCGATTCCACCGCGATCTCCAGGGAGGTCAGCGCCTCCTCGAAACGCCGGGCATCGACCAGCACCATTCCCAGATAGAGGGAGTTCACCGGATCCTCGGGCGAGATGCGGCGCTCCTCCCTGAAGTGGTCGACGGCCTCGTCGACGGCGCCGCGGCCCCGGTCCAGAAGTTCCACGGTCCCCAGGTAGAAACGGGCCCGCGGCACCTGCGGTTCCTGTTCGATGGCGCGTTCGAGCGCCCCGCGGGCCCGCTCGTACTCGCCGTAGTCGCGATAGGTCCTCCCGATCAGAATCCAGGTCTGCGGAATCGGACGCTCCCCGGCCACCTCCCGGAAGAGCTTCTCGGCGGACTCCGGACGCTCAAGCCGCAGGTAGCCGCTCGCGAGCGCGAAGCGGGTCTCGACGTCTTCGGGCATCGATTGTGCGGCGCCTTCCAGTTGCTGCACCGCCAATTCCGGCTGGCCGGTCGCGTTGAAGGCCCGGGCGAGCAGCCGCACGGCACGACCGTCACCCGAGCTTCGCGCGAGCAGACGCAGGAGAACCTCCACGGCGCCCTCGGGGTCGCCGCGCTCGAGCGCGAGTTCGGCCAGGGCGAGCAGCGGACGTCGCGCTTCGAGGGCCGAAACCAGCGCCCGCTCGTAGGCCGCCTGCGCCTCCGCCGGGGCGCCGCCGGCACGGTAGAGATCGCCGAGCAGCAGCCAGCCTTCCAGCAACGCCTCCCGGTACCAGCTCTCGGCCGCCTCCGGCTCGTCCCGGCGCAGCATGCTCTCGGCCTCCGTGAGGGCACGCTGCATGGCGGCGTCGGGTAGCGGTTCTTCCTGCGGTTGCGTCGCCGCCGGTAGCCCGGCGGCGAGGATAAGGCCGAAAGCGCTTGCGCGGATCAGCGGTCGCCCTCGCCCACGGCCAGGGTGGTCGAGACGAACGCGGTCTCGCGCGTCGCGTCGTCCCGGACGCCGACCGCGACCAGGTTCAGGCCGTCCGGAATGTCGATGTTGAAGACCAGGTCGAGAAGACGCGTGGCGCGATCCGGGGGCGCTTCCACCAGGAAGGTCTTCTCGTCCCGGACCACCTTGGACGTCTGGGCGTGGCGGCTGGCGACCTCCACCCTGATCTGCGCCATCTCCTTGTCCTCGAACGGAAGGAAGGCGACCTGCGCGGCCGGCACCATGACGTGGAGGGGCAGCCGCCGCTTGCCGCCGCCGGCAGCCCGAACGCGGCCCGCGCCGAGCCGCACGCCGAGCGGATTCTCGACCAGGCCGAGATAGAGCGCGCCGTCGAGCTGCTCGCCCATCCGCTGATCGGAACTCTTGTCGCGATAGCCGCGGCGGTGGCGGACCTGCAGGTTCCGGCCCCGGACCCGCACGCGGATCTGGTGTTCGCCGCGGTCGCCGCCGTGGGGCGGGCGGTAGGCGAGCGAGTAGTAGCTCGCCATCTCGCCGGCGATCTGTTCGAGCTCGTCGCCGAACTGGTTGCGGTTGAAGATGGCGCGGCCTCCGGTCTCGTCGGCGAGCACGGCCATGCCGTCGCGTTCGGCTTCACGAACCGAACTGTTGAAGGGGTTCGCTCCCTGGAAGTCGATCGACGACTGCTCCGCCGCGCTCAGGAACGCGGAGCGGAGGCCGCTGGTCTGGAGCGAGTAGACGGTCACGCGGTTCGCGTTGGCGTGACGCGTGAGGTCGTGAAAACCGGTGGACAACTCCGCCACCGGCGACTGCGAGCGGAACCGGTCGCCGGCGGGGCACAGGCCGGTGATGAAGTCCCGCAGGTCGCTGCCAGGAGTCCGTTCGAGGGAGTCGCTGATGTAGAGCAGCGTCTTGACGCCGGGCAGCGCGGCCAGGAAGCGGACGGTCGTCGTCAGGTGATCGAGCGTGGCGCCGATCCGGTCGCGGCCGATG
>JAPOXA010000126.1 GCA_026707325.1 Acidobacteriota bacterium | reverse complement strand
GCGTTGGCGGCCGTGCCGCGCAGGAAGTCGAGGGCGTCGTTGCCGCTCGCCTCGTCCGTGCCGAACTGGCCGAGCGCCTGTTTCTCGCCGGGCGTGCCCTGGCGCCGGAGGCGGCCCGGGTCGTCGAACACCAGCGGCGAGTGCCGGGCCGCGCGCACCGCCAGGGACTGCGAACTGGCCACGTTGACGATGTAGTTGGGAGTCCCGTCCGGGCCGTGATCGTCGGCAAGGCGGCCGAGCCAGCCGAGCGCCTCGCCGCCGTTCGGCACGCCCGTGTGCCAAAAGCCCATCGACGAGAAGTGGGACAGGCTCGGGTTCGGGTAGCCGCAGCCCTCGACGACCGCCAGGTTCCCGTCCTTGTAGATGCCCTCCATGCCGACGAGCGAGGGATGGAATCCGGCCTCCTCGGTGAGCGCGATCGCGCTCTTCCGGCTCACACCGAGATTCGGACGCACCCGGTAGTACTCGTCGTTCCGGAACGGGATGACCGTGTTCAGCCCATCGTTGCCGCCGGAGAGCTCCACCACGACCAGGATGCGTTCCGACGCGTCGGAGATCCCGGACCGCAGTTCCTCGAGCGCGAGTGCCGCGGACGTGCGGCCGAGAACCGCCGGAAGACCGGCGGCGACGGAGAGTCCAAGGAGGCCACGGTGCAGGAAATCGCGCCGCGAACAGCCGCAGGGAAGTCGTTCAGCCATGGGAAACTCCTCAGCCCAACTGATACTCGGGCGAACTGAAGACGAGGTAGAGAGTCGAGCGTAGCGCTTCCTCGACTTTCTGAGGCGCGCCCGGGTCTTGCGCGTCCAGACCGGTCGACTCCAGCTCCTGCTTGAGGTGCCGAACCAGGGCCGCGCGCCCTCGGCCCGTCAACGGAACGCGCAGGAACCGGTGCAGGAGGTGGTCGACCGCTCCCTCGACATCGGTGGCGCCGGCCGCCAGCACCATGGCCCGCAAATCGACGTCGAGGACGTGGCGCGGCACGAGCTTGACCCGTTCGTAGGCCACGACGTAGCCGCGGTAGCCGCCGTAGCGGGTGTTGTACTCCTCATCCGCGTCGGCCAGCGTATTCGACGCGGCGTCGCCCTGCTTGGTCGCCGCCGTGATCGTCATGCCCCGCGTCAGACGCTCGCCGACCTGGCGATAGATCCCGGGCATCCGCCGGTCCGGATGGCCGAACTCCTCGAGCGTCGGCGGAAAGAGGACGGAACGCATCGCGTTGCCGCGCTCGAGCAGGGTCGCCGGCGTGATCCAGGTGCGCCCGCCCGCCCAGCCGGCCACGTTCGGCGGGTAGAGCAGTTGCTGGCCCAGGCGACCCGCGAGGCTGTTCATGTCGGGCACCGTGGGCGCCCTCGGCACGCCGAGCTTGCGGTAGGTCGATACGAACAGCGCGACCGGGCTCTTGATCTGGGTGGCGACCGACGGCGGGCTGTAGAAGTCCCGCGACGAGAGGATCGTCCGCAGCAACGCCTTCAGTTCGTAGCCCGATTCGCGCAGCCGACGGCCCAGTTCGACCTGGAGCGCCGCGTCGAGGTCCTCGCGCACAAGGTAGCGGTAGACCTTGCCGGCGATGAACTCGCCGGTCGCCGGTTGTTCGAGGATGATGTCGAGCACCTCTTCGCCACCGAGGTTGCCCCCGCGCCCCAGGAAGGTCTTCGGGCCGTCGTCGTGGAGTTCGGCGTCGAATCGGTAGTCGAGCACGTCGTTGGTCCAGCCGGTGAACGCCCGCGACGCCTCCCTAACGTCCTGCTCGGTGTAGTTGCGCGTGTCTCCGCTGTTTTGGCCCATCGTGAACAGCTCGAGCAGCTCGCGGCCGAAGTTCTCGTTCGGGTGGTCCTTCACGTTCTCCCGGTTGTCGAGGTAGACCAGCATCGCCGGATCGCGCATGACCGCGAGCACCACGCTCTTGAAGTCCGCCGTGGCATGAGCGCGCAGCGTCCGGTTCTGCAGGTGCATCTTCCGGGCGTCGCGGACCTTGACTTCCGAGGTCGCGAAGTGGTCGTGCCAGAAGAGGGTCATCTTCTCTTCGAGCGGCCGCGGGGTGACCACCATCCGGTCGGCCCACCACAACGCCAACCGCCGCGTCTCCAGCACGTTGCTGCGCAGCCCGTAGAAGAACTTGTCGACTACGGGCTGGATCGGCCGCGACGAACCCTCGGGGAGAACGTCGACGCCGAGCGACCGGCCGTGCCGTCGCGCCCGCCGCACCGCCGCCGCCCGGCTGGGCGGGAACGGGTCCATGCCCGGATCCCAGATGCCCGATTCGTCGAACGGCGCGAGCGCCGAGTCGTCGACCGCCTCGTAGTCCACGAGCCGGGCGACCGCGCCCTCGAGTCCGAGCGCAACGAGTTCTCGAATCTCCGCCGGCGTACCACCGAAACCGGCCCGTTCCAGCAGATGCGCGGCCTGTTCGTAGCCGAACTCCGACTCCGCGAGCGGCGCCAGGTCGCCGACCCAGGCATGGCCGGCCGTGTCGACCGGCGCGCCGATGGCAGCTAAAGGCAGGGCAACGCACCAGGCGATCGCAGCCACCGCCCAGCTTTCCGGATGAACGCGGTGCTTCAAGGTTGCCGCCGATGATAGCGCCTGGGCGCCCGGCAGGAGGGCCATGAACCCTCAGGAATGGCCGAGCGACAGCAGGTTCTCCACCGGCTGGTACAGCTCCTCCAGGTAGGTGACGTCCTCCGCATCGAGGTCGATCGTCGTCGCCTCGACGAGCTGCTCGATCTGGGAGATCTTCGACACGCCGACGACGGGCGCTGTGACCTCGGGCTTGTTCACCAGCCAAGCGAGCGAGACCTGCGCTGGCGTGCGGCCGTACTTCCCGGCCACCTCGACCACCCGGTCGGCGATGTCGAAGGTGGCGGCGCCCCCGTAGAGCATCTCGGTGCGCACCCGGTCCCCGCCCTTCGAGCGGTCCGTGCCGCCCTCGTCGAAGCTGCCCCGGTACGAGCCGGTGAGGATGCCGCGCGCCAGCGGCGACCACGGCGTCAGCGCCACGCCGGTCCGGGCGCAGTAGCGATTCATCTCCCGCTCTTCTTCGCGGTAGACGAGGTTGTAGTGGTTCTGCATCGACACGAACTCGGTCCAGCCGTTCTGCCGCGCCGTCATCTGGAGCTCCGTGAACTGCCACGCGAACATCGACGAAGCGCCCAGGTAGAGGGCCTTGCCGGCCTTCACCACGTCGTGCAGGGCCTCCAGCGTCTCCTCGATCGGTGCCTGAACCTGGCCCGGAATGCCGTGCGGATGGCGATGGATGATCAACTGGTCGACGTAGTCGAGGCCCAGCCGTTCCAGGCAACCGTCGACCCCCTCCATGATGTGCTTGCGGGACAGGCCGCCCTGGTTCGGCGACCGCCCCATCGGCATGGAGACCTTGGTCGCGATCACGTACTCGTCGCGCGGCAGCAGCTCGCGCAGGAGCGCCCCGACGACCCGTTCGCAGGCGCCGATGCCGTAGATGTCCGCGCAGTCGAAGTAGAAGAGGCCGCGTTCGATGGCGGCCTGGAAGATCGGCCGCGAGGCGTCGATGTCGAGCGTCCAGTCGCCCTGGTGGCCCCTGCCCGGTTCGCCGAAGTTCATCGTCCCCAGGCACAACTCGGACACGCGGAGCCCGCACTTCTCGCCCAACTGAACCGCTTTCAACACGTTCCCGCCTCCCATTCTGAAGCCGCGCGATGATAGCGACCGGCGGCAGTGCTGCCGGCCCGGGCTACGGCCCGGCGTTACAGGAGAACGCTTCCAAGTCGAACATCGGCTGGAACGGCGCGCCGCCCGGACTTCCGTACATCCTGGCCTCTCCCGTCACGCTGTCCGTCACCGAGACGTCGACGACAACGTCCGTCAGGCCGCCCATCAGCACCCATCGGTGGCCGTTCACGGCGCAGCCGTCGAGCACCTTGACGATGAGTTCCACGTTGTCCGGGCCGAAGAACCAGAACATCCCGGTGTCGGGTGTGCGCTGGAACCCCTTCGCCATGCCGCCCTGCTCGCCGACCCGCCAGTCCGCGCTTACTCGATAGCGGTCGTCCTGAAGGCAGAGAGCCGTCTCGCTCGCGACACAGGCAGCGTCGGAAGCGGCGTCCCCCGTGGCCGCGACGCGGTTCGCGTCGTCGCGCCAGATCGGGAAGCTCGCAGCCGCCGCGACGCTCCCGCTCTGGCGGGTCTCGCTCAGAACGCCGAGCGCGGCGCCGCTCAGAACGGTCGTGTCGGCGGCCGCCACACTGAAGGGAGCGACGCAACTCGCGAACGCCTCCTTGTCCAGAATCGGCTCGAACGGCGTTCCTAGCGGGTTCGACCACTGTCGTTCCTTGCCGGTGCTCAGATCCCGCACCGTGGTCGTCACCCCCACGTCCGTCAGGCCCGCCGCGAACACCCACATGTGACCGTTCAGGGCGCAGCCGTCCAGCACCTTGACCACCATCTCGACGTTGTTCGAACCAAAGAACCAGAAGTCCCCGCTGCGGACGGTCAACCGTTCGGCGACGCCGCGCCCGGACCGCCCGTCGCCCGCGTCCCACTCGACCTCGACCTCGAAGCTGCCCAGGCAGAGCACGTCCCCTTGGTCGCAGCGGGCCTCCTCCGAGAACCAGGTGGTCGCCGCCACCGTCGCCGTGCGTTCGGAGGCGAGCGCCCCGTTGCGAGCCTCGACGGCGAACCGGTACGCGATGCCGGGGACGAGGTCCGTCACGATGGTCGATGTCGCGTTCGCGGGCGCCATCCCGATCAGCCGCGGCCGGGAATCCCCCGGCCCCTGCTGGTAGACCGCGAAGCCGGTCTCCGCGTTCGAGTTGTCGCTCCAGCGCAGTTCGATGCGCGTGGCGCCGACGGCCGTGGCCGTGAGGTCGGTGGGCGCGTTCGGCGGGCCGAGTGGCAGCCTGACGGTGTCCTCGTCGTTGCCCGGCGTCGGATCGGTGACGTCGCTCACCACGGATCCCGCGTATCTGAGGACGCTCTCGCTCGCCACGTCCGTCTTGACGGTGATCCTGAACGAAGCCGAATCCCCGGCCGCGATGTCGCCGAGACCGCACTCCGGCACGCCGTTTGGATCCTCGGCGCAGCCGGACGTCACGAAGTCGAGCGACAGGCCCGACGCCGTCAGGGAACTCCTCACGACGACGTTCGTGGCCGGGCCCGGACCGTCGTTCTCGACCTCGACCCGGATCTCGGTGCGCGCGCCGGAGACGATCCGGCTCGAGGCGCCGAGGCTCAGGTCCGCCGGTCCGGTCGGCAGCGGATCGGGGTCCCCACCCGGCGGGGGAAGTCCGCCTCCCCCGTCGGGCCCGTCTTCAAGACCCACCGGGCAGTTCGAGCGACCCCGGTCCGTGGTCGAGAGGTACACGACGAGGCCGTCGTGGTCCGACGAGGCCAGAGCATTGGCGCTGTTCCGTTCCACACCGGCGGCGTCCGCGTTGCCGCGGCCGTACTCCATCTCGACGGCGTGCCGCGACATCGGCTGGTTCACCAAAGCGTGGTCGAGCGCCTGGGCGGTGCCCTCGAAGAGGAGCGAGTACCGGTCCGCGGCCGGCAGGCCGTCGACCAGGTTGCAGAGGTTCGGGTTGACGAGGTCCGGCCCCGAGAGCAGATTCCGGCTCGGCTTCAGACTGCCCTTGATCTGGCCCACGACGTCGACGTAGCCGTCGGTGAACTCGTAGGCGTTGAAGTCACCCACGACGATCACCTTGGCGCCGGCGTCGTTTTGCTGCTGCACGAGCCTGGCCACGGACTGGGCCTGCGCGAGCCGCTTCGCGCGTATCCACCCGCCCCTGGCCGCGTCATCGACGCCGATCAGCGAACGCGTGTGGACATCGATCACGGTGAACGCGAAGCTTCCCACGGACGCCTCGAGCATCAGCGGCAGGCGGTCGTGGACGGGGTCGTTCGAGTTGTCTCGCGGATCGACGAATGTCTCCCCGGCGCCGTGCTCCGTCGGGCCCCCACCCTTCACCGTGACGCCGGAGCGCACCAGGAAGCCGACGGCCTGACTGTTCGCCGTCTGCACGACGTGGGCGGTGTAGACGACGTTCGAGTCGTCCGTGGTGATCCGCGTCGCCAGCTTGGCCAGAGCCGCCTGCAGATAGACTTCCTGCACGCCGACCACGTCGGGCGAACCGAGCACCTCGCGAATGTAGAGCGACAGCTTCTGGTACCTCAGGTCCGCGCTGTTTTGCCTCAGGTTCAGCAGGTTGAGCGACGCCACCGTCACCTCGCCCTGGGCCTTGGCCCGCACGGGCTGCGGCAGCGTGATGCCTCCAGTTCGCGCACGGAGCTCCGTGGCCCACAGTTCGTAACCTCCGAACTCGTAGCCGAGCACTCCGGCCGCCGAGAAGGTCGCGCCTGGCGCCCATGACACGTTTTCCAGCCCCAGTTTGTCCGGGTCGAGTTCGAACACTTCCGGGTTTCCGTCCCATACGGGAGTGGTCGGTCGGTTGGTCACCCCCGGGTACCGAACGCCTGGCTCACGAAACGCGCGGCCGGCCCCCGGCCTGATGTACATCTCGGCGACGTTGTCCGAGCCGAAGTACTGGCTGCCGCTCAATACCGTGCCGCTTGCGATCCGAATCCGCATGCCCTCGTAGCACTCCGGCTCCATGGCGCAGTGCGCCTGGGCGGGACTCGCTGCCGGACGACTCGCATCGAACTCCACGAAGTCCGGCAACGGCTGGTTGCTTGCGTCGAGCGTGACCGTTGCCCCGGAAGCGAACCGAGTGAAGCCGAAGTACTCCTCCACCGTGCCGCTCACATCGACCCGATCGCCGACGGAGACAGTCGGCGAATCCGTATGCGCCACGAAGATGCCGTCCGAGGTGTCCGGATTGCCGTCGCCGGTGCCGGGCGACTGCATGAAGAAGCCGCCGGCGCCCACCGCGGTGACGATGTTGTTGTTCGTCGTCACCGATTCCGCTCTCACGTGAGGCGAGATGGCGCCCGTCCCCTGGATGCCGCCGATCGAGCCGGTGAAGGGCGGCGTGATCTCGCAGTCGCTGTTTTCCGCGCCCGGCGTGCCAGCGTCGACGCCCCCTGGGATCGGCGTCGTCGAAGTGCACCAGTTCTCGCCCTGGAGGTTGTCCAGAGGATTCGAGTTCTTCTTGAACTTGAGCGCGATGGAGGCGCTGTTCGAGGGATCAGGGAAACCGTTCGCGGTGCCCCAGACCACCTTGTCTTGCTCTGGAGTCACGGCGTCGGGGTTCTCCAGGATCAGGCCGTCCGTACCGTTGCTGAGGCCCACGGTGGCGTAGACGTAGTTCACGGTCACGTTGCCGTTCGCCGCCTTGTTTGAGTTCCGCCCCAGAACGAGGTACTTTCCGGCGCCGATCGACAGGGGGCCACCGTTGTTGATCGTGTGCCTCTCGTTGGTGGTCTGATCGTCCTTGATGATCCAGCCGTTGATGTCGACATCCGCGGATCCCGCGTTGTAGAGCTCGAACCACTCGGCGTTCACGTCGCCGCTGACGCTCGGGTCGTACATGATCTCGTTGATCACGATCTGCCCAAAGCCGGCGCTCGTCGCTCCCAGAGCCAGCATGCATCCCACCGCCACCCGCAACGAAGAACCGCGAAGCGTCCAACCCATGCTGCCCCCTTTCGAGTGCGGCCGATTTCCTCGAAATGCACTCATGTGCTGCAACCATCGGCTACACAACCACCTCAAGAACTCAGGTCAAGGCATCAACACAACGTACAGGCCCTCGCTTTCACTAGAGCCACACTCCTTGAGCGCCTGCCAAACTCCTTCTTGTCGCCCGCCAACACCCCGCCGAACCACCCCTTGCCAAGGGGCGCCAACTCCGCCGTCACGAGAGGCGAACCACTGGCGTCTACCAGTGCCTCTTCAAGTCCAATGTCGTGCACGGCAAGCAAGTGTGGTTTGCTCGCGGAACGTGCCCTGAGGAGGAGGCGACGCTGCGGCCGCCGATGTCGAGAGCCTCACTCGAACCTGTTCCGTATCCGCGGGCGGATCCTCGATGACCCGGAGTTCGCGCAGGTACAGCGGCGGCTGCCGGACAGTGCCATCCTCCAAGTGTAGCACCCAACCCCCCTCGGCTTGGACTTCGGTACCGCCGTAGCCCGAGACTATTCTGGGAACCCAACCGGGCGCCGTCAAAGCCGCCTGCAGGCTCCTCTCTCCAGATGCAGGCACACTGGAAGCGCCGGGTGTCGCCCGGACCCGCGCGACTCTGTTGTCGGCATGTCCCGCCGCCCGCAGTTCAACCGTGTAGGTCGTGCCGTTCGCAAGCCCCGGAATCCGGTGCCGCCGCTTTGAGGAGCATGGCATGGCGGCCCAACCGCCAAAGGACCCCGTCGCCGACCGCCAACGCAGCTCGTAAACCGGGATATCGGCCACGCCTGCGGGAGCCTGCCAATTCACTGTGATCTGCCGGTCCCCGGGCGTCGCGACCACATGCGTCGGTACCCCGAGTCTGACTGTAGGAGCCTCTGAGACTAGAACCGTCACGCCCCGAGCCCGGAGTGCGGGCACGTCCTTGGCCAGAGTGTCTCGGTCCAGCGCGTTGCCGACAAGGTAAACGGTATCGCCCGCCCGCAACCCCGTGTTGCGGTTCAGGGCCTGGACGTTCGTAACGCAGTTTCTGAAGAGCCATAGCGTTCTGAGACTGCCGAGGCTCGTCAGGGCGGTCAGATCGGTCATGGCGTTGTCCCGGAGAGACAACTCAGCGAGGTTGGAGAGGCTTGACAGTGGACTGTAGTCTGTGACCGAGTTGCCCCCGAGGGAGAGGACCGTGAGATCGGTCAGCCTCGAAAGCGGCGACAGGTCCGTGAACAGGTTGTCGTCGAGATACAGCGTTGTTAGTGCGCGGAGGCCTCCCAACGGCGTCAGGTCGGAGACCACGTTCACGAACAGAACCAGTTCCGTGAGCGAGGGCAACCCTGAGAGTGGCCTCAAGTCCGCGACCTCGTTGTCGTAGAGGTCCAGCGAGATGAGGCCGGTCGCGAACTGAAGACCCTCCAGGCTCTTGATGTCCATACCGGCGAAGTCGCACCGGGTCAGATGTTCCATCTCCGCGCTGTTGATCGTCGCGCCCGCCTCTTTCTCCAGCTCCCGCTCCACGGCGGCACGGAGATTGGCGTCCGGGATCGTCACGTTCACGGGGGACCTGGCGGTCACGGCGAAAAGGTCCGGTGCCGAGGTCAGGCCGCCGGGGTCGCTGGCCGCAACCGTCACCGTGGTCGCTCCCGCGGCCACGGCCGTCACCGTCAGCGCGCCATCGGTCACGGCCGCGGTGGCCACGGCGGGATCCGCGGACGAGACCGTGTACGCCAGTTCGTCCCGCTCCAGATCCAGGAAGCGCGACGACAGGTCCACCGTCTCCGACCGGCCTCCCACCGTGAGCGCCATGTCCTCGATCGGAACCAGCAGGACCGGGGCCTCGTTGGGCGGTTTCACGGTCACGGAGAACTCAAGTTCGGCATACAGGCCCGACGGGTCCGTGGCCCTGATCGTGATCGTCCCGCTCCCCCGCTTCAGAGGTCTGACGGACACCATCGTTCCCTCGAAGCCGAGGCCCACGAACGACGGGATGGTCACGCCGTAGCTGAGCGGGTCGCCGTCCGGGTCGGCGATGTGATCCGCCAGATCGAAGCGATACGGCGAATCGCCCTCATGGAGAGTCAGGTCGCCGAGGAAGGCGAAGAGGACGGGGGCCCGGTTCGCCTTGGCCATCGCGAGCGATGCCGCTAAGGCCAACGAGGCAAACGCGACGACCACTCCAAGCCGGAAAGCGCCGGTCCGGCGTTCCGGGGAGACTCTCCGCCGCCCATCGCTCTCGTCTCCGCGCGGCGCTCCGGGCAAGCCTTCGACCCTCCTTCCCGAACACCCCCGGCGGGAGTGCCAACGGTGTCGCCCCGCCCGGCGGCGGTGCTCCTCGATGGCAAGGTTTCGTCAAGGGGCAACGGACAGCTTAGCGCGTGCCTGCCGCGTCGCCGCCCAGGCTGCGGAGAATCTCCCGCGCGCGAGGATGATCGGGATCCAACTCAAGCGCCTTCTCCAACTGGCGCAGGCCTTCCTCGGCTCGCCCCGTCCTGATGTAGGCGATTGTCAGGAGCGCGTAGGCGTCGGCCCGATCCGGCTCGATTTCGACGGCCCTTTCCAGCGCCGCGGCGGCCTCCCGGTTCCGGTCGGCCAAACCGTGGAGCACGCCCAGGTTGAGGTGTGCGTCATAAGAGCCGGGATCGAGCCGCAGGACCTCGCGATAGAGGCGTTCCGCGGCGAGATGGTCACCTTCCGCCAGCCGCTGGTTCGCGGTCCGGATCATGGTCTGGGTGTCCCGTACCAGCGCGAACACGGCCTTCAGCATCGGGTCGTCGAGGCTCGGAACTTCCGCGTCCGCCAGACCGGCCAGCAGCTCTTCAGAGCGCTCCGGGTTGCCGAGTTGCCGCTCGGTCATCGCCAGCAGATAGCGGGTCTCGCGATGGGCCGGATCCAGCGCCAGCGCCGCGCGCAGATGCTCGGCCGCGACCTCCGGCTGGCCGCGGCGGCGGGACGCCTTGCCCAGCCCGAGTTCGCCCCAGGGCGTGCCTGGAGACGCCGCCCGCACCGCGCGGAACTCGTCCTCCGCGCCGTCAGTTTCGCCAGCGGCCAACAGCGCGTTGCCGAGCCGGACGCGCGCCGCCCAGTACGACGGACGGAGTTCCAGAGCCCGCTCGAAGCGACGCGCCGCTTCCTCGTGGGCGCCGCGGCCCGCGGCGAGAAAGCCCAGGTAGTACGGCCAGTCGGGGCTCGATGGTTCGAGTTCCTCCGCCCGTTCGTAGCAGCGCCGGGCCTGGTCGACGTAGCGGTGAGCCTGGTAGAGACGGCCAAGGGCGCCGACCGCCGCGCCCCTCGACGGGTCGCGGTCAACGACCGCGAGAGCGTCACGGACGGCCGTGGCGAAGCCCGGGTCGAGTTCGGAGAGGTTGGGGATGCGGGGGATGTCCGTGGTTGGCGCCGCTGTCGCTTCACCGCCGGAGTCGGTCGGCGGAGCGGCGCAGCCTGGCAGGAGCGCCAGCAGGACCGCGAATGCGGGCCAGCAGGCCCGCGCCCCCGGAGCTACGGTGTCGATGTCGACGCGCTCCTCTACTGCAACCGTCCGCGCTTCACTGCGGGCGAAGGGGCTACCCCGCGTCACGGCAGACTCCTTCGGCTGGCGCCTTCCCGCCCGGCGCCAGCAGGCGCAGGATGCGGTCCACCTCGATGTCGGTGCGTTCGGCAACGGTGCCGTCCGGCCAGCGCACCTCCAGCCGGTCGATCCGACCGGCGTCGCCAAGCCCGAAGTGGACCCGGGGATCGTTGGCGACCGCGAAGCTGTAGGCGGCGCGGACCTCGCGGGTCCAACTTCGGCCAGCCGTCTCGACGGTCACCCGGGCGCCGATCGCCGAGCGGTCGAAGATCCCGCCGCCGCAGAGGTCGACGACCAGCCACGAGCGGAGATTGCCGACGTCGTTCCTGAACAACCTCGCGGGCCCTTCGTTGTTGACGAGGAGGACGTCGACGTCGCCATCGTTGTCCAGGTCGCCAAATGCCGCGCCGCGGCTCACCTCGAGCAGGTCCAGGGCGGCGCCGGCGCGAGTTGAAACGTCCTCGTAGCCACCGGAGGGCGTGCCGCGCAACAACTGGTTCGGTTCCCGGTAGTCGAAGGCGGCCGTATCTCCCGGCGTCACCTTGCCGTTGGCGATGAACAGATCGAGCACGCCGTCGCCGTCGTAGTCGAACCAGGAGGTGCCGAAGCCGGTGTACGGCTTGCTCACGCCGCCGAGCCGCGCCTCGTCGGTCACGTCGTGAAAGAAACCGCCGCCGTCGTTGCGGTAGAACGTGTTCGTCTCCCCGCTCAGGTGGGTCAGGAAGAGGTCGAGGTCGCCGTCGCCGTCGGGATCGGCCACCGCGATGCCCATGCCGGCCTCGGGCTGGCCGAGTTCGTTGAACGCGGCCCCGCGCGCCAGCGCGTCCTCGCGGAACGTCCCGTCACCCCGGTTCAGCCACAGGTGGTTCGCCGCCTGGTCGTTCGCCACGTATAAATCGCTGAGCCCGTCGCCGTCGAAATCCGCCGCGACGACCCCCAACCCCGGTCCGGCAACCGAGCGGAGGCCGGCCGCCTCGCTCACGTCCGTGAACCGGCCGCCGCCGTCGTTGCGGTACAGGGTGTCCGGCGCCGGCGGGTACTCCGCCGGATTGCAGTAGTTCCGGAGGCCGTTCGGACCCAGGCAGGGGCGCTCGCGGCCGACGCTCCAGACGACGTAGTTGGCCACGAAGAGATCCAGGTCCAGGTCGCCGTCGTAGTCGAAGAAGACGCTGCTGGAAGACCAGGCGGGGTCGCCGACGCCGGCACGCTCCGTAGCGTCCTCGAACGTGCCGCCGCCGAGGTTGCGGTAGAGCCTGTTCGGGCCCACGTTCGTCACGTAGAGATCGACCAGGCCGTCCCGGTCGTAGTCGGCCGCGGTGGCCCCAGCGCCGTAGCTTGTATCGCCGACGCCGGCGGCGTCCGTCACGTCCTCGAAGGCGCCGTCGCCCAGGTTGCGGTAGAGGCGGTTGCCCGGCCGGTCGGCGGCCGGGCCCGCCGAAGTGGCGGCTTCCGGCGCCCCGGGAACCGGACCGCTCTGAACCAGGTAGACGTCGAGCAACCCGTCCTCGTCGAAGTCCAGCAGCGCGCCGCCTCCCACCAGAAGCTCGGGGTAGTTGTAGTCGCCGACCGCGCCGTTGCGGTGGACGAAATCGAGACCCGCTTCGGAAGCGTGCTCGAAGAAGACGGGCTCCGGCGCGGGAACCGCCGTCGACACGTCCGCGCCGCCGTCCGCTTCGCCGCACGCCGGGAGAACTGCAGCCAGAAGGACCAAGGCGAAGGTAGTAGAACGCCGCATGGCCGCAGCAGACACTATCCGCGACACGACTCCGCCCGTTCGCGGCGTGGCTTCCCGAGGCCTGTGAACAACCGGACCGGCTCCGTTGACAGGAATCCAACGGAGGTGATACAGATTTCTGTATGAAGACCACGCTGAACTTCGACGACCGCCTGA
Source organism: Acidobacteriota bacterium (assembly GCA_026707325.1). Lineage (GTDB taxonomy): Bacteria > Acidobacteriota > Thermoanaerobaculia > Multivoradales > Multivoraceae > Multivorans. Next base: position 56,260 of record JAPOXA010000126.1, on the reverse strand, counting down.
TCAAGGCAGCCAAGGTACGCGCTGCAGAGGATGGCGAACCGCTGACGCGCCTGATCGAGCGAGCGATCCGCCAGTACCTGCAGCCCCCGCAGCGGACCGAGGAGCCGTTCAAGCTGAAGCTCGTCACCAAGAAGACGCGCACCCTGCCGGGCGTTGACGTCGCCGACCGCAACTCCCTCTACGACATCATGGACGGTCTGGATTGATCGCCATCGACACGAACATCCTCGTCTACGCCCACGACACGAGTTCTCGCATGCACAAGGCCGCCTGCGGCCACCTTGAGGCGCTTTCCGGTTCCCTGTTCAATTGGTCCCTTCCGGCGCCGTGCCTGGTCGAGTTTCTTCGTGTAGCGACGCATCCGAAGATCCTCAGTCCACCGTACACGGCGAACGAAGTCAGCGCGAACGTCGAGCGCCTCCTCGCCTCACCGAGTCTGACGCTGCTGCGGCCCGGCCCGCACTATGGCGAACTTCTGCTGGAGGCCATCCGCGAAGTGAACGCCGTCGGGAACCTCGTCTTCGACGCCCAGATCGTCGCGATCTGCCGTGAGCACGGCGTCTCCAGGCTCTTGACCCACGACCGCGACTTCGAACGCTTCAAGGGGCTCCAGACGGAGAGACTCGAGATCTGAACTCTCGCTCCCCGCCAGTCCCGACCCGGGGGAACCGGCACGGCGACTGAATAGACTCGCCCCAGGAGGACTCGCCTCATGTCCATGCCACAGCACCGCGGTCGTCGCGGCCGATTCGCTCGCGAGACGGCCCTGGCCGCCTTCATCATCAGTTCCGCACTGGCCGCGATTCCGGCCGCCGCCGCCGAAAAGGACCCGGTCTTCACCAGCCGCGGCGACCTGGCCATCCGCGGCTACGACCCGGTCGCCTACTTCACGGAAGGGAAGGCGGTCAAAGGCGACAAGGACTTCACGCTCGGCTGGCAGGGCACCGACTGGCGTTTCGCAAGCGCCGGGAACCGGGAAGCCTTCTCCGAACATCCGGAGAAGTACGCGCCCCAGTACGGCGGCTACTGCGCCTGGGCGGTGAGCCGCAACTACACCGCCCCCACCGATCCGGACGCGTTCACCGTGGTGAACGGCAAGCTCTACCTGAACTACAACAGGAGGGTCATGAGGCAGTGGCTCGAGGACCGCGACCGGAACATCGAGCAGGCCGACGAGAACTGGCCCGCGGTTCTCGAGGAGTGACGCGCACCGCCGGCGCCGCTAGCGCTCCGCCTGGAACGCCCGGGGCGTGAAGCTCCTCGCCTTCAGCGACGTTCACCTGGACTCGAAGTTCGGCTGGGCGAGCCGGGAGGTCGCCCGGCGGCAGCGCCAGCGGCTGCGCGAGGGCGTGACCAGGGCGTTCGAGCAGGCCCGGCATGAGGGCGCTGGCGCGGTGCTGATCGGCGGCGACCTGTTCGAGCACGAACTCGTGTCGCCGGACACGGTCGACTTCCTCCGACGGGTGTTCGAACGATCGGAACTCCAGATCTTCGCCGCTCCCGGCAACCACGACTACGCGGACACGGAGAGCCCGTACCGGCGGGTCGACTGGCCGGACAACGTCCACATCTTCAGCGAGACGCGCTTCACGTCGAGAGGGCTCGCAGACGGGTTGACGATCTGGGGCGCCGCCCACCGCAAACCCGCGGACACTCCCGGCTTCTTCGACGACGGATTCCGGGTCGAGGGCTCCGGTACTCACATCGCCGTCTTCCACGGCGAGGAGCGGAACGCCGCGTTCCAGGGCCAGTACCGGCACGCCCCGTTCGAGGGCGACCAGATCGGCGCCGCCGGCTTCGACCACGCCGTCGTGGGCCACTCTCACAAACCCGCCGACCGACCGACCTGGACCCGCCTCGGCTCCCTGGAACGACTCAAGTTCAACGAGGCCTATGGAAGCGCCGTGATCCTGGAGATCGAAGATGGTCGCGTGACGCGGCGCCGGCTCGACCCGCGACCTCCGGCGCTTCACAACTTGAGCGTCGACCTGACGGAGGTCGAGAACCCGGGTCAGGCTCGGGACCGGGTCCGCGACGCGCTCTCTGGACTGGCCGGCGCCGCTCGCATCCGGCTGATCGGCGAACCGGACGACCTTCACCTGCACGAGGATGACTTCGCCACCAGCTCGTTCGAACTGCCGGACGGAATCGAGCAGGTACTCGTCGACATCTCCGGTCTGACGCCGCCCTACGACCTGGAGCAGATCGAACAGGAGCCCACCGTTCGCGGCATGTTCGTACAGCGCGTCCGCGAAGACGACCTGGACCCGGAAGCCGAGCGGCTCGTGCTTCTCGCCGGCCTCCGCGCGCTGGACGGCCGGGACGATCTCGCCGTCATCGACGAGCTCCGGATGGGCGCTTCCGAGACGGACCCCTCGATCGGAGAGCCCGCGTGAAGATCCACCGCGTCCGCGCGCACGAGTTCGGCAAGCTCAACGGCGAACTCGACCTGGCGCCCGGAATGACCGTCATCCATGGCGACAACGAGGCCGGCAAGTCGACCTGGCTGCAGGCGATCTTCGCGGGTCTCTGCGGCCGGCGCCGCGGCCGTGGCGCCAACACCCTGGAAGAACGGGAGTTCGAGCGCCAGTACAAGCCCTGGAGCGGCGGCCAGTGGCGCGCCACCGTGAAGTTCGAACTCGACGATGGGCGCCGGATCGAGATCCAGCAGCGTGACCTCGACACGAAGGAGAGCGTTGCCCAGGACGCCGACACCGGACGCACCATCGGCGACGAGATCATCTACAGCGGCAGCATCGACGGCTCGCGGTTCCTCGGTCTGAACCGCCAGGTCATGCCGTCGACGCTGGTCATCGGCCAGGGCGACATCCAGAGATTGCGCCAGAAGAGCGAGAAGAAGGGCGACGAGGCTTCCGCGCTCAAGGAAGAACTCCAGCGGGCGGCCGCCTCGGCCGGCGGCGCGGCCACCGCCGTCGAGGCACTCCGTACCTTGAGCGAGTACGCCAGCGAAGAGATCGGCCTGGAGCGCCGCAACTCCACCAGGCCGTTGCAGCGGTCGATCGAGCGCGCCGCCGGAGCCCGCGAGGCCCTGGAGCAGGGCAGAAGCCGCCACAAGCTGCGGACAAGCCTGGAAAACGAGCTGAGTGCGGCCCGCGACTGGGCCCGGAGTGCCAACGCCCTCGTCCAGGCGTGCGAGAGCGTGCATGCCGAACGGGAACTCGGTCGGCTGGAGGCGCGCCTCGCCGAAATCGACCGGTTGGCGCCGAAGTTCCCCGACGGCGCCCCGCCGGCGCCCGGCGAAGAGACCGGCGCCGGAACGGCCACGGAACCGAGCCAGGCGACCGAGGGTGACGTTGAAGTGGCCCCGGAGGTCGCCGAAGCGGCAAGGACGTGGCGTGCGGCCACCGAAGCGCGCACCCTGCGCGAACAGTTGGGACCCGGCGAGCCTCCGGCGACGGTCATCTCCAAGGCCGACGGGCCGACCGTCAAGCGCGCGCTCGAGGTCCTCGAGCTGCCGCCCGTCGAGTCGCTCGACAAAGCGGAACAGCGAATCGCGGCGCTTCGTGATGAGCTGGAGCAGCCGAGACGTCAGCTCGAAGCAGCCGTCGGTCTAGGCCACTGGCCCTGGACCGTCGGCGTCGCGGGCAGTCTTCTCGTGGCGTTGGGGTTCTTCGATCTGCTTCCTCGCGCACTGGGTATCGCCGGCGCCCTGCTCGCGTTCGTCTGCTCTCTCCTCATCTATCGCGCGCAGAAGCGACTGCGTCTACCTCCCCCGCCTCCTTCACACGAACAGGCGTCCCGGGGACTTGAGCTGGCCGACGCCAAGGCGGACCTGCGGGATCTGAAGCGGAAGAAGAGGCGCAGAGACCGCCAGATCGACGAGGTCGGACACGAACTCGCGTCCCTCGGCCTCGAAGCAGATGCGGATGCCGTGCGGACCGCCCTTGCGGCACTCAGGGAGCGTGAAGCCTGGGACCGCGAGCAGACTCTCTGGCTCAGCCGGGTGGAAGCGGCGCGTGAAGCGGAGACGAGGGCCGAAGTCACCCTCCGCGCCGCATTGGGCAGCCGCGGCCTGGAGGACCCGGAAGTGTCCGTCGCCGGCTTGCTCGATCGGTACGAGCAGCGCTGCCGCCGGAATGCCGAGGCGGCGGCGCGGCGGCTACAGGATCGGGAGCGCCGGCTACGGGACCAGCGAAACGACTGGGACCACCTGCAGCGGCTCCTCGGCGGCAGCGACCGCCGGAGTCTCGTGGCCCGGCGCGACGCGGCCGCGGATCAGGCGAGCCAGGCCGCGAACTCACTGCCGGCGGAAACGGACGACATCCCGGGGCTCGACGACGACGAGCTGGAACGGAAGCTGGTCGAGGCCCGTGCCGATGCGGTCGACGCCCGCATCGAGGTCAACCGGAAGCAGGTCGAACTCGCCGCCGACGGCGACCTCCCCTCGCTCGCCGAGCTCGAAGAGGAGCAGGCCGCCGCCGAGCGCGAGGTCGCGCTCCTGCGTCGGGCAAGCGACATCCTCGACACGACCAGGGAACACCTGAAAGCAGCCCAGGACGAGGTCCATCGCATGCTCGCGCCGGACCTGCGCGAAGCGCTGGAGAAGCGGCTGAGCCTGGTGACCGACGGCCGCTACTCGGCCGTCCGTATCGACCCGGAAGAGGGAATGGAGGTGCAGCTCGAGGTGGAAGACGGCGTCTTCCGCTCCGCCACCGAGCTATCGCACGGCACGGTCGACCAGACCTACCTGCTGCTCCGCATCGGCCTCGCCGAGGCGCTCGGCGACAAGAGCGAGTCCGCGCCCCTGTTCCTCGACGATGCGACCGTGCATTCGGACACCGACCGGACGGTTCGGTTCCTCGGCCTGCTGCTCGCCCTCAGCGAGGAACGGCAGATCGTTGTCTTCACGCAGGAGGAGGAAGTCAGGGAGTGGGCCGCGCGAGGTCTCACAGGAGACGCCAGGCACCGCCTGATCGAACTTGGCCGGAACGGCCTTCCGGTTCAACCCGGAGACGAAGACGACCCGGCCAGCGAAACCGGCGGAAGCGAGCCCGCGCCCGAGCCGGAGCGACAGCACAGCCTTCTATAATCCCTGTCCCCATGCCCTGCACAGAGCGCGCCACCCGCCGCACCACCGTCACTCCTTGAGCCGATGCGCCGCCTGCTGATCGCCAACCGCGGCGAGATCGCGGTACGGATCGCCCGCGCGGCGATGGATCTCGGCATCGCTACCGTCGCCGTCTACTCCGAAGACGACGCCAACGGACTCCACCTGCGAATCGCCGACGAGGCCGTAGCACTCGGCGGACGCGGAGTGCGGGCCTACCTCGACATCGAGGACGTGGTGGCCAAAGCCGCCGACGCGAACTGCGACGCGATCCACCCGGGCTACGGCTTCCTGGCCGAGAACGCCGGCTTCGCCGCCGCCTGCGCGGAGGCCGGCATCACCTTCGTCGGCCCGCGGCCGGAGGTCCTGGAGCTGTTCGGCGACAAGGGCCGAGCGCGTACGGCCGCGAGGGCCGCGGACGTGCCCGTGCTGCGAGGCACGGACCACACGACCACCCTGGAGGAAACACGCGAGTTCTTCGCCGCTCTCGGCGACGGCGGAGCGATGATCATCAAGGCGCTCGGCGGCGGCGGCGGACGCGGAGCCCGCATCGTCACGTCGGCCGGCGACATCGACCAGGCCTACGAACGCTGCGGCTCCGAAGCCGAACGCGCTTTCGGCAACGGCGGTCTCTACGTCGAGGAACTCCTCCCGCGCGCCCGCCACATCGAGGTCCAGCTCCTCGGCGACAAAGTCGGTGGCCTGGTCGACTTCGGCGAGCGCGAGTGCAGCGCCCAGCGCCGGCACCAGAAGGTGGTCGAAACGGCGCCGGCGCCGAACCTCGGGCCCGAGGTCCGCCAGGCGATCATCGACGCGGCGCTCCGCCTGGGCGGCGCGGCCAGGTACAGCAGTCTCGGGACCTTCGAGTTTCTGATCGATGCCGGCGACGGCGCGGGCGGAGACAGCGGCGGCGCCGGCCGCTTCGCCTTCATCGAGACGAACGCACGCCTCCAGGTCGAGCACACGGTGACCGAAGCCGTGACCGCAGTGGACCTGGTGCAGGCTCAACTGCGCGTGGCCCGCGGCGAGTCGCTCGCGGACCTCGAGCTCGAAGACCCGGACGCCCGCCGCACGCGCGGCTTCGCCATCCAGGCCCGTGTCAACCTGGAGACCCTGGGCGCCGACGGCAACGTGCGGCCCTCTTCCGGTGTTCTCGCGGCCTACGAACCGCCGAGCGGCCCCGGCGTGCGAGTCGACGGCTGCGGCTACGCCGGCTACGAGCCGAACCCCGCGTTCGACTCGCTGCTCGCGAAGGTGATCGCCCACTCGCCTTCGGACGACTTCGCGGCCAGCGTCAAACGGACCTCCCGGGCCCTCGACGAGTTCCGCATCGGCGGACCCGCGACGAACATCCCCTGGCTCCAGAGCGTCCTCGCCCATCCGGACTTCGAGGCCGGCCGCCTCTACACACGCTGGCTGGACGACAACGCCGGGGATCTGGCGGCAGCCGCCGGCAACGGCCGCAGACCCCGCTTCGTCCCGGCCGCCGATCCCACGGCCGGCGCCGAGGCCCCCTCCGCCGAAGACAGCGCCCGTGACAGCGGCTTCGCTGGCGCCCGCGTCGACACGGCCGATCCCCTGGCCCTGTTTGCGTACGACCAGGAGACGAAGGCCGCGCAAACGGAACGGATGGACGATGTCGGCGGCCCGCCGGTGCCGCTGGACGGCCCCGAAGGCGCCACGGGGATCGCCGCGCCGATCCAGGGCACGATCGTCAGCATCGACGTCGAGGAAGGCGAAGAGGTCCTGCGTGGCCAGCAGGTCGCCGTGATCGAGGCGATGAAGATGGAGCATGTGCTCCGCTCCGACACGAGCGGAACGGTGCTCCGGGTCACCATGGCCGTCGGCGACACGATCCGGGAGGGCTATCCCCTCGTCCTCGTGGAAGGCGCCGAGGGCGGCGAGGCGGCGGACGCCGCCATCGAGATCGATCCGGACTACATCCGGCCCGATCTGGAGGAGAACATCCGGCGCCACGCCTACACCCTGGACGAGAACCGGCCGGAGGCGGTCGCCCGGCGGCGCCGGTTCGGCTTCCGGACGCCCCGGGAGAACATCGAGCAGCTCGTCGACTCAGGGTCGTTCAAGGAGTACTGGCCGCTGATCGTGGCCCGCCAGCACCAGAAGTACAGCGACGAGAAGCTGCGCGAGTACACCCCCGCCGACGGTGTGGTCGCCGGCACCGCCTCGATCAACGGCGACCTCTTCGACGACGAGAGGTCGCGGACGATGGTGCTCTCCTACGACTACACCGTCCTCGCCGGCACCCAGGGCGGCCGCAACCACTACAAGCAGGACCGCCTGTTCGACCTGGCGAACCGCTACATGCTGCCGCTCGTCTTCTTCACGGAAGGCGGCGGCGGCCGGCCGGGCGACGACTACACGGGGCCCCGGGTCGCGTTCGACACCTACACCTTCACCCAGTTCTCGAAGCTCTCCGGACTCATACCGCTCGTCGGCGTGAACAACGGCCGCTGCTTCGCCGGCAACACGGCCCTGCTCGCCTGCTGCGACGTCATCATCGCCACCAAGGCGTCGACGATCGCCATGGGCGGCCCGGCGATGATCGAGGGCGGCGGCCTCGGCGTCTACACGCCCGAGGAAGTCGGCCCGATGTCGTTCCAGGTGCCGAACGGCGTCGTCGATATCCTGGTCGAGGACGAGGAAGAAGCGGTCGATGTCGCGAAGAAGTACCTCTCCTACTTCCAGGGGCCGACCTCCGACTGGGAGGCCCACGACCAGCGGCCGCTGCGCCACGTGGTCCCGGAGAACCGGCTCCGCCTCTACGACATGCAGGAGATCGTCCACACGCTCGCCGACGTCGGCTCCGTGCTCGAGATCCGGCCGAAGTTCGGGATCGGCGTGATCACGGCGTTCATCCGGGTCGAGGGCAGGCCGATGGGAGTCATCGCGAACAACCCGCACCACCTGGCCGGCGCGATCGACTCGGACGGTTCCGACAAGGGCGCCCGTTTCCTGCAGCTCTGCGACGCCTTCGACATCCCGGTGCTGAGCCTGATGGACTGCCCCGGAATCATGGTCGGCCCCGACCACGAGAAGACTGCGCTCGTTCGCCACTGCGCGCGCATGTTCAACACCGGCGCGAATCTCTCAGTGCCCCTCTTCGGCGTCGTCGTGCGGAAGGCCTACGGCCTGGGCGTGCAGGCGATGTGCGGCGCGAGCGCGCTGGTCGGCTTCTTCACTGTCGGCTGGCCGACAGCCGAGTTCGCCGGCATGAACATCGAGGGCGCGGTCAAGCTCGGCTACCGGAAGGAGCTTGCCGCGATCGAAGATTCGGAAGAACGCCGGCTCGAATTCGAACGGCGGGTCGAGGCCTCCTACGAACGTGCCAAGGCCGTCAACGCAGCCGCCGGCGGCGGCCTCGACGACGTGATCGACCCTGCGGACACCCGCTCCTGGATCACGGAGAGCATGAAGCGCCTGCCCAAGCCGCCGCCACGGACCGGCAAGAAGCGGCCCTACATCGACACCTGGTAGCCGCCCGGGCCCGGGAGCCGGGGATGGGCTCTACTCGGCCGTCCCGTCCAGCACCATGTACATCCGCTGGACCCCGCGGAGGTCCACCCGGACCCGGGCCGGCGGCAGGTTCTTCGCGTGGTGGGACAGGTCGATCCGCTCCACCGCGTCCTCCGCGGAGACGCCCTTGGTGTGCAGCGCCGAGACGACTTCCCACAGTTCCCGATGAAAGGCCTGGACGTGGTCGATCAGCTCGCGGTCGCGGAAGTACGGGCCGTGGCCGGGGAGGATGAGGTCGAAGTCGAGCTGCTTCAGCCGCTCCAGCGTGGTCGGCCACTCGTTGACCCAGCCGTCGCCCGGCCACGGCGGTCCCCCGAGCATCATGTCGCCGGTGAACACCAGCCGCTCCGCGGGCAGGTAGACGACGACATCGCCGCCGGTGTGGGCGCGGCCCAGGAAGTGGAGTTGGATCTCCCGGCCGCCGCGGAAGAAGGTCATCTTCTCCGCCAGCGTCGTGTCCGGAGGCACCGGGTCGATCTCGGCCGTCGACTCGACGTGGGCCGCCTGGATGCTGATCTGCATCTCCAGCGCCTCCCGCTCCGCGTCGGAAGCCGTCTCCAGAGCCGCCCGCATCTCCTCCAGCGCCTGCTTGTCCCGCTCTGAAGAACCCTTGAAGGTGTGCTCCTCGAGCGGCGCCGTCGTCATCTTGTGGCGCGTGTACTCGTGCCCCACGACCCGCACGCCCGGGCCGAAGGCCTGGTTGCCGTGGGCGTGGTCGTAGTGGAAGTGCGTGTTGACCAGCGTACGGATCGGCTTGTCCGTGATCCGGCCGATGCCCTCGATCAACGCCCGACCCGCGGCCGGCGTGATGTGGGAGTCGACGACCAGGACGCCCTCCTCGGTCACGACGACCATCGCGTTGCTGCGCGTGACCATGGCACCGGTCCCGGAGACGAAGTAGACCCCTTCGGCCACCTCCTCGAACCGATGGGTTTCCGTCTCGATGACCTGCTCCCCGGCAGCCAGGCTTCCGGCCAGAAGCACCGCGGCAAGCACGCCCGGAACGGTCCTGATGGATCGACTCATCTCCACTCCCCTTCTTGCGGTTGTCCCGTGAGAGTACTCAGTCGGCCCAGCCGAGCGCCCGGGCACGGTGGAGGATCTGCTCGGCGGCGCCCGGGAAGCCGAGTCGCTCGGTGTTGAGGACGAGGTCGTAGTGCCGGGGATCGTCGCAGTCCCGGGCGTAGTACTCACGGTGGTAGCGAACCCGGTTCACGTCCCGCCGGGCGACGACCGCACCGGCTTCCTTCTCGGGAACGCCCATCACCTCGACGGCAACTCGCCTCCTGAACTCGGGCCCCGCGACCAGCCGCGCATGGAGCGCATCCTCCCGCCAGGCTAGTACCGCCGCCGATGCCCGGCCCACGAACACGCAGGGACCCTCGCCGGCCATTTCGCAGACGACGCTCCGGGTGACGCGGACCAGGTTGCCTTCGCCGATCGGCTGACCGATCGGCGGCGCCGGCAGGAACAGATCGGGAAGCTGGGCACTGGCGACGCGGGCCAGCCGCTCGATGAACCCCGGCGGCCGGTCCTCGCGCGCCTGGACCTCCTCGGGCGGGACACCGGCGCGCTCCGCCACCTCGTCGATCAGAGAGTTGCCGACCAACCGCCACCCGAGCCGCTCCGCCACCAGACTCGCTACCTGGGTGCCGCCCGACGCGTACTGCCTCGAGATCGTGATCAGCATCCAATACCTCCTACTGCCTGCTGCGTCCTCAGCGAGCCGCTCCGCGAGTGGCCGGCGGCGGTGCTTCCCGTTTCACCGCGAGTTCGGCATCAGCTCGCGCTGCGGCCCTGAACGCCTTCCGGATCAACAGGTCCATCCGCCGCAGGTCGGAACTCGTCAGGTAGAACACGATCGCCACCACGACGGCGAGCAGCGAGGCCAACCCCACGGCGACCGGCGCTCCCCAGACCTCGGCCAGAGCGCTGATCGGCGCCACGCCGAGCATCGGCAACGAGAACGACATCGTCAGGAAACCGGACACGCGACCCCGTACCGAATCCGGGATCAGGACGTGGATCGCCGTGTTGTTCAGCGTCGTGTAGATCGCCTGGAAGGCCGAACCCGCCAGCACCAGAGGCAGGCCGAGCCAGAACCACGGACTGAGCGCGAAGCCCATCATGAACAGGCCGAAGGCGAAGACACTGGTCATCATCAACCGGAGCCGGCGGGTCGAGTAGGACCGCCAGGCAACGAACGCGGCCCCCAGTACACCGCCGACGCCGGCGGCTCCGCTCAACGCTCCAAGGCCGCCCGCCCCCACTTGCCAGATGTCCTCGGCAAAGACCACGAGCAGGGTCTGGAAGGGCATGACCAGGAACATCGGCACCAGGCCGAAGAACAGCAGGACGAGGACCAGCCGGTTCTCCGCCACGTACCGGAAGCCCTGCCCCATGTTCTGGAGCATCGAGTGCTTCGAGGGGTCGGCCACCGGCGCCCGATGGACCCCCATCATGCCCGCGAGGGCCAGCGCATAGAGGCCGGTGTTGATCGAATACGCGACGTTGACGCCCGCGGCCCAGATCAGGAAGCCGCCCACCGCCGGCCCCACGACCCGGGTCACGTTGACCGCGGTCATGCTCAGCGCCATCGCGTTCGTCAGCCGCCGCCGGCCCACCACGTCGGCGACGATGGCGTTGCGCGCCGGCATGACGAAGGGGAAGACCGCCCCCACCACCGTCACCTGGACCAGGATGTGCCAGTAGTCGAGATTCCCGCTCAGAAGCAGGCCAAGCACGATCACCTCGGCGACCACGACCGTCGCCTGCCCGGCGGCCACCAGGCCCCTCCGTTCGAACCGGTCGGCCGCAACCCCTCCGACCGGCCCCAGACTGAGCATCGAGAGTGCCACCATCAGGCTGACGAGCCCCAGCGCGATCTCGCTGCCTGTCAGGGAGAAGACGAGCCACGAACGGACGACCAACTGGCCCTGCATGGCCAGGAAGAAGGTCGTGTTCGACAGGTAGAGCCAGCGGAACTGGGGGATCCGCAGCGACTCCCACATGCCGCCGCGACCCGGTGGCGGACCCGGCGCTCTGGGGAACTGCTGAACCGTCATGGCCTCTGGGGGAGTGGCCCTACGCCCTCAACAGGGGCTGCGTCAGGCAAGTCGGCCCCCCGCTCCCCGGATAGCAGATGTGATCCCCGTCGAACTCCTCGACCCGGCATCCGGCTTCACGCATCCGCTCGACCGTCGTCGGGTTGCCGCTCCGGATCAGGACGTGGCGCGGCTTCACCGCCAGCACGTTGCAGCCAAGGCTGTCGTACTCGCTGTCCGGCACGGCCACCGTCCGAATCCCCAGGCCGGCGAGCATCTCGCGGAACGGTATCGGCAGCAGCCGCTCGTAGACCAGCGCGAGATCCTCATCCAGCATGCTGATGATCGACATCAGGTGCAGGACGGAGCCCGGGCCGTCCCAGTGAACCATCGGGACCGTGACGACATCGACTCCCCGCGGCGCCAGCAGGGCCTGGAGTTGCCGGATTCCCTCCTCGTTCGTGCGGTACGTCAAGCCCGCGACGAGCAGATCGTCCTTCAGCCACGAAACGTCACCGCCTTCGACGGTGCCCGGGGCCTCTATCCGGCCGATGACCCGAACGCCGGCCCGTCCATACCACTCAGTCTGGGCATCCGCTTCCTTCACCCGGGCGCTCTTTCCCAGGCGCCCCACGATGACGCCGCGCTCGGTCACCGCGGGCACCGGGTCGCGGGTGTAGATGGAGTCCAGGCCGGTGCGCGGATCCTCCGGCAGGAGCTCGACCTCGGCGCCGGCGGCCTCCAGCAGGGCGAGGAACCGTCGATGTTCGCGGGTCGCCCGATCCAGGTCCGGTCGGCCCAGGTACGCGAGGGCCTCCCACTGAGCGTCGACCTGCTGGCGATCCACGAACGCCTCTGCCGGGCGTTTGACCAGCACCCTCCTCAGCGGCGCGACCATGGACCGGCAACCGTAGGTACGCATCTCGACAGGCCTCCTCCAGAAAGCTCACGGTGCCCGAACACCGGAGGTGGGGCACAGTACCAACGACAGGAATCGCGAACCCGCACCACGGCAGCGCTCGACGCCACCGGTACCCAGCACCGCAGTCCCACGCTGCTACACTCCGGCGTCCTCGCGCCGCGACCGGCGAGTCTCACCCGGTCATGCCGACGTAGCTCAGTGGCAGAGCAGCTGATTCGTAATCAGCAGGTCAGCGGTTCAAATCCGCTCGTCGGCTCCAGTTCGACTCGTCAAACGCCGTGCTAGTTTCCGGGCCTCTCCCCAACAGATCGAGGAGGTAGTCCCATGAGGCTGCACCGGTTTCTCGCCTTGGCCGCCGTCGCTCTCCTGGCGCTCGTGCTCGCGGCTTGCTCGCCGCAGGCCGAAGCGACCGACGCGGACATCGTCGCGGAGGCGCCGTCCGAGGAGGCGAGCTTTCCGCTGAGCGCCAAGGGCTCGTGGACCATGGAACGCTTGCTCGCCCTCGACCACGAGAGCACGGTCGCTCTGTGGAAGACACTCCCTGCCGCCGAAATGGCGGAACTTGACGGCCACTACCAGGGAGTCATCCCGAACGCAGGCGACTCTGAACGTCAGACCCGCACCTCCGGCTTCATGTACGACGAAGCTTCCGCGCGCGGCTACTGGCTCGGCAAGGCCTACCGCCCGCTGACCGAGACCGAGGGCGAGGGCTACAACCGCTGGCGCTTCGCGGACCGTTCGATTGTCCGCAACGGACGGTTCGCGACCCGCTTGGGACCCTCCCTGATCGACGGCAATCCGTCGTACATCATGGACTACGGCGCGTTCAACGACACCACCCTCGTCGACGAGATCCGCAGGCTCGACGAGGGCGTCTACCTCGGCGTCGGCACGACCGCGACCGAGGACGGCGGCCGCAGCGCGCCCGGCCACTTCGCCCTGGTTGGCCCGACCGACGAGTGGATCGGCGCCGAGGAGTGACGCTGCAAGTGTGGCGGTTCGCGGCTTGCCTTGCCGCCGTCACCGCTCTGGCGTGCCAGGCCGATGACCCCGGAGCGGACGAGCGACTCGAGCCCACGCGCCCGGTCTACGTCACCCAGGAGTGGAGCCCGCCGAGCGCGCCGGCCGAGGCGAGCGCACTCGTTTCGCGACAGCCATGCGCGAACCACGATCCGCTGCGCCAGGCCTTCTTCGGGGATCTGCACACCCACACCGCTTTCTCCCTGGACGCTCTGGGCCGGGGCGCCTTCCAGACTCCGGACGACGCCTACCGCTTCGCCCGCGGAGAGGCGCTCGCACTCGGTCCGCTCGACGACGCGGGACAACCGACGCGCGTCGCCCAACTCGTTCGGCCGCTCGACTTTGCGGCCGTTGCCGACCACTCGGAGTGGCTGGGCGAAGTCTCCCTCTGCACCGACCCGTCCTCGCCCCTCTACGACAAACCGGCCTGCCGCGGAATGCGGCCGGGAAGCACCGCCGAGGAGCGCGCCGCCTGGTTCGACCACCGGATCACAGGCCGCGTACCCGGCCTGTGCGGCGAGGACACGAGCCGGTGCCGCGCAGGCCTGCTTACCGCCTGGGGCCTGACCCAGGACGCAGCCGAACAGCACTACGACCGGTCGAGCGACTGCTCGTTCACGACGTTCCACGGCTGGGAGTACACCCGCAGTCCGGGCGCCTCCAAGGTCCACCGCAACGTCATCCTGCGCAACGAGATCGCTCCGGAGCTGCCGATCTCCTGGATGGACGCCGACCGGCCGCTGGACCTCTGGACCCGGCTCAAGAGCCGCTGCAACGACACCGGCACCGGCTGCCAGGCGCTAACCATCCCGCACAATCCGAACATCTCGAACGGGCAGATGTTCACCCTCGACTGGGGCGACGCTCCCATCGACGAGCAGCGGGCGCGAGCGACCCTCCAGGCCGAAATGGACGCCTTGGTCGAGATCATGCAGGCGAAGGGCGACTCCGAGTGCCGGCGCGGGATGTGGGGTGTCGTTGGCGGCGAGGACGAGTTCTGCGACTTCGAGAAGGTCCGATTCATCGACGGCGAACAGCCGCCCGACTGCCAGGGCGGCACGGGCGCCGGCGGGCTGCGTGGCCAGGGCTGCCAGTCCCGGCTCGACTTCGTGCGATACGCGCTGATCGAGGGGATGGCCCACGAGGAGCGCCTGGGCGTCAACCCGATGCAGTTCGGGATCACCGCCTCGACCGACGGCCACAACGGCCTCCCGGGCGACACGGACGAGTACGACTACCAGGGCCAGAACGCGAACGTCGACTCGGACCTCGAAAAGCGGCTCACCACGCCCGCATACGCCCCCCACCGGCTCCGAAACCCCGGCGGCCTGATCGGCATCTGGGCCGAGGAGAACTCACGCGACTCCCTGTTCGACGCGATGCTGCGCAAGGAGACGTTCGGCACCAGCGGCGTGCGGATCAGGGCGCGGCTGTTCGGCGGCTGGGACCTCCCCGATCTCTGCTCCAGCAACGACATGATCGCCGACGCCTATGAGAGCGCGACGCCGATGGGCAACGTGCTGCCGGACGGCGACGGTTCCGGGGCGCCGACGCTGTTCGTATCGGCTGTCGCCGACCTCGGCACGGCCAAACACCCGGGAACGCCCCTCCAGCGCATCCAGATCATCAAGGGCTGGGTCGGCGACGACGGCCTGTTCCACGAGCGCGTCTTCGACGTCGCCGGCGACCCGGACAACGGCGCCGACGTGTCCAGGTCGACCTGCGAACGAAGCGGCGACGGCGCCGCCTCCCTGTGCGCGACCTGGACCGATCCGGAGTTCGATCCGTCCCGCCCGGCCGTCTACTACGCCCGGGTGCTCGAGAACCCGAGCTGCCGCTGGAACGCGCTCGAGTGCGCGGCCCTGCCGGAAGACGAACGGCCAGCCGCCTGCGCCGATCCGAACCTGCCATGGCGCATCCAGGAACGGGCCTGGACGTCGCCGATCTGGTACCGGGCCGGCGCCAAGTAGCGGCAAACGTCGGCCCCCGGCAAGTTGATCCCAAGCGCTCAAGCGCCTAGGCTACAAGTGAACCAAGCGAGGAGATCGGCATGGCTACAGCGACCGTGAGAATCCCGGCCGAGAAACGGGACATTCTGAAGATCATCGCGGGTATCGAGAGGACCGAGATGAAGGTCATCCTGTCCGACCTGATCGACGAGTACATCGAACGCCACAAGGAGACGCTCGACCTCCTGTCCCGCCCCGAGTGGGTGGAGGCGATCGAGCGCGGCAAGAAGGAGGTCGAGTCAGGCGTCCCGGGTAAGAGTCTGGATGAACTGGAGGATTGATGTCCATCCGTCAGCGGAGAAGCAGTACCTAAGGCTCGACACAACCACTCGGCAACGCCTCAAGACGGCACTGCTTGAGCTCCAGGGCTCCGATCAGCCCCTGAGCCACCCTCGCGTTCGGCCTTTGCGCGGAACACTCAGGGGCGACTATCGCGCCCGCGTCGGCGACTGGCGGATCCTCATGACACCTGATCGCCAGGCTAGGGTCCTCCACGTCTACGCCATCCTCCGCCGCGGCGACGCCTACTGAAGCCATGCGCCGGATTCGACCGTAGCCCAGCAGATCGGCCGTTGACACACCGACCTCGGACGCTTAGGTTGCCAGCGAACCTCTGAGGAACTTCTAGATGAGCGAAGCGACCGCAACGTCACGGTGGCCAGTGTGCGCCGCCCTTCTCCTCCTCCTGACGGCCGCCTGCGGCGCCAGTGGCGGGGACGCCGACGTGACTCCGACCGCCGGCAATGTCGACGACGAGCGCATCATGCGCGCCGCCGCGGACGAGCCCGGGAGTTGGCTCACCTACGGGCAGACCTACAAGGAACAGCGTTTCTCCACCCTCGACCAGATCACGCGAGAGAACGTCGCGGACCTGAAGCTCGCCTGGTCCAAGCCGATCGGCGGTCCGTCGGAGCGGATGCAAGGCACACCGCTGATCGTCGACGGAGTGATGTACGCGACGAACGGCTGGGGTGTGATCTATGCGCTGGACCCCGCGACCGGCGAAGAGATCTGGACCCACGACCCGAAGACCGACCGCACGTACGTCAAGTACTCCTGCTGCGGCGGCGTCGCGAACCGCGGCGTCGCGGTCTACAAAGGAAAGGTCTACGTGGCCCTGTTCGACGGTCGCCTGGTCGCGGTCGACGCGGCGACCGGCGAGGAGGTCTGGGACGTCGACACCTGGCATCCTTCCGCGCTCGGCCGCTTCAACATTACCGGCGCACCGCGCGCCGCCGGGGGCAAGGTGTTCATCGGCCAGGGCAGCTCCGAGAGCGGCAAGCGCCGCGGCTACGTTTCCGCCTACGATGCCGAGACCGGCGAACTCGCCTGGCGCTTCTACCTTGTTCCGGGCGACCCGTCGAAACCGTTCGAGCACCCTGAGATGGAGATGGCGGCCAAGACCTGGGGCGGCGAGTGGTGGAAGATGGGCGGCGGCGGCACCGCCTGGAACTCGCTCGTCTACGACGAGGAGCTCAACCTGCTCTACATCGGCGTCGGCAACGGCGCCCCGTGGTCGCGCCAGGTCCGTTCACCTGGCGGCGGCGACGACCTGTTCCTGACCGCCATCGTCGCCGTCGACGCCGACACGGCCGAGATGAAGTGGTACTACCAGACGGTTCCCGGCGACAACTGGGACTACAGCTCGGCGATGGACATCGCCCTCGGCGAGATGACCGTCGACGGCGTCGAGCGAAAGGTTCTGCTCCAGGCTCCCAAGAACGGCTTCTTCTACGTGATCGACCGCGAGACCGGCGAGCTTCTTCGCGCCCACCCCTACACGGACAGAATCGACTGGGCGACGCACGTCGACATGGAGACCGGGCGTCCGATCGAGAATCCGGACGTGGTCTTCGAGGAGAAGCCGCAGTGGATCACGCCCGCGAACGCCGGCGCGCACAACTGGGAGCCGATGTCCTGGGACGAGGACAAGGGCGTGATGTACTTCTACTACCACGACTACGCGAACTTCTACGCCCTGCCCGAGGAGTTCGTGGAGACCGGTACCTACACGATCCGGCCGTGGGGCCTCAGCCTCGGCGTCGCCTCCGGCGCCTACCGCCAGAAGCTCCAGGATCAGGCCGGCCCGCGCCCGGAGGACAGGGGCTTCCTCGTCGCCTTCGACCCCCTCTCGGGCGAGAAGATCTGGGAGAACCGGCTGCCCTCCGCCTTCAACGGCGGCGTACTGGCGACGGCCACCGGCGTGTTGTTCCACTGCGGCGGCGGAGGCGACTTCAACGCCTACGACAGGGACACGGGCGAGAAGATCTGGGAGTTCGACGCCTACGGTTCGTTCTCGTCGTCGATCATCACCTACATGGAAGGCGGCACGCAGTACGTCGCCACGATGGTCGGCGGCAGCACCCGCTACGACCGGCCGGGCGAGCTGCTCGTCTTCTCGCTGGACGGAGAGGCGACGCTGAACGTACCGCCGGAGCGCGACTATTCGATCCCCGAGCTACCGCCCTTGACCGCCGACCAGGAGACGATCGCACTCGGCAACACGCTTTACCACGAGCACTGCGCGCTCTGCCACCGCGGCCTCGGTCAGACGTCGATCGTCGCCGCGGCCTCGCCCGACCTGCGGCGCATGTCTCCCGAAGTCCACGACGACTTCATGCCCATCGTCCAGGACGGTCTGCTGCCGCTCGGCATGCCCGGCTACGCCGAACTCTTCGACGAGGAAGCGACGACCGCGATCCACCAGTTCGTCATCTCGAAGGCGTTGGAGCTGCGGGACGCGCGGTAGCCCAGCCGGCCACTGAGTGCGCCGGCGGCCTCGCCGGCAGCCGGGCGAGCCGCGAAGCGACAAGCCGTACGCTCAGGTCCAATGAAGCTCGTCCTCGACTGCGACCCGGGCCTGGACGACGCAGTCGCGATCCTGGTCGCCGCGCACTACGCCGACCTCGTCGGCATGACGACTGTCGCCGGCAACGTCGGGATCAATCGGACAACCCGGAACGCGCTGGCCGTCACACAGATCGCCGGCCTGGACGTGCCGGTCCACCGGGGCGCCGGGAAACCGCTCGCCGGGGAGCCCGTCGATGGCAGCCGGATTCACGGCGATACCGGTCTGGGCAACGCGGTTCTACCCGACCTGGACCGGTCCGAAGCCTCGGACGATGCGGTCGCCTACCTCTGCGACACCGCCCGCTCGGTCGACGACCTGCATCTCCTGGCCATCGGCCCGCTGACCAACGTCGCCCTGGCCTTGCGATGCGATCCCGATCTCCGGCGCCATCTCGCCGGTCTGACGATCATGGGCGGCAGCGCAAGCGCCGGCAACATCACGTCCGTCGCCGAGTTCAACATCTGGGCCGACCCGGAGGCCGCGGCTGTCGTGTTCGAGAAGGCTGCCCCGGTCGCCATGGTCGGTCTCGACGTAACGAACAAGGTGGTCTTCGGCGCCGAAGAGACTGCGCGGATGCGCGGCGCCGGAACGCCGGCCGCCGACCTCGCCGCCGATGTGACCGACTTCCTGCGTGACCGCTTCCGGCAATACGTCGGCGAATCCACCGTTCCCCTACACGACGCAACGGCCGTCATCACGGCGACTCACCCGCATCTGTTCGAGCGTTCGCTTCATCCCATCGCGGTCGAGGTGCGCGGCGAGATCACCCGCGGCATGACCGTGGCCGATCTTCGGCCGCCAGCGCTGATCGAGGCGATCGGCCCAGCCGGGGTCGCCGCCAGCGACATCGTCTGGGACACTGACGTCGACGCGGTCAGGGAGCTGATCGTGGAAGCTGTTCTCGCCTGCTAGCCACTGGGTGCGCCGGCGTCCCCGCCGGCATCCGGCGCGAAGCGCCGGCTTCTGGACGTCTGCCGCGCCTAGCGTTCGGTCAACCGGTCGGCCCGCTGATCCATGTCGTTCTGGTGTAGCACGAGATGGTCCACCGTACCGTCATCGCCTCGCCCGAACGTGATCTGCGCATCCACGACACGGTAGAAGTACTTCGTCTCGGATTCGGGGAACACCTCGAAGCTGGGTTGCCCGGTGAGCTGGACGAACAGCCGATCACCCCGCCGGGCCACCGTGAAGACGACGCTGTCGGCTAGCTGATAGCGGCCCACGTATTCGGCGTAGATCGCCGGATCGACTTCAACCACGGTACGGAACGCCGGCGGCAGGACGAGCCGGTAGCCCTGCTCCAGCAGGTGGAATCCCAAGTCGTCGACACTGTCACCGGAGTTCGACAACACGACGACACCGGTCTGCGATTCGAGGTCGAAGCCGAGGAAGGAGCGGTAGCCGCCCGTGCCGCCGTTGTGCCAGTGGAGCTCGCGGCCATGACCGCCGCGGATGACCCAGCCGAGGCCGATTCGCATGCCCGGCGCCGAGAAGTCACGGCGTGATCGATGGGTCTCCGCCATCTCCTCCTGTAACGGCGACTCGCCCAAGCCGAGATTCGCCTCGACGAAAGTCAACATGTCGTTCACCGTCGAGCGCAGCGCACCAGCGCCCGCGAGGGTCGGAAGATCCCAATTCGCGACGGGCCGGAGTTGCACGCTGTGACCAATAGCCAGCCGTTCCCGCTGGGACGGCGACAAGGTGATCGACGTGTCCGACATTCCGAGCGGCTTGAGAAGCCGTTCGGACACCAGGCTCTCGTAGTCCGTCTCCTGGCTGAGCGCCAGCGTGTGTCCGAGGAGACCGGTACCGAGATTCGAGTACTCGACCGCCTCGCCGATGTCTCGCTCCAGGTCGTGGGACGACAGGAACTCGTAGAGCTGGGCGACCGTGTAGTCGGCGTACGGGTTCCCCGCATCGGCCGGCCGGAAGTTGTTCGGCATGCGCGGCAGTCCGGAGCTGTGGGTCGTCAGATGCAGCAGCGTGATTTCCGCGTCGTTTCGGGTCGGCACGGTGACGTCCGGCCCCAGCAGACGCTGCACCGGTGTTTCGAGTTCCAGGTGGCCCTCCCCCGCCAGGTCCGCCAGCAGGATCGCCGTGAACGCCTTGGTGATCGACCCGATTTCGAACACCGTGTCGCCGTCCACTTCTCGGGGGTCATCCGCGGCGCGCCGTCCGTAGCTCACGACCCGGCGCTGCCCACCCTCAACGACGCCGACCACGATGCCGACGCTTCGTTTCTGCGCGTCGATCCGCTCCGCAAGGATCCGGCGAATCGCCTCGTCGTCCGGCATCGAGTCTGGTGACGAAACCGCGAAGGTCGGCACACAAACGAGCCAGAGGCCAGCCAAGGCGACAACTGCCGTCAACGTCCGGGCCAAGCCGCCCCAGGCCCAAGTACGCGCAGCAAGCGCTCTTGGCGAACGGTAGGACTTCCTCATCAGCCAGGCCGCGCCAGCACTTCAACCTGCGTTTCGAGCAGCTCGCCCAGACGGTCCTTCTCCACTTCAAGATCGAAGCGGGTCTGAAGATTGAGCCAGAACCGATCGCTCGTGCCGAAGAAGCGCGAGAGACGGAGCGCCGTGTCCGCCGTCACGGACCGCTTTCCGTGAACGATCTCGTTGATTCGACGAGGAGTCACACTGATTCCCTTGGCGAGCCGGTACTGGCTCAAGCCAAGGGGCTCGAGGAACTCCCTCAAGAGAATCCTGCCTGGGTGGATCGGCTCCAGTACCTTCTTCGCCATCATGCTCTCCTAGTGGTAGTCAACGATCTCGACCGCATCGGCGCCTCCATCGGTCCATGAGAAACAGATCCGGTACCGATCGTTGATGCGGATGCTGTGTTGGCCTGCTCGGTCACCCTTGAGCTTCTCCAAACGGTTTCCGGGCGGCACTCTCAGATCCTCGAGTCTCTCGGCGGCGTCCACGATCAGTAGCTTCCGCAACGCAGCCTTCGTCAGGCTCCCTGGAACCGCGCGGCTCCTCTCCCGACGGAAGAGCTTCTCGCTCTCCTTGTCGCGGAAGCTCCTGATCACGGAGCGATAATAACGCGCCTCGGTATCATCGGCTACTTCGAGCCGGGCAGTACCCTCGGGCTCGGGTTCGACGTCGAAACGGGCCGTATCATCCGACCATGTGCGGCCGCTACACGCTTCGTTCGAAGCCTCGATCCGTAGCAGCCCACTTCGAGCTGGACGAACTGCCGGACCTGGAACCCAGATACAACATCGCGCCGACCCAGGACGTGGCCGTCGTCGGCCTGGACCGGAACGGTCGACGCGCCCTGGGCACGATGCGCTGGGGCTTCCCACGAAAGCGCGGCGGTCCCCAGACCAACCTCCGCGACGACACCGCGGTCGAGGCGCCCAGGTTCCGGACCCTCCTGAGCCGCAGACGCTGTCTCGTCGTCGCCGACGGCTGGTACGAGTGGCAGGTGCAGCCAGACGGCTCCCGGCTGCCCCACTACATCCGGCTGCCCGGCGGCGGGCCTTTCGGTTTCGCGGGGGTCTGGAACCGAACGCCGGACGGCCTGGCCTGCACGATCATGACCTGCCCCGCCAGCGCCCCGATCGCACCGATCCACGACCGAATGCCCGTCATCGCCCAGCCGCCGTACGAGCAGTGGTTGAACGGTCCGCTCCAGGACCCCGACGCCCTCGGCGAACAACTCCAGACCTACACCGGCGAAATCGAGTTCTTCCCGGTCTCGAACCGGGTCGGCAACTACCGCAACGATGACTCGTCCCTGATCGAACCTGCCTGAGGCAGACCGAACGACCTCCACGCGAAGTACATCGCCGGAAAGACGAACAGAACCCCGAGGAAGACCGTCGCCAGGCCGCCGACCATGGGCGCCGCGATCCGCTTCATCACGTCGGCGCCGGTGCCGGTCGACCCCAGGATCGGCACCAGGGCGACGAAGGTGGTCAGCACGGTCATCGTGATCGGGCGCACCCGCCGAACGGCCGCCTCCGTCACCGCTTCCCGCAGATCGCCCAGGGTCGCCATCGTCCCGGCGCTCTTGCGGTCGTCGTAGACCAGGTCGAGATAGAGCAGCATCACCGCTCCGGTCTCGGCGGCAAGCCCCGCCAGCGCGATCATCCCGACCCACACCGCGACCGACCAGTTGTAGTTGAGCTGATCCAGCAGCCAGACCGAGCCGACGAGCGAGAACGGCACCGCCGACACGATGAACGCGGTCTTGATGACCGAGCGCGTGCTCAGATACAGCAGCGCGAACGTGAGAACCAGGGTGAGCGGAACGATGAGCAGGAAACGGTCGCGCGCCCGCTCCATGTACTCGTACTGCCCCGACCACAGCAGCGTGTAGCCCGGAGGCAGCGCCACTTTGTCGGCGACCTCCTCGCGGGCGCGACGGATCCAGCCGCCGATGTCGCTGCTTTCCAGGTCGACGTAAACCCAGGCGTTCGGCCTGGCGCCCTCGGACTTGATACCCGGTGGCCCGTCCCGGAACTCGATCGCCGCCACCTGGCCCAGCGGCACCTGAACGCCGCCCGGCGCGGTCACGAGGATCTGCTCCAGGGCTTCCGGGTCGTCCCGCAGTTCCCGCGGATAGCGCAGGTTGATCGGGTAGCGCTCCAGGCCCTCGACCGTCCACGAGACATTCATGCCACCGACCGCTGACTGGATCGTGTCCTGGATGTCGGCGATCCGCAGGCCGAAGCGCGCTGCCGCCTCCCGGTCGATGTCGAAGTCGAGGTAGGCGCCGCCCATCACCCGTTCGGCGTAGGCCGTGAGCGTGCCAGGGAGCGGCTTCACCACCGCCTCGACCTGCTCCGCGAGTTGTTCCAGAGTCTGAAGGTCCGGGCCGCCGAGCTTGATTCCCACCGGCGTCTTGATCCCGGTGGACAGCATGTCGATCCGGGTCTTGATCGGCATCGTCCAGGAGTTCGTGACGCCGGGGAACTGGAGCGCCCGGTCGAGCTCGGCGATCAGGTCGTCCGGGGTCAGGCCGGGACGCCACTCGTCCTGGTCCTTCAGCACGATCGTCGTCTCCAGCATCGACAGCGGCGCCGGGTCGGTCGCGGTTTCCGCCCGGCCCACCTTGCCGAACACGGTCTCCACCTCCGGGAAGCTGCGGATGATCCGGTCCGTCTGCTGGACGATCTCCCTGGCCTTCGTGATCGACACGCCGGGCAGGGTCGTCGGCATGTAGAGGAGGTCGCCCTCCCACAGCGGCGGCATGAACTCGGACCCGATCCGCTTGAGCGGTACGAGGCTCGAGCCCAGCACGGCGAGCATCAGGACGATGACGAGCCAGCGCAGCCGCACGGCGCCCGCGACCAGCGGCCGGTAGACAAGACGGAGAAACCGCGGCAACAAGACGTGGATAGGGAGATCGGCGACTCGCTCGAAGCGGCCCATGTGATGAGCCCGGACGATCCGTCCGCGCACGAGCCAGAACATGAGCACCGGCACCACGGTCACCGCGACCACCGAGGCCATCGCCATCGAGTAGGTCTTGGTCAGGGCGAGCGGCTTGAACAGCCGGCCTTCCTGGGCCTCGAGCGTGAACACGGGCAGGAAGGACACGGTGACGACCAGCAACGAAAAGAAGAGGGTCGGCCCGACCTCCTGGGCCGCGCGCAGCACGAGGTCGAAGCGGGACCGCTTGCCTCCCGCCTCGACGTCCTCCTCGATGTGACGATGCACGTTCTCGACCATGACGATGGAAGCGTCGACCAGCACGCCGATCGAGATCGCTATGCCCCCCAGCGACATGATGTTCATACCGAGTCCCTGGGCTCTCATGACGACGAAGGCCAGCAGCACGGAGATGGGAATCGGCAGGATCGCCACCAGCGCGGACCGGAAGTGAAACAGGAAGAGAAGGCACACGACGGCCACGACGATCGACTCCACGATCAGCGTGTCCGTCAACGTCGCGATGGACCGCTCGATCAGGCCGCTGCGGTCGTACGCAACCGAGATCTCCACGTCGTCCGGCATGCCGCCGGCGAGTTCGTCCAGGCGTTCCTTCACCCGGCCGATCGTGGCCCTGGTGTCGGCGCCCGAGCGGACGACGACGATGCCGCCGACCGTCTCGCCCTCGCCATTCCAGTCGGCCAGGCCCCGGCGGATCTCCGGCCCGATCGTCACATTCGCGACGTCCCGAAGCAGTACCGGCACCCCGCCTGGACCGGATGCGAGGACGATCGTCTCCAGGTCCCGCAACTCCCGGACGTAGCCTCGCCCGCGGACCATGTACTCCCGCTCCGCCATCTCGATCAGCCGGCCGCCCACGTCGGCGTTCGACTGCTCGATCGCCTGGCGGACGACGGGCAGCGAGAGACCGTAGGCGCGCAGGCGGACCGGGTCCACTTCGACCTGGTACTGGCGCACGAAGCCGCCGATCGAGGCGACCTCCGAGACCCCCTCGACGGTCAGCAGGCCGTACTTCAGGTACCAGTCCTGGAGCGAGCGCAGCTCCGCCAGGGACCGTGAGTCCGAGTTCAGCACGTACATGAAGGCCCAGCCGACGCCGGTAGCGTCGGGCCCGAGCTGAGGCGACACGCCCTGCGGCAGCCGGCTCTGAAGCCCCGCGACCGACTCGAGCACCCGGGAGCGCGCCCAGTAGAGGTCCGTGCCGTCCTCGAAGATGACGTAGACGAAGGAGAACCCGAAGAACGAGTAGCCGCGGACGACCTTGGCGTACGGCACCGACAGCATCGTCGACGTGATCGGGTACGTCACCTGGTCTTCGACCACCTGGGGCGACTGGCCCGAGAACTCCGTGTAGAGGATGACCTGGACGTCGGAGAGGTCGGGTATCGCGTCGATCCGGGTCGTCCGCACCGACCAGACGCCGGCCGCGACCGCCACCACCAGGCCCGCCGCGACCAGCAACTGGTTGCGCAGGGACCACTCGATGATCCGGTCGAGCACCGGCTCAGGCTCCGTGGCCTTCGTGGCCGTGGTTGTGGTGGCCGTGGTGAGGATCGGCCGCCTCGTCGGGCTCGGCTGTGGAGTGACCCTCGTGGCCCTCGTGGCCCTCGTGGTCCATGCCGTGGTCCATCTCACCCATGGCGTGGCCCTCGTGAGCTCCCGCCGGCGTCGCCGCCCCGCTCAGCATCGTCTGCACCGCCGCCCGGAGCTTGGACTCCGAGTCCAGCAGGAACTGGGACGAAGTCACGATCCGGTCGCCCGCGGCAAGGCCCGAATGCACTTCCATCAGCCCTCCATGCGCGTGACCCAGTTCGACCTCCCGCGGCTCGAAGCGCCCGTCTCCCAGCGCCACGATGACCACGCTGCGGCGCCCGGTCCGCAGCACCGACTCGGCCGGCACGGTGACCGCGTCCCGCACGAGCACCGGATCGAAGACGACGGTGGCGAACATCCCCTTGCGCAGCCGGCCGTCCGGGTTCGGCACGGCGATCTTGACCGTCAGCGTTCGGGTCTGCTCCGACAGCTCGGGTTCGATGAACTCGACGGTGCCCCGGATCGTCTCGCCGGGGAAGTAGGTGAAGGTCACTTCCGCTTCGGCGCCGGGACGGATCCAGACCACCTGATCCTCGAACACCTCGACCGAGAGCCACAGCGACGTGATGTCGGCGATGTGGTACGCCTCCATCCCCGGCGTCACCGCCATGCCTTCCAGGCCCGGCATCCGCTTCATGACCAGGCCGCCGGCCGGCGCGGTGACGGTCAGGGTGCGGAATATCTCGCCGGTTTCCTCGAGGCGCGCGATCTGGGCCGGAGAGATGTCCCAGAACGCGAGCCGGGCCCTCGCGGCGTCCACCAGGGCCTCGGCCCGCAGCCGTGCGTCGTCCGGGGCATCGCGGAAGCGGGCCGCGTAACGCATCGCCGACAGGAGTTCCTGTTCGGTCTGAACCAGTTCGGGGGAATAGACCTCGAAGAGGCCGGCGCCCTCGGCCACCGGCTCGCCCACGTAGTTCACGTAGACCTTCTCCACCCAACCGTCGTACTTCGTCGTCACGGTGACCATCCGTTCCTGGTCGTACTCGAGGTAGCCGACGGTCCTGATCTCGTGCCGGAGGTCTCCCTTCTCGACGATCTGCGTCTGGACGTTCATGTTCTGGACCACGACCGGGTCGATCGCGACCGTCGCACCCGCGCCGAGCGCACGCTCCGCTTCGTCGGCGTACACGGGCACGTAGTCCATTCCCATCTCGTCCTTCGCGGGAACGGGCGACGTGATCGTCGGATCCATCGGATTCCGGTAGAAGACGATCTCCCGTTCGCCGGTCGCGGACGCATCTTCACCGCCTGGAGCGGCCGCGGTCATCGGCCCCGCGTGGTAGCCGACGATGCGTTGCAGCCAGGAATCGGCCGGGTGTACGTCCAGGGGGTCGAAGAACAGGAGAAAGAAGGAGGCGAAGCTCCCGACAACCCAGGCGACACGCCGCAGCCACGTCCCAATCGGCCCGCCGAATCCGCTCGCTTTGTCCGTCATCGTTCCGCTCCTCCCCTTTCCGTGAGTGCCACCAACGGTCTGCCGACCGCCCCTTCGAGCTCCGCGAGGCCGATCAGATAGTCCGCTCTGGCCCGGTCCGTCGCCGTCTGCGCCTCGAACAGCACGTGCTCGGCGTCGAACAGGTCGAGCGTGTTGAGCGAGCCGGCGATGTACCCCGCCTCCGCCGACTCCAGCGCCTCCTCCGCCTGCACGACGAGCAGGTCCTCCAGAAGGCGCAGCCGCCTCCAGGCCAGCGGCAGCCGCTGAGTCAGGTCGCCTACCTCACTCTCGATCGCGAGCTCGGCGCCGCTTCGCTCATCCACAGCATGAGAGCGCAGTTCAAGCGCCTCCTGCACCGCCGCCACCCGGCTGCGACGACGCAGCGGCAGGGTGACGCCGCCGCGTACGCCGAACACGTCGTTGCCGTTGCCAGCCGGGGTCAGCAGGCGGGCGGCCTCGTCGTCGCGCGGGGTCACCAGCGTGTAGGTGACGCCCACGTTGAAATCGGGCTTGTCTGCCATCCGGGCCAGGCCCTCCAGCGTCTCGGCCCGGGCGAGTCCGGCCTCGGCGGCGCGCAGCTCCGACCGCGACGATCGCGCGACGGCCACGAGATCACCGGCCATGAGCTGAACTTCCTCGATCGCCACCGGCAGGGAACCTCTCGCCACCGGCGTGGCGGCCGGCCGGTCCCGCAGCGAGTTCAGCCGCGCGCGCAGACCCGCTTCACCGAGGTCCAGATCGACCAGCGCCCGCTCGGCGCGCGTGATCTCCGCCTGCAGCTTGAGCACGGCCTGGCTCGATCCCACGCCGGTCGCGTACCGGGCCTGGGCGACCTCCTCGTGCTGGATCAGATGCTCGAGGAAGGTCTCGGCCGTCCTCCTCGAACGGTCGAGGAACGCCAGTTCGTGGTAGAGCCGCCTGACCTCCGTGACGAGCCGCAGCCGTTCCGCCTGGACCCCGTGCTCCAGGGCGGCCGCCGCGTGAACCGCCGCTTCTTCCCGCAGGTCGAGCTTGGGCAGCCACGGCAGCGGCTGGCTGTAGCCGAGCATGAGCCGCTGCGGCCCGACCCGCGTTTCCGGCGGGGCGAGAAATGCGGTCGCCTCGGCCGTCGGATCCGGCAGGGAGGCGACCTGCGGCGCTTTCTGCGCGGCGGCCCGCGCGCGGGCGAACCCCGCCCGAAGGCCCGGATTCCGCGCCAGTGCATCCTCGACGAGCGCGCGCAGCGCTTCGTCCGTGATCCCCCGGGCGACCCGGTCGGCCGGCGCCCCCGCCGGTATCGCGCCCACCGCGTCGGGCTGGCCTGTCTCGGCCATCGATGTTCCCGCCCAGGCGACCGCCGACAGAACGGCCGCGAGCAGGCAAGGCGTATGTCGAACCATCTGATTCCTCCGCAGAAACGTGCTTCCCGCGGCCGCCCGCTCTCAGGGGGGCGACCGCTCCAACTCGCTTCAGCGGAGGATCAGAGCAACAGGGCCGAGAACAGCCTGTAGCGTGGGACAGCGGGCGGCGGGTCTCCGTCGCAGGCGAGGACCGCAGACTCGAGGCCGTCACCGCCGGGCCCTGCGAACAGGCTCCCGGCGAGCGCGGGCGGGTCGATGTCGCCACCGGGACCGGGGAGGATCCCGGCCGCCGCGGGATCGACGGACTCGGCGCTGCAGCAGCCCGTCATCACCATCTCGGCATGCCCGCAGGAGGCCGCCTCGTGCGCCGTCTCCATGGCACAGGGATCCTCGGACGCGGCGAGCCCGGCGCACATTCCCGCTACCGGCGCCGCCAGGACGGCGAGCGCCAGAAACGAACCCGACAGCCGGAACGCGGTGCGCATTGCCACTATTGTACGCCTTTCTCCCGGTTCGGCCTGAGATACTCCGGCCATCCACCAAAACGCACGGCACCCGTGGCCCGCTTCCGGAGGTCCAGATGATTCCCTCTCACGCCTTGATCCGCAACGCCCTGACACGCCGCAGCTTTCTGCAGACGACCGGCGCCCTGGCCGGCGCTCTGGCGCTGCCCGGCCTCGCACGCGGCGCCGAGGTGCGTCCGGCGCCCGGGATGCCGGCGCCCCGGTTCGTCCAGACGAACGGCATCCGCATGGCCGTCTACGAGCAAGGGACAGGCATTCCGGTCGTCCTGTGCCACGGCTTCCCGGAGCTCGCGTTCTCCTGGCGCTTCCAGCTTCCGGCCCTGGCCGACGCCGGATTCCGCGCCATTGCGCCCGACCAGCGCGGATACGGTCTGACCGACCGGCCGGAGGACGTGCAGGAGTACAGCTTGAAGCACCTCTGCGACGACATGGCCGGCATGCTCGACGCGCTCGAGATCGAGAAGGCGGTCTTCGTCGGCCACGACTGGGGCGGCGGCGTCGTGTGGATGATGGCGCGGCTTCACCCGGACCGCTGCCTCGGCATCGTCGGCGTGAACACCCCAGGCGGGCGGCCTCCCGGCATGGCCCGCCCGCAGCCGACCGAGGAACCGCTGATCGTCCGGTCGGCGAACTACTACACGGTGCAGTTCCAGGAGCCCGGCCGGGCCGAGAAGGCGCTCTCCGCCGACGTGCGCAAGACCTTCCAGATGATGCTGCGCCGTGGCTACATTTGGGACGTCGAGGCGTTCAAGGCGATGCCGGAAGACTCGCCCGAACGGCAGATGGACCTGCTCCGGATGCTGGATCGCGAGGACTTCCCCGGCGAGGTGTTCCTCTCCGAGGAGGCTCTGGACTACTTCACCGAGACCTTCGAGATCACCGGCTTCACCGGTGGCCTGAACTGGTACCGCATGGCCGGCCGGCCCTTCCCGGGCATCGAGAACGCGACGTGGGAGATCGACGTGCCCTGCCTCTACATCGGCGCGGAGAACGACGTCATCCTGCGCCCCTCCTCAGCCGACGGCATGGAGGACTTCATCGACGATCTCGAGAAGTACACGGTCGCCGACTGCGGCCACTGGACGCAGCAGGAGAAGCCGGAAGAGACGAACCGGGTGCTGATCGACTGGTTGCGGCGGAAGATCGCCAGGGCCGGCTAGCCGACCCGGCTCCTATTCGCTGATCCTCTTCCAGGTCAGCTTGACGACCCCGCCGTCAGCGCCGGCCGGGGGCTGGAGCGTCAGCGTCTCCTCCCCGAACTCCCCCTCCCCAAACGAATACTGCCGCACGTAGTCGGAGCCGGCCCCACCGGGGTTCAGGCTCGCCCGCAGGTGATGGGTAACGGTCCCCGCCTCCGGATCCACCGTGTAGCCGCCGGAGTACGAGGTGTAGGACCGGTACGCCGCCACCATCTCCTCGGATGTCGCCCGCTCGCCCGCGTACGGCTGGCGATCGGCGCCCTGGATGACGACACCCATATACCCCGGCGGGGCGTAGATGATGAAGCCGGTCGAGGTCTCGTTACGCGACTGCTCCTCGCCGTCCCCCGAATAGCGCACGATCGAGGCGAGTTCCCAGGCGCCGTGGAAGCGGGCGCGCGGATCGTCGGCGGCTGCGGCAGGGGCAGCCGGAGTTTCATCCGCGGCTGGAGCCGCGCAGCCTGGGAGTAACAGGGCGACGCAGACGAGGGCAGAGTACGTAGAACGCATGATCAGGATCCTCCAGGTTCTCCAGCATCGGTGCCCGGAAGCGCGCCGCCAGCAGGATTATCGCGCCGGCCAAACCCGCGCTGAGACTACCTGCCAAGGCCCTCCGCCATCGCGGCGCGCAGTCTGGCCATCGCCGCGGCCGCCTCTTCCGTCAGGTCGTCGGCGTCCAGGGAACTCTGCTCCTCCACGTCGCTCTCGTAGTCGAAGAAGCGGCCGTCGTCGTACAGCTTGTAGCGGTGGTCGTGAACGAAGGTCACTTCCGGGATCCTCGCAAAGCGCGGCCTGAAGTCGGTAAAGACCCAGTCGCGGGCGGAGTCTGTTTCGCCCCGCAGCACGGGAAGGAAACTCCTGCCGTCCATTACCCGGTCGTCCGGCAGTGCCGCACCGGCCGCTTCGACCATCGAGGGCAGGAAGTCCGCCAGGTCGACCAGGGCGCCCGACGTCCGGCCGCCCTCGAACCCCGCCGGCCAGGAGGCGATGAACGGCACGTGGACGCCGTAGTCGATCGTCCGTCCCTTGCCTCCCGGCACCACGGTCCCGTCCCGCAGCGCGCTGGTGATCTGCCGGGGTGTGCCGTTGTCGGCGGTCAGCAGGATGAGGGTGTCGTCCCGGATGCCCAGCTCTTCCAGCCTGCCGACCAGGCGGCCGATCAGCTTGTCCGTGTAGGCCACCATGTCGGGGAAGTAGGCCGGATCCCGGGCGCCGCGGTCGACGTTCCAGGCCACGCTGTCGGGGGTCGGCACGAACGGATCGTGGACCAGCGCCATCGAGTTGTAGGCGGCGAACGGCCGTTCGGGCTCTTCCCTGACCTGCGCCTCGATCCTCTCCAGGAGGAAGTCGACGAAGAGATCCGGGCCGTACCCGCCTTCGAAGACCCCACCTTCGTCGTCCGGTCCCCACAGGAGAGGATCGGCGTACCGTTCGCCCTTCTCGTGGTAGTGCCACACCAGGTAGTCGTCGAAGCCGGCTTCTTCCGGCGTCTGCCCCTGGCCCACGCAGCAGTCCTCCCTCCATCCCAGTTGGAATCCGGAGAGCTGCCACTTTCCTGTCAGGAAGGTCGCGTAGCCGGCTTCGCTCAGCAGGTTGGCGAAGGTGACCTCCTCGTGCGGCAGCACGCCCCACTCGGTGTAGTTGCGGCTGTTGTAGCGCCCGGTCATCAGCTTCATCCGCGAGGGCGAGCACAGCGGCGTGGAGTAGGCGTGGGTGAAGCGGACCCCGTCCGCGGCGAGACGGTCAATGTTCGGAGTCCGGTACGACGCGCCCCCATAGGAACCGATCGCTTCGAAGCCCAGGTCGTCGATCAGGATGAGGAGGATGTGTGGCCGCTTCGGCGGGAACTGCCAGTTCGGCGGCGGCTGGAAGCCCTCGCGGCCCGCGAAGAACGGCGCAACCGGGTTCGGAGGCTGTAACGCCCGGAACGCCGTGGCTTTCTCGAGGAGGCGCGCCACCAGGCCGGGATGGTCAGCCGCCACGTCACGTTCTTCGAGCGGATCCTCAGCCAGCCGGAACAGCATCGTCCGCGACACGTCGGCGGCGCCCTCGCGCACCAGCGGCGGCCCGACGACAGCGAGTTTCCACTCGCCCTCCGTTACCGAGACCTGCTCCCGCTCGGGGTCGAGTTGGGCGATGAAGGAGTAGAGATCCCGCTCCGGACCTGCCTCGGCTTGGCCCGTCAGCACGTCGCCGACGTCAACGCCGTCGAGCGGCTTTCCCCCGTGATCCTCGATGCCCGAGATCCCCATCAGCGTCGGCAACACGTCGACGTAGGACACCGGCGCCTCGATCCGGCCGCCGCCGGTCATGTTGCCGGCCGGCCAGCGGGCAGCCGCGGCGACCCGCGTGCCGCCCTCGAAGACGCTGCCCTTGGCGCCCCGGTAGGGACCGTTGTCGCCGATGCCGACGGAGCCTCCGTTGTCGCTGAAGAAGAGGACGAGCGTGTTCTCGGCGATGCCGTGTCCGTCGACCGCATCGAGGATGCGGCCGACGCCCTCGTCCAGCGAGTGGACCATCGCGGCATGAACCCGGCGCCTGTTGCGCCGCTGTTCGTCGGCGGCCATCGGCCTGCCGGCGGTCGATTCCTCCCAGCCCCGCGGAGGTTCGAGAGCGTCCAGGTCGGCATACAGCGGCAGGTCCCCCTCCTTGGCCTGGATCGGCGAGTGCGGCGCACTGAACGGCACGTAGAGGAAGAACGGCGCCTCGCCGCCGGCGTGCCGGTCGATGAAGCGCACCGCGTGTTCGGCCAGCAGGTCCGTGACGTAGCCCTCCTCGTCGACGGACTCGTAGTCGTGGCTCCAGTCGCGCTCGCCCTCCCGTTCCTTCGTGAAGTAGTCGACCGCCGTGTTGTGGCCCACGAACTCCGTGAAGCCGCGCCGCAGCGGGTGGTACTTGCGGTCGAAGTGACCGAGGTGCCACTTGCCGAAGATGCCGCGGTGTTCGTAGCCGGCCCTGGCAAGGACCTCGGGCAACGTGGTCTCCGAGGTGTCCATGCCGTAGTCGCGCCAGGGCGCGATCACCGCCCGCATCAGGCCGAAACGGATCGGATAGCGGCCCGTCATCAGCCCGGCCCGGGTCGGCGAGCAGACCGGAGCGCTGTAGAACCGCTCGAGGCGCAC
Organism: Acidobacteriota bacterium; assembly: GCA_026707325.1. Lineage (GTDB taxonomy): Bacteria > Acidobacteriota > Thermoanaerobaculia > Multivoradales > Multivoraceae > Multivorans. The sequence continues at coordinate 23,188 of JAPOXA010000126.1, read as the reverse complement.
GCCCTCCGTGGCGATCCGGTCGATGTTCGGCGTGGCGATCTCGCCGCCGTGGAAGCTGACGTCGTGGCGGCCGAGATCGTCCGGGACGATGAGGACGATGTTGGGGAGGGGCGCTGAAACCGGTGCGGCCGGCGTCCGTGAGGCGCCGCACCCGGCGACAAGGACCGTCGCGGCGACCAACAGGGACGCCTGGGAGAGACCCACCGAATGGCTGGACACCGTCCTTCTAGGGTACACGGCGACTCGGGCTCGGCCGCCAAGTGGACGACTACGCTTCGCGGAGAAGGTCGGTGATCTTCTGCCGCGAGGCGCCGAACGCCGGCAGCAGGCCGCCGAGAACACCGGTCACGGTGGCCAGGAAGATCCCCGAGAACAGGGCGAACGGCGTCGTTCGCAACTGGAAGGTGATTTCGCTGAAGGTCACCTGGTTCATCGTGCCGGTCTGGATCGCGTTGAGCGGCAGCGACAGCAGAGCGCCGAAGCCGCCCGCGACCACCCCGAGCAGCACCGCTTCCAGGAAGAAGCTGCCCATGATCGAGCGCCGCTTGAAACCGAGGGCGCGCAGGGTGCCGATCTCGCGCGCGCGGGCGGCGACCTGCGCGTACATCGTGTTCGCGGCGGCGAAGCAGGCGCCGATCGCCATCAGAACGGCGAGCACGTTGCCCAGGATGATGAACTGGCCCGATGACGTGTCCGACTGGAGCTCGTAGTACTCGGGTTCCGTCAGGGCCTGCACCTGGAGCCGCTGGTCGGCCTTGACCGTGTCGATCAGGTTGCGCGCCGCGCCCGGCGACGCGGCCTGGAGCCGGGTCGATGAGTAGTAGCCGCTGCGGCGGAACGAATCGCCCAGGTCGCGGTAGTCCCCCCAGATCTCGGAGCCGTGGGCGCCTACGCCGGCGAACGTGCCGACGACCCGGAACGTGTTCCGGCCCATCTTGCGCTCGTCGCCGACCCGCAGGCCGAGCCGGCCGGCCAGGCTGCGGCCGACGATGATCTCGCCGCGGCCCGGCTCGAAGACCCGGCCCTCGGTGATCTCGAAGCCCGGCCGGAGGGCGAACGCTCCGGGCTCGACGCCGCGGACCATCACGTTCGTCTCGCTTCCGTCGACCCGCTTGAAGATCTGGATCGTGACCGTTTCGCCGGAGGCCATCACCGCGCCGTCGGCCGTTCGCTCAACGCCGGGCATCGCGGTCAGCAGGCGGTGGCTCTCCTGCGCGTAGGAACTCTCCATCTCCGCACGGGTGCCGTCGCGCATCACGATGACGACCGACGGGTCTCCGGTGTCCGCGAAGGCGGCCCGCAGGCCGCCGGCGAGGGCGAGCACGCCGATGTAGACCAGGACGACGAAGCCGATCGAGGCCAGCGTCATGAACGCCACGCCACGGCGTTCGAACAGGTTGCGGTAGGTGTACTTGATCGGGATCATGTCGTCTCCTCGCGCGTTCCGGCCATCGTCAGAGCCGCCTCAGTCCGTCGACGATCTTGAGCCGCGCCGCCGCAACCGCCGGGAAGACACCGCTCAGCAGCCCGACCGAGATGCCGATCGTGACCGCGGTCACCAGCACCTGGGAATCGAGCGCGAAGCCGCCGAAGCCGAAGCCCATCTGCTCCAGGAACGGCGTCGCGCCCTGAATGGCGACGGCCGTGAAGCCGACGCCGAGCAGGGAGCCCAGCACGCCGACCGCCAGGGACTCGCCGATCACCATGCCGAGCACCTGGTTGCGCCGGAAGCCCAGGGTACGGAGCACGGAAACCTCGGTGGTCCGCTCGCGCGCCGCCATCGCCATCGTGTTCGCCGTGATCAGGAAGATGGAAATGACGATCGCGAGTCCGATCATGGTGAAGAAGAACTGGATGTTGCCCAGCATCTCCGTGAACGAGGCCGCGAACGCCTCGGCGGTCTCCGCCCGCACCTGGTTGTCCGAGTTCTCGAACATCGCTTCGGCCGCGGCGATTACCGCTGGCGCCGCCTCCGGGTCATCGAGAAGCAGCCAGTAGGTGCCGTTCTGGCCCGGATTCCCCATAGCCTCCTCGACGTAGCGCCGGTGGAAGAAGATCTGCCGCTCCTGGCCCGGTTCGTCGTAGTCAAAGATCGCGCGCAACTGGAGTTCCACGTCGATCGGGAAGATGTCCCCCTTGATCGTGATGACGTCGCCGAGCGACCAGCCCTGGATCTCGGTCAGCTCGCGGCCGGCGGCGAAGGCGGTGCGCTGCTCCGCGAACGCCTCCCACTCCTCCTCGTTCCAGGTGTAGTCGTAGAAGACGCTCCGAAACGTCTCGGGGTCGACGGTAAAGCGTGGGAAGAAGTTCTCGGGTCTCTGGTCCTTGTAGACGCCCTGGAACCAGTTCTGGGGCGTTACCGCGACCACGTTGTCGATGGTCCGAAGCCGCTGCTCGTACGCCTCGGGCAACGGGAACGTCAGCGAGATCGCGTTGCGCACGACCAGCCGATCGGGGATCTCGGACTCGTCGGCGAAGCTCATCGCGTCGTTGACCACGCCCAGCAGCGACAGGATGAACAGCGCCATCGCCAGGCTGGCCATCGTCAGGAAGGTGCGCCGCTTGTTGCGCAGCAGGTTGCGTCGAATCAGCTTGATCATGAACCAGCTCCCGCGTCGCCCGACACCAGTAGCCCCTTGTCGAGCCGCACCAGGCGCTTCGCCCTCGCGGCCGCGTTCGGGTCGTGGGTCACCATGAGAATCGTCTTGTTGAACTGCTCGTTCAGTTGACCGAGGAGGTCGAGGATCTCCCGCCCCGAGTCGGCGTCGAGATCGCCGGTCGGCTCGTCGGCGAGCAGGAGGGTCGGGTCGGTGACGATCGCGCGGGCGATCGCCACTCGCTGTTCCTGGCCTCCCGAGAGCTGCCGCGGGTAGTGCTTCATTCGGTTCTGCAGGCCGACGACGGAGAGCGCGGTCTCGACCCGCCGCTTGCGCGCCGCCCGCGACCCGCGCCGGAGCGTGAGCGGCAGCTCCACGTTCTCATAGGCCGTCAGCACCGGGATCAGGTTGTAGAACTGGAAGATGAAGCCGATGTGGCGCTGACGCCACTTGGCAAGTCGGCTCTCGTTCATCCGGCTCACCTGTTCGCCGGCGACGACGAGATCACCGCTGGTCGCCTGGTCGATGCCGGCGAGCAGATTGAGCAACGTGCTCTTGCCGGAACCGGACGGCCCCATCAGGGCGACGAAGTCGCCTGCCTCGACGTCCAGGGTGATGCCCTGGAGCACCTTCAGCTCGAAGGCGTCGCGGCGGTAGTTCTTCGTCACGTCGCGCATCTGGACGACGGTTTCAGCCATCTATCAGCTCCCTCGTTGGACCCTGTCAGCCCGCTGTTCCTAGGAGGCCTCGCGCACCCGCAGGCCCGGTGTGAGCTCCGGAGTCGGCTGGCGGACGACGACTTCGCCGCCGCGAAGGCCGGACAACACCTCGAACTGGTTGCCGTCCTGCTCCAGGCCGAGTTCGATCGGCAGCCGCTCCAGGCGGCCCTCGCGCAGAAGCAGCACGTAGTCGCCGCCGCCGTCGTTCGCTATCGCTTCCGCCGCGACCAGGATCTTCGGTTCCGCCTGGAGAACCGCCTCGTCGACGCCCTCCTGCAGGAAGGTGACGCTGCAGCTCATGTCCGGCACCAGGCGCGCGTCCCGGTCCTCGATCGTGACCTTGACCTGGACCACGGCGCGCTGCCGGTCGGCGGTCGGCACGATCTGCCGCAGCGTGCCGTGGTACTCGTGGTCCGGCACGGCATCGACCTTGATCGTCGCCGGCTGGCCGAGTTGGATCCGGGCGATGAAACTCTCGTTGATGTCCGCCTCGACCTCGAGCGAGGTCGGATCGGCGATCCGCACCAGCGCGCCGGTGGCCTGCTGGCTGGTGAATCCTCCCGGCGCGACCATCTCCCCAACTTCGACCGTCCGCTCGATGACCACCCCGTCGACTGGAGCGCTAATCACCGTGTAGGCGAGCTGCGCCTCGATCGACTCCAGGTTCGCCCGCGCCGTGCCCACCTGGGCCCGCGTCACGTGAAGCTGGGTTACCGCCGCGTCCAGGTCGGCGGAGGGCGCAACGCCCGCCTCGACGATCCGCCGCTGGCGTGCCTCCTCCCGTATCGCATCGGCGAGCCGCGCGGTCGCCTCGATCAGCGACGCCTGGGCGCGGCGCACCGCCGCCTCGAGGTCATCGCTGTCGAGCACCGCGATCACGTCGCCGGCCGCCACCGCGTCGCCCTCGTCGACGTGTAACTCCGTGATCCGGCCGATGATCTTCGCCCCCACCGCCGCCCGCACCCGCGCGTAGGTGTAGCCGGTCGCGGTGAGCACGGTCGACGCCTGCTCGGGGGTCAGGCGCTGGACCGTCGTCGTCTCGACCTCCGGCATGAGGAAGGGCACGTACTGATCGGGCGGTACGCGGTAGACGGCGAAGACCGCGGCCACGGCGAGCAGCAGCAGGATTCCCCACTTGATGAAGCGGCCGCGCCGGGGACGGTATTCGTACTCGTCGTCGTCGCGGAGGATGGACAGATCCGGCCGCGGCGGCGAGAGTTCGGGACCGTCGCCCTGACTGGCAGGTGCGCTCACCGGCGCACCACTGGCTTCGGCGGACTGGCGCCGCCGGCCGATCGTTCCATGCCGCGCATTCTATGGTTCTGGTTTACGCGGCGTGGAACCGATGGTTTCGGGCCTGGCCGCGACGGCGAAGATCGGACGTGGCCTTCAGGGATCTACCCGTTCCAGCATCGATCCACCCGTCAGGAACTGATACTCCGTCACCTGGCGGTACGTCTCTCCCGGTCGCAACACCGTGCTTGGGAATGACGGCTGATTCGGAGAGTCGGGAAAGTGCTGGGTTTCGAGGCAGAGGCCGCCTCGGTGAACGTACGGGCGACCGCTCTTTCCCACCAGCGTGCCGTCGAGGAAGTTGCCGGTATAAACCTGCAGCCCCGGCGCCGTCGTCTTCACGACCAGCTTCCTGCCGCTCGTCGGTTCGACGACGGTGGCCGCCCGACGCATTTCGTCGCCGTCGTGTGTTGGCCGCAGCACCCAGTTGTGGTCGTATCCGCCGCCGAAGCGAAGCTGGTCGAAGTCGTCGTCGATCCGGTCACCGATCAGCGACGCCGTCCGGAAGTCCATCGGTGTGCCTTCGGTGGACGCGATCTCGCCAGTCGGAATCAGCGTGTCGTCGACGGGCGTGTACTGCTCGCTGTTGAGCAGGAGTTTGTGGTCCAGGATGTCGCCCTCGCCCTCCCCCTTCAGGTTGAAGTACGAGTGGAAGGACAGGTTGACGACGGTGGGCTTGTCGGTCACCGCCTCCGCTTCGATCCGAAGGTCACCGACCGACGTCAACAGGTAGCTCACCTGGAAGTCCACGTTGCCCGGGTAGCCTTCCTCGCCATCGGGACTCCGGTAGCGGAGCACGACGCCCGCCCCGTCGCTGTTCTCGAACGGTTCGCCCTCCCAGACCACGCGGCTGAGCCCTCGGACACCGCCGTGGAGACTGTTGTTCCCATCGTTCCGCGGCAGAGTGTGAGTCTCGCCATCGAGCGTGAAGCGGCCCCCGGCAATGCGATTCGCATAGCGCCCGACGACAACTCCGAAGTAGGGGTTCGTGTCGGCGAGATACGAAGCGAGGTCGTCGAAGCCGAGCACGACATCGGCGAACTCGCCGTCGCGACCCTGGGCCGTCAGGGACACGATCGCGCCGCCGAGTTCGGTGATCTCAGCCTGGAGCCCTGTCCGCGACGCGAGACGGAAGATCTCGACCTCCTTGCCGTCGACTTCGCCCCACGGGCGGCGGGTCACTTGCACGACCTCAAGCAGGGCGGAAGTCTCTTCGGGCATCTCGGGCGGAGGATACGTATACCCACACGCCCCGCCGCCGAAACCGGTCAGGAGAAGGATGGGTACGGGAAACCGCACGGTCAAGCGGGCAGACTAGCAGCGGCTCGCCTGCCCAACTTGCTTCGCCGCCCTCAGTCGCGCAGACTCGCAGACAACCATGACCGACTTCCAGCACCAGCACATGTTCGAACACGCCGGCGACGAGCCGAAGTACCGCCGCCTGACCCCGGACCACGTCCGTGTCGAGTCCGCCGGTGGACGCGAGACCCTCCATATCGAACCCGAGGCGCTGCGACTGATCGCCCGCGACGCGATGGACGACATCGCCCACCTGCTGCGGGCCAGCCACCTGGAGCAGTTGCGCCGGGTGATGGACGACCCGGAGTCGTCCCCGAACGACCGCTTCGTGGCGATGGAGCTGCTCAAGAACGCGAACATCGCCGCCGGCCGCGTGTTGCCCGGTTGCCAGGACACCGGCACCGCGATCGTCCTCGGCTACAAGGGCCAGGACGTCTACACCGACTTCGACGACGAGGAGGAACTCTGCCGGGGCATCTTCGACGCCTACCAGGAGCGCAACCTGCGCTACTCCCAGATGGCGCCGCTGTCCATGTTCGAAGAGAAGAACACCGGCACGAACCTGCCCGCCCAGGTCGACCTCTACGCGGCGCGCGGCGACGAGTATCGGTTCCTGTTCATTGCCAAGGGCGGAGGCTCCGCGAACAAGTGCTTCCTGTACCAAGAGACGAAGGCGATCCTGAACCCGATCTCGCTGATGAACTTCGTCGACGAGAAACTCCGCACCCTCGGCACGTCGGCCTGCCCGCCCTACCACATCGCCCTGGTCGTCGGCGGCACGTCGGCCGAGGCGACGATGAAGACGCTCAAGCTCGCGACCTGCCACGCACTGGACGACCTGCCGACCGGCGGCAACGAACTCGGCCGCGCCTTCCGCGACCTCGAGATGGAGCAGCAGATCTTCGACCTCTGCACGCGGATCGGCATTGGCGCCCAGTTCGGCGGCAAGTACTTCGCCCACGACGTGCGGGTCATCCGGCTGCCCCGGCACGGCGCCTCGCTGCCGGTCGGCCTCGGCGTGTCCTGCTCGGCCGACCGCCAGATCCTGGGCCGGATCAACCGCGACGGGGTCTTCCTGGAGCAACTCGAGGAGAACCCGGCGAAGTACCTGCCCGAGATCGACGAGAACGAACTCAGCGGCCAGGTCATAGCACTCGACCTGAACCGGCCGATGGACGAGATCCGGGCCGAGCTGTCGAAGTACCCGGTCGCGACGCGGCTAGCGCTCACCGGTCCGATCGTCGTCGCCCGCGACATCGCCCACGCCAGGCTCAAGGAGCTTCTCGACTCGGGCCAGGACCTCCCTCAGTACTTCAAGGACCAGCCGGTGTACTACGCCGGCCCCGCGAAGAAACCCGAAGGCAAGGCGTCCGGCTCGTTTGGCCCGACGACGGCGGGGCGCATGGACCCCTACGTCGACCTGTTCCAAAGCCACGGCGGCAGCATGGTCATGCTGGCCAAGGGCAACCGCTCGCCTGAAGTGCGCCGCGCGTGCGAGAAGCACGGCGGCTTCTATCTAGGCTCGATCGGCGGCCCGGCCGCGGCACTCGCAGAGCAGAGCATCCGGAAGGTCGAACTGCGCGAGTTTGAGGATCTCGGCATGGAGGCGATCTGGCAGATCGAGGTCGAGAACTTCCCGGCTTTCATCGTGATCGACGACAAGGGGAACGATTTCTTCTCTCCCTTCGAAAAAACGCGAGCTGTAGCGATCGGAGGCGGAAGAAAAAACTAGAACCCACCCTGTTTCTTCCCGAAAAAGTGACTCGTACAGCCAAAATCTACCGAGATTGCGCTTCCGCGGCCCTGTTTCTCTCGGTTTTCTTCGCCGCCACAGTGGCGACCGCTCAACGAGCCACCTACCCGCCTGGAGAATTCGCGGAACGACGGGCGCGCCTCTGCGAACGCCTGGACGGCGGAGCGGTGCTCCTGTTTGCCGAGACCATGCCGCGCTACGGCGCCCGCTTCCGCCAGGACCACGACTTCTTCTACCTGACCGGGTACGAGGGTCGGAACGCGGTGCTGCTGCTCGAGGTCGACGACTGCGAGGCCCGCCTCTACCTGCCCCACCAGGGCGACCGGGAGAAGTTCATCGACGGGCCGAACTGGCTCTATGTCCCCGAGCAGGCCGAAGGCAGCGGCTTCGATGTCGACCACCTCGCCTACCTGCCCGAGCACCTCGCCCGGCGCCGCGGACGGATGCCGGGGAAGGCCGGGAAGCTCCTCTGGATGCGCCTGGGCGAGCGCGACGAGCTCGATCTCGCCCGCAGCGAGAAGGGCCTCTACCTCGGGCGACGCGAGCAGAACCCCTGGGGCGGGCAGCCGACCGAGCAGGCCCACCAGATCGCCACGATCCGCAGCCGCTACCCCTACGCCGAGCTGCGCGACCTGACGCCGCACCTCGATCGACTGCGGATGATCAAGACGCCGCGGGAGATCGAGATCCTGCGTCGGGCCGGCAGGGTCAGCGCCGACGGCATCGCGGCGGCGATCCGCGCCACCCGCACCGGCGGCTGGGAGTACGAGCTGGAGGCCGCGGCCAAGCACGTCTTCCTGAAGCACGGCGCCGAGATGGAGGCCTACCCCGCGATCGTCGGCTCAGGTCCCAACGGCTTGATCTGGCACTGGGTAAAGAACGACCGGCAACTACAGGACGGCGACCTGGTCGTCATGGACTACGGCGCCTCCTTCGCCTACCTGACGATGGACATCACCCGCACCTGGCCGGTCAATGGGAAGTTCGACGCGGTCCAGGAGCGCGCCTACCGCGCCGTGCTGGAAGCGCAGAAGGCGATCATCGCCGCGATGCGCCCGGGCGTTACCCGGCGCGAGACCACCGCGATCTGCCGCGAGATCTACGACCGCTGGGGCTTCGAGGACAAGCCGGCCCACGGCGCCGGCCACTTCGTCGGTCTCTCGGTCCACGACGTCGGCGACAGCTCCCTGCCCTTCGAGCCGGGCATGGTGATCGCCGTCGAGCCGATCCTCGAGATCCCGGAGCGGAACATCCACATCCGCATCGAGGACACGGTGCTGATCACCGAAGGCGAGCCGGAGATCCTGAGTGCTGCAGTGCCGAAGGAAGTTGACGAGTTGCTGGCCTTGGTCGGACGCAAGAAGTAGAGATCCCGCGGACCGCCGACAGTGATTGCAATGTAGGCGCTGTCATTGTAGCCTCACGCTCATGGCCCAGCTCACTATCCGCAACGTCGACGAAGCGGTCGTGCAGGCGTTGCGACGTCGCGCCGCGGCTGCCGGCCGATCAACCGAGGAAGAAGCCCGCCGCTCACTCGCGATGGCCGTCGGGGTCGACCGCGAAGCGGCACGCGCTCGCCTCGACGCCGTCCGTGCAGCGATAGCGCACGACGACGATGAACCCGTCGAGCAACTGGTTCGGAAACTGCGGGACGGAAGAGCCCACGACATCTCGGGCTGACCCGTCTTGCCGCTCCAACGCGTCGTCGTTGACGCCAGTGCCGCCCTGAAGTGGGTTCTCGAAGAGGAAGGCAGCCCTGACGCCCTCGATCTGCTGGGCCGGGACGTCCTTCACGCCCCGGACTTCCTGCTGCTGGAAGTCGCGAACGTCCTCCGAACGAAGGTCCGCCGGGGCGCTCTGTCACGATCCGACGCCGACGCCGCCTTTCGGACGCTGGCCGCCGTACCGATGGCTCTGACACCGCTGGCCGAACTCATTCGACCGGCCCGTAGCCTGGCTTTCGCGCTGGATCTGACCGTGTACGACGCCGTCTACGCGGCGCTGGCCCAACAACTCGACTGCCCGCTAGCAACCGCGGACAGGACGCTCGCCCAGGCCCTGACGGCCGCCGGACTAGCCGGTTCAGCACAACTCATCCGCTAGCAGGCGCTCTGGAGAACCCCCTCCCTGACGAGTCGCGCCACCAGGGTCAGCTTTCCCTCGGCATCCAGGCAGTCGGGCAGGTCCTCGATGGCGAACTCGCCAGCCGTCGTCGCGAACTGAAGCGCCGGCCACACGCCGGCCGGCAGCCTGAGTTCCCGGCCACCGAACCGGAGGAGGCACGACTCCTTGTCCGCGACGGCTTCGGTGGCGAGCCCGGCCCGGCGCCTTACCCGCGAGCGGGGCGTCAGCCGGTCTCCGTGGAGCCGCTGGCTGAGCAGGTCGGTGAACAGGGGTACGTCGGCGGCCAGGACCTCGTCCGCGAAGCGGCGCCACACGACCTCGGCATCGAATCGCGACTGCACGAACGCCAGCTTCTCGGCGAACAGGCGCTCCCGCTCGGCCAGGGGGAGTTCCTCGCGAGCGAACTCGCGAGGGAGATTCCGGCGCAGTGATTCTTCCTCGAGCGCCGCCGCGGTGACGCTCTCGACGAGGAACTCGGCCCATGTGAACGCCGTGAGCCCGAGCGTGATGTGCAATGAGGTCTGCCCTGTCGAACGGGCGGAGTGCATCAGACCTCGTGGAATGTACAGGACGCTCCCCGGGCCGAGCTCGAACTCGTCGCTGACGTCGCCGGGAGGCGTACCGCGTTCGAAGCCCTGGCCCCGGAGTGGCAGTTTCACCTTGGTGTCGTAGATCGACCAGCGCTTGGTACCGCTGATCTGCAACACGAAGACGTCATGGGTGTCCCAATGCGGAGCGAACCCCTGCTCCTCGGGCGGCGTGAGATAGACGTTGGTCTGGGCCCTCGACGAGAAGCGCCGTCCGAGCGCGACGCACAGCCGGGCCAACGTCGCTACGCGCGTCTGAAGCTGGTTGAAGATGATGGTCGCGCCTTCGTCGAAGTGCCTGGCGACCTCAAGTGGCTGGACCCTGCCGGCGTCGTTCGCGTACTCACGGGAGGCAACGTCGCCGTCGGCACGAACCAGCTTGATGTCGCGATGACCGGCCGAGTGGGTGCCGAGCACGATGTCGAGGTCGCTCACCGAGAGGAGTCCGGCGTAGTACGCCGGCGCGTCGCGCCGGATGTGAAGAAACCGCTGCTCGTAGTAGTCGTGTTCGAACTCCGCCGGCGGTAGCGGATCGAGGAGCCAGGCGTACCAGTCGCGGTCGTGACGTCCGACCGCCCGCGGACGGGCGCTCGGACCGTGACGCTGGTGACGCGCGGACGCGCCGCCAGGGTTCGCCGATCCCGGCCCGGTGGGGTCCGTCGTCATCTCGGCGCTCCGTGCGTCTTGGCCCATCGTGATTCGTTCTCGCGCATTGGCTCCGGCAATCGAGTCGCGGCTTGACACCCAAGGCCCGTATCTCTACCATACAGGACTCAGTCGGTCCCAATTTCCCAACGCAGGAGCCAATGTCATGGGTAGAGCGGAGAACAGCGAGCCTGAAGTCAATCGTCCCGGCACGCCGATGTCGCTGACGGACGAAGACATCACCACTGTCCGGGTCGACCGCCGCTCGTTCCTTTCTCGCGCAGTCGCGGTCGGATCGCTCGCGGCGGCCGCCGTCGTGACGACGGCCTGCCCCGGCGGGACCGACTCCGACGGCGGGGGCGACGCCGGTGCCCCGGCCGACTCCGATCAGGCGACCGACTCCGACCAGGCGACCGATTCCGACAGCCAGCAGTAGGAGCGCTCGCGGCGCTGCCCGGGGCATGTCCCTGCGCAGGGCGATCTTCTGGATCCATCTGGCGGTCGGCGTCGCCGCCGCCGTCGTCATCCTCATGCTGGCCGTGACCGGCGTGATCCTCACCTACGAAGCGCAGCTCAACAAGTGGGCGCTGCGCGACTATCGCGCCGACCCGCCCTCCCCGGGCGTCGCGCCGCTCGGGCTCGACGACTTGATCGCGCGCGTCTCCGGCGGGACGTCAGCCGCTCTCGTCACTTCCGCTGCGTTGCACAGGGATCCGCGAGAGCCAGCGGTCGTCGGGCTCGACAATGGAGCCACCGTCTATGTCGACCGCTTCACCGGCGAGCGGCTGGGCAACGGCGACACGCGGACGCGACGCTTCCTCCGCAGCGTCATGTACTGGCACCGGTGGTTCGCCCTCGACGGGGAGTACCGGATCATCGGTCGGACGATGGTGGCAATCGCCAACCTCGGGTTCCTGTTTCTGCTCGTCAGCGGGGTCTACCTCTGGTGGCCGTCGACCCGCGGCCGCGCCGCCTGGAAACACGGCCTGTGGTTTCGCCCCCGCCTCAGGGGACGGGCGCGCGATGTCAACTGGCACAAGGTGATCGGCTTCTGGTCGGCCGTGCCGCTCGTCATCATCGTCTTCAGCGGGGCCACCATCTCGTATCAATGGGCCGCCGACCTCGTCCATCGGCTGGTGGGCGACACGCCACCGTTCCAGCAGTCGCCGCGGCCGTGGCAGTCGGAGGCGCGGGAGACCCCATCCGTCGCGCCGGACCCGGCGACCCGGTTTGTCGAACTGCAGGCGCTGGCCGCGAAGGCAAGCGCCGAGACGCCGGGATGGCGGACGCTCACGATCGACCTTCCCGAGTCGGTTTACGATCCCGTCGCGGTCACGGTCGACCGCGGAACGGGCCGCCAGCCGTCGAAGCGCGAGGACCTGCTGTTCGACCGGGCGACCGGTGAACTGGTCGGGCGCGCCGGCTATCCGACCTTCACGCGCGGCTTCAAGATTCGCCGTTGGTTGCGGTTTGCCCACACCGGAGAGGTGTACGGCGTGGTCGGACAGACGATCGCCGGCGTCGTGTCCCTCGGCGTCGCCGTCCTGGTCTGGACCGGTCTCGCGATGAGCTGGCGCCGTTTCTTCGGCCGCGCCAACCGGACCTGACGGCCCTCAGCCGGTCGCTGCAACGCACCGGTCAGCGAGCACTTCCAACGTGTCGCTGCTCGGTCGGATCTCCGCCAGCCGCCCAGCGCCAACGGTATGACGGCCCCGTTGCCCGCAGAGTAGCGGCCGGACTCCTCCCAGACCTGCCGCGCCGCCTCCAATGCCGGTAGCCCCCTCGGTTCCCGCGCCTGAAGTCCAAGCCCGAGGCCGCAACGTGGCCTGGTACCCGCGAAGCGGCAAGCTCTCCCTCATACCAAGCCTCTTTCTCGCGGAAAACGTACCGATGCCCTTGTCGGCTCGCTTCCACGCCTTGTTGACTTCCCGAACCCAGTGCCTCCGCCAGACGGCGAAGGCCGGATTCGTTTCGCCCGCTTCCTGCTGGCAACGGAGCTCCTCGAACCACTCGTCCTCGTCCTTCTTGCGCTTGCGAGCGTCCCGCAGATAGTCAGGCCACTTGGACGCTGCCGGGGCTGCCGACACGGTCGCGTTCGGCTCCCGCGCCGCGGCGAAGTCTGGAAAGTCCGGGTAGCGGTAATCGTGGCGCCCCGCGTAGCTGGCCATCCCCGGCGCAGTGAGAATCCCCGCAGGGAAGCTCCGGATCTTGTGCCGGGGGTCGCAGGACCTCGGACGATCGGGCGCCTCAAGGCAGCGTCGCCAGGTCAGATTGCAGCCCGTGGTCGGGAGAAGCTTGCCGTCCGGGCCGAGCACCGGAAAGAAGACCATCTCCGAGTACGGCAGATGGTCATGGATGAACCAGGCAAGGGAACGCCAGTCGTAGCCCGGGTGCCTTTCCAGCCAGTCCACGAACCACGGAATGACGATGCAGGCGTCCGGGGCATGGATCGGGACGCGGCTGGCGATGCGCTTCCTGGCGTTGACGGCGGCGCGTAGCGGCGAGGTGCGGGGAGCGAGATGGCGGGAGTTCGATCTGGAGTCGGCCACGTGGACCGTTCCCGCCTCGCGGATGAAGTCCCGCAAGGAGCACCGGGTTCCCCTCTCCAGCGCCGCTCTCGCGGTCCTCAAGCGGGCCGATGGACTGCGCGGCCGGGGTCGAGGGCTTGTGTTCCCCGGCATCCAGGGCGGGATGGTCGGGGCGGCCGTGTTCGGGCGGTTGCTGAACGACCTCGGGATCGATTGCAGTCCGCACGGATTCCGCAGTTCGTTCCGGTCCTGGTGCTCCGACCAGGGGATCGACCGCGAGGTGGCGGAACAGGCCCTGGCCCACGCGGTGGGGAGCCAGGTCGAGCAGTGCTACGCCCGCAGCGACGTGCTGGAGCGCCGCCGCGAGGTCATGGAGGCTTGGGCAGCGTTCCTGGTCCAGTAGCGGCCACGGCCATGGGCATCCTTGTCACCCACGTCAAGACCCGTCCAGCTCACGGACTTCCGGCAATGGCCCTCAAGCTCCCGGAGGTCCCGCACCTGGCCGTCCGGCACGCCGCGCTCCGCGAGTTCGGCTTCCGTCCTCACCAGGCGGCCTGGCTCACACTCGTCTGCCTACACTCCGGCGTCTTCACCCGGACCCAGTTCACCGAGCACCACCGCTGCTCGACCAAGACCACCCACGCCTTCGTTCACCGCCTCGTCGCAGCCGATGTCGCCAGGGAGCGTCCGATGCCCGGCGCGGGCACCAGGCTTCGCTACACCCACGTGCACGACCGCCGTCTCTACCGCGCCCCGGGCGTCGAGAAGCTCCGCCACCGCCGCAACCCGAAGGAGAACGTCGTCCTCTTCCGCCGCCTGCTCTCATTCGACCACGTGATCCGCCACCCCTACCTTCCCTGGCTCGCCACCGAGGAGGAGAAGGTCGCCCACTTCGAAGCGCGCGGCATCCGCCGCCACCACCTCCCCAGCCGCATCCACGGCGGCACGGCCGCTGACCCCGGGGGAGAGGGCAACCCTGGCCGCCGTCAGGGCGGCCATCCACTCGGCCGACTCCGCCGTCCTCGAGCAGTGGGGCGGCTTCCATGCCGCTCGCCGCATCCTGCTGCCGCTCTACCGCCTGCTGTATACTTCTCAGGTTTGGTGTATCGTGGTGGAACAAAGAACCAACACTGCCGGTGAACACGCCCCCCCCCCCCCCCCCCCCCGGAATCTGACACCCGCCTAGTCAGATTCCATCGACGCGGCAGCCGCCCATCTCGCTGGGCGTCTCTGCGCACCGAGCACGTCTCGGAGCCCGCCGCGGCATCGACGATCCGGTCCGTTCCCGGCTGCCCCGGCTTCGCCGATGTTGCTCAGGACGGTTGCGCCGACGACGCCGGCAGGGACCCGGCGGGGATGTCCTCAACGTATCGAACGGCGATCGCGACCCGATCCATTACCAGAAAAGGTAGACGAAGATGAACCGACCGGCTCGACTACACCTCGTCCTGCCCATTTTCGCCTTGGTTGCGGCGGCGCCTCTCGCCGCTCAGCAGGGACAGGATCTGTTGGCTTCGGAGGAACCGCTCGGCGCCCTGGGCGAACACGTCTTCCTCAAGGGGTCCGTCAGTGACGTGGTGTTCCATGAGGCTGGTGACATCTCGCTGGTCGAAGCGGCGGTTTCCGACCCCACCCGAGTCGCCTCTGCGGCCACGACGGAGTACAAGTACGACGACGGCACCGTGGAAGCCTTCACCAGCATAACGAACGCATACGAACAGGAGTATGCGCAGCGATTCCGGCTGCCACGTGCTGGCACCGTAACGTCCGCGACGGCTTGTTTTGGCCGAGAGCAGGACGACGACAACGCGAACGTGTCGTTCGTGCTGACCTTCTACCGCGATTCCGGTGGACGGCCCGGAAACCAGTTGGCCTCGTACTCGGCGACGTTCTCCAGCTTGACCAGGGGCCGGGGAACCTGCGTCAATGTCAACCGAGGTGACATCACGCGCCAGCGACTCGGGAGCGGCAACACCTGGCTGAGCGTGCGCTGGCAGAACTCGAGTGACAAGGCCTTCGCCGAGGATCGCAACGGTCCGGGAGGCACGCGGAACTTCTGGCGCGCCCGATCCTCATCGGGAGGCAGTTGGGGTTCATGGAACGCCGATAATGAAGTCACGGCCTACTTCATTCGCCTGGGCGTCGATCACGGAGGGACTACGCCCGACCCGGACCCTGAGCCGCCACCTCCAACCTCGGGCTGCACGCCGACAACGACGGCGCTCCGGTTCGACGGCGGCTATGGGGTCAGCATGTGCTACCGCACGCCCGATGGGCAGGTGGGCCAGGCCAAGTCCGGCGTCTGGGCTTCCAGCCAGTCCGGGATCCTGTGGTTCTTCGATCGGGAGAACGCGGAGGCGCTCGTCAAGGTGCTCGACGGCTGCGCCCACAACGGCCATCGCTGGGTCTTCGTGGCGCCGGTCACGACCCTGGAGTTCAATCTCTGGGTAACGGGGCCGAACGGCAAGCGGTGGACGCACAGCAACAGGCAAGGCCAGACAGCATCGAGCAAGAGCGACAACCGCGCCTTCCAGTGCTCGAACGTGGGAGACGACGAGGACGATGAGGGAGACGAAGACGATACGTCGGTTCCCGACCTCGTCGTGTCGAGCCCTTCGGTCAGCGACAGTAGCCCGAGCGCGGGTGGCAGATTCACGCTTCGGGCCACCGTGCGCAACCAGGGCGACGGTCGGTCCGCGTCAACCACGCTTCGCTACTACCGGTCTTCCGACTCGCGCATCAGCACCTCGGACACACAGGTCGGCACGGACCCGGTCAGCGCACTTTCCGCCTCGGGTTCGAGTTCCGAGTCGATCAGCCTGACCGCTCCGTCCAGCGCGGGAACGTACTACTACGGCGCCTGCGTCGACTCCGTGCCGGGCGAATCGAACACTGGCAACAACTGCTCCACGGCGGCGCGCATCACCGCGTCGGACGGCGGCGGCGGCTCGGGCACGAGGTACACCGTGGGCGACGTCATCACCACGCTGCCGACGGGCAGTTGGTTTGGCAGCGGGGTGGGCGGCGGATGCGCACTGAGGGTGAGCGGCGGCGTCACCACGGTGGAATGCACCCGGAACGGCTGGGTGCGCAATGGGGCCTACCGGTACACCTGCGACGCAAGCCGCTGCGGTATCCGGGGCAGAACGGTCACGGAAGGGGCCTGGCTGGAAACCAGAAGATGAGCCCTGGGAGCGGGGACGCTCCGCCGCGAAAGCAGAGCCACGAAGTAAGGGAGCAAGCGCGGCAACCCCGGTCAGACCTCGCCACGGGGTCGCGACCGCGCAGTCTCGGCCGCCTCCGGTTGGCTGGGCGGATCAGCCTGCTGCCGCTGGCGGGCGCAGCACTTCACGCGACATCCGCGAGCGCCATCGTCTACATCATGCCGACGGACGAGAGCATGGTGAACCGGTCGCCGCTCATCGTCTTCGGCGAGGTCCGGTCCGCGGGACCGGGAGAGCGCCGGGGCCGGCCGGCGACGAACTACGTACTCGACGTCGAGGAAGTGCTGAAGGGTGCGGTTGGCGGCGCCACGATCATCGTTCAGCAACCCGGCGGCGTCGACGATAACGGGGTCGCCTCGTGGATCATGGGTCTGCCGATGCTCGCGAAGGACGATCGCGTGCTCCTGTTCTTGCGGCCGGAAGAACAAGGGGTCCACCGCGTTGTCGAATACGCCCTCGGCATGTTCTGGGAGGTCGACGCCGGCGGCCGACGACTGCTGTTGCGCGAACCGTCGCTCGAAGGCGAGGCCGGAGTGCCGACGCTGGAGCCGGAAGAGAGCCGACCGCCGCGCGAAGCGGATTCGTTCCGGCGGTGGGTCGCGGACCGTGCGGCGGGTCTGGAGCGCCCCGCGGACTACTTCGCGGCCGAACCGCCCAACGGGCCGGTAGCCCTCGTTTCGCCCTACAGGGTCTGGCGCGTTCCCGACGGGCAGGAAGGATGTCTGGCGGGCCTTGAGGGGCTTCCCCTCAGGTGGCGGGAGTTCGACCGGGACGAGAGCCTCGGGTTCGTCGTTCATGCCGGCGGCCAGCCGGGTGTTCCCGGCGGAGGCCTCCGGCAGGTCCGGGCGGGCATGAGGATATGGAACGACGACGCCCGAAGCCGGGTCGCTCTGGCCGTGCTGGGCGAGACGAGCGACCTTCTCAGGTTCTCCCAACGAGACGGTACGCTCTCGATCATGTTCGAAGACCCGCACGACGAGATCGAAGGCCGGTTGGGCGACGACGGCGGAACGCTCGCCGTCACAAGAGCGCTCGCCGCCCATTGCGACCCGCACCGGATTCCCGGCGGCGGCGAGGAGGCGGTCGCCCTGAGCGAGACGGGCATCGTGACGCAGGACGGCCTTGGCGACCGCCTGCGATCCGGGGAGGTCGCGAACCCCGGGAACTACTTCGAGCGGATCATCGCGCACGAACTGGGCCATGCCATCGCCATCGGCCATCCTTGCGAGATCGAGGAGGCGGATTGCGACGATTCCCACCCGCACCGCGGCGCTCTGATGTACCCGACGGCGGACTCGGACGATGGCAGCCGCGCCCGACTGCACGGCGACGACCGCGCCGCTGTCAGGTACCTCTACCCGAGCGGCGGTGGGGGCACACCCCAACCGCCGCCGGACCCCGACCCGGATCCCGACCCGCCGCCTCCGTCGAACGATCGATGCACCCTGACCGACGGCACGATGTTCGACTGCCACACCACGGCTGACGGTCACCGCTACGGCGTTCAGTACTTCCACCAGGGCGGGTGGAGGTGGGCGGAGATAGGCGTTCAGAGCGGCGACAGCGCCGTGTTCCACTTCTTCGGACCGGACAACCTGGAGGTATTCGCCAAGGTGCTGAACGGTTGCGCCATCGACGGGTCGTTCTGGGTCTACGCTTCCGGGCTCACGGATCTGCCGATTCGCTTGCAGGTCTGGCAGTCGGGGGACGGGGCGTACACGCTCCCGATCCCCGACGGCGCCGTGCTTCGTCCGAACAACGGCGGACGGCTCTACTGGTGCGGGGCGACTCGCGGCGCGGCGCTGCGGCGCTCCCGGAGGTAGGTATGCGACGTGAGCGTGGAGGCAGGGCTGGGCGAAGGCCCGGGGGGAGTAGAACGATGGCGTGGCGCGGTCTTTGCCTGGCGACGGCCATGGTTGCGGGTGGCGAGAGCGTCGGCGCGCAGCGGCTCTGGAGCATCGAGGACGTTTCGACGCGGGTTCCGCCTGTCGTACTGCAAGGGGTGGCGGTGAGCCCCGCCATCGCGGCAGGCACCGGCGCATCGACCGTTCAGACGGCAACCATTCGGGTGGAGTTCGACTACCTGCGTCTCGGAATGGGGTATCTGGAACTGCCGTTGGCGAACGGCGCCGTCATAGCGGCAGAGAACGCGGTCTTCGAGGACCGTGGCAACGGCAACCTGATGTGGACCGGCGAAGTCCCGGGCGCGGGCTACGAGAGCGTCCTGTTCACGGTGCAGGACGGACATCTCGTCGGCTGGTTCGGGGTGCCGGGAGGGCCGAAGCACACCGTCCACGCGGGACCGGACGGCCGTGGATCGTTCTCGATCGAAACTGGGCCGGTTGGCGACTGGTGCCGCGCGGAGGCCGGTCCGCGCGGCGACGAGGTTCGGGGCGCGGCCGCGACGCCGCATCGACTCGAACCCGCGGTCTCCGGGTCGAACGGCGGCAGCCTGGACATTCTCCTGCTCTACAGCGAGGGAACGGCCCGCTGGTGGCGGGACATCGGCGGTCCGGCCGTGGGAGTCCAGCAGTTGGCCGATTACCTGAACATGGTCTTCCGCAACGGAGCGGTTCCGGCGACCGCCAACCTGATTCCGGTCGAGTGGACCCCGGAGCGGTCGCCCCACCCCGACACCAAGGGCGGACACTACCTGTGGAACGGATTCGCGGAGATGTGGCACCAAGAGTTCGAGTTCAGCCCGACGGTCGAGGCCCTCAAGAGGCGGCACAAGCCGGATCTGGTGCATTTCATCGCGAGTCTTCCCGGCGCCAACGCGGTCGGCGTGGCCCAGCTGTTGACGACGACGCTCGATCCCGCCGTCCTGACGGGCTGGAGCATGCCCTTCCCCGGGATTTTCGCGCACGAGATCGGCCACAACCTCGGAGGACGTCACGAACCGGCCACCTTCGGCGACGGCTTCGCGAGTGTCCAACAGGAAGCCCTTCGTCCGCATGCCTTCGGCCACACGGACCTGACTTCGTGCGGAGACCCTCGCTACGACTACGGTGAGCTTCTTGCCTGCCCGACCACGATCATGAGCTACGGCCAAGAGACGTGGGCCGACCCGCAGATCTTGTCCGTCAGAGAACCCTTCTATTCTTCCGTCCGGCACAAACCGAACGGCTGGACGATCGGAGTCGCCGGGGAGCGGGAGGTCGAGCGCCTCCTGCACGAGACGGTTCCGCTCTCGATGCGAAACAGCGAAGCGCCCATCCGAGCCGCGCGCTTCCCACGCCGGATGACTGTTCACTGGTCGGGGCCGGCAGCGGCGAGAGTGGCCTGGGAGGGAACGTTCGACACGCGTCACACGAACTTCCTGTGCTCCGCGTGGGCGGGCGGAAGCAGGGAAGTTTGCTGGAGCGTGAACGCGGTCGATACCGGGACCACCGTCGAGGGTCTTCGGCCCGGCGGCCGCTACCGCTTCTGGTTCCACCGTGGGGACGACCTGGCGGGCGGCCTCGTGGTGGAACTCGCGCCTCCGGACTTCAACGGTCGAGCGCCCGCCGCGCCGACCGACGTCAGCCTCATCGCCGCCGGCCCGGACGGCGTGCGCCTCGGTTGGCGCGGCGAGTCGCCGGCGGGCGGCTTCGAGATCTGGTGCCAGAAGTGGTCGTCGGCCGGATTCCCCGACCTCCCTTCCCTCGCCTGGGAACGCTGCGGACCGCCTCTCGGGCCTGGCGCGCGGTCCGCCGAGATCGACGGTCTGGTCGCGGAAGAGGACCTCTGGATCACGGAGGACGGCGCCACGACCCCGAAGGGCCGTTACTCGTTCGTGGTCGTCGCGCAGAACGACAGCGGCTTCAGCGCCAGCGAGACGATCGACTACGAATTCATGCCCGGCCCCTTTCCGCCGCCGACGGCGGCCGGCGTGGTGCCCGACTGCGCTCTACGGTCGTCCGGCCTGACGCTGGACGGCCGCACGGTTGTGGCTTGCGTGGAGACGCCCGCGGGCGAGCGTCGGCGGGCGTGGAGCTACGAACTCGGGTCGGACCGCTCCGGTCTTCTGTACTTCTTCGACCGCGACAACGTCGAGCTGCTGGTCAAGGTGCTGGACGGCTGCGCGATCAACGGTCACCACTGGGTGTTCGTCGCCCCGGTGACGGACCTGGGATTCCGGCTCCGGATCACGAACCCCGGCGGTTGGTACGGACCGGATCGTCCGGTGCATTGGTCTTACGACTTCGAGCGGCGCCCCAACCGGGAGATTCTCTGGGACCGGGTCGGCAATCCGAAGGGCGCGACCGCCAGGACCGTGAGCGACACGACGGCGTTCCCCTGTACCGAGGCCGAGATTGCTGCCGCCAGGGAGAAGGCGGCCGAAGCCAGTGGTGGCCATGCCGCCTTCCTCCGGTCCCGCGGCGTGACCGCTGATCGCGTCGCCTCGGCCCAGCGAGTGAGCGCCGGCGCGCGGACAGACTGCGAGCCGGGTCGAACGGCGCTGACGCTAGCGGGCGGCTACAAGGTGAGGATGTGCTACGACACGTACGCGGGCGAAACCGGCGAGGCTCTGGACTACGGTCTCGACTCGTCGCAGTCCGGTCTGTTGTACTTCTTCGACAGGGACAACGCGGAGGTGCTGGTCAAGGTGCTGGACGGCTGCGCGATCAACGGTCACCGCTGGGTGTTCGTCGCCCCGGTGACGGACTTGGGCTTCGCTCTTCGGATAGAGGGTCCGGCGAGCCGGGTCTGGACGCACCGGAACGCCTTGGGCCAAGTCGCCGAAACAGCAAGCGACCTGACGGCGTTTCCCTGCGGCTGACAATGACGAACGGACGACAACGGAGGAGGGTCTTCGGCACCCGACCTCGTCGTGTGCAGCTTGTCCGCAAGCAACGGCAGTCCGAGGGCCGGGGAGCTGTTTGTCTGCTGGCTGGGACGATACTCGCCGCGCCGCTGGTCGCATCCGTGCAGCAAAGCCGGACCGATGGACCGTACATCGTCTCAGTTGACGAAGTCCGTCTCGGCAACCTCGGCGGAGACCATGGGTCCGGTCCCGACGTCTTCGTCCAGATCAGGCGCCACAATCCGGAGATCGACAAGACACTGGATCAACTCAACAAGGAGGTGTCCTCGCTCTCGGCGGAGAGCAGTACCGCCTCCGCGGATCTGTCGAGACTGAAGGATAAGGATGCCGCCAGCCGAATCGTGCCGGGTGAATCGCTCTCGCGGGAGGAATCAGGGCGCCTCCGGGGCAACGGATGGGTGACACTGACTCGCAGCGTTCTCGATGACGGCGAGTTACGTGTTCGCATGGAACCTCATGTGGACGACGTCGAGCTTCGATTCCGGCCGGCGCTACCGCAGGACGAGTAGGTCGGCATGAAGTGAAGCCTGCGTGGAGTCCATGTCGGGTAGGCAGAACGCCGAAGAAGAAAAGGACGCCGGTTAGCGGATTCCGTCCAGATTCGCGCGAACCCGGCCAGATCCCGGCACGTCCTAGGGATTCAGCCTCTGGTCGAACCTGGTTTCGCAGTGCCAGGGAGCCGGGATCGGGGCCGTGATCTGCCAGGTGATCGAGGCAGCGTCCGTGGTCTGGGAGAATCGCCGCCTCGACTAAGCGCGCCTCCGCTTTCGGCCTCGAATCGATCTCCCATTCGTGGCAACCAAAAAAATGCACACTCTGGGGTTGTTCGGATGTCGGGTGTCGTTCGATGCTGGTGGCTTTGCCAACAGCGATGGAGCGACGCTCGGATGCATGGATGGGAGACGAGGATGTTGTTGAGGCACTACCTGGAGCGGGGCGTCTCGAAGGCGGAGCTGTCGAGACGTTTCGCGCATTAGCCGCCGGACGAGCTGTCAGAGATCCAGGCCCGTTCCAGTTGCTGAGGGACTTACGCGACGAACGGGACCACGTTGGGGGACAGTCGCACACCGTCCTTCCCCACAAGTACCTGCGTTCTCTATCACTTCGCACTATTCAGAGCGGGAAGGAGTGAGCGCACCCCCTCACATCTCCTCTTGAGCGCGAACGTCACCTGGGAGGGGACCCCTCCGGCCTCAGACGGGCGGGTGCGTCCGACGCCGTGGCGGTACGGTCTACTCGGCGCCGGTGCTCGCTCCGCTCAGCGCGTCCGCCTCGAGGACCCGGGCGCCGCGGAGCGTGCCGCCCATGGAGTAGTTGCCTTCGTGGCACGCGTACTCATACACGTTGCCTTCGTCGGCCTTCCACAGGTACTCGCCGGTCCAGGGGGCCGTCCACGTCGCGTCGTCCTCGATCGTGAAGTTGTAGAGCACGTCGCCTTCGACCTGCACCGTAAAGCGCTCGGTAACGCGGGCGTTCTCCGACCCGCCGCGGAATCCCCGTCCGTCGGGATGGAAGTTCGTTGTCTCCACAACGAGTGTGTCGCCTTCCCACCAGCCGATCGAGTCGCCCAGCCACTTCGTGACCTCGGGACCCGGATGCTCCGAGTTGAGAC
>JAPOXA010000125.1 GCA_026707325.1 Acidobacteriota bacterium | reverse complement strand
GACAGCTTGCTGGTCACGGTGCCGAGGTTCGTCCGGTAGCCGTCCGGCAGGGCGGCGATGAAGTCGTGGGCGCCGGCAATGCGCGCGGCACGCTCGACGTGCGCTTCGGTCGCGGCCGGGTTGCCGTAGCGGATGTTCTCGAGGATCGAATCGGAGAAGAGTTGCGTCTCCTGGAAGACGTAGGACACCTGCTTCCTGAGGCTCTCCACCGCCACGTCCTTGAGGTCGACGCCGTCGATCGAAACCGTCCCTTCGGTTGCCTGAACGAAGGCCGGCACCATGTAGGCGAGGCTCGTCTTGCCGGCCCCGGTCGGGCCGACGAGCGCGACGATCTCGCCGATCCTTGCCTCGAGGTCCACGTTGCGGAGCGCGCGGCGGCCGTCGGGATAGATCAGCCCGACGCCCCTCATCTCCACGCCGCGCTTGATCCTGTCCAGTTCGACGCCGTCCCGCGTCTTCTCTTCCGGCAGGTCCATCAGGAAGAACACCCGGCGCATGCCGGCGACGTAGCCCTGCCACTCCGTGTACACAAAGCCCCAGGCCCCGAACGTCGCGCTGAGGACGAAGTAGTAGTACGTGAGGACGAAGTAGTCGCCGGCGGTGAACGTGCCGTCGATTACGCGGCCCGCCATCACGATGAAGAACAGGACCTGGCCCAGCATCAGCGCCAGGCTGAAGGCCTGCCGAACCGTGAGCACCAGGAACCACTCCGTGCGGAAGCGCTTGAACGACTCCGCGCTCGCCCGCCGGAATCGACGGCTCTCCCGCTCGTTCCCGCCGAGGCTCTGCACGGCGAGAACGTTGCTCATCCCTTCTTCGATGTTGCTCGTCGTGCTCGAGCCGGAGGCGCGGCTGGCCTGGCCTCGGCGCCGCGCCATGCGGGCAAAGGGGAACTCGAAGAGGAACACGATCGGAAGGGCCAGCATGCCCAGCACGATGACCTCGGGTGCGGCACCGAAGTACGTGAACATGATGGAAAGCGTGATCACCACGCCGAGCAAGCCCGAGTAGAGCCCCAGCGCAATTCCGTGCAGCAGCATGTTGGCGCTGGTGGTGTCGTACAGGACGCGGTAGACGCTGTCGCCGATTCGCAGGTCGTCCAGGGTCGTCATCGGCAGCGACCGCAGCTTCCCGGCCACCCGGGTTCGGAGGAAGTGGTTCATCGACTGCGAGAGGCGAAGATGCACCCGGAAGTCGAGAACCCCCAGAATGCCCGCCATCAGGCCCGAGCCGAGGTTGGCGAGGTTCTCCGTCTGCGTGGCGATGTCGTGGCCCTGGGCCAGGGTGCCGAGGCCCTGCGGCGTGAGGGCCGTGGCGCCCCCGGAAGACCCCGCCGAGGCCCCGGTGGGCGCTCCGCTGGGAGACCTGCCCGCGCCCCGGCTGGTGGTGAAGCCAAAGACCGTCACCGTGAACACCCCGAGCAGGAACACCCAGAGCATCATCTCCACCGGTCCCATGCCGTCCAGCAACAGCACGGCCGGCGCCAGGTAGGCAGGAAAGCCCGACGCGTCCCCGATCGGCATGCCCAGAATGACGTGGTCGACGACGACCTTGCCCGGCCAGGGCGCGACCATCAGTCGAAACACCAGCTCCACCGTGATGAAGCCGAGCTTCGTCGCGATCCGCGCCTTGAACAGCCCGAAGGTCGAGACGACCCGCGCGAAGATGCGCAGAACCTCCCGGAACGAAATGTCCGTGCCCAGGTCGAGGACGCTGGCGGCACGGTCGAGCTGCTTCTCGTGCTCCCGCAGCGACGGGTAAGAAGCGCGAGCCGCCTCGGCCATCAACCGGCCTCGCCGGCCCGTCTCGACAGTCTCGCCTCGGTCTCCACGAATGACCGGTAGCGCCCGCTTTCCACCGCCATGAGTTCGTCATGGGACCCGTTCTCGACGATCCGGCCGCCGTCGAGATAGAGGATCCGGTCAGCCTGCTGAATCGTCGAGATCCGGTGCGTGATCAGGAAGATGGCGCGGCCCTCGCCCCACGCCGACAGGCGCTCGAGCACCCGGTGTTCGGTATAGGCGTCGAGCGCGGCAGTCGGCTCGTCGAGAATCAGGATCGGAGCGTCCTTGACGATCGCCCGGGCGATCGAGAGGCGCTGGCGCTGCCCCGTGGAAAGCTTGCCGCCGCGGTCGCTCAGGACCGTGTCCAGACCTTCGGGGAGCCCGGCGACGTACTCGTCCACGCAGGCCACGCGTGCCGCCTCCAGCACCCTCTCGTCGTCCGCATCCGGCACGACGTAGCGGACGTTGTCGCGCACGGACATGCCGAACAGGACGTTCTCCTGCAAGGCGACCGAGACGTTCCCGCGCAGGCTGTCCACGTCCAGCCCGCGGAGGTCGACGCCGTCGATCGAGACCGTGCCGGAGTCGGGATCGAACAGCCGAAGCAGCAGACTGACCAGCGTGCTCTTGCCCGATCCCGTCGGGCCGACGATCGCCGTGATGCTGCCGGGTTCGACAGCGAGACTGACATCGCGCAGAACGAGACGGTCCGGTTCGTAGGCGAAGTCCACGTTGTCGAAGCGGATCTGCCGCCGGAAGGGTCCCATCGGCGCCGCGTCGGGAGCGTTCTTCACGTCGGGCTCGATGTCGAGAATGTCGAAGGACCGGTCGAGCCCCATCGCCATGTCCTGCGCCTGCGACCACAGGGTCACGACGTTCCGCACGGAGACGCTCGACGCGCCGATCTGCTCCTGGGCCCAGTTGTACGCGGCAAGGTTCCAGGTCACGAAACTGAGACCGACGAGGGCGACGAGCGCCGTCGCGAACGTCTCCCGTTCGCCGTTGGCCCAGACCGCCATCAGGAACTGGGCGCTGAGGAGCGCCGCGGCGGCGATCGAGAAGGTGACGATGCCGACGACGGCCATCAGCGACCGGACGCGGAAGGACGCGTTGAACGCCCTCACGGAATCCCGTTCGAGCCGCTCCTGCTCCCTGTCCGCCGCGCCGTAGGCCTTGATCACCCGGATCGCGGCAAACGTCTCCTGGACGCGCGACGTGAAGTCCGAGCTGGCCTCCCGGGCAGCGAGTGATCGCTCGCGCATCCGCGGCGAGAACCAGCGCCCCCAAAGGACGGCGAGCAGGACGATGCTGAGCGCCATGCCGCCGAGGATCGGATCGAGAGCGGCCAGGAACACGACGCCGATCGCGTAGGTGCTCAGCATCTGCATCGACTGCGTCACGTTGCCGATGACGGCCGTGACCTGGGCGCTGTCCTGGTAGATGCGGTAGACCGAATCGCCTACCCGGTGGTCGCTGTGGTAGCGGAGAGACAGCCCAAGCCAGCGCTCCACCAGCGCCATCCGCAGGTCCTGGTTCACGCGCTGCATGATGAAGATGTAGTAGTACGGCAGCAGCATCATCACCGGGAGCTGCGCGAACCAGCCGAAGACCATGAAGACCGCGTAGATCCACTTCAGGCTGTGCCGCTGCTCGGCGGTCAGGGGGGCCAGGTCGATGTTCGGTTCGGCAGCCGTGGCGTCGGGTGACGCCTCGCCGGCGAGTTCCGACCGGCCGATGAAGTCGGCCAGGAACGGGGTCAGCGGTTCGGCCTGCAGGATGGACTGGCTGATCAGGTCCACCGAGAAGAGGGCGATCACCATCGTCAGCAGGGTCGAGGCCCACACCAGGACGAAGTAGTAGACGAGGTGGCTGCCGAGCCGGACGCGGAAGCGCAGCCTGCCGCCGTCGAACCGGTACTGCAGTACCCAGATGCAGACGCATCCCGCCGCCACGAGACCGACATAGAGGGTGTCGGCGAGGCCCTCCACGCCGAAGAGCGCGAACAGGAACGCCGCCGTGCCGGCGAGCACGAGGGCGAAGGACGCCCAGAGGTAGGCGCGGCCCCGGACGAAGAGGAGCACCCAGACGAGGACGGTCATCAGGACCGTTCCGGCCAGCAGGAGGTCGTGGCGCCAGTCGGTCCCCGGGGGCGCCAGCCACAGGATCGGGCCGAGCGCCGTCAGGACAGTGACCGGGGGCGGAACGTGACGGAAGCTCCAGGCGCCCTCCGCGGCGGCGGCGCCGCCGGCGGCCTTCCCGCGCGGCAGCTCCCGCCAGCGGCCCACGATCTGGGGCCACAGATACGGCCAGGTCCGAACGAAGATGCGGAAGACGGCGACAAAGCCCTGCTCCTCCGGGGCCTTGCTCGGCTGGGACTCCGGAGGGGTGTCCCCCTCGCCCCAGAAGGGGAGGGCCCGCGCCTGCTTCAGATCGTCCACACCTGCCGGGAGCTTACGCCGCCTCTGGAGGCGCTAGGGATCCGCGGTTCTCCTGCGGCCCTCGACCGCGAAGTCGCCCTCGGGCGCGACATCAAGACTCAGGGCACCCCGGAAGGTGTCACGCCGGACCTGTAGCCAGGCGCTCAGTTTGCCCACCGATCCCTTGCCCCAGTTCGACTGGGATCCGGACGCGACGTACTCGTAGCTCAGGATGCCGTCCTCGAACCGGATCGCCGTGACCTCCATTTCGCCGTCCACCTCGTCGTGGAGCGTCGCGGCTAGCGCGCCGTCCTGGGCGGACACGGCCAGCACGCTGCGGCGGAACTCGCCCAGGACCTTCGTCAAGACGTCCCACTCGCCGACCACCGCATCGGGATCCGCCCGCTCCCCGGCGCCCACGACACCGGGATAGTCGCGCCAGAGCCACCGCAGCGTGTCGGGGAAGATGGCGCCGCCGTGCCTCAGATCGTGGCCGCCCGTGCCCATCTCGAAGCGGTAGTCGTAGCGGGCGAACATCAGGGCGGAGTCCATCTGGAGGTTGGCCAGCGCCCAGTTTCCCTCAGCGAGGTTGATGTCGTTCTCGCCGTCCTGGAGGAAGACGCGGATCGGCTTCGGATTCCCGCGGGTCTTCCGAATCAGGTAGGGGTACCGGGAACCGCCCTGGAGCCGCGTGTAGCTACCGACGTGGCTGACGACCTTGCTGAAGGCGTCGGGGCGCTGCCAGGCAACGGTGAAGGACGCCAGGCCGCCGTCGCTCATGCCGGCGATCGCCCGGCCCGCCGCCTCGTCCGTCAGGTTGTAGTCCCTGCCGACTTCCGGGAGGATCTCCTCCAGCAGGAAGCGGGCGTAGGTGTCGTCGAGCGGCGTGTACTGGTTGCTCCGCTGGTCCCAGGGGATTTCCTTCATGCCGGGGTTGATGAAGACGCCGATCGTCACCGGCATCTCGCCCCTGTGAATCAGGTTGTCGAAGACGGTCGGCGCCCTGACGAGGCCCTCGGCTTCCACGTAGAACAGCCCGTCCTGGAAGGCCATGACGGCCGCGGGTTCCGCGTCCGTGTACTGGGCCGGGACGTAGATCCAGTACTCGTGGGTCGTTCCCGGGTAGATGCGGCTGTCGTCCCAGGTGCGCTTCTCCACCGTGCCCGTGGGGACGCCTTCCTGGGGCAGGGAGTCGGGGCCGAGGGCGTACTCAATGCCGCCGGCGGTCGCTGGGAGCATCAGGGACAGGAGCAGCGGTGCGGACCAAGGCGGACGCCGGCCTGACGGCCGGCGCGGATAGGCCGCCTTCGGCGGCAGCCGGCGGGGACGCCGGCGCACCCAGTGTGAAACCACGTGCACCGGCATACCCAGCCCGCTAGCAGCGAGTTTCGCGGCTCAGCCCCCTAGTTGAACGGCCGGATGCGGAGCTGCATGCCGACCTCGCGGGGAGGCGTCACGAAGCCCAGGGCCGGGACGCCCCCGTTTCCCGAAAACGGCAGGTACTCGAGAACCGCGACCTCGTCCATGATGTTCTTGACGAACAGCGAGACCGACCATCTGTCGCTCGGCGAGCTCCAGGTGCCGCCCACGTCCAGCCGGTCGAACGAAGGCAGCTTCCAGATGTCGACATTGCCGATGCTGGGATACGCAGGGTCGGTGAAGGCGTAGGTCGACTGAAGCGAGAGGTGACCCGCCGAGGCAAGCGACTTGAACCAGGTCGCCGTCAGCGCCAGCTTGTTCCTCGGCTGCTTCGGCAACCGATTTCCGGTCTGGTCGGTCGGCAGGTCGTACTCGGAAGTGGCCGGCTGGCCGGTGTCGAAGTTGATGTAGTTCCACGTCGCTGTCTGAGCATCGGGGTGGCCATCGACCACCGAGGAGTGCGGACCGATCTCCGAGTCCTGCCAGGCATAGAACCCCCGGAGCCCGAACGAGCCGATCCGGTAGCTGAACTCGAGGTCCACGCCCTGAATCGTCGTGTCGGGAATGTTGGCCGTGTACTCGGCGAGAGGCGACGAAGAGTAGATCGACACCGGGATGGCCACGCCCGGCGGCGGCGCCTGCGTCGCGCTGAGCTGGTAGTTGTCGAACTGGTTGTACCAGAGGCCGGCCGAGAGCTGCAGACGCGAGTCGAGGAAGAAACCCTTGGCCCCGAGTTCGTAGTTCACCAGCGTCTCTTCCTTGATGTACGGCGGCACCTGGCCCGGCAGACCGATGTTGAAGCCGCCGGAACGGAACCCCGTGGAGACCCGGCCGTACACCAGATGGCCGGCGTCCGTCGTGCGCTCCAGAGCGAGGTGGCCGATCGGCCGCGACCAGGTCTGAGGGTACGGGTTGCCTTCGCCAGCGAGCGCAATCGTTACCGGTATGCCCCCAAGAGAGAACGTGAAGAAGCCGCCCTGGTCCTCGGCCTTCTGTTCCTTCTCGTCTTCGGTGTAGCGAACGCCACCCGACAGCGCCCACTTGTCGTTGAACCGGTAGTCGCCACTGAAGAACGCGGCCCGGGTCCCATTCTTGGCTCTGTTGAAAAAGCTGAGCAGATGGCTGTGCTCGTTGCCCTCCGGACAGAAGTAGAAGAGTCCCTCCGCGTCCACGTCGAAGGGCTCCACGCCGAGGATCGACCGTATCCCGTCTTCGCAGTTGCCCACCTCG
The DNA here is from genome assembly GCA_026707325.1 of Acidobacteriota bacterium. Taxonomy (GTDB): domain Bacteria; phylum Acidobacteriota; class Thermoanaerobaculia; order Multivoradales; family Multivoraceae; genus Multivorans. Next base: position 2,636 of record JAPOXA010000125.1, on the reverse strand, counting down.
TAGAACCCATAGACCGGAGAGGACCGCCGAGCCAGATCATCGGGCGTCCCGAAGCGATACGCGATCTGCAGATCATGGCGATGGATCGTCCCTGACCTCTTGTTGTCGTACATGAACAACCCGCCGATGAAGTTGAAGTCGCCGGCGTAGCTCGACCTGAACAGGAGTTCCTGCGAGTCCTCTTCGTACTCGAAGGGAAGGTCGTAGAACGAGTTCGAGAACGGGGCCGTTCCGTCGGGACACAGGCCGTCCCAGAGCCCTGGTGTACAGGCCGTCAGCGTGTGGTCCAGCGTGTTCGGGTCGCCGCCCAAGCCGTGACCTCCCGGCGGCGTGCCGATCGGCACGCGGCTCGTGTAGTCGGCGTCCCTGAGCGCCTGCTGCACCGTTTCGCCGCTGCTCGCGTTGAAGCTGATGCCGAGGGACCTCGAGACCTGCCAGTCGGCCCGGAGTACGCCGAAATCGCTCTCGCTCTCGTTGATGCCGGGGTAGTTGAACGCCACCCTGTTCCTGATCTCGCCGGGGCAGTTCCACGCGGGAGTATCGAGGCCGCAGTTCGCATCGAGGGCCGGATTGGGCGTCTCCCAGAGGTAGTAGCGGTTTCGGGAATAGCCGCCAGTCGTCCGGTCGACGTTCGAAAGCTGCACGAAGCCCCGCGGCGTACCGCTGTCCTCCACATGGGCCCAGCGCGCCCTCACGGAGAATCGCTCGGTCTCGGCGCGAAGCTGCGGCGCGTAGAAGAGCTGATCGGGTGCGTCATGGTCACCGCCCGGTCCGACGTTCTCCTGCCTGCCGTCGCCCGTATGGTTGCCTGCCGTCAGGCGGAAGCTGAAGGGACCGTCGCCCAGCGGGCCGCCGAGCGCCCCGTTCAGGCGCTGCTGCGAGATGTCGGTGACTTCCCCCATCAGCTCGGCATCCCAGTGATCCGTCGGGCCCTTGGTGACCACGTTGATCGCACCCGCGATCGAGTTGCGGCCGTTCAGGGTTCCCTGGGGTCCACGGGCCACCTCGACGCGTTCGAGATCGAAGCCGCCGCCGGGCGTCGTGCCGTAGACGCCCAGCGTGTAGGCGCCGTCGACGTAGGTGGCGACCGCATAGTCGGCCTGGTCGTACTGCGCGTTCCGGGTGCCGATGCCGCGGATGACCGTTCCCTGGCCCTGCTGCTCGATCTCGTCTCCGAACTGGAGGCCCGGAACCAGGTTCTGCAGATCCGTCCTCTCCTGGATCACGAGCTCCTCGAGAATGCTCGAGTCGAACGCGGTGATCGTCATGGGCACTTCCATGACGTTCTCCTCGACCCTCTCCGCCGTGACGACGACCGTGGCGTGGTATGAGGGGCGGATCTCGAAGGAAACCGTGGCCCCCCGGCTGGCCGTCACCTGCACCGACTGGCTCGACGACTGGAAGCCCTCGAGGCTGGCGGTGACGGTATGGCTGCCGGCCTCGACGCCCGAGATTGAGAAGGCGCCGTCCGCGTCGCTCATCGCCTCTCCGCCGCCCTCGACGCTGACGAGGACGCCCGGGAGCGGATCGCCGTCCGCGTCCGTCACGGTCCCCGAAACGGCGCCGTCCTGGGCAAACGCGGGCAAGGCCAGGAGCGACAAGGCGAGGGTCCAAAGGGTGAAGACTCTCAGGGTCTTCGGTACGGCTCGAAGTCTGCTCTCCATGGCGGTTTTCCCTCCGTTGTGGTGCCGGCGACGGAGTGCCGGCGAGCTAGCTCTTGATCCGTTGAACATGATACACCGTTCAAGGTTCACGTCGTAGCCCAGCACCGCAGATCCAACCTGATGAACTGAACTGCTACCGCAATCCATCATGATGAGCTGAAGTAGCGGTTCAGATTCGGCCGAAGACATGCGACTACCCCACGACTACAAGGAGCGCGTCTACGCCGGCGTCCTCGGCAAGGTCATCGGCGTCTACCTCGGCCGGCCCTTCGAGGGCTGGCCCTACGAGTGGATCCGCAAACGGCTGGGCGACATCGAGTACTACGTCCACGACCGGCTCGACGTTCCCCTGATCGTCACCGACGACGACATCACGGGGACCTTCACCTTTCTGCGCGCGCTCAAGGACCACGGCTCCGGCGCCGATCTCAGTTCGCGGGAAGTCGGCGAGACGTGGCTCAACTACCTGATCCGGGAGCGCACGGTGCTGTGGTGGGGCGGCCTCGGCAACTCCACCGAGCACACCGCCTACCTGCGTCTCAAGAGCGGGATCGAGGCGCCCGAGAGCGGCTCGATGGAGTTGAACGGCAAAGTCGTGGCCGAGCAGATCGGCGCCCAGATCTTCATCGACGGCTGGGCGATGGTCGCTCCCGGCGACCCGGACCTGGCCGTCCGCCTGGCCACCGCCGCCGCGCGGGTGAGCCACGACGGCGAAGCGGTCTACGGCGCGCGCGTGCTGGCCGCGATGGAGTCGATGGCGTTCGTCGAACGGGACACGGATACGCTCCTGGACGCTGCCCTCGGCTACATCCCGCGGGACTCGGTGATCGCCCGGATGATCGGCGACCTGCGCCGCTGGCACGCCGCCGACAGCGACTGGCGCGCCAACCGGGAAAGGCTGGCCGAGCGCTACGGCTACGACAAGTACGGCGGCAACTGCCACATGGTCCCCAACCACGGCCTGATCATCCT
>JAPOXA010000199.1 GCA_026707325.1 Acidobacteriota bacterium | reverse complement strand
GACCGGGCCGCCGAGGCGTGGCGGCTGAACCAGGACGTCCTGATCCCGATGTACGACCCGCTGCTCGAACGGCTCCGGCCGCTCGAGGAGGACGTCACGCTGCCGCTCGACCGAGCCGTCGCCGCCGCCGCGGAAGGCGACTACGACCGCGCGATCCGGCTGTACGAGGAGATTCTGGAAGCGGACGAGACGGACGAGGAGGTTCACTTCCGCCTCGCCGGTTCGCTGCTCGTGGTCGGCGACGACGAGCGCGCGGAAAGGCACCTGCGCCGGACGATCGCGCTCAACCCGGAACACGGGCCGGCCCACTACGCGCTCGCGATGTTCCTGAACCGCGCCGGCCGTCGAACGGAGAGCGCCGCCCACCTGGAGCGGGCGGCCGACCTCATGCCGGAGAACCTGCCCTGGCGCCTCGAGCGGGCGCAGATGCGGGCCGGCACAGGGGATGCGGCCGGCGCCATCTCCGAACTCGAGCAGATCGTCGCCGCGGACCCCGCGATGATCGAAGCGCGCCGAACCCTCGCCGCCCTGCTCATCGGCTCAGGACGGGCGGAAGCAGCCGTGGACCAGCTCCTGGCCCTCGTCTCACTGACGCCGGATGACCTTCAGGCGCGCTTCAATCTCGGTCTCATGCAGTTCGAGACCGGCCGCTACGCCGAGGCGCGTCAGACCCTGGACGAAGCCCTGGTGCGCTTCCCCGCCGACATCGCGACGCGCCACCTTCTGGCGCGGCTTCTGGCGACCAGCTCCGATGACGCGGTCCGGGACGGCGCGCGGGCGGTGGACCTTGCTCAGAGCGTCGTCGACGAGCAGCCGGCGCTCGACCATCTGGAAACGCTGGCGATGGCTCTGGCCGAAGCCGGTCGGTTCGACGACGCGGTCACCTGGCAGCAGCGGGCGCTGGAAGCGGAACGTCAGGCTGCCGGCGGTAACTCGCCACAGCGGCTCGATCGCCTCGCGCTCTACCAGGCTCGCCAGCCGTTGCGGGCGCCCTGACCGCCAGCGGAGCCGGCCTGGCGGCCGGCGCAACCTTCTGGCCGCCTTTGGCGGCAGCGGGTCAGAAGACCCGCGCACCCAGCTCCGGCTCGGGTTCAGGCGCCGGGTGCGCGGTAGGGCACGCTCTTCGCGACCGCGCCGTCGATCTCCTCCGGCGTCATCAGGACGCGCATCGTCACCTTGATGCCGCCGCCGGCGTTCAGGGTCAGTGAGACCGCGGCCGCAGTCTCGTTGTCCGGAAGGTCGACGATCATCAGCAGGTCGACGCCACCAAACGCGTAGTAGATGGCCTCCACCGTGCCGCCCGCGCCCTCCACGGTCGCGCTGAGCGCCTTCCGCCGACGGCTGCCGCCTTCCTGGATCAGGCCCTGGACGCCGGTGTGAGTGTAGTTCGCCTCGATCAGGTACTTCGCCACTTCCACTTCTCCTGTTACTCGACGGCGTGATTCGGTCAGCGCCGTGCCGGGTTCGTTCTGCATGTTGCCACACGGGGACGGACGTGTCTCCCGATCTTGCTTTCTGTTACCGCCTGGTTTACGCTTCTCCGATGGCCCGGGACAGGTTCCCCAAACCCAAGGTCCCCAAACCCAAGGTCGACGTGCCGGCCCGCAACATGGGGCTCTCCGGTTCCGTGCGCAAGGGCAGCGGCTACGGCGACCGCGGCGGCAACGATCTGCTCGACGCCCGGGGGAAACCCAACCCCGGCTACGCCGCGCCGGGCGCGGTCAAGGAGCAACTGCGACGGCGACGGTTCCAGACTCCGCCAAGGCGCCGCCGCAGACCGCCCCCGCCCTACGCCGAACTCCACGCTGCGTCGTCGTTCTCCTTCCTGCGCGGCTCGTCGCAGCCGGAGGACCTGGTGGCGCGGGCCGCGGCGCTGGAGCTGCCGGCGGTCGCCCTGCTCGACCGGAACGGCGTCTCCGGCGCGCCGCGCTTCTACAAGGCGGCGCGGGAGGCGGGAATCCGCGCCCTGGTCGGCGCCGAGGCGGTCATCGACCGGCCGCAGGCGTCCGCGGTCTCGCGCCAGCGCGAGGAGCGGCCGACCCTGGACGACCAGGAGACCCGCGTCAACCTGCTCGTGCGGAGCCGCCGGGGCTACCGCAACCTCTGCCGCCTGCTGACCGCCGGAGCGTTAGGCCACCCCAAGGGCGAGGCGCGGATCGACTGGACGTTGCTCGAGGAGCACGCGGCAGGTCTCCACTGCCTGGCCGGCGCCGAAACCGACCCGGTCGGGCGGACGCTGGCGCGGGAAGGGCTGGAAGCGGCCGAACGCCAGCTCGAACGCCTGCACGCCGTCTTCCCCGGCCGCCTGCACGTGGAGATCGCGCGCCACGGCATCCGTGCCGAAGAGCACCGCAACCAGGCCCTGGTCCGGTTGGCGGACAGGCTCCGGGTGCCGGTCGCCGCCACCGGCGGCGTGCGCTACGCCGCGGCCGCCGACAAGCCCCTCCACGACCTGATGACCGCGATCCGGCACCATGTGACGGTCGACGACGCCGGCGCCCGCCTCTCTCGCGAGCGCCAGCGCCGCCTGAGGGCGCCTGAGGAGATGCACCGGCTGTTCGCCGATCTGCCTCAAGCTGTCCATGCCGCGCACGAACTGGCCGAGGAACTCGACTTCACCCTCGCCGACCTCGGCTACCGCTTCCCGGACTACCCGGTGCCCGAGGGCGAGACGCCGATCTCCCATCTCCGCGAACTGACCTGGCAGGGGGCGCGGGAGCGTTTCCGGCCGCTGACCGCCAGGGCCGGAGCGCAGCTCGAGAAGGAGCTCGCGCTGATCGAGAAGCTCGACCTCGCTGGCTACTTCCTGATCGTCTGGGACGTCGTCCGCTTCTGCAAGGAGCAGCGGATCCTCGCCCAGGGCCGCGGCTCGGCCGCCAACTCGGCCGTCTGCTACGCGCTTTCGATCACCGCGGTCGATCCGGTGAAGATGGACCTGCTGTTCGAACGCTTCCTGTCCGAGGAGCGCGGCGAGTGGCCGGACATCGACATCGACCTGCCGTCCGGCGACCAGCGCGAGAAGGTGATCCAGTACGTCTACCGGCGCTACGGCCGGCACGGCGCGGCGATGACCGCGAACGTGATCACCTACCGCGACCGCATGGCCGCGCGCGAGGCGGCCAAGGCGCTGGGCTGCTCGAAGTCCCAGGTCGACCGCCTGGCCAAGGGCCTCGGCCACTGGCATTACGACCTCTCCCGCGGCGACAGCAAGCAGATGGACGAGGAGCTCACCGAACTCGGGTTCGACCCCCGCGACCGGCGCATCCGGATCTTCGTCCGCCTGTGGCGGCAACTCCAGAACCACCCCCGCCACCTGGGCCAGCACTCGGGCGGCATGGTGCTCTGCGCCGGACGGCTCGACGAGATCGTGCCGCTCGAACCGGCGGCGATGGAGAACCGGGTCATCGTCCAGTGGGACAAGGACGACTGCGCCGACCTGGGGCTGATCAAGGTCGACCTGCTCGGTCTCGGCATGCTGAACGCGCTCGAGGAGGCGGTGCCCCTGATCCGCCACCACGAGGGCAAGGAGGTCGACCTCGCCCACCTGCCGCCCGACGACCCGGCGACCTACGAGATGATCTGCCGCGCCGACACGGTCGGGGTCTTCCAGATCGAGAGCCGGGCGCAGATGGCGTCCCTGCCGCGCCACAAGCCGTACAAGTTCTACGACTTGGTGATCCAGATCGCGATCATCCGTCCCGGGCCGATCGTCGGCGGCATCGCGCACCCCTTCTTCGAGCGCCGGGTCGGCCGCGAGGAGGTCTCCTACCCCCACCCGCTGCTCGAGCCGATCCTGCGCCGCACCCTCGGCGTGCCGATCTTCCAGGAGCAGATCCTCAAGGTCGCCATGGTCGCGGCTGGTTTCTCCGGCGGCGAAGCGGAGGACCTGCGGCGGGCGATGGGCTTCAAGCGCTCCGTCGAGCGCATGCACGAGATCGAGCAGCGGCTGCGCTCCGGGATGAACGAACGCGGTATTGAGGGCGAAGCCCAGGAGCAGATCGTCAAGGCGATCACCTCGTTCGCCCTCTACGGCTTCCCCGAGTCGCACTCGGCCAGCTTCGCCCTGATCGCCTACGCCAGCGCCTTTCTCAAGCGCCACCACCCGACCGCCTTCTTCCTGTCGCTCCTGAACGCCTGGCCAATGGGCTTCTACCACCCGGCGACCCTGGTCCGCGAGGCGCAGCGCGCGGGGAGCGCGGTGCTGCCGATCGATGTGAACGAATCGGGAGTGAGGTGCCGCTGGCAGGACCGGCCGGCGGATGCCGACGAGCCGGAGCTGCCCGGCGAACCGCCTCCGGCGGGCGCGATCCGCCTCGGGCTGCGCTACGTCAAGGGAATGCGGCGCGAAGCGGCGGAACGGATCGAGGCCGAGCAGGCGGCGAGGCGCTTTGCGAGCATCGAGGATCTCGCCGAACGCTGCCGCCTGCGGCGGAACGAACTCACAGCACTGGCGTCGCTTGGCGCGTTGCCTGGCCGCGGCCGGCGCGCCGCGCTGTGGCAGGCGGCCCAGGTCGAGAAGTCGAAGGGCCCGCTGTTCGCCGAACTCACGACGACCACTCCTTCGCCGCTCGACGAAATGACGCCCATGGAAGAAACCGCCGCCGACTTCGCCGTCGCCTCGATCACCACCGGCCCCCACCCGATGGAGTACTACCGCCGGGCGCTCGACCGCCGGCGCGTCGTCCCCGCCGCGGCGCTCCCGGACAAGCCCGCCGGCCGCCGCGTACGCACCGCCGGCTCGGTCATCGTCCGCCAGCGCCCGGGCACCGCCCGCGGCCTCCTGTTCCTGACCCTGGAGGACGAGACCGGCATGAGCCAGGCGGTCGTCATGCCGGACCAGCTCAAGAAGCACCGCCGCACGATCGTCTCCTCCTCCGGCCTGATCGTCGAAGGCGTCCTGCAGAAGAAGGACGGCTCGCTATCCGTCAAGGCGGACAGGTTCTGGCCCATCGACCGCCTGGAGCGGATTCCGAGCCACGATTTCCGGTAGAAGCCACTGGGTGCGCCGGCGTCCCCGCCGGCATCAAGCGCAATGCCGCGAAGCGGCGAGCGCGAGCCTCCGCCCGGTCGAGCCACCGCCCCATCAACTGAGCATCGCGGCGAGGAGATCTCGGACCTTCGCCAGCGAGCCGCCACAGTCCGCCAGCCACTCCGGTTCCTCGCCCACCCTGACCGGAAGCCATGCGGTGTCGGTCGCCGCTGCGCCCGTGTGTTGACCCATGTGACCGATGACGTACTGCTTCAGGACGGCCTTCGGAATCACCCAGGCGTGTGCGTCGAAAGGCGAAATGCCCAAGGCAAAGAGATAGTCGTAGTTCTGATCGCGGATCTGCTGAAACCTGTACTCGCCGGACTTCCAGGGTGTGGAGAACTTGATCTCGACTCGATGACCCTCGATGAGCCGATCAGCCTCCGAGTCGGGCGATTCGACGACATCGAAGCCCTTGGCAACCAGCCATGCCTCCACCAGCCGCTCCGCGATGGCGCCAACCTGTCTGGACGAGGGACGCGCCTTGATCCAGCCGAAGGGACTGTCTTGCCAGGGATCCGGTTCGTCCTTCAAGTACTCATCGCGGAGCAGCCCGGCGTAACGCGCCAAATCCCGTACCTCGGGATCACGGATCGAGTCCATGGTCTCGCTCACGGCAAGAGAGCCAACTGTTCGGAGCCATCCGTGCGGATGGCCAAGGGCTCAAAACGCCCGTCCACGTAGCCGACGCTCGCGATCCCCAGGCGATTCGCCATCACCGCAATGGCTTCGTCGTTCCTGTCGATCATCACGAACCGCCTACCCATCTCCTGCGCTACGGCCGCCGCGGTCCCGGATCCAGCGAAGAAGTCGAGCACCCAGTCGTTCTCCTGCGACGACGCGCTCAGGATCCTTCGCAGGATGCCTTCAGGCTTCTGGGAGGCGTAGCCCGTCTTCTCCCTTCCGTTCGTCGGCACGATCGTGTGCCACCAGACGTCTGTCGGCAACTTCCCACGTTCGGCCTTGGCCCTCGACACCAGGCCGGGAGCCATGTAGGGAATCCGTTCGATCGCATCCTGGTCGAAGAAGTAGCGATCCGGGTCCTTGGCGTAGACCAGGATCGTGTCGTGTTTCGCCGGCCATCTCCGGCGAGATCGCCCGCCGTAGTCGTAGGCCCAGATGATCTCGTTCACGAAGCACTCGCGCCCAAAGAGCTGATCCAGAAGCACTTTGCAGTAGTGCGCCTCCCGGTAGTCAAGGTGGAGGTAGAGGGTGCCGTCGGAACTCAACAAGCGACGCGCATGCTCCAGACGCGGCCTGATGAACCCGAGGTAGTCGTCGAAGATGTCCTCATACGAAGTTGTGCCGAGTTCGACCGTGCGATAGCGGCGGCCGCCAAAGCCCACCCGGTCGCCTTCCCGGGAACGGACGGTCGAGATCTCTTTCCTCTGCTGGAGCTTGCCAGTGTTGAAGGGCGGATCGATGTAGATCAGGCGAAAGAACTCATCTGGAAGCGTGGGGAGCACGTCAGCGTTGTCTGCGTGGATCACCCAGTCGCATCTCCCGTCCAGGCACAGGCGCTCGCGTCGCCGAGGCTCGATGATCGCCACGGATGAGCCGCCCTCTTTCGCACCTCGCCCGCCGCCCCGTATCTCGCCGGCGGACCCGGTCATTGGGCTGACTCCCACGACAAGCTCATGACAGCACTCTACCGCCCTTGAACCGGGTTGCCGCCGAGCTTGCTACGGTATGGACATGACCAAGGCCGCTCGCGCTCCTACCGGTCAGGATGTCCAGGCTCGACTGCGTCTCTTCGACGCCGCGACGGCTCGCCAGGAAGCGCGCCAAGCCAAGCGACAAGCGCGTGTCTGGGACAGTCGAGGGTGGACACGGGAGGAACTCTATGAGCGTGGCCATTCGCGTACTGATTGACGCGCACCCAACCGTGACCGTACGCGATCCGTTCCGCGACGCCTGACCTGTCGGGACATCTGGCGGCTCTACCGGCCCCTGACAGGAATCCCCTGCCGGTACTGCTCGAGCCTGCGGCTCAGCAGCTCGAGCAGCCGCTCCCGGTCGGGCGAGTCGTTTCGCGCGTCACCGACGATCTCGAGCGCCTTCGCCACTGTCCGCGCCGCCGTTTCGAAGTCGCCGGACTCGGCCTGGGCGGCCGCCAGGGTTTCGAGCAGAGCCGGCTCGGCGCTACCGGTGACGGCGTTCAGTTCGAGCGCGATCAGGAGGGCGAGCTGGCCGTCGCGCCGGCCGGCGTCCGGATGGGTCGCCAGGGTCCAGGCGATGTCGTTGCCCCGCGCCAGGAGGTTCCGGTCCTCGACGTAGGCGCGACGCAGGTGTTCCGCGCCCTCGGCGGCGCCGGCCGGACCGCCGCGGATCAGGGCCAGTCCGAGTTCGTGGCGCCCCGCGGCGTGATCAGGGTCGTGCGAGAGCAGCGCTCGGTAGTTCTCGATCGCCTCTTCCACGCGGCCCGCGGCGGCCGCGATCCGGGCCGCTCCGTAGAGCGCCTCCGTGTCCTGCGGTTCGACTTCGAGGATCGCCCGGTAGTGTCCCCAAGCGGCGCCGAGCTCGTCGCTGCGGACGGCGGCTTCCGCCAGGATCCGGTGCGCTTCGACGTGGCGCGGATCGAGCGTCACGACGGCCGCGAACTGCTCCATCGCCTCCCGCAGGCGCTCCGCCTTGCCGAGCAACTGGCCGTAGAGGTACCGTAGTTCCACGTCCCGCGGGTTCTCTTCGACCGCGCGGCCGAGCTCGCGGACCGCGTCGTCCGTGCGTCCCTCCCGGTCAAGCAACTCGGCAAGACGCACCCGGGCCGCCACGTCTCCCGGATCGACGGCGAGCGCGGCCTCGGCCTGCGCCCGTACCGAGCCCGTGTCGCCGGCGTCGAGGAGGGCGTTCTGGTACGCCGCCCGCGCGGCCGGATCGTCGGGTTCGAGATCGAGGGCGGCACGGGCGTACCGGGCCGCGGCTTCGTTGTCCCCACGCCGGCCTTCGAGCACCGTCAGGCGCTGGAGCGACTTGAAGAGGCGGTCCCGCGCCCCCTGCCGCTCGAACGACGCTCTGGCGCCCTCGTCGAGACGCGCCTGCTCGACCTCCACCGAACGCCGCAGCAGGGCCACCGACTCCTCGGGAAAACCCTCCTCGTACCAGCGCGCGTAGCTGGCGAGCGACACCTCGCCGGGCGGTTCGGTGAACCAGCGGCCGGGAAGCGGCGCCGACGCCGCGCGCAGGTCGGCATCCCGCGCATCCAGCAGTTCGAGGTCCGCGATCAGGTCACCTGCGGTTACGCCTCCCCGGTAGAGCACGGCGACCCGGCCCTCGCCGTCGATCAGCATGGAGAACGGCAGCGACAGCGGGAAGCGCCGGTCGAACAGCGACCTCTTGACGATCTCGACCTTGTCGAGGGTCTCCTCGGTCGCCATCCCGTGCAGGAACGGAAAGGCGATCTCGTCCATGAACTTCCGGGCCGCCTCTTCGGTGGTCGTCGCGACATCGCCCATACCGTCCGTCGACAACGCCGCGATCTCCAGGCCCGCGGCGCGGAGGGCATCCGCTTCGTTCGCCAGGTCCTGCAGCTCGAAACGACAGGGAACGCACCAGCTCGCCCAGATGTTGACCAGCACCGGCCGGCCCTGCCCCGCCTCGACCGCGACCGGTTCCGAGGCGTCGAAGGAGCGAAGCGTGAACGAAGGGGCCGGCGGACGCGGCGCCAGCACGACGCGCGACCCCGTTGTCGGAGCCGGCGGTTCCTGGGAACGCGGAACAAGCGGCGTCCGCCTCGGCGGCGCCGGCGGCGCCTCCGCCATGCCGCGGCCCTGCACGATCCGGTAGCGGCCGCCGGCCGCAACACCGGCGAACGTCTCGTTGCCGCCCCCGGGCCAATGGACTCGCACCGGACCCGAAACCTCGCTGTCGCCGAGGCCGAAGTGGAGCCAGCGGCTGGACTGCGAGAGGAAACCCTCGCCCGCGCGGACGGAGCGCCGGAGGAGGCCGGACGAGGTCGGAACTTCCACCCGGGCACCAACCGCGTCGCGGTTCGTGCCGGCGCCGTCTCCCTCCAGATGCAGCGCCACGAAGCGCCGCCCCACCGGCAACTCGTTCCGCATCAGCCGCAACCGGGGTGCGGTCCGGTTGCTGATCGCCACATCCAGGTCGCCGTCGCCCTCCAGGTCGAGGAAGGCCAGGCCTCGCCCGTCGTCCGGGAAGTCCAGGCCGCTCACCGCAGACGCGTTGGCGAAGGCGCCACCGGCGCGGCCGGGGTTCAGAAAGACGCAGTTCCGCTCGTTGCCGCTGAAGGAGAGCCCCTCGTCGAGCCGCTCGTGGAGCGCGCGCAGGGACTCGAGATAAGGCTCCAGCGAGCGGTCATCGGGGCTGCTGGGCGCGCGCGGCACGACCTGCCGCCAGAAGAAGCTTCACAGGTCGTCCGGGAGGGTCTGGGTCAGGTTGCCGTTGGCGACCACCAGATCCTCCCAGCCGTCGTTGTTGATGTCGGCGAAGACGGACGACCAGGACCAGCGGCCCATCGTGACGTT
>JAPOXA010000064.1 GCA_026707325.1 Acidobacteriota bacterium | reverse complement strand
CGACGATCGGCCCGGCAGTCCAGGTGAAATCGCCGGCAAGCGGTCCCGGGAGGCGAAGGCTGACGCGTCCCTGGTCGCCGAAGTCGCCGTCGAGCTCGCCGCTCGAGGCGTCGACCGAGTACAGGTAGTTGCCGCGTGCGAGGAAGACCCGTTGCTGCTCGCCGCCGGTCCAGAGGTCGACGCCCCGTGGGCTCAGGCCGCGCGCCTCTTCGATCGTCGGCTCGAACGGCGCCTGAGCCCACAGGGTCTCGCCGCTCGCCGGGTCGACGGCGCGCAGCAGGCCGACCAGGTTGGTCAGGAAGAGGCGACCTTCGACCATGATGGGCGTCGATCGCAGGTTGTTGCCCGGGCGCAGCTCGGGGAACTCCTCCTTGAGCTCTGGTTCCAGACCCGGCCGTCGCCACACGATGCGCAGATCGCCGACGTTGGAGGCGTCGATCCGGTCGAGCGGCGAGTAGCGCTTGAAGGTGCGGTCGCCGCCGAAGTACGGCCACTCGCCTTCCTGCGCCGCCAGGGTCGACCCGAGCAACAGCGCGCCGGTCCAGGCGACCAGGGTTCGGATCATCCGAAGCAGGTTATCCAAGGCCGGCCCACGATGTGCGCCGAGCAGCTCGCGTCAGTCGACGATCGCCTGCATCACGGCGTTCTGGAAGTCGACTCGGAGCGGACCGCCCGGCGTCTGCACCATGAGAACCGCGGTCAGGTCCTCCCGGGGATCGACCCAGTAGCTGGTGCCGAACGCGCCACCCCAGCCGAAGCTGCCGGTGGACCGGTGGTCACCGCGGGCCGCGACGCCGTCGAGCACGACGTCCACGGCGAGTCCGAACCCCATCCCGGGGCTCCTCGCCTTCTCGTACAGGTCGCCGACGTGGTTCGACCCCATCAGTTCGACGGTCCGGGAGCCCAGCAGCCGCGTGCCGTTCAGCTCCCCGCCGTTGACCAGCATCTGGGCGAACTGCAGGTAGTCTTCGGCCGTCGACCAGAGACCGCCGGCACCCCCGTGCAACGTCGTCGTGGCCAGCCACTCCGGCAGCTTCTGGCGGAGTTCGAGGCCGTCGGGGGTGCGAATGTACAGCGTCACGACGCGCTGCTTCTTGTCCTCCGCCACGTCGAAGGCGGTGTCCTTCATTCCCAGGGGCTCGAAGACCCGCAGCCGCAGGAACTCGTCGAACGTCAGACCCGAGGCGACCTCGACGATGCGCCCCAGCGTGTCGATCCCCGCCAGCGCGCTGTACGCCCAGCGGGTGCCCGGATGGAAGCCGAGGGGGGCCGCTCCGAGCGCAGCCGCCCAGTCCGCGACCGTGCCGGTCGGATCGCGAGGGGCGATGCGCGCCGTCGCCTCGCGTGCCGCGCCACGGCTGCCCAGACCCGACGTGTGGGTGATCAGATCGTGCACCGTGACCTCGCGCTTCGCCGGCACCGTGTAGATGTCGCCTTCCTCGCCTGCGGCATCCGATCGCGGCATCGCGACCTTCGTGTCCTTGAACTCCGGAATGAAGCGGGACACCGGATCCGACAGACGGACCTTCCCCTCTTCGACGAGGATCAGGATGGCGACGGCGGTTACCGGCTTCGTCATCGAGGCGATCGGGAAGATGGCGTCCTTGCGCATCGGAGCGTTCGCCTCGATGTTCATGAGGCCTCGCGCCTCGAAGTGGGCGACGCGGCCGCGCCGCGCGACGACGGTGACGGCGCCTGAGATCTGCTTCGCGTCGATGGCGCGCTGGATCATCTCGCCGATTCGCTCGAGACGTTCCGCGGACATCCCCACGTCGTCCGGCGTCCCGGCGGGCACCTGGGCGCCGGCCGTCGCGACTGCGAGCAGGAAGACGAGAACGAACATCGCCGGCCACCGCGGCCAGGCTCCGTCACGGGCACTGTTGACGCGCACCGGCAGCTCCTAGAACCAGTAGCGGAGCGACAGCGTGACGTCGCGCCCGGGCAAGGGCGCGAACGTCTTCAGGAGGGACGTATGCACGCGCGCCTCCTCGTCGGTCAGGTTGCGGCCCCGCAAGAGGACGTCGATGATCTCGTTCTTCAGCGTGAAGCGCCGGCCGATGTGGGCGTTCAGCATCGTGTAGCCGTCGGTCGGCGTCTCCTGCTGTGCGACATCGTTCTGGTCGTCGACCCAGCGCCACTCGACCGCTGCCCGCCAGTCGTGGCCGTGGTAGTGGAGGCCGGCGCCCAGACTCATGGGCGGAATCCTCGGCAGGTTTCCGCCTTCGTCCAGCTCGGCGTCGACGGTGTCGCCCAGGATCTCCATGTGCAGGTCATGCCCGTTCCACTCCGCAAGCTCGATCCGCGCGTGGAGCTCGGCGCCGGTCATCATTGCGTCGGCCTGACTGTAGCGGACGACCGGGAATCCAGCCATCTCCGCGCCGGTGAACGCGTGGTAGATGAAGTCCTGGAAGTCCTGCCGGAAGAAGGTCAACTTGCCCTGGAGGATTCCCTCCTCCTTGCGCAGGGTGAGGTCCAGACCGGCGCCGATCTCCTGGTCGAGATGGGGATCGCCTATGTCGAAGGTTCGGGTGGGTATGTGAGCGCCGTCCGAGAACAGCTCTCCCGGGCTGGGGAGACGAGCTGAGCGGGAAGCTGAGAGGCCAAGGTTCCACGCCGCTCCGGCCGACCAGACCAGGCCGGCCGACGCGGAAACGCCGTCGCCGGACCAGGCCGGTCCGTTCGCCGGATTGTGCTCGGCCTGTTCGAAGCGGGCGCCGAACTGCCAGCGGATCGAGCCCCTCTCGATCTCCTGGTTGGTGAAGGCTGCCCAGGTGTTCGAGTGGGTCGGGGGGATGAAGGCCTCGGCGCCGATGGCGGCGAGATCGCGGTTCACGTACTGCACGCCGACGCTGCCCCGACTGGCGCCCCGCTCGCGCTGGAACATCTCGACCCGGGTCTCGAAGAGCTCGTTGGTGTAGAGGACGCCGGTGTGGCCGCTCTCGAACTCGACGTGCTCGTAGTCCGTTCCTGACATCTGCACGTCGAACCTCTCGAAGGCGGACGCGAGCAGGTAGACGCTGCTTCTGAGGTCGATGCGCTGCTGCTTCATGTCGAGGCGAATGTTCTCCTCGCCCTCGTCCTCGTGCTCGTCCTCGCCGTGGCCGTGCTCGTCCTCGTGGCCATGCTCGTCTTCGTGGCCATTCTCGTCCTCGTGGCCATGCTCGTCCTCGTGGCCATGCTCGTCCTCGTGCTCGTCCTCGTGGTCGTGCTCGTCCTCGTGCTCGTCGTGGTCGTCTTCTCCGTGATCGTGATGCGCATGGCTGTGGGCGCCCGGAGGAATGCCGTAGTCGGTGTTGAAACCGCTGAACGAGACGCCCAGGAAACCGCGGTCGCCGAAGAAGCGGGTGACGCCGAACCGGCCGCTCTCGGTCCTCAGGTCGGTGTTCGGGACGATGCCGAAGGAGTTCTCCTCTTCGTGCTCTTCGTGGTCTTCGTCTTCGTGGTCGTCATGATCGTCATGATCCTCGTGGTCCTCGTCCTCGTGGTCCTCGTCCTCGTGGTCGTCGTGCTCGTCGTGGTCGTCGTGGTCCTCCTCGAGGCGGGCATAGCCGGGGATCTCGTACGGATCGGCCGTCCGGCTGACGGCCCCGATGTGCCAGGCCCATTCGTCGCCGCCCCCATTGAGCTGGAGCGCGCCCGTCCTCTCGCCGGCAACCGAACCCCCGATCAGGTCGATCTTGCCGCCGAAGGTCTTTGCCGCCCGGTTGACAGGAATGCGACCGTCGACGACGTTCACGGCGCCGCCGATGGCGCCCGAGCCGTAGCGGAGCGTGGCCGGACCTCTCAGCACTTCGATCTGATCGGCCAGGAGCGGGTCGGACGTGATCGCGTGATCGGCGCTTTCCACGGAAACGTCGCCCGTTCCCATGCCGCCGTTGAGCACCCGAACACGGGCGCTCGACAGGCCGCGGATGATCGGCCGCGCCGCTCCCGGCACGAACGCGCTCGAGGACAGGCCCGGCTCCCCCGCCAGGGTCTCGCCCAGCGTTGCCCCCGTGCGCAGTTGCAGATCGGCGCCGCCCAGCACGGAGATCGCGTTCGGCAACTCGGACTCGTTCCGGAGATCGCCGGAGGCGGTCACGACGATCTCGTCGAAGTGGGTGACGTGATCGTGTTCCAGCTCGACGGTCGTCTCCCGGTCGGCCTCCACGGTGATCGACTGGCTGGTCCGGCCGACCGACGGGATGTCGACGACCAGGAGATACGTGCCGGGAGGCACGGCGTCGAAACGAAACGTCCCGTCCGCTGCCACCGGGGCGCTGAGGGAAAGCTCATCGAGTCGGGCGACGGCGAGCGAGATGCCGGCGTCGCCGGGGCTGCTGACCGTTCCGGCGACGGATCCCGTCGCTTGACCGTTGGCTGTGGGCGGACTCAGAAGGAGGGCAAGGGCGCAGAGAGCGGCGGCCGTCACTGCCGGGCGCCAGCGGGGCTGGCGCCGTGGATGGGAGTTCGAGAACATGGTGAAGGTAGCGAGCATGGGTTGGAGTTCCTGGTTGGTTCAGTCCGAGTCGAAGGGGGTGTTCTGGCGCTTGCTGCGGAATCCGCAAGGGGGCAGCGCACCGAAGTTGTCGGCCGCGCGATGCCGCGATTCCCTGCGACCAGCTACGGCTGACCGCGATGGCGTCGCCGCCATCGCTCCGACGTGGGGCGAGTGATGCCTGGTTTGCTTCCTGGCGGCTCCGACGCCGCGCGCTCAGCGTGGGTCGGAGCCGCTGTCGACTCAGCCCGAGGGCGGGCCGCGAGCGGCCTGCGGCCTGGACTCGCCGCGCCTGGCATTGCCGTCGTTCTCGGGTCTCGCCACGGCCGCAGCAAGGTCGAGCGGCCTCCCAACGGAGCTCCTGCCGATCTCGGTGGGCTTGGAACTTGCGGTCCTGCACGCGACGCAGGAGTGTTCGTGCGTTGCCGCGGCGTTGCCGAGTCTGGCGCCGTTCGTGGCCCCGGCGGCCTCGGCTTCGCGGTCGAGCGCGCTCCAGGCGTTGCTCGCCGCCGCCGCGTCGTGGAGGTGGCAAACCACGCCCGAGGTGGTGAGGAAGGTGGCGATCGTCAGCGCGAGGGCGTTGACGATGACGAGCGGCGAGTGGGACCGGTGCGGCACGGAAGGGCCTTTTATCACGTATTCGCGGATGCGGACGAGCTGATCTCGAACCGCCCTTGCGAGGGCGAGAACCGGATCGCTTCGTTGTCGAAGGCCTGGCCGACGTGGCCGCTCTGGCTCAGCTCCTCCGGCGTGCCGACCGAAAAGCCGCCACCACCGTCGAGCAGCCAGACGCTGTCGGCTAGCTGAAGCGACAGGTCGAGGTCGTGGCTCGAGAGGAGGACGACCTGCCCCTTCTGCTTGGCCTGGGAGCGCAGGAGGGCCATGATCTCGACTCGGCTCGGAAGGTCGAGGAAGGCGGTGATCTCGTCGAGGACCATGAGGCGCGGGGTCTGCGCGAGCGCCCGCGCGATCATCACGCGCTGTCGCTCGCCGTCGCTGATGTCGCTGAAGTAGCGGCGCAGGAACGGCCCGACACCGGCCACTGCGACGGCGTCGGCGATTGCCGCCCGGTCCTTGTCCGCCAGTTCACCCTGCCAGCCCGTGAAGGGCTGCCGGGCAAGCGCGATGACGTCCTCGACGCGAAGGCCCGGATTGAACTGCCGCTCCGTCAGCACGACGGCGATTCGGCGCGCGCGGGTCGCGGGACGCATGGAGGCGACGTCTTCGCCGTCGAGCAGTACAGCGCCGTCAAGCGACGTTTGCAGCGCCGCGATCGTGCGCATGAGGGTCGACTTTCCGGACCCGTTGCGGCCGAGGATGCAGACGAAGTCGCCAGGCGCGGCCGCCAGGTCGATGCCGGACAGGACGACTCCGCGCGTGTTGCGATAGCCCACGGCGAGGGACTGCAGATCCAGCATCAGCGCCACTGCCTCACGGCCGCCGAGAAGATCAGGATGAGGATCACCACTGGAGCGCCGACGATGGCGAGGATCGCGTTCAGGTGCAGGAAGTGCTGTTCCCACGGCGCATGAACGATGGCGTCGCCGGCAAGGGCGAGCAGCGCGCCGTCGAGTGCGGCAAGCGGCAGGAGCGGGAGGATTCGCGCCGTCCCGGCCAATGCGCGTGCGAAGTGCGGTGCGATGAGACCGACGAAGCTCACCGGGCCGCAGAAGGCCACGACCGGCGCCACCAGGAGCACGGTTGCCGCCAGGACGGCATGCCGGAGAGACGTTACCTTGACGCCGAGGCTGCGCGCGTAGGTCTCGCCGAGAAGCAGCGAACTGAGCGGTTTGGCCGTCGCGATGGCGACGCAGGCGCCGATCAGGATCGGCAGCGAGAGCCACGCCAGCGCCGAAGGGGCGACGCCGGCGAAGCTCGCATCCCGCCATCCGCCATAGACCCGGCCACCGGCGCGTGCGGCGAAATGAAGAAGAACGCTGGTGAGGCCCTGGGAGGTGAAGCCGAGCATCAGGCCGATGACGAGCAGCGTGATGGCGCCGACGCGGCGGCCGAGCGCCAGC
Organism: Acidobacteriota bacterium; assembly: GCA_026707325.1. GTDB lineage: Bacteria > Acidobacteriota > Thermoanaerobaculia > Multivoradales > Multivoraceae > Multivorans. Next base: position 65,011 of record JAPOXA010000064.1, on the reverse strand, counting down.
ATGGCGAATGCCGCAACCGCTACGCCGGCTGCGGCGGCCAGCGTGATGCTGGGGCCTTCGAAGAAGGTCAGGAAGGAAACGGCCGCAGGACCCGCAAAAGCCGCCGCGGTGACGGTGAGCGCGACGCCAAGCTGGCCTCCCGCGAGCAGGCCGAGGGACCAGGCGTCGGCGACCGGGTTCCGGAAGAGGGCTTGCATCAGCACCCCCGCCATGCCGAGCGCGGCGCCGGCGATGATCGCGGCGGCGACTCGTGGAAGGCGGATCTCGAGGACGATCTGGCGGGCCAGGTCGGTCGACTGCGTCCCGGTCAGCGCTCCGACGGTGTCGGTCAGCGGCAGCGCGATCTGCCCATAGGTCAGTGTCAGCAGCGAGAGCGCGGCGAGCGAGCCGAGGAGCGCGGCGCCGCTAGTGCTGACTCGCGCCGCCATGGTCGGCCTCCCACGTCTCCGGTGCGAGGTAACGCCACTCGCCATCCCGAAGTTCCGGGTGCACCATCTTGACGATGTCCGCCAGGCGCCAGTCCGGACGGATGTCCCCCATTTCCCATACTTCCCACGAATCCGCGGTCGGATGGCGTTTACCCGGCTCCCAGAAGACGCAGCCCTCCCGATACGCCTTGAAGCGCGAGAGGACGGCTCGATCGTCGAACCTTGGGGACAGCGGGTCGCGGATCATCCAGCAGTCGGCATCCGTGGCGTCCCGAAGGAGCCGCTCTGTTGAAAGATCGGAGAACGTGTCGAGCTCCGGATCGTCCTCGGCGCCCATTACCAACTCCGCGTTGGCGTCGCGAATGAGCGCTGCATCGGAGTTTCGCTGCGTAACGGCCCAGCGATTGCCCCCGCTCCGGTACCAGGCCCAGAGGATCGATCGCCTCGGCTGCTCGTTGGCGAGGGACTTCAGACGGTCGACCTCCTGCGCGACCATCTGGACGAAGGCCTCGGCCGCGGCCTCCTTCCCGGTCAGCAGACCCATCAGGCGGACCCACTCGACGCGGCCCATGTAGTGCGGCTCCGCATCGACGAAGGTCGGCACGACGGGAATGCCGAGCGACTCGACGCGCTCCAGGTGCTGGGTGTGCGTGAGGTCGGCCATCCGTGCGATCAGCACCTCCGGCCGCATCGCCACCAGCGCATCGAGCGTCGGTGGCATGTGCCAGCCGTAGCCGATCTGCTGGATCTCACCCGAACGGGCCTTGCGACGCAGGTCGTCGTCGTAGCTCGTACTTCCGCCTACGGCGACGACCCGGTCCTCGACCCCAAGTACGCGCAGCATGGCCTCGTGGGGGTGATCGTTGACGGCGATCCTCTCGACGGGCGTTCGGATCAGCGAGGCGCCCGCCAGGTCTCCCGTCAGGATCGGCGGCTGGATGTCTCGCGGGGCCAGCACGAGGCGGGTACGTTGCGGCGGCCCGCCCGCCGTTCCGCCCCAGGTGACGACGGATGCTTCGATGTCGACGACGCGATAGCCGTCCCGTTCGACGACGCTGAAGATCCTTGTGTAGGGCGTCTTGAGCGCTTCGCCTTCGACGGGTCCCGGATCGTCGGACACGCCGGCCCCGCAAGCGGCCGCGCAGACAGACAGGACGAACACCGCTGGAAGGGGAGGCTTCCGGAACCGTCGCACTGCCGAGCACGAAGGGCTGTCCGGCGTATGGGGTGCCGGACAGCCCTCAGGGCCTGGTTGAACCCGACCTAGAACCAGAACCGCGCCGAGAGGGTCACGTCCCTGCCCGGAATCGGGGCGAAGTTCTTCAGGAACGACGTGTGCACGCGCGCATCCTCGTCCGTCAGGTTGCGGCCGCGCAGCAGCACGTCGAGGATCTGGTTGCCGAGGATGAAGCGTCGCCCTACGTGGGCGTTGACCATCGTGTAGCCCTCGGTTGGGGTTTCCAGTTCCGCGACGTCGTTCTGATCATCGAACCAGCGGCCTTCCACCGCGGCGCGCCAGTGGTGGCCGTGGTAGTGGAGGCCGACGCCGTAGCTCATCGGCGGAATCCGCGGCAGGTGGCCGCCCGCGTCCAGTTCGGCGTCGACGGTGTCGGCTATCGCCTGGATGTGCATGTGATGGTCGTTCCGGTCGAGCAGCTCCAGCCGGAGCCGGAGTTCGGCGCCTTCGGTGGTGGCGTCGGCCTGGTGGTAACGGAGGACGGCGATTTCATCCTCCTGTTCGCCGGTGAACTGCTGGTAGATGAAGTCGCTGAAGCTCTGACGGAAGATCGTCAGCTCGCCGGTGACGGGTCCTTCCGTCCGGCGCAGCGACACGTCGAAGCCGGTGCCGATCTCGTTGGTCAGGTTCGGGTCGCCGATCTCGTAGCTCAGGGTCGCGACGTGCAAGCCGTCGGAGTAGAGCTCCTCCGCCGCGGGCAGGCGAACCGACCGTGCGACCGATACGCCGAGCGCCCAGGCGGTGTCGGCGTCCCAGACCAGGCCGGCTGAGGCGGACACGCCGTCGTGCGACCCGCCGCGAGAGTTCACCGGGTTGTGGTCGAGTTGCTCGAAGCGGGCCCCGAACTGCCACCGAACGTCGCCGGCCTCGATTTCCTGCGAAGTGAAAAGCGCCCATCCCTGGGACTGGGTGGGCGGCACGAAGGCCTCCTCGCCGATGGCGGCGAGGTCGCGGTCCGTGTACTGGAGGCCGACGGAGCCGCGGCTGCGGCCGCGTTCGCGCTGGAACATCTCCAGCCGGGTCTCGAGGTACTCGTTGGAGAAGGTCGTGCCGACGTTCGGACCTTCGAGCTCGACGTGCTCGTAGTCGGTTCCCGCCATCCGGACCTCGATGCGCTCGAAGGCGCCCGCCTGCGGAAGGGCCTCGGCCCGCAGGTCCACGCGACGCTGCTTCATGTCGACGCGAACCGGGACTTCCTCTTCTTCCCCGTGCTCGTCGTGGTCGTCGTCGTCGTGGTCGTCGTCGTGATCTTCGTCGTCGTGGTCCTCGTCGTCGTGATCTTCCTCGTCGTCATGGTCTTCGTCGTCGTGGTCGTCGTCGTCGTGATCGTCGTCGTGGTCGTCGTCGTGGTCGTCGTGCTCGTCTTCGTGGTGATGATGGGCGTGGGCGCCGGGCGGGAGCCCGTAGTCCGTGTTGAAGCCGCTGACCGAGATGCCGATCGAGCCACGGTCGCCGAAGAACCGCGTGAAGCCGAAGCGACCGCTCTCGGTCATGAGATCCGTGTTCGGGACCATCCCGAAGGTGTTCTCTTCTTCGTGTTCATCGTGGTCTTCGTCGTGATCGTCGTCGTGGTCTTCGTCGTCGTGATCCTCGTCGTCGTGATCTTCCTCGTCGTCGTGATCCTCGTCGTCGTGGTCGTCGTCGTGGTCGTCGTCGTGATCGTCGTGGTCCTCTTCGACGCGGGCGTAGCCGGGGATCTCGTAGGGATCGGTCTCGCGGCTGACGGCGCCCAGGTGCCAGGCCCAATCGCCGCCGCCGCCGTTCAGATGGATCGCGCCCATGCGCTCGTCGGCCACGGACCCGCCGCGAAGGTCGATCGTGCCTTTCAGTGCGCTGACTGGCCTCTCGCTCGGAATCCGTTCGTCGACCACGTTGACGGCGCCGCCGATCGCCTCCGAACCGAAGCGGAGCGTGGCGGGGCCGCGCAGGATCTCGATCTGCTCGGCGTGCCCCGGCTCGAAGGTAACGGCGTGGTCGGCGCTGACAACGGAGGCGTCGCCGGTGTCGACTCTGTTCTCCATGACGCGCACTCGGCCGCCGGTCAGGCCGCGAATGATGGGCCGGCCGGCGCCGGGGACGAACGCCGTCGAGTACACGCCGGGTTGGCCCTCCAGCGTCTCACCCAAGGTGGCGCCGAGGCGCAGTTGAAGGTCCGGGCCGGACAGCACGGACACGGGGTTCGCCAGTTCGGAAGCGCGGCGCAGATCGCCGGTTGCGGTGACCACGACCTCGTCGAAGTGGGTGCCGTGGCGCATCTCGAGTTCAACTTCGGCCTCGTCGGCGCCGGTGACAGTGACCGAATCGCTTGCCGTGCCGAAGGCGGGAATCTCGACGACGACGAGATAGGTGCCGGTTGGAACCTCGTCGAAGCGAAAGGCGCCGTCGGTCGACACCGCGGTGCTGATGCCGAGTGCGGGGATGCGTGCCACGGCGAGCACGATTCTCTCACCGTGGGTGTCGACGGAGCCGGCCACGGAGCCGGTTTCCTGGGCGGCGGCCGTCGCCGGAATGAGGAGGAGGGCGAGGGCACAGAGAATGGCGCCCGTCACCGCTTGGCGCCGGCGCCGCGGGTGGGAGTTGAAGGCCTTGGTGTGGTTGGCGAGCATGGTTGAGAGTTCCTGGGTCGTTCAGTTCGAGTCGAAGGATGTTGTGGGGGGCTGGCTGCGGAATCGGTTGCGATGGGACTGCACCGAGGCACCGGTAGTACGATGCTGCGGCTCCGTGGATCAGCTACGGCTGACCGCGTCGTCGTCGCCATCGTCCCTGCGAAGGGCGAGGCTCCGGCGCTTCGCGCTCAGCGCGGATCGGAGACGTGTCGGTTCAGCCGATCGGCGGCCCGCGCGCGGTTTGCTGCCAACGTTCGCCGGTGCTTGGGCCGGGCCGGTGATCGGATCCTGATGCGGCCGGGAAGAGGTCGAGCCCGGCGATCGAGCTCTTGCCATCCTCGACTGTCCTGGTGCGGCCCAGCTTGCATGCGACGCAGGAATGGTCGTGCGGCGCCGTGGCCTGGCCTAGCGTGGTGCCGTCGGCGATGCTGGAGGCCTCCGCCTCGTGGTCGGCCACGCAATAAGCGACGTTCGTCTCGACCGTGTCGTGACCATGGCCGCTTGCCTTCCAGGCTCCAGTGAGCAGGGTGGCCGTCGTCAGCGCGAGAGCGCAGAAGACAGCGATTGGCGAACCGGGCCGGCGCAGCATGGGCTGCGGAGGTTAGCAGAGGCCGGCTCCGCTTCGCCGCCGCCTAGCGCCGCCGCAGCACCACCTGGTGGGCGCCGCGGCGAGCGTCGCCTTCACCGGCGGCGGCGCTGAGCGTGAAGTCGCCGGCCGGGACCGCAACCCCTTCGAAAGTAGCGTCGCGCTGTTCGGGCGCCAGTTCCTGGCGATGCGTCCCATCGCCGATCTCGAGGAAAACCGGACCGGTGGAGCCGGCGACCAGCCGCACCTCGACGTCGAACGTCGCGTCCTCCCTCGCGCTCAGCAGCCAGCGGCCCCGCGAGGTCGGCCGCCAGCCCTGGTCGTCGGTGATCCGCCGCCAGTCCTGGCGGGTGAGGACGGTCACAGGTTCCTGGTCCGTGCCGACCACGATCCGCGGCGGCGCGTAGTTGTCCGGGCGGGTGGAGCTCACGTCCTCGAACCACTCCAGGTAGTCGTCGCTCATCCCGGCTGCGATCTCGGGTGCGTCGTCGATCAGGTTCCGGGTCTCGGCCGGATCCGCCTCGAGGTCGTAGAGCTCGAGGGCGAGTTCGCCATCCCAGTCCCCCTCGCCGCGCGGGGAGGGATGGACCAGCTTGTAGCGCTGGCCGACCGCGGCGAAGGAACGGAACGCGGTCGGTTCGTCTCCGCGGTGGAACTGAAAGTACAGGGTGCGATCGGGCCAGGCCGCGGCGTCGCCGTCGCCGGCCAGCAGACCGAGCAGGCTGCGGCCGTCGAGATGGAGCCCCGGGGGCCGTTCGACGCCGGCAGCGTCGAGCAGCGTCGGCGTGATGTCGATGTGTGCGCCGATCCGGTCCACGGCTTCACCGCCGGCCGGCAGATGTCCCGGCCACCGCGCCAGGAGCGGCGATCGGATTCCGCCCTCGAACACGGTTCCCTTGCGGCCGCGAAGCCCGGCGTTGTAGCGGTCGCGATCCGGTCCGTTGTCGACCAGGAAGACGACGAGCGTGTTCTCCGCGAGGCCCATCTCATCGAGCCGCGCCATCAGCCGTCCGACGTTGTCGTCGATGTTGCTGATCATCGCGTAGCTGCGCGCCAGCCGATCGAGGACCTGCTCGCTGACCTGGCCGGGATCGGGAAGCGCCGCGGTCAGGTCTACCTGCCCGTAGTGCGCCAGCCAGTCCTCCGGCACGTCGTGGAACGGACCATGGGGCGCGTTCGTCGGTACGTAGGCGAAGAACGGCCGGCCCTCTCCGGCCGCCCGCTCCATGAAGTCGAACGCGGCGTCGAAGTAGACGTCCGTGCAGTACCCGGCCGTCTCCTCGCGTTGTCCGTTGCGAAACAGCACGGCGTCCGTGTACTTGCCCTCGCCGCCGGGCGGGTCGGACGGCTGTCCGATGCCACCGCCGCGGTGGACCAGACTCTCCTGGAAGCCCTGGTCCATCGCGCGCATCGGGTAGGCGTCGCCCAGGTGCCACTTGCCGAAGATGCCGGTGGCGTAGCCGGCGTCCCGGAGCATCTCGGCGATCGTCACCTCTTCCGGTTCCATCATCGCCCGGCCGATGTAGGTGTCGATGGCGCGGGTGCGGTAGTTGTAGCGGCCCGTCATCAGCGAGGCGCGCGTCGGCGTGCAGACGGGGCTGACGTAGAAGCGCTCGACCTGTGAGCTCTGCGCGGCCAGGGTGTCGAGGTGCGGCGTCCGGAGGACCGGGTTGCCGGTGAATCCGAAGTCGCCGTAGCCCTGATCGTCGGTCATGACCAGGACGATGTTGGGTCGCTCCGTGCCGCCGCCGCAGGCCAGGGCGCAGACGGCAAGCAGAGCGACGGCGAGTGAGGCAGGATGCCCGCAGGCCGTCGCTTCGCGCCGGATTCCGGCGAAGACGCCGGCGCACCCAGTGGCCGGCTCGATGGCTGCAGGCGGTGCGCTACGCTTCATCGGTTTCCCCCCACATGACAGGCCGAGGACAGGATATGGCAGCAGAAGAGGTTCGCTACGAACGGCGCGGTCCGGTGGCGGTGCTGACGCTTGACCGCGCCCGCTACCACAACGCGCAGAGCTGGAAGCTGCTCGACGACCTGGACCGCCAGCTCGACCGGGCGATGGCCGACGACGAGGTCCGGGTCGTCGTGCTCAAGGGCGACGGCAAGCACTTCTCGTCCGGCCACGACCTGGGCACGCCGGAGCAGCAGGCGGACGTCGAGGCGCGGGGGCTGACCCAGTGGGTCGGCATGGACTGGTACGAGGCGTTCCGCTGGTACAACCTGGACAACACGGTCAAGTGGCGCAACCTGCCGAAGCCGACGATCGCGATGGTGCACGGCTACTGCATCTTCGGCGGCTGGATGATCGCGGCGGCGATGGACCTGATCTTCGCGGCGCCGAGCGCCCGCTTCCTGGCGAGCCTGTTCGAGACCTTCACCGTGCCCTGGGACATCCATCCGCGCAAGGCCAAGGAACTGCTGTTCGAGAGCCGCTTCATCGACGCCGAGGAGGCGCGCGAACTGGGTCTGGTCAACCGGGTCTACGCGGAGGACGAACTGGAACGCGAGACGATGGCCTATGCCGAACGGATCGCCGAGAACGACCCGGCGGTGCTGCGCCTCGGCAAGCTCGCCGTGAACAAGGCGCAGGACGCGATGGGCTACAGCGCGAACGTCGAGGCGGCGTTCGCCGATTACCTGGTGGTCCGGGAGATCCGCGGCAGTACCAGCCGCGTGGAGGGCGACCGGCGGCTGGTCGGCGTCGACCTGGCGCTGCGCGGTCAGCGCGGCGGCCGGGCCGGGCAGACGCCGGCGGAGACGGAAGACGCTTCGGAAGCGAGGGAGGACGCATGAGAACGAGAAGAACGGTTCGGCTTGCCATCGCGACCGCGGTCGGCCTGAGTCTCGCGCTGGCGGTTGCGCCGGCGGCGGCCCAGGACGACGGCGCGCGGATGTACAACACCGCCAAGCAGAAGCTGATGAACGGCGAGGGCGTCGTCGGCGTCAGCATCTCCTCGGCCGATCCCGAAAGCTACTGCGCGGCCGCCAACGCCGGTTTCGACTTCACCTGGATCGAGATGCAGCACAGCCCGCTGACCTACCAGGACGTGGCGAGGATGCTCTGGGCCTGCCGTGACGCGTCGGCCATCCCGTTCATCCGGGTGCCGGATGCGACCGAAGGCGACATCCAGAAGGCCGTCGATCTCGGCGCACTCGGCATCGTCGTGCCGATGGTGCGCACCGCCGAGAAGATGGAGCGCGCCGTCCGCTTCGCCAAGTTCCCGCCGGAAGGTCGGCGCAGCCTCGGCGGCGGCCAGTACGGCGCCTTGTGGGGCCGCGATTACCGGGCCACGGCGAACGAGAACATCCTGATCGTCGCGATGATCGAGTCGCCTGCCGGTGTCGACGCGGTGGAGGAGATTTCGGCCGTTCCCGGCGTCGATGTCGTGTTCGCGGCGTCCACCGACCTCTACAGCTTCTCGGGCAAGCGCCAGGGCGAACCGGAGTACGAGGCGATGGTCGACCGCATCCGCGACGCGGTGCTCGGCGCCGGCCTGAAGCTGGGCGGTCCGCTGGCCTGGCGGGACCGCGAGGGGTTCAGCTTCTTCCAGGCGCCCGGCGTCGGCAACCTGATCCGCCGCGGCGCGCAGGCGCTGCTCGAGGAGACGGCGTCAGGAATCGCCGAGATCGAGGGCTCGGAGAACCAGTAACCGGCTCAGATGTGCCGGCCCTGGCCGCCGTCGACGTCGATCACCGCGCCGTTGACGTACGAAGCCGCCTCCGAACACAGGAAGACGATCATGTTGGCGACCTCTTCGGAGGTGCCGTAGCGGCCGACCGGGACGCTCTTGCCGTTGTTCCGGATGATGTCCTCCCAGTCGCCGCCGCGGGCGTTCGCGATCTCCTTCGCGGCCCGTTCCCACATCGCGGTGTGGATCAGGCCGGGGAGGACGGAGTTGAACAGCACGTTGTCGCGGCCGTACTTGCCGGACAGGGCCTTGCCGGTGGCGACCATCGCCGCCTTCGAGGCGCCGTAGTCGATCAGCGCCGCGCCCGGGTACTTCGCGGCGCCGCTCGCGATCATCACGACCCGGCCCCACTTCTGCTTGCGCATGCCGGGCAGGCAAAGCCGCGTGCTGCGCACGGCCGAGAGCAGGTTGAGCCGGAACAGCTCTTCCCAGTCGTCGTCGCTCATGTAGAGGAAGTTGCGGGACGGCGAAGCGCCGACGTTGTTGACGAGGATGTCGACCGTGCCGCCGGCCAGCACGGATTCGAAGAAGGCGTCGATCGACTCGCGGTCCGCCATGTCGGCGACATGGCCGTGGGCGCTGCCCTCGCCCGATGGCGGTTCGTAGCCGTCGAGCTCGCTCACCGCCTCCTCGCTGCGGGCGCAGAAGGCGACTTCGGCGCCGTGGTCGGCGAGCAGGCGGACGGTGGCGGCGCCGATACCGAGGCTGGCGCCGGTGACGACGGCGCGACGGCCGGTCAGGTTCAGGTCGATCATCGCTGGGTCCCCCCAAGGCTGAATGGTGAGGGCCGAGTGTATTGCGCGATCGCCCGGACGGTGACGATTGCTATGCTCCACGTCCCTTCCGAGCCGGGACGAAATGACGATACGACGCCAACGGAACCGATGGCGGCGGGCGATATGGCTCGCCGGTTGCGTGCTGGCCTTGCCGGGGCTTGCCTGGGCGCAGGACGACGCGATCCCGCGCCACTACGACGGCAACCCCGACATCAACGGCGTCTGGCAGGCGATCAACTCGGCTCACTGGAACCTCGAGGACCACAACGCCGTCGGTGGGCCGGCGGAGTACGGCACCCTCACCACGATGCCGCCGGGGCAGGGCGTGGTCGTCGGTGGCGAGATTCCCTACCAGGACTGGGCTCGCGAGCAGCAGCGGGAGAACTTCGAGAACCGCTGGCGCGAAGACCCCGAGGCGAAGTGCTACTTGCCGGGGGTGCCGAGAGCGACCTACATGCCCTTCCCGTTCCAGATCCTCCAGGGGACGACTCACGTCATGATCGTCTACGGCTTCGCCGAAGCGAACCGGACGATCCACATGGACAAGGAGAATCCGGAACCGCCGCCGATCGACAGTTGGATGGGCCGTTCGCATGGCCGCTGGGACGGCGACGCCCTGGTCGTCGAGGCCTCCGGCTTCACCGGTCAGGCCTGGTTCGACCGTGCCGGGAACTTCGCCAGCGACACGCTGCTCGTTACCGAGCGCTACACGCCGACCGGCCCGAACACGATGACCTACGAGGCGACGCTCGAAGACCCCAACGTCTTCACCCGTCCCTGGACGATCCGCATGCCGCTCTACCGGCGCCTGGAGGAGAACGTCCGGGTGCTGGAGTACAAGTGTGTCGAGTTTTCCGAGGAGCTGCTCTATGGCCACCTACGCCGACGCGAAGAAACCACGACCGGCGACGATCCCTAGCGCTTCGGCCGTTGCGGCCGCTCTGCTGCTGGGACTGACCGCGGTCCCGGCGGCGGCCGGCGACGTCACAGTGCAACTGACCACGTCCGCCCGCAGCGAGGCGGTCAAGTGGTACGAACGCCACCTGGACTGCGAGCCGATCGAAGGCCGCGCCGAGGCGGTCGACTGCGGCAACGTCGTCATCGAGTTCAGGCAGGGCCCGATCATGGGCGCCAGCCAGGGTACCGGCATCGACCACATCGGCTTCTCTTTCGCCGACCTCGAGGAGAAGATGGCCGAGCTGGAAGCGGTCGGCGTACGGGGTTCCGGCGTTCGGCTCCAGCGCTACGACGACGGTTCGACTCTCCGCGAGAGACCCGGCCTGTTCAAGGTCGGACGCATCTTCGATCCCTGGGGGACGCGGATCGAAGTCGTCGAGGACCTGGAAACGCTGGGCTTCCACCACGTCCAACTGAGCGCGAGCGATCCGGAGCGGACGCTGGGCTGGTACCGGGAGACGTTCGGCGGGATGCCGGAGAGCCTGCGCGGAACGCAGGACGGCCTCCGCTTCGGCGAGGTCTGGCTGTTCGCCTCGAAGCACCCCGAGGGCGAGCCCGCGCCGAGCGCCGGCCGGGCGATCGACCACCTTGCCTTCGAGGTCGCGGATCTCGACACGGCGGCGGTGGGCCTGCGGGACCGTGGCGTCCGCTTTACGGCGGAACCCGAGCGGCCGGCGGGAGGCCGTTCCGAGGCGAAGCGCGGCTTCGTCTCCGCTCCCGACAACGTGCGGGTGGCGGTGCTTGAACCAGGCTGGCAGGGCGTCGACGCCGACTTCGGGTCGGACGCCGACGAGGTTGCCTCGGCCGAGCCGTACGTCGTGCCTCGCACGCCCTGGGGCACACCCGATCTGCAGGGGATGTGGTCCGGCAACAAGGCCCACGGCATTCCGCTCGAACGGCCGGAGGAGCTGGCCGATGTCGAGGAACTGACCGCCGAAGAGGCGGCCGCCCGCCGGGAGCGCGGCACCCTGGGGAGCATCTGGGGCTACGAGCGGGAATGGCGCGACACGACGCTCGGCTACGTCAAGTCGGCGCCGTCGCGCCAGGTGGCGATGATCATCGATCCGCCGGACGGGCGGATTCCGCCTCTGACCGAGGAGGCGCAGGAGCGCCGACGCAACGCGGCGGCGTCCTTCGGCGACTACGTGCGCCGGCGGCCCGCGGGCCCCGAAGACCTGAGCGCCTACGTCCGCTGCATCACGAGGGGCGTGCCGGGCATGATGATGCCCTCGATCTACAACAACGGTTTGCAGATCAGCCAGAGCCCTGGTTACGTCGCGATTCAGAAGGAGATGATCCACGAGACCCGGGTCGTGCCGACGGCCGAGCGGGAGCCGCTGGGCCCGGGGATCAGGCAGTGGCTCGGCGATCCCCAGGGCCGCTGGGAGGGCGACACCCTGGTGGTGGAGACCACTGGTTTCAATGGCCGCACCAACTACCGCGGCTCCAGCGAGAACATGAAGCTCACCGAGCGCTACACGCGCCTCGGGCCGAACCGGCTCGAGTACCGGTTCACCGTGGAAGACCCGACCGTGTGGACGAAACCCTGGACCGGCCGGTTCGAGTTCGAGCTCGACAACGAGCAGTACGAACTCGTCGAGTACGCCTGCCACGAAGGCAACTACGGGATGACGAACATTCTCTCCGGCGCCAGGGCGCGGGATCGCGAGGAGGCCGCGGCCGCGGCGGAGTCAGGGTCGGCGGCACAGTAGAGCCGTCGCCAAGCGTTCTCGCGACGTCCGACCGTCGGTGCGCCGGCCTTCTGGCCGGCATCCGCTGGGTACGCGGGTCTTCTGACCCGCTGCCGCCGGAGGCGGCCGGGAAGACGTGCCGGCCGTCAGGCCGGCTCCGCTCTGGCCTCCGGTTCCAGGTCCATTGTCGACCGTGAGAGCCAGTTCAGGCAACGCTTCACACTGTCTTGCGGCATCGAGACATCGAACGGCAGGCAGAGAAGCGTGAGATCGTCGTGGAAGACGAACCGTAGCGGTTCACCAAAGTCGTCCGTTCGGGGATAGACGAGTGCCACGGTCCGGCAGCCATGGCGCTTGCCGTAGGCGTACAACTGGTACATGTCGGCCTGCGAGACGCCGCGCTCCGTCGGGTCCGCGGCCCTTGACCTGAGCCGCTTCCACTTCGTGTCGAGAATGAACGCGGCCGTGCCGCTCTTCTGAAGCGTCATGTCCGGCTTCATCGTGAACGCTGGCGGTCGGCGAGTCAGCTTCTTGCGGGGGCCCTGTGCCCGAACCTCGTACTCGTCCTGGTGCCGCCTGAAGCAGTGGGTCACGAAGTCCTCGTAGATCTTCTCCATCGGAAACAGGAGGGACTGGTTCTCGTGCTTGCCGTGAAACGTGGCGAGGCCTTGGCCGAACAGGAACAGCCGGACCCAGGCCATGACCGGGCGGTAGTGCTGCATCGTTCGGTCGACCGAGTGCCGCCGCCAGTCGCCCTCCGGATCCCTTGTGGGCGGCACGTCGGCGAACGCATCCGTCAGCTCGCCAAGCAGTCGCCGGTTCTCCTCGTTACGGGCGATTCGCTTGAGGCGGTCCAGGCTGCTGCGGATCAGCCGATTCGCCGGCCGGTTCGGGTTGAACTCGTCGTGCGCGACGTAGAACCGCGTTCGGTCGGTGAGGTTCTCCCGCACATGCTGCTGGAAAAGGAGGCGCCCCCGAAGGTAAGGAAGGTTGTCTTCGACGCGGACGTACCGTCGAGCGAGACCGTGGCGCGCGAGGTGGGCGAGGTTCTGGAGGAAGAGGTGCGCGAACACCTCCAGCATCGGGAAACGCCGTAGCGATCGGATGGCGCTCGGCGGCAGTTCGGTGTGTCGCAGCCCCCGCCAGGTGCGGAGCATCTGGAGGAAGACCTCGCGAGTTCTCTCGTAGTCGTCCGACCGGGTCAGGCGGGAGCCCGTTCTTCCGACGGAGGTTCTCGGTCGGGAAGAGGGGGAACTCGGGGCCGCGCTTCCAGCGCTACCAGGCGTGCCGGTGGCGTCGCTGGCGCCCATCGCCTCGCCGGACGGCGCTAGGTCGATCTTCGGCAGAATCTCGATGAGCCTGCCGCGCCTGGTCGACAGGACGCCGACGAAGTTCGTCGCCTTGAGCGTGTGCTTCCGGCTGCCGAACGCGAGCACCGGCCGGTAGTTCCCGGCCTTGTCCTGCTGGTTCTTCCGGGCGAACGCCTCCAGGTCCGTCCAGTCTCGTTCGTCGAGACCGAGACGCTTTGCGTTGAACTCCTGGTACTCCCGAAGCAGGCGGATTCCACCGGTTGTCATCCGCGACGAACCTATAGGGAACCTGCACAACCGATCGGGCTGTCGGTGCGCCGGCCTTCCGGCCGGCATCGGCGCGATGCCGCGGAGCGGCGAGCCAGTACGCTCGCGCGGTCCCGCGACCGGTGCGAAGCTCTGGCCTCGGAGTCTTCCGCCACGTCCGGCTTTCCCCTCAATCGGCGGCCGCCGGCTCGTAGATCTTCCGACACTGGCTGGCGTCCTCCCAGGCTTTGCTTGCAGAACTCCCGGTCCATCAGTTGCTGCCTGTCTCTTTCGTCGCCGCTGGCGTCAGCGACTGCCGGCGCCCGCAGGCTCTGGGTGGTCGACGATGGCCGCTCCTTCCGAGACCGCGGCGTCTCGCAGCCGCCGATCCAGGGTAGCCAGGGGCAACCCGCGGCGGCGGGCGACTTCCAGATAGGAGGCGTCGTACGCCGTCAGACGATGCTCGCGAGCCAGGTCGAGCACCTTCGCTTCCTCGTGGTCGGCGTCCAGTTCGATGCGCATCTGCGCGAGGTCGAGAAAGACGGCGCGCGTGTCGGCGGCCTCCAGGCGTCCCCGCCGTTCGTTGACCAGAAGCGCGTTCCAGAGTTCGTAGCGCCAGAGCCGCGGTGCGACGGCGCCCTGCTCGATGGTCAACACCAACGCGTGGTGCGCCAGCGGATCGACCTCGTCCGCCAGACACCAGCAAAGCACGATCGAGTTGTCGAGGACGACGGCACTCAAAACCGGTGGCCTTCGTGGATGGAGTCGATCAACTCGGCCAAGGTCGCATGCCCCAGGCGCTGGCGGCGTTCCTCGATGCGGCGAGCCGCTTGGGCAGCGCGTTCACGATCGTCGGTCTCCACGGGGACGAGCCGGGCGACCGGCCGGCCATGACGGGTGATCGTCAGAGTCTCCCCCCGAGCGACGCGTTCGAGCAGTCGCGGAAGGTGCGTCTTGGCTTCGTAGGCGCCGATCGTCTGCATGGGTGTCTCCAGTTCAGTCTGGTCGGTCAGACTAGTCTGAATCCCAGGAGGGGTCAAAGCCGCCCCGCGGTCTACCTTCGTTGGAGCGCTGGCCTCGGAGTCTTCTGCCACGTCCGGCTTTCCCATCAATCGGCGGCCACCGACTCGTAGATCTTCCGGTACTGGCCAGCGTCCTGCCAGGCCGGATCGTCCTCGGGCAGACGCTCGTAGATGACCATCTCCTCGTCAACGAGGTCGAACTGCCGGGCCAGGTCCCTCGCGTGCCCCTCGCCGATCCGGGTCGGCTGGACGAATGCGTTGCCGCCAAGCACGGCGTCGATTCGCCTCCAGTCGTCGTAGAAGTACTCTTGGAGGAGCGGGAAGATCCGGTTTTGGAACCGGTCGGCGAGATCTTCGATCGACTTCACCTTGAACAGGTACGTGTGGCCGATCTGGTGCTCCCGGTCCAGGAGCAGGACGATGCGCTCGTTCATCGCGCGCAGCATCTTCCGGCAGTCGACGCCGCCCACGTCGCCGGGAATCAGCTCGTGATCCGGATTGGGCATCATCTCGACGAACGTGAACCTCCGTCTCAGTGCCGTGTCGAGCTGCTGGATCGAGCGGTCGGCGGTGTTCATCGTGCCGATGACGTAGAGGTTGTTCGGAACGCCGAACTCGTCGCCCGAGTAGGGAAGCGTGACTCTGGTCTCGTCGCTCTCCCCAAGCCGCCGGGAGCCCTCGATCAACGTGATCAGTTCACCGAAGATCTTCGGGATGTTGCCGCGGTTGATCTCGTCGATGATGAGCACGAAGCGCTCCGGTTCCCGCCCCTCGGTCCTCGCTGCCCGGCGCTCGCCTTCGGCAGCCGCGCAGATCCTGCGGAAGACCCCGTGCTTCAACTCGTAGGCCAGATCGGGTGAAGCAGACGCTTCCGCTGCCTCCGCTGCCTCGGCATCGGCATCTCGCTCGCCTGGTTCGGTGAGTCTCGGACGGATGCCCTCAACGAAGTCCTCGTAGGCATAGTTCTGGTGGAAGGTCACCATGGCGACCCGGCCATCTGCCTTCAGTTTCCGGTAGCGCTTCTTGTCGTCCTCGGTGACTTCCCTGACCTCCGCGCCATCAACTGCGGCCAATGCATGGCCGACGGTTCCGTACGTCTTCCCGGTTCCGGGCGGCCCATACAGGATCTGATTGAAAGGATTGAGAGGGTGCCGGTCGGACGCTGCTGAGTCGTCAACCTCCGTGGGCGTCGAGTCCGTCCCCCGCTCTCCCGGCGGTGGGCTGCCCGTTAGACCGACCGCGATCTTCAGTTCGCTGACCTGATCCACGTCCTCCGTGATGTCCGTGAGGGCCTTGGTGACCAGGTTCCTTTCTACTCGGCGGCCACCCGGGCCGTAGTTCGAGTCCCAGCGCACGTCCCGAAGATGTTTGTGCGTGGTCCTTCCCGGATCGAACCGGTACTTGGACTGAACGACACCGTGGCCGAGAATGCCGTGTTGGCCTCTCTTGACGAAGATTGTGTCGCCGGGCTTCATCTCATGGGAGAACTCCCAAAGCTCTCGACGACGGTGCATAAGTCGCGTTCCTGACTCGACGCCCATCGCACGGTCGAGCGCTTGCTTGGACCTGTACGTACCAAGGTCTCCCACCGGGTGTTCGTCATAGCCGAGGGACGCAACTCTGTGCTCGTCCCACGTAGGCCACTGCTTGGAGTCTTCGCCCGGTGACATCAGCCAGTAGCGCCCTCCGTCCGGCGGATGGTCTGGTGGCCGTGGCGGCGGCTGTTCCTTACGGATCAAGCCAGATCCTGGGGCTGATGTCGAGGGCGTCGCCGAGCCACGAATAGTGTTCGATCAGGGCCGCGTGCTGTTGGCTCGGAGGCGCCTTGGCCGCATTCGGGAACGCCTCCTTGTAACGGGCTGCGAGCAGGTCCTTCTTGTAGAGGACCAGGATTCGGGGATCGTCCCGGTCCTGATGGAGGAACGCGACCTTCCACTTGAGAACGCGCGAGAGGTCGACGTCATCGATTGCTGCGAGATTCCCTGCTTCGGCCGCGCCGATGACCTGGACCAGACGCGACCGCACGGTGTCGAAAGCCACTAGCTCCGTGTCGCCGTACCTGGGATCCCAGGTGTACTCGGCGCCGCGGATCCGACCCTCCGGTGGTGACTTCGGGTCCCGGCTGGAGTGGCGGTAGATCCCGAACTTGATGGCGTCGCCGCCACGTATGCTGCCGAGGGCGCGGGTTCCGAACTCAAGCCAGTAGACGAAGGCGTCGTCCCGGTTGAGATTCGTGTACTCCTCCAGAGACATGCTGCGGACCCTCTCCGGCGGCCATTCCTTCAGGAACCTGTCCCACAGTTGCATGGTCGGCTCGGCCCGGAGCGACTCGCTCGTTCGTGGCCCGCGACCAGCGCGTTGAGGAGAGTCCAAGGTCGGCGGCCTTCTAGCAGTCGTCGTTCGGCGCGCTGATCTTCCAGCCGAGCACTGTGCCGACCGCGGCGGCTGTCACGACGAAGATGGCTCCCAGCAAACCCAACACTGCGTGTTCAGCGCCCGCGGTCCGCGCCGCAGGAGGTCGGGAGCTGGCGCGCATCGCGACGAAGACGAGCGCGACCAGACTCGCGACGGCGGCCGCGAGCAACAGATAGGCCATGACAATCATGGCTGTGCCGTCCTGCGCCGTCACTTCCCGGCTCCAACGAACGGGACGACGAGCGTTGCGGCGGCTGTCGCAGTCTCGTCGTAGTCAGCGATGCCGATCCTGAGCGTCTTCATGGTCTTCTTGGGGCGGTTACCAAGCCGCGGCCAACGATACACTCGCCAACCATGGCTGAACCCCTCCGCGGAACCCCGCAGCCGCCACGCGAACCGCGGCGCCCGCTCGTTCCGCGGGACTTTCCGGGCTGCCGCGCCGTGCATCTGCCCGTCGAGGAACTGGCCGACTACGAGGGCCGTATCGAGTATTGGGAGGCGCGGACCGGGACGGCGATGGTCCTGGCGGAGCCAGCGACGCTCTACCACGAGGCGCCGTCGGCCGGTGTGGTGGCCCTGGTCGAGATGATCGCCCAGGCGCGCGGCTCGAAGATTCTGGCGCTCGGTTCGGCGAGTCTGGTGCAGTTCGGGGTAGAGGGGCAACGTGAGGTCCTGATGCAGCCGGACGCGATGTTCTTCCTGGATCGCCCTTGGCCGCGGGGGCGGACGATCGACGTCGACGCCGGTCCGCTGCCGGACGTGTTGCTGGAAGTGGACCACACGACCGATGTCCGGCGGCGGAAGCTGGAGGTCTACGCTTCCTGGGGTCTTCCGGAGGTCTGGGTGGAGGTGCCGGCACCGGAGTGGATGGCTCCCCGGAGTGCGGGTCGACCGGGACTGACGATCTACCTGCTGGAGGGCGGCGGTTACGTCGAATCTGCCGTCAGCCGGGCGTTTCCGGGCTGGCGGGCGGCGGAGATCCACCGGGCGCTGAACGAGGAAACGAAGTCGGACGGGACCGTGGCGGCGCTGCGCCGGGTGGGCCGCGCGCTGGGCAAGGCAACGGGCACCAGCCCGGACGATGACCCGTTCCTCGGCGCCGAACGGGCCGAAAGTCGCTCGGAGATGCTCCGGGAGAATCTCCGACAGACTCTCGCCGCCCGGAACATCCGGGTGACCGAAGCCGTCGAGGTCTGGCTCTCGGGCGTCACTTCGGTGAAGCGGTCTGCCCGGTTCCTGGAGGCCGCCGTGCGTTGCCGGGACGCGGACGACTTCCTGCGCAGGGTCCGCCCGGCCGGCGACGCTCCGCCAGACGACGGGTAGCGCCCCGCGCCGGTGGTAGGGTTGCCGTTCCGCCGAGACACGGCAGCAAGCAGGACGATGCCCATGCACACGACGCGATCTCTCGCCCGCGCGGCCCTTC
The DNA here is from genome assembly GCA_026707325.1 of Acidobacteriota bacterium. GTDB lineage: Bacteria > Acidobacteriota > Thermoanaerobaculia > Multivoradales > Multivoraceae > Multivorans. Next base: position 46,625 of record JAPOXA010000064.1, on the reverse strand, counting down.
CCGCCTTCGGTTTTTCTCTGGCCGCGGCCCTGGTTCTACTGGCGCCGCCCGAGCCGGCCGCCGCCCACCACGCCTTCGCCGCCGAGTTCGACGCGACGAAGCCGGTGCGGCTGCGCGGCAAGGTGACGAAGGTCGAGTGGGTGAACCCGCACGCGTGGATTCACATCGACGTCACCGACGACGACGGCGTCGTGACGGCCTGGATGGTCGAGTGCGGCCCGCCGGGCGCCCTGGTTCGCCGCGGCTGGAAGAAGAACTCGGTTGCTCCCGGGACCGAGGTGCTCGTCGAGGGCTACCAGGCGATCGACGGAGCGCCGCGGGCGAACGGCCGTGACGTGACGTTGCCGGACGGTCGTCGTCTGTTTGCCGGTTCCTCGGGCACGGGCGCGCCGTACGACGATCGGGAATCCTCCGGCCAGCCCTAACGAGGTTTCACCTCAGACCGACGAGCGTGCTGGCCGGAAGTCCCGGCGCTGCGCGCCGGATGATTCAGAAGACTCGCGCACCGACAGAGGCTTCGTCGCGAACTTGCCTCAACCGTGAAGACGCCGCCTGTTCAAGGAGTCTGGAGCATCAGGGTTGCGGCTGCTTCGATGAGGCCGCTGGGCGATCCGGGGTGGCGTTGTTGACGACCGCCGCGGGAATGTGTCACATTGGTGCACATGGAACATGTAGGCATAAGGGAGCTTCACCTGAAGACGGGTGAGTGGGTCCGTCGCGCGGCAAGAGGCGAAGGTGTCGTGGTCACGGAGCGCGGGCGTCCCGTGGCGTCGCTCATCCCCTTCCGTGAGGACGGGATGGGCACTCCCTTTGGTGAGCGTAAACTGCTGCCCGAGTTCGAGGCTTTGCCCGAGATCGGCGGCGACTCGACTGCGGGAATCTCCGAAGACCGCGACCGGTAGTGGCGTACTTCGACGCGGCCTACCTGGTCAAGTGCTATGTCAAGGAGGAGGGCTGGCAGAAGGTGAGGGCGCTGGCTGCCGAGCGGGGGCGTATCGCTTCTTCGGTGATCGGACGGCTCGAACTCCACGCTGCCCTGCATCGGAAACTCCGGGAAGGCGGGCTGTCGGCGGAAAGCCACCAGCTCGTCCTGCGGCAACTCAGCTTCGACGAAGCGACTGGTGTATGGCACTGGATTTCGCTTTCGCCCGCGGTCGCGAGGGCGGTGGTCGATCTGTTCAGGCAGCTTCCTTCGGACGTGTTTCTGCGCGCCGGTGACGCGGTGCACTTGATCTCCGCGAGGGAACATGGGTTCCAGGAGATCTTCAGTAGCGATCGGCGCCTTCTGGCGGCCGCTTCCCATGTGGGTGTGACCGGCCTGGACGTGATCGATGACGACTAGCCGGGAGTGGTAGCGTTGCGACACACCCAGAGACCGATGACCGAGGAGGTGCCGGATGAAGCTTGAACGTGTTCTTCTCCTGAGCCTGGCGGTTCTCCTGGCCGCACCGATGGCCGTTGCCGCACAGGACGACGTCCCGCGTCGGTCCGACGGCAAGCCGGACCTGTCCGGCGCCTACGACGTGGCGACCCTGACGCCGCTGACCCGGCCGCGCGAGTTCGGTGAGCGGCTGACCCTGACGGACGAGGAGGCGGCGGCGATCGCCCGCCGCAAGGCCGAGATCTACGAGGCGGACTTCAAGCCCAGCGATCCGAATCGCGAGGCGCCGCCGGTCGGCGGGGCGCCGATCTTCGACCCGGGCCTCGAGGTCGCGTCCGGCGGCAGCGGCGGCTACAACGCGTTCTACATGGATCCGGGCGACAACGTGATCAGGATCGATGGCAAGTGGCGGACCTCGATCATCACGGATCCGCCGAACGGTCAGTATCCGGAGATGACGCCTGCCGGCATGGCCCGCGCGTCGGCTCAGTTCGCGGCGTTCGGCCACAAGAACACGGGAACCGCCTGGTGGCTGGAGGAGAACGAGGACGGCTCCGGGCCCTACGACAACATGGAGCAGCGGCCGCTGCCGGAGCGTTGCCTGATGGGCTTCAGTTCGACCGGCGGCCCGCCGATGCTGCCGGCGCTCTACAACAACCACAAGCGGATCGTGCAGACCGGGAACCACGTGATGATCCTGATCGAGATGGTCCACGACGCCCGCGTCGTGCGGATCGGCGGCGAGCACGCGCCGGCCACGGAACGCCGGTGGATGGGCGACTCGATCGGCTGGTGGGAAGGCGACACCCTGGTCGTCGACACGGCGAACTTCGGCGAAGAACCGGGTCTCGGTTCGGCGACGAAGGATCTGCACGTCGTGGAGCGCTTCCGGCGCCTGGCGGACGGCGATCTGCTCTACGGCTTCACGGTCGAGGACCCGAACGTCTGGGAGACGGCCTGGAGCGGCGAGTACGTCTGGCGCTCGACGCCCAACAAGGTCTTCGAGTACGCCTGCCACGAGGGCAACTACGCGCTCGGCAACGTGATGCGCGGCGCGCGGTTGCTGGAGGCGGACGCGATCGCCGCGGCAGGCGGCGGCGAGTAGTCGAGCTGGCGGGGCGCGCGAGCCCATGCGCCGCTTCCGCTCTCTCGGCCTGGGAGTCCTGGGCCTGGGACTTCTCCTAGCGGCGACGGCGAACCGGCCGGTGCGCGGCGTCGAGGAGCGCCCGAACATCGTCGTCTTCATCGGCGACGACGCCGGCTGGTCGGACTTCGGGGCGTACGGCAACCGCGCCGTGCGGACGCCGAACCTGGACCGTCTTGCGGCAACCGGGGTCGTGTTCGAGAACGCCTTCCTGACGACGGCGTCGTGCAGTCCGTCGCGGATCAGCATCCTCTCGGGCCGGTATCCGCACGCCACGGGCGCCGAGGATCTGCACACGCCGTTGCCGGCCGGGATGGATCTGCTGCCGGCCTACCTCGCCCGGGAGGGCTACTTCACGGGGCACATGCGGAAGACCCACTACGGCCCGGAGGGCGAGCGGCAGTTCGACTGGTTCTCGGAGGAGACCTGGGAAGGGCTGCCCGGTTTCCTGGACGTGGTGGGGGATCGGCCTTTCTTCCTCTGGATCGGCTTCCGGGATCCGCACCGGCCGTACTCAAGTGACGCGGTCGATCCGCCCCATGATCCGGGCGAAGTCTCGGTGCCGCCCTACCTCGTCGACGACGGCGAGACAAGGGCCGACCTGGCCCTCTACTACGACGAGATCTCGCGGATGGATGCCGAGATCGGCCGAATGGTGGCCGAACTGGACCGCCGCGAGCTTCGGGAGGACACCCTGGTCGTCTTCCTCAGCGACAACGGGATGCCGTTCCCGCGCGCGAAGGCGACCGCGTACGACGCGGGCATCCGCACGCCGCTGATCGTCTCCTGGCCGGGCGTCACGCCGGCGGGCGCTCGCTATCCGGGCCTGACCAGCGTGATCGACCTGGCGCCGACCCTGCTGGAGGCGGCCGGGGCGGGGATCCCGGAGAGCTTCCAGGGAGAGAGCTTCGCCGCGGCGCTGACCGATCAGGCCTCGCCGGGGCGCGACTACGTGTTCGCGGAGCGCAACTGGCACAACTGCGACGAGCACATCCGCGCGGTGCGCGGGCCGCGCTACAAGCTGATTCGCAACGCCTACACGGAGTTGCCGCTCTGTACGCCCGCGGATGCGTCGCGGAGCCCGTCCTGGTACAGCCTGACCGCGGGCCGCGAGGCGGGAACGTTGACGCCGGGTCAGGCGCGCCTGTTCGAAGCGCCGAGACCGGTGATCGAGGTCTACGATCTGGAGTCGGATCCGCACGAACTCGTGAACCTGGCCGGCCGGTCGGAAGTGGAGCAGATTGCCCGGCAGTTGAGCCGGGTGCTCGATGCCTGGATCGAGGAGACGGAGGACTTCCCGCCGAGTCGCCGGCGCCGGGCGGACAACACGGACAGGATCACGGGCGTGAAGTTCTCGCAGAAGGTGCCGCCGCTGGAGCCCTGACTAGCGATCCAGCACCGGCAGCACGATCCTCGACGGATGCTCCGCCGAGTGGTGGACGGCGTTGCGCGCCACCCGCCACTCGCTCTCGTCGTAGTTGTTGCCGCCGGTGTTCAGGTTGCGGTCGTAGCGGGGGAAGTTGCTGCTCGAGACCTCGATCCGCAGGCGTTGCCCTACGCCAAACACGTTGGCGGTGGCGAGCGGGCCCAGGGTCACTTCGTAGACCTCGCCCGGATTCATCGAGACGTGGCGGTCGAAGCCTTCGCGGTAGCGCATGCGCAGGATCGTGTCGTCCAGGTTGAAGGCGCGGCCGTCGGGATGGACGTCGACCAGCTTGACCGTGAAGTCGGTGTCCGGCGCGTCCGACGAGACGTGCAGGACGACATCGATCGAGCCAACGACCGCCAGCGGTTCCTGGAACGGCTCCGTCGTGTAGACGAGCACGTCGGCGCGGGCCTCGACTCCGCGCTGGTCGAAGGAGCCGGGCTCGTGCTCGCCCATGCAGCAGAAGGCGCCGCCGTGGGTCGGCACAGGCGAGGCCGGGTCGTAGACGAAGCGGTCGACGCCGGCGCCCCCGGCCGCGCCGCCCGCGCCAGCCGTGCCTCCCGCCGCGCCAGCCGCGCCTCCCGCCGCGCCCGTCGTGCCGCTTTCGCCGCCCGCACCGCCAGCGGCGGCAACCAGCCGGCCATCGCCGCTGAGGCCGTTTGCGGCGCCGCCGCTGTCGAGATGGAAGGTCATCGGGTGGACCCCGGCCGGCGGCCAGTCTGCGGCGTTCTCCCAGCGGTCATCGCCCATCAGGAAGTAGCGGACCCTGGCGTAGCGATCCTCGAAGCCGTTCGCCTCGGGTTTCGTGAAGCGGTCGAGGAAGCTCCAGAGCATCTGGTCGAAGCCGAAGTCCGTGTCGCCGAAGTCCCGCTCGCCGACGATCAGGGGATCCGTCAGGCGGTACATGTTGCAGTGCAGGCTGGGCGCCACGACCATGTACTGGTGGTCGCGGACTTCCGGGTCCGCGTTCTCCCGGACGTGGCCGTAGAGCGCCAGGTTCGGCGACACGGACAGGTCGTACCAGGAATTGGCCCACAGCGCTGGCACGCCGAAGGGCTCATCGTCGTGGTAGAGGCCGCCCTCGTACCAGGCCGGGTCGTCCGGCAGGCGCGCCGCGAACTCACGGAAGATCCCCTTCGGTCCGCCGACGGACTCCATCAGCGTCTGGATGGGGAGATGCCAGAGCGCCTGTTTCCAGTCGACCTGGGGCATCTTCGCTGCCAGATCGAAGTAGGTCGCAAGCCGTTCCAGATCCTCGCGGCTGGTGTCCGGCGGGAAGGTCGGGCGCTGAGTGCTCTGCTCGCCGAAGAGCCAGACGGCCATCGGAAGCTGGAGCGCGCCGCCGCGGTAGAAGTTCCCCTGCTCGTGGAACGGTCCCATGCGGCCGATGCCGGCGCCCTGGCCCATCGGTACGGCGGCGGCGTGGGCGGGATGCCGCATCGCGGCGAGTCCCATCTGCCATTCGGCGGTCGAGGAGCAGCCGAGCGTGGCGACCTTGCCGCTGGACCACGGCTGGTCGGCGATCCAGGTCAGCGCGTCGTAGCCGTCCGTGCGCGGCCGGCCGAGGATCTCCCAGTCGCCTTCCGAGAAGAACTTGCCGCGCTCGTTCTGGACCACGAAAGCGTAGCCGCGTTCGATCGCGTCGAGGCCGAACTTGAGCAGCGCGCTCGGGCGCTCCAGGTTCGGCTTCGGCAGCGGGCTGAAGTTGTAGGGCGTGCGCCAGAAGATCGCGGGAACCGGACCCTCGGCGTTCCGCGGCCGGTAGATCTCGGTGGCGAGGCGGACGCCGTCGCGCATCGGTACCATGACCATCCGATCGATTTCGGCGAGACGGTGGAGGTCGGCCCGGCGCACCGGGTCCGGCGTCCGGTGGATCTGGCCGAGGACGGACGAAGCGATCAGGCCGAGGGACAGCGTGAAGGCGAGGAGACGCAGGAAGTCGACGGTGCGAGGGCGGCGCCGCTGCCGCGGCGAGTCGTCGCCGGTCCCCGAAGGCAAGGTCGAATGGGTGCTGGGCTTCATCGGGTGGACTCCTTGAGGCTGCCTGGCGGTTTCGCCGCGGCGTGGCTAGCGCTGGTTCTGCTGGTCGCGCCGGTCGTCGCGCAGAATCCTGCCACGGCGCCCGGACCTGGCGCCGCGTCTCGGACGCCGGCTCGCGTCGCCGTTCTCGTCGCCGACGCCGCGGACGTCCGGGTCCGCATGGTCGGCGAGGCGGCTACGTTCTGGAACGAGACCGTCTCCGATCTCGGGCTGCCCGCGGCGTTCGCCGAACCGCTCTCGGCGACGCCTCCGTCGGGCCTGCGACCGTTCGAGAACTACGCGCACCAGCTTTCGCAGCTTGCCGGCCGCCTGCACTCGTCGGCGCCCGGCCCGGCGCCGCCGCCCGCGCTCCTGGGCCTCGACGCGGAGGTCGTCGTGCTGCTGTCGGCGCAGGCGCTCATGCCCTTCGCCTGGCCGTACGCGGACGACGGACGCCACTTCGTCGCCGTTCCGGCCGGCGACGAGCGGGACCACGTCGTCCGCAACGTGATCGCGCACGAGTTGGGGCACGTTCTCGGCCTGAAACACGTTCGCGAGCCGGGCGTGCTGATGTGCCAGCCGTGCGACACGTCGGCGGCTGCCGGCGGCGGGGACGGGCCGCGATTCCTGCCGCTGACGGACATCGACCGCGAGCGGCTTCGCGCCTTTCTCGGGCGGAGCAGACCATGAGGACGGCCGATCTCGACCGCGAGCGGCTACGCTCTTTCCCGGGAGGAACGCAACCATGACGACCGCCTGGACCCGCCGACGTTTCATCGCGAGTGCCGCCGCGGCGGCTGCCGGAACCGGACTCGGCCGTTCGCCCGCCGCCGGGCAGGACGGCTGGCGCGCCGGACCGCTTCAGCACCTGATTCCGGCGGCGAGCCACGAACGCGTGGCGCTCAAGTGTTCCTTCGCCGATCCGCTCGACTTCGTGCCCGTGCTGCGGATCGGCGGCCGGTCGGTGGCCGGCCGGAGCACGGACAGCGACCGGCGTTTCTTCTCCTTCGACGCGGCCGGCCTGGAACCCGACACGGAGTACGCCCTGCAACTGCTCGGCGGCGGCGAAGCCCTGTGCGATCCGTGGCCTCTCCGCACGTTCCCGCCGCCCTCGGCTCAACCCGAGTCGGTGCGCTTCCTCGCCTACACCTGCGCCGGGGGCCATCCCGAGTCGGGCTTCTTCCTGCCGCTGGCGATTCGCCGCCGGCTGTTGAGGCGAGCGCTCTCCTTCCGGCCGCGCGCGCTGATCGCGATCGGCGACCACATCTACTGGGACCAGCGTACGGTGCTCTACAACCGCGGCGAAGAGCGCGGCCGGCGTTCCCGCGAGTTCTACGAGCGGATCGGCTGGCTGGACCTCAGTTTGCCCGCGCTGGGAACCAGCAACGAGACGTCGATCAAGGCCGCGGTCGGGCCGCAGATCGCGGAGCTTTATGGAGTCATGCTGCGCTCGACGCCTACCTACTTCGTCAGCGACGACCACGACTACTACGAGAACGACGACGCCGACCCCCAGATGGTCACCCTGCCTCCCGATCGCTACCAGGTCGACTTCGCACGATTCACCCGCAACGCCTTCCTGCCCGAGTTCCTGCCCGACGTCGAGCGTCCGCGGGCGATCTCCGGCGCCGGCGCCGGCGACCGGGAGCCCGGCATCTCCGAGGCCTTCGGCACGTTCCGCTACGGCCGGCTGGCCGAGGTCCTGATCTACGACTGCGCCCGCTACCTCTCGCTCAAGGGAATCCACGCCGGTCTCGTGCCGCCGGAGGCCGAGCACTGGCTGCACCAGCGCACCCGGGACCAGTCGGTCGCGCAGTTGTTCCACGTTCCGTCGCACCCCTTCGGCTGGTCGGCGGGGAAGTGGCGCGAGTGGTACCCGGACGTCGCCGACCTCGACGACGGCGGCGCCACCGTGTCGCGGATCGGCAACTTCGCCGGCAGCAACTTCAGGTTGACGACGGAGCGCGAGAAGTACTTCTGGCAGGAGGGCTGGCTGCGGCAGCATCAGCGCCTGCTGGAGTCGCTGGCGTCTCAGTCGCAGCGGGCAGGCATCGTGCTCTCCGGCGACCTCCACGCGATCGGCCACTCCGTGCTCGAGCGAAGCGGCAGCCTCGATCTCTCGGCCAATCCGGTCCATGCCGTGCTGACCGGACCGCTGGGCACCCTGACCGGATGGCCTTCCGCGGCGCGCGGGACGCCGCCGCTGGCGGCGACCGGCGTCGAGCACGACGTACGTGGCGAGACGTTCGAGAAGAACGGTTTCGCTCTCTTCGACGCGACGCCGTCCGAGGTCACGGTACGACTGTTCGCGTGGAAGACAGGGGAGCCGGAGTCCGCGATCGACGACCTCGAGCCCTACCACACGGCCGTCATCCGGCGCGGCTGAAAGCGCATCTTCGCGCCGCGGGATTCACCCGCGGCCATGGGTTACTGTTCGCCGGATGGCCGAGGCTCCGAGGCGGCGGAACAGGCGGGCGCGGAAGGGGCCGGGACTCTTCACTCGCTTCCTGAACGTAGTCGAGTTCCTCGGCAACCTGTTGCCGCACCCGGTGACGCTGTTCGCGGTGCTCGCACTGCTCATCCTCCTGGTGTCGGGGATGGCGGAGTTGCTCGACTGGCAGGTCGAGGACCCGCGGCCCGCCGGCGTTTCGGGTCGCTCCGAGGACGGGATGATCCGCGCGGTCAGCCTGATGAACCCGGAGGGTATGCGGCGGATCGCGATGAACCTGGTGACGAACTTCACGGGGTTCGCGCCGCTGGGCACGGTCCTGGTCGCGCTGCTCGGGGTCGGTGTCGCCGAACGGTCGGGTCTGCTCGGGGCCCTGCTGCGGGCTCTCGTCCTGGGCGCGCCGCGGAATCTGCTGACCGCGGTCGTGGTGTTTGCCTCGGTCGTCTCGAACACAGCCTCCGAGATGGGCTACGTCGTGCTGATTCCGCTGGCGGCGGTCGTGTTCCGGTCGGTGGGCCGCCACCCCTTGGCCGGCCTGGCGGCGGCGTTCGCCGGCGTCTCGGGCGGTTACTCGGCGAACGTCCTGATCGGGACCGTCGATCCGCTGCTCGCCGGGATCACGACCGAGGCGGCGCGGATCATCGATCCGTCCTACGCGCCGGGCGCCGCCAACGAGATCCCGGCGACCGCGAACTACCTCTTCATGCTGGTCAGCACCTTCATGATCACGGCAATCGGCACCTTCGTGACGACCCGGATCGTCGAACCCAAGCTGGGGACGTTCGATCCGAGCCGGGCGGCGAACGACCTGGAGGATCCGGAGGACGGCCTGAAGACGCTGTCGGCGGAAGAGAAGCGCGGTCTGAAGCTGGCGGGCGTGACCGTCCTCGTCATGCTCGGGGGGCTGGCGCTGCTGGCCCTGCCGGAGAACGGCTGGTTCCGCGACCCGGCGGCGAACGCGCTCCTGGTCGATGACCTGCGGCCGATGCTGCGGAGCGTCGTCTCCCTCATCTTCGTGTTCTTCATCGTGCCGTCGATCGTGTTCGGCCGGGTCACGGGGTCCGTCCGGAACGACCGCGACGTGATCGACGGCATGGGACGCTCGATGAGTTCTCTCGGCCCCTACCTTGTGCTCGTCTTCTTCGCCGCTCAGTTCGTCGCCTTCTTCAACTGGACCAACCTCGGGACGATCACCGCGGTCGTCGGCGCCGAGCTGCTGGAGCGCTTCGACCTGACCGGGCCGATCGTGTTCATCCCGTTCATCCTGATGTGCTGCTTCGTCAACCTGATGCTCGGCAGCGCGTCCGCGCAATGGGCGGTGACGGCGCCGATCTTCGTGCCGATGCTGATGACCGTCGGCTACAGCCCGGAGGTCATCCAGGCCGCCTACCGGATCGGCGACTCCACGACGAACATCATCACGCCGATGATGAGCTACTTCGGCCTCATCCTGGCGGTGGCGATGCGGTATGACCGCAAGCTCGGAATCGGCACGCTGATCGCGACGATGATCCCGTACTCGATCACCTATCTGATCGGCTGGGTGACGCTGTTCTACGTCTGGGTCTTCGCGCTCGGCCTGCCGGTCGGCCCCGGCTCGCCGACCTACTACACGCCCTGAGCCGGCGGCCGCTTTGCTGGCGGCCGCCTCGCGGCGCGCTGTCAAGGTCCTGTTACCATGGCCCGTCCGCCACGGCGCGAGTCGGCGCGGAGGAGGGGAGATCGCCTATGGCCAGACCTGGTCCGACCACGTTCGCGAAACGTCAAAGAGAGATGCGCAAGCGCCAGCGGCGCCAGGAGAAGCTGGAACGGCGGGCGCAGCGGAAGATCGAGAAGGAGCAGGCGGCCCTGGAGGCGCCGGAAGACACGAGCGGAGAGGACCCGGACATCGCGGGGATCGTCCCGGGCCCGCAGCCGATTCCCGACTGGGACGACTGACCCCGCCGCCTGCCGGCCTACCCGCCGCCGGTCGCGGCCGCTTCGGCCTCCTCGGCGCGGGCGCCGGAGAGGATGTTGAACAGGCCGTAGTTGCCTTCGTGGCAGGCGTACTCGAACAGCGGCGCCTCGCCCTTCTTCATCAGCAGACGGGCGGTGAAGGGCCGTGCGAACGTTGCCGGGTCGTTCACCGTGTACTCGTACATCAGGGTGGTTTCGTCGATGCGCCGGAACCTCTCCGTCACGTGCATTTCGTAGGCGTTGCCCAGCGAGCCGGCCACGCTGCTGCTGAAGCTGGAGACCAGATCGGAGAAGTTCTTCGTCTCGACGATCAGGGTGTCGCCTTCCCAGCGACCGCGGGAGTCGCCCATCCACTGACGCACCGAGTCGGGCAAGTGGGGACGCCCATCGAGGGGCACGATCCGGGTGTCGTGGACCATTTCGTTCAGGATCGCGACGTGATTCGCGGACTGGAAGATCTGGATGTTCTGGTTGTAGCCCCCGGGCGTGATCGGGGGGCCGACATTGAAGCCCAGAATGCAGCGCTCGGATAGTCCGCGGTCCTCGTAACTGTCGAGGCCGATGCCGCCGACCCGGAGCCGGACCGGGCGGTCGAGCGGCAGGTCGTCGCCGCGCGTCTGGCGCTTGACGCCGGGGAGGATCTCAGGGAGCCGACCGTCCGGTGGGTCGATGATCAGCGACGTCCGCAGATCGTCGATGACCCTGGCGCCACGGTCGAACCAGAAGTTGTTGTAGCCGCCCACGGGGTCGCCGGCCTTGAGTTTCCGCTTCTCCGGATCGCTCGGCGCATCGGCGACCCGGGCCCGCTCGACGGCAGCGGCTTCGATCTCGGCGGCTCTCGCCTCGTCGATCGAGGCTTCCTGGTCCTCGGGCCGCTGGAGAGGGGTCAGGGTGCGGAAGTCCCAGACCCCGGAGATGTCGGGCTTTCCGTCGGCGGCCCGTGGCGCGGTCCAGTCCGCCTCCTGCGCCTGTAGCGCCGACGCGGCCACCATCAGCGCAGCGGCGAGGATCGGCGTCCGTTGAAGCTGGGAGCGGGTGATTCGGCGGTGACGCATGCCGTCCCTCCTCGTTGTTTCGAACTCTGCCGTGAAGTGTAGCTATCCCCCGGCAGCCTCCGCCGTCTCGCCCGGCGCACTGAACAACCCCTCCACATGCGCTTCGGGCAGCGGCTGCGTCAGCTTGGACACGATGTAGGTCCCGGCGATGGAAACGACCTCCCCGACCACCGCACAGGAGTACGGGTTGATCTGGTAGTGCGCAAGCCACTGCGCGACACCCGACAGCGGGCCGAGCGAGCCCGGATCGACGATCATCCAGGGCAGGCCGCTGCGCAGCAGGACGAAGGTCAGCATGCCGGTGACCAGGCCTGTGTAGGCGCCGGCAAGGGTGACGCCGCGCCAGAGGCCGCCGACCACCAGCGGACCGGCGAACGCGGCCATCATGCCGCCGGTGCCCACCCAGACCAGCAGCGCGATGTTCATGTCCTGCATCGCCCACGCCATCCAGGTACAGAGGATCAGCACGATCACTGTGCTCCAGCGGCTGATCACCAGCACCTTGCGGTCGACCTCCTTGTCGCTCAGGTGGGGTGTGTACTTGGGAACGATCGACCGGCGGTAGATGTCGTTGGCGACGATCTGGGAAGATGAAACGACCAGCCCGTCCGCCGTCGACATGATCGCGGCCAGAATGCCGACGCCGATGAGGGCGGCGAGCCAGGTCGGGAACAGCTCGATGAACAGCGCCGGCAGCGCCTCGTTCGCGTTGCGGCCGGCCTCGAGCAGCTCGGTACCCAGGACGCCGCGGGCCAGGATGCCGCCGAGTCCGAGCATGCCCATGGTCAGCCCGACGGCGAAGGCGAGCTTGACGAAGCGCATCCGGTCGCCGTCGTTCCTGAGCGCCCACACCTTGTTGCCGATGTGCGGGAGCATGCCGAGCGGGATGTGGGCGAACAGGACGCAGGCGATGGCCCACCAGGAGTCGTAGAGCGAGTTCGACTTGTTGAGCGGCCCCACGAGGTTCGGGTCCTGCACGCGCAGGTTGCTGACCAGGGCGCCGAGGCCGCCGTCCATCCCGGAGGCGAACAGGAACATGATGATCACGACGATCGCGACGCCGAGCATCATCATTCCCTGGATGCCGTCGGTGAGGATGTCGGCGTGGGCGCCGCCGAGAACGACGTACACCAGCAGAACGCCGGACGTGATGATGAGCGCCGTCAACGGTTCGAGGCCGAGCATGATCTCGAACATGACCAGCCCTGAAACGAGCTGGCCGGCGATGTAGAAGAACAGCACCAGCGAGAAGATCGAGACCAGCAGGCGGACGCCGTCGCTCTGGTAGCGGTCGCCCAGGTACTCCGGGATCGAGCGGTTGCCGAACTTGTGGCCCGAATTGGCCACCAGCTTGATCGTGATCAGGACCCCGAAGTAGACCCCCATCGGATAGAGGAACTTGCCCCAGACGCTGGCCATGCCGAAGTCGTAGCCGAGGCCGGGACTGCCGAGGAAGGTGGCGCCGCTGGCGGTGGTGGCGGCGAACGCCAAGGCCAGGAAGTAGGGGCCGTAGCTGCTCCGCGCGGTGGCGAAGTCGTCGGCGTTGCTGATCCTCCGGCTGGCGACCCAGCCGAACGTCAGCATGCCGACGATGTAGAGGACGAGGAACATCCATGACCAGGCGAACAGACTCATAGCGCTTTCCTCCTCAACTCCTCGGTCGTCCCCTGAGGGCCTACCGGGTACGCCGGCGCTCTCGCCGGCATCCGGTCGCTCGCGACCGGAGATTCTCCACAACGCTCAGGGGCACGTCAGTCGACGATCGCTTCGTATGCCAGGCGCTTGCTGGCGAAGCGGGCTCTCGCTGCGGCGCCGAAGTCGCGGCTCTGGATCATGCCGACCACGACCAGGTCCTGCACCGGATTGATGCCGAACCAGGTGCCGCCGATCCCGTACCACCAGTACTCGCCCTTTGCGCGCTCGTGGTCGGTCGCCGGGTTCGGGTCGGTGACGATCGAGAAGTCCAGGCCGAAGCGGTTGCCCCGGTAGATCGGCCCCATGTCGGTGACGCTCGCCGGCAGGTGGTCGGTGTGCATCAATTCGACCGTTTCCGGCTTCAGGATGCGGACGCCGCCGAGTTCGCCTCCGTTCGCCAGCATCTGGGCGAAGCGCATGTAGTCCGCGGCGGTGGAGACGAGGCCGCCGCCGCCGGAGAGGAAGTTCGGCTTCTCGAGGTACTGCCCGAACTCGACCTTCGCCAGCTTGCCCTCGTTCGTTGCGTACATGTGCGAGAACCGGTCCACCTTGCCGGGCTCCACCCAGAAGGCGGTGTCCGTCATCCCGAGCGGGCCGAACAGGCGCTCGTTCAGGACCTCGTCGAGCGGCTTGCCGGCCAGCACCTCGAGCACGTAGCCCTGGACGTCGACGGCGACGCTGTAGTGCCACAGCGATCCCGGCTGCTGGCGGAGCGGGATCTTCGCCAGCTTGTCGATCATGTCCTTGAGCGTCTGGTTGAAGTCGAGGACGTTCGCATTCACGTAGAGCGTGTCCACCTGGGACTGGGAGAACAGCCCGTAGGTCAGGCCGGCGGTGTGGCTCATCAGTTCCCGCATCGTCATCGGATGGTCGGCGTCCTCGGTGATCGGCATGCCGTCCGGACCGTCCTTCTTCGCCACCTTGAGATCGGCGAACTCGGGGATGAACTTCGACACCGGATCGTCGAGGGTGAAGCGGCCCTCGTCGTAGTAGGTCATCAGCGCGACGCCGATGATCGGCTTGGTCATCGAGTAGATGCGGAAGATCGTGTCCTTCTCGACCGCGAGCCCGTTCTCGATGTCGCGCTTGCCGTAGGCGTCGAAGTGCACGACCTTCCCCTTGCGCGAGACCATCGTGACGACGCCGGCCAGCTTGCCGCCGTCGACCATGCCGTGCATGGCCTCGTTGAGCTTCTTGAGGCCGGCCGGATCCATGCCGACGTCGGCCGGCTTGGCGTGCTGGAGTTCGGGCTCGGCGGCGAACGCGGGCGCGAAGACGAAGGCCGCGAGCAGAAGTGCAGCGGCGACGAAGGCGAGCGGGGCGTACTGCCCCCGAGGACGCAATCGGATCACGCGAGGTTCCTCCTTACGGGGTTGAGCTGGGCGTCGGCGAGCGTACCACCGGAAACCATGCGAGCTTTGAGCGGCAGAATCCGGGTGCTCCGGCGCCCTCGCCGGCCTCCGGTGCTGCTTCCGCGCTATCGCAGCCGCAGTCCCGGAATCAGGCTGGGAACAGACGCCTGGTAGTCCCGGTAGCTCGGGTACTTGGCGGCCGAGATGGACTCCCCGAGCCGAATCGACCCGATGAACAGCAGCGTCAGCCCCACGAATCCGATCGCCGTCCAGTGCAGCCACTGGTCCGAGGCCGCGACGGCGAAGAGGTAGAACACCCACCACATGCCGAGTTCGCACAGGTAGTTCGGGTGGCGGCTGTAGCGGTAGAGGCCAGTGTTCAGGAAGGGCTGCGCGACCTCTTCGCCGGCCGCGACCCGGCGTTTCTTGTCCTGCTGGAAGGCCCACATCTGCTCGTCGGCGACGGTCTCGCCGATCAGGAGGAGAAGGAACAGCCCGGCGGCCACGAAGTCGAGTCCGCCCAGCGGCGTGTCCCCCGCCTCCCAGGCCGCGTGGACCGGCGACGTGAACCACCAGATCAGCAGCATCTGGCCGGGCGCGATGAACGTCGCGTTCATGACCTGGATGGCGACGGGGCCGAAGCGCTCCCTGACAGTGGCCCAGCGGTAGTCCTCGCCGCCCTTCCAGTAGCCCCCCTTGCGGGCGAAGTTGAAGGTGAGGCGTAGCCCCCAGAGCAGCACAAGGAGGGTCATCACGTTGACTCGCGAGAACTCGAAGTCCGTGGAGAAGGCCACGATCAGGCAGTAGACGGGCGGGCAGATCGACCAGAGGCGGTCCACCCAGGAGTACTCGCGGGTGATGACCGAGCTGAGCCAGCACAGGATCGCCAGGATCACGTACAAGTCGAGCGCGGCGCCCATCGGCGTGCCGACGAGCGGATGGGGGATGAAGTTGATGTTCGGCATGGGCTCAGTCTCCGGTCGAGCCGCCCGAGGTGCCCTGTTCGATGGCCTCTCGCTCCAGCAGGCGCGCGCCGCGCATGATGTTGCCGAAGGCGTAGTTCCCCTCGTGACAGGCGTACTCGTAGAGCTTGTGCGAGGTCGCGGGCCACGGGTACTCGCCGCTCCACGCGGTCTCGTAGGCGGGATCCTCGACCGTGAACTCGTAGCGCAGGTTCTCGGCGTCGATGCGGCTGAACCGCTCGGTCACCCGCATGTCGCGCGAACCTCGGGTGACGGAGCCAGGGATCTCCCGGAAGTTCGTCGTCTCGACGACCAGGGTGTCCCCCTCCCACCAGCCGATCGAGTCGCCGCTCCACTTGCGGATCGTGTCGGGCAGGTGCTCGGAGTCGAGGCGGATGATCCGTACGTCGTGCATCCACTCGATCAGGATCATCACGTGGGTGTCCGTCTGCACGATCGTCTTCAGGTTGTTGTACATCCCGGGCATGGATGGAGGCCCGGAGGCGCCGCGGGTGAGGATGCAGCGCTCGGCCAGGGGCCGTAGCTCGTGATCGTCGTACGGGCCGACGGGAAGTTCCAGCCACCAGGCAGTGCCCGTGTTCTCGTGACGGAAGGGAGCCAGCCGCTCACTCCTTTCCTTCCCGGCCTCGCTGAGCGACGGATAGCGGCCGTCAGGCGGGTCCGTGATGATCGAGGTGCGGTACTTGCCGTCGAGCTGGAAGGCGCCGGTGCCGATGTCGACGAAGAAGGCGTTGTAACCGCCGACCTTGCCCGCCGCGCCGGTGAACTCGGGGGCGTAGATGCCGGTGCCGCCCTTGGGCGGAGCCTCGCGGTTCGGGTCACTCGGCGCGTGGTCCTTGTCGAAGTTCGTCGACCAGTGCGCGGCGAGTGCTTTGGCCTCCTCCTGCGTCAGTTCGAGCCGGTCGCCGAACCGGTCCGGCCGCTGGGCCGGCGTCAGGGTGGCGATGTCGTAGGTGCCCGAGAGGTCGGGACGACCATCGTGCCGTCTCGGAATCTCCTGGGCCTCCGCGGCGGAGGCCGCGAACATCATGAGCGCGGCGGCCGCGGCGATCACCACCAAGGCTCCGATCGACACCAGGGTACTGCCCCAGACCCTCCAGAACGAAGACCTCCGTCGTCTGATCTGCATCTCGACCTCCCGTCTGATTGGCTGGGCGTGTCGGTCAGTCTAGCGTTAGCCGTGCGAGAAGCTGCGAAACCGCGCGATCTGTGACATCCTCCCCTCGCCATGGCGGAACCGAACTCTCGACTGACGTGGGCGCGCTGGATCGTTCTCGGCCTGATCGGCGCGGGCCTGCCCATAGCCGCCTGCCGGCGATCCCTGTCCGGCCCGGTCGACGTGCCCGTGCTGGCGGATGTCGTGACGATCGCCTTCTACGTCCTCGCCATGGTTTGTCTGGCCGTCTCGTTGGCGGCGTCGTTGCCTAGGTCGGGGTAGCTGGTCGGCGTCAGCCGCCTCCCGGGGTCGAGGGCGCCGCCCGGTCGACTACGAACCGCGCCATCTGGCGCGCTCCCGAAGCATCCGCCTCCGAATAGAAGCCGGACGGCACGATGTCCGGCGCACCGTAGAACGCAAGTTCGCGGTCACGGCGCAGACTCCTGGAGGCGGCTGTGAGGCCCTCCAGGTCGTTTGCCACTTCCGGCGGCAGACGGCCGCGTTCGGCCTCCAGGACGTCCGCCACGTCGTGCACCCTGGGTGGGTCGACGCCGACGGCGTGCAGCAGTCCCTTGAGGGCGAGCTCCACGACCTCCTGCGACTCGCGGACGACATCGGCCCAGCTCTCCGCGTCGTACAGCACGTCGAGAGCGCGAAGTCTGGCCTGGGCGCGGCGAAGATGATCCGCCGCCAGGGCCGGGTTGCGCATCAGGTGGCCTCCGTCCAGTAGGGCTGGCCTTGGGCGACCCGCCGCACGAGCCGACCTTCCGCTATCGCCCGGCGCACGCGGTGGAGATGCTCGGAGACCGAACCGTCGCGGTCGAAGAGCACCTGGCCGTCGATGGCCGCTTCGGCCCAGAGGCCGCTAAAGGTCTCTTTCTTGGGCACGTGGATGAAGTGTGCATCGACCGGGCGCCCCTGCCACGAGATTGACTCGGCATCCCAGAGACGGTACAGCGCGCGGTCGAGTTGGACGCTTCGGTCGACGACGACGAGCGCGTCGACATCGGACGCCGCGGTGGCCTCGCCGCGGGCCCACGAGCCGTGGAGGAGCACCGCTTTCAAGCTGTCGCCCGTGACGGACGAAGCGCGGGAAAGAAGCGTCGCGGCGTCACCGTCGGCCCTTCCTGCCGACGCGAGACGGCGAACGCAGTACTCGTTGAGAGACACGCCGGCCGCCCGTGCCGCTCCGTCGAGCGCCGCGTGCAGCGAGGGCGGCATTCGGACGAGGAATCGGCCGGATTTCGTCGCTGTGGGGGTAGATGTCGTCATCCGATGACGGATAGTATCACGAAGAACGAGATAGCGATACCACACCCAGGCCGCCCGCGTTTCTGACATTCTTGCTGTGCCCGATGGCAGACGAGCGAAGCAACGTCCCACCGCTGGTGCTCTGGGGCTGCAGCACGTCGCGGACGCTGCGCGCTCACTGGGCACTCAACGAACTGGGTCTCGACTACGAGCACCGGCCGATCGGTCCGCGGACCGGCGAGACCCAGACGGAGGAGTTCACGAAGCTCAATCCGCGTCAGAAGATCCCGCTGCTGCAGGACAGAGAGCTGACGCTCGCCGAGAGCGCGGCGATCGTGAACTACCTGGCCGTGACCTACGGCGAGCCGTTCGGCCTGATGCCGGCCGCGGGAACGGAGGAGCGTGCGCGGTACGACCAGTGGGCGTTCTTCGTGATGATGGAGCTCGACGCCCACACGCTCTACGTGATCCGCAAGCACCGCGACCTCGCCTACCTCTACGGAGAGGCGCCGGCGGCGATTCGGGCCGCGAGCGAGGGCTTCGCCAAGCAGTCGGCGGTGGCGGAACTCGAGCTTGCCGACGGGCGGGAGTTCCTGCTCGGCGACCGGTTCACGGGCGTCGACATCCTGCTCGGCAGTTGCCTGGACTGGGCGGTTGCCTACGGCGAGCCGATCGGTGAGCGGCTTGCGGCCTATCGCGATCGTCTGAACCTGCGCCCCGCCTACGTCCGGGCGGCACAGGCCAACTTCTTCACGAGGCCGGAGTTGCTGCCGCCGTCGCTTCAGGGCGACGATGCGTCAGCCGGGTTGTCCTGAGCGGTTGAGAGGGCAAAGGAGGCCATTCCATGTCCCCGCTTGCCATCAAGATCATCGCCGGCCTGTTGATCTTCGGAATCGCCATCGTTGGCGGCATGATTCCCATTCTGGTCGCGAAGCAGCAGGCCAGCCGACGGTACCTCTCCCTGGGCAATGCGCTGGCAGGGGGGATCTTCCTCGGTGTCGGGTTCGTCCACCTGCTGCCCGAAGCCGATGAAGCGCTACGGAAGCTGGTCGACTATCCCCTGGCGCCCCTGCTCGCGGCGCTGGGAGTCGGTCTGCTGCTGTTGGTCGACCGGGTCTTCCTCGAGAGCCGCAACTCGATGCTGGGCCGGGAAGACGAGCGGACGAGGCCGCCCTTCTACGCCTTCGTCCTGCTCATCGTGCTGTCCGTCCACTCGATCATCGCGGGGATGGCTCTTGGCCTTCAGCCCGAAGCCGCGGCCGCGCTGGTCGTCATGCTGGGCATCCTGTTCCACAAGGGGTCGGCCGCGTTCGCGCTGATCGTGACCGCCTACTCCGCGGGCAACCGGAAGCTGTGGCAGACGCTGTGGCTGTTCTCGGTCATGACGCCGCTCGGGATCGTGTTCGGCACCGTGGCGGGCCAGGTGTTCGAGGGTAGGACGGCCCTGATCTTCGAGGGGAGCTTCAACGCGATCGCCGCCGGCACCTTCATCTACGTGGCGGTGATGGACGTGCTCGACGCGGAGATGTCGAGGGAGCGGGACCGGATCGCCCACTACGTGCGGAGCTCCCTGATGGGCGAGGACGACGTTCCGATGCCAGAACAGGACCGGGATCGGGCGTTCAAGTTCGCCCTGGTGATGATCGGCATTTCAACGATGGCCGTGATGGGCCTCTGGCATCAGCATTCCCACCTCGGGCACTCGCACGGCGACGACGGTCACGCTCACGCTCACGAGGAGAGTGGGCAGCACGACGACCATGAGCATGACGAGGATGCCGGGCATGACGAGGATGGTGACGACGATGCTCACGACGAGGCTGGCCATGACGATCATGACGAGGCCGGGCAGGACGAGGACGAAGCCGGGCACGAGGATCATGACGACCATGATCACGAGGACCACGCGTCGGTGCTCGGGCCGCCCGGGAGAGTCGGGTTACTGCCGGAAGCAGGTGCGCTGGCCGTCTAGCGTGTCGACGTCGGAGCCGAGTTCGCCGGTGGCCCCGGCGCCGTTCTCGTTCAGCAGGAAGGCCACCAGGTCGGCTGAGGCCGACGGGCCGATCGTCCCCTCCCGGCCTTGGGGCATCGTCTCGCGGATCGTCCGGTAGAGCCCGCTCGCGGCGCGGTTCTGCCAGTAGCTGATGAAGCTGCGGCCCGCGAGCGCCGCGCCCTGGGCGCCGCCGCGCAGCGTCGGTCCGTGGCATTCGGCGCACTGTTCCAGGTAGAGGGCGCCGCCGCGCTCGGCCTGCTCGGTGGAGAAGGTCGCGCAGGGCGCCGACGTCTCGAGCAGGGGAGCGTCGATCATGATCATCGGCGGCGGCTCGGCGGTCGCAGCCGTGACGATCGGCTGCTCGATCGGGCCGCGGCCGGCGGTGTCGGACAGCTTGAAGGCGTAGAGCATGTTGGCGCCCGAGCGCGCGCGCAAGTTGCCGAGACGGTTGAACAGACCACTCAGGAGGTCGCCGCCGCCGGCGGTCACCGCGACGTACTGCTCGCCGTCGACGGCGAAGCTGACCGGGAAGCCGCTGACCGGTCCGCCAAGCACTGTCTGCCAGAGCACCTCGCCGGTCGCGGCGTCCCAGGCCCGGAAGCGCCGGTTCGTGTTGCCGGCGAAGACGAGTCCGCCGCCGGTCGTCATCACCGACATCATCCCTGCCGGCTCCTCGAACCGCCACAGGGATTCACCGGTGCGGGCGGAAACCGCGTCCAGGCGTCCGACCGTCGTCTTGTTCGGCGCCAGCCGCATGTTGAAGGCGATCCCGTAACCCTGGGGCGGCCCCTCGCCGGTGCCGGTGATGATCGGCGACATGCAGACGTCCTGGAGCGGCGCGTAGACCGCCTCGGTCAGCGGGCTGTAGGCCGCGGTCGGCCAGTCCTTGCCGCCGCTCGCGGCGGGGCAGACGACGCCGTACTCCTCGTCCCGTGCCTTCGGGATGACCTCCTCGTTGACCGTGACGGTGCCGGTATGCGGGTCGATGTGGGTGATCACGTTCTGGAACACCGTCTCTCGCGCCCACAGGAACTCGCCGGTCTCCCGGTCCAGGGTCCAGAAGATGGCGGTCTTGCCGGGGAAGCCGGTCATCACACGCCGCCGGTCGCCGCGTTCGAGGGTCGGGTTGACCGACCAGGTCGCCTCCTCGTCCGGCTCCATCTCCAGGTCGACAAGGATGCGCTCGAAGGGGTGGTCGAGGTCCCAGTTGTCCCGCGGCAGGTGCTGGAAGTACCAGGCCAGCTCCCCGGTGTCGGCGCGGAGCGCGAGGGTGCTGTTCGAGTAGAGGAGTGACCCGGCGCCGCTGCCGCGCAGGACCTCCGGCGACGGCGCCGGCACCGAAGTGCCCCAGTAGACGAGTCCGAGGTCCGGGTCGTAGGAGCCGACGTGCCAGGCGCCGACGTGGAACCGGCGCTCGAGCGGCAGGCCGCCCCAGGTCTCGTCGCCGGGTTCGCCGGGCCGCGGGATCGTGTGGAAGCGCCACAGCTCGCGGCCGTCCTCTGCGTCGTGCGCCGTGAGGTAGCAACCGCCGGCGACGGACATGTTGCAGGAGCGGCCGCTGATCACCTTGCCGTCGGCGATGATCGGCCCGGAGGAGTGCGCGATGCGGCTGTCGCCGACCCTGGTCTCCCACACCAGTTCACCGGTGTTCGCGTCCAGGCGAATGATGAAGGCGTCCATCGTGGCGATGAACAGGCCGTCCTGCCAGATCGCGATGTTGCGGGTGATCCGGCCCAGACCCTGGCCGAAGCGCCGCGCGGGATCCGTCCCTTCCGGATCCAGGTAGTCGTGCTCCCGGCGGTACTCCCAGATCAGGTCGCCGGTGCGCGCGTCGAGGGCGTGGATCACGTCGCCCGTCTGCGGCAGGTAGACGATGCCGCCGCGAACGAGGGGCGTCGCCTCGTTGGGTCCGTCCTCCATCGGCGCGGCCCAGGCGAAATCGAGCTGGCCGACGGTCTCGGTGTTCACGGCGTCAAGCTCGCTGTAGGCCCAGGCGGACAGGTTGCCGCGGAAGCTCAGCCAGTCCCCGTCCGGCGTGGCGGCCAGTTCGGCGTCGGTGACCGGTTCGATCAGGGGGCCGGACTGACCGTGCGCGGCGCCGACGGTCAGGAACACCAGAAGCGCGGCAGTCGTCACCATGCTGGCCAGTCGCACATCGTCCGGTACATGGTTCGAACTCATGTCACGCTCCCCGCTCGTCGGCAGACGGGTACCTGCCTGATTCGTAGTCGGGGCGGAGCATAGCGGGATGCCGGCGGACCGCTTGGGCCAGCTGGCCAGGGCGCCGGCTCCGATGCCGCTGGTACGATCGTTGACGCAGCAACGGACCCAAACAGTCGGAGGAGGATCGATGAACCACCCGATCTCGGCAGTACTGGCCCGCGCCGTGCTCACGCTGGGCTTCGCGGCCCTGATCGCGCTTCCGGTGGTCGCCGCCGAAGACGACATTCCCCGGATGGCGGACGGCAAGCCCGACCTCTCGGGCTTCTACAACATCGCCACCCTGACGCCGCTTCAGCGGCCCGCGAAGTACGGCGAGAACCTGTTCCTGACGGCCGAGGAGGCGAAGGCGATCGAGGAGGAAGAGCAGGCGCTGCTGGCCAAGGCCAACGAGAAGAGCGATCCGAACCGCGCCGCTCCGTCCGATACGGGCGCTGCCCCGGTCGGCTTCGACGACTCCCAGCGCGAGAACCTGGGCGCGGGCAACGTGGGCGGCTACAACGCGTTCTGGATCGACCGCGGCTCGAGCGCGGTGTCCATCGACGGCGCCTACCGGACCTCGATCATCTCCGAGCCCGCGAACGGCCGGATGCCGCCGATCACCGACGCCGCCAGGGAGCGCCGCGCCGCCCGGCGGGCGCTGACACCGTTCCGGGCGAACAAGGGTGTCGCTTGGTGGATTCAGGAAGGAGACGCCGACGCACCGGGGCCGTACGACGATATCGAGCAGCGGCCGCACGCGGAGCGCTGCATCATGGGCTTCGGCTCGACCCAGGGACCGCCGATGCTGCCGGCGCTCTACAACAACCACAAGCGGATCGTGCAGACCGACACCCACGTGATGATCCTGGTCGAGATGAACCACGACGCCCGGGTGATTCGCCTGAACTCCGAGCACGACGAGCCGCGGGTGCGCAAGTGGCTGGGCGACTCCATCGGCTGGTGGGAAGGCGACACCATGGTCGTCAGCACGAAGAACTTTGGCGACCGACCGGGTCTGGGTTCCGCCTCGCGCGACCTGCACGTCACGGAGCGCTTCACCCGGCTCGACGCGGACACCCTCCACTACGAGTTCACCGTCGAGGACCCCTCGACCTGGACCCGCCCCTGGAAGGGCGACTACGTCTGGCCTGCAACCACGGAGAAGGTCTACGAGTACGCCTGTCACGAAGGCAACTACGCGATGGGCAACATCATGCGCGGCGCGCGGCTGCTCGAAGCTGAGGCCCTGGCGGCCGCGGCCGGAACGGGCGGCCAGTAGGCGAGCACCCGCCTGAGCCGGGGCCGGAGGGGAGGGTCCCAGCGGCCGCTCACGCTCCCTAGGTGGAGGGGAAGCTGGCGCTCGCTCCGGTCGGCTTCGCTTCGCTGCGGCGCCGGTTGATGAAAGGGCGTCGGGCGTCGCTCGCCTCCAGTCCGCTGGGACCCTCCCCTCCGGCCCCGGCTCAAGCTGGACATCGTCGGACTTCGGCGTATCTCTGGGTGCGCGGGTCTTCTGACCCGCTGCCGCCGAAGGCGGCTGGAAGGACGTGCCGGCCGTCAGGCCGGCTCCGCTTGGTGGCCTCCGGGCGACGCCGCGGAGCGGTAACGCCCGGGGAACACGGGCGCGAGGCGAAGCCTCGCTCCTCTAACTTCTTCCGCCCGCTGGTTTCGACGCACTCATCGGTGGGGACTCCCTGGAGACGGTTGACGGGCACTGGCGGACGGGCCAAGATTCCCATTGCGGTTGGGAGGGCTGCCACGGCGGTTCGCTGAGCACTTGCTCACCCGGCCGCGTTTTCGTTGTACACCCCTGTGACGCTGCGGACGTGCATCTCCTCTATCTGGACGACGCCGGCTCCGTCGGCAACGTCAAGGAGGATTCTCTGGTGCTGGGTGGCGTCTCGGTCTTCGATACGCCTAGCCGCTCAAGGCCGACTTGCAGGTACGGGAAGCAGTTCTCGGCCGATCCAGGACGGCGGTGCGGCTACTTCGCCGGCTATCGCCGCTCCTACAGAAGACGTGTAGTACTTGGCGGGGATCCGGCCTTGCGAATCCCATGCATCGCGCAGCGAGAGCGTAGTGCCGAGTCCGGAGATCGCACATCGGTTGTCCGAGCGGTCCGAAGGAAAAGCACAGTGGACCAGGGTGCTCCTCGTCTCGCCGGAGAAGATCGAACGGGCGGGCCCCGTGAGTATTGACCACGTGTCGGTCGATACTCGGCCTTCTGGGGCCGCGACTGTTGCTGTCCGCAGGTCGGATGTGACGGCGAGGTCCATCCACCAGTGTCCGTTGACCGAACGGCCGTCGAGCACTTTGAACAGAGCTTCCGGATTCTGCGAGTCGAAGAGCCAGAACAGTATGCCTTTGTCGGAAGCCCACGCGGCTAACTGGCCGTCAACGCGTTCGCCGTTCGCGGTAGCGCCGAACACGACGCCGAACTGACCGTTCTGCAGGGTGCCGTCACCAGGTGTTGTGGGCGGACCGGGGTCGTTCGGCGGTGGGCCACCCCCCTGTTTGCTGAACCGGATGCTCCACTGCCCATCCAGGACCGTCGGCCGGACGAAGTAGCGGCCAACGGGACGTCGGCACCTCTGTCAGTTCCGACACGAAAGGTGGCGTTGCTGGGCGCATCCTCATCGAAGCTGAGCGAGCCATAGTGGCCATCGTAGCCGTCGTAGGGGATGACCTGCAGAAGCCAGATCCGATCTGACACTGGCACCGACACCCGTGCTTGCCAAGTGCCGGCTGTCAGGCGTTGCGGCAAGTCCCGATTGAAGTTGCCGTTTCCTTGGACCGTGAAGTCTTGGGCCGCCACGGGGCCGATGACTAGAAGAACGAAGGTCACAGTCTAAGTTCCGATCAGCCGTAGCCTCATCGTGGTCTCCTGCTGAATCGCTAGGTGATCCGCCGCTAGCTAGCTGCGGCGGCGGTGAGTTGAGTGCTTGAGTGTCGGAGACACGAGCGTGTCTCCGAAGAGCGCTCATGGTACGTCGTTTCAAGCTGGGCGACTGTCACTCTGTCAGGAGACCCGGACTTCTGGGTTGGCTTCCGAGAGGAGGCCCGGTACGAACGCCCGCGCTTGGTTTCTACCCGAGCCCCAGCTCCTTCATCAGCTCCGCCTCGGTCACCCGCGGGCGG
The DNA here is from genome assembly GCA_026707325.1 of Acidobacteriota bacterium. Classification (GTDB taxonomy): domain Bacteria; phylum Acidobacteriota; class Thermoanaerobaculia; order Multivoradales; family Multivoraceae; genus Multivorans. Next base: position 21,428 of record JAPOXA010000064.1, on the reverse strand, counting down.
TCGTCGGCGAAGTCGTAACGATCGGGCCTGGCGTCGCTGTAGATGTGGCGGTCGAGTGCGAAGCCGGCGTCGTCGTCGAGAGCGTCGACGCTGACGATCAGCATGCCCTCCGGCTCCTGGGCGAGACGCCAGAACAGGCTCGATCCGCAGCGCGAGCAGAAGCCGCGCTGGGCCCAGGGGGTGCCCTGGTACCAGGTCAGGCCCTCGTCGTTCAGCCACTCGGTTCGCGGCTCGGGACAGTGGACGGACATCAGTGGGCCGCCGGACCAGCGGCGGCATATGCCGCAGTGGCAGATGCTGTAGGTGCGTTCGGGCACGTCGACTTCGAACTCGACCGCACTGCAGAGGCATTGGCCGCGCATTCGGGTTCCAGTCGCTGTGGATTCACTCATCGGCTTCTCCTGCTTGTGGCGGGGCGATCTGGAATGGCACGGACGCCATCTGCTTGTCCCAGATGAGCGCCAGGCGGCCGCCCTCCGGGGTCACATCGAGGAACTGCCAGGACAACTGCTCGAAGGACATGGGCAGGGGCTGAAGCGTCATGTCGGTGCGCAGCACGTCCTTGTCCGGCGTGTAGCCGTAGGCGCCGAAGAGCGCTTCCCGGTCGTGGTAGTCGTACCGTTCCTGCGCCGGCCACTCGGAGATGATGAGGATCCACCGTTGCGGGCCGAGCTGGATGAACATCGTGTACTCGCCCGGTTCGAGGCGGGTGTCGTCGATGACCAGCGGCAGCTCGGTGATCAGCCGGGTCGTGAGGTTCGCGCCCGCTCGCCACACCGGGGCGCCGTCGTTGAGGAAGGCGATGAAGTCGGGCGGTCCGAAGATGTCGCGGCCGCGGCGGAGCGGCCGTCCGAACCTGACTTCGATCCAGCCGCCGTTGACGTAGCCGGAGCGGGGGTCGAAGTAGCCGCCGATCTGGGTCGCGGCGGCGCCCGCCGGGCTGGCCGGCCGGTCCTGAGCGGTGGCGAACCCGCCGCCTGCCAACAGTTCGGCACCCGCGGCGATGAGCGCCGCGGACGCCGCGATTCCGAACCGGCTCAGCGCCATGGCGCCGGGGCTACTTGACTGCGTCGAGCGTGATCTCGAACGACTGGCCGGTGGGCGTCTCGATCGAGATGACGAACTTGTCGTCGGCGGGGCGGCTGTAGCCCAGCTTGGCCAGAACGGTTGCTCCTTCGCCCGTGTCCTCGAACTTGATCATCCGGTCCTTCGACTCGACCAGCTTCATCACCAGGAAGCCCTCGTAGCGAGGCTCCATGCCCGGGTTCCACTGCTTGAGACGCAGCACCAGGGAGTCGTTCTCTTCCTCGATCGAAATCAACTCGATCATGTTCGTCGCGCCGTCGGCCGTGAAGCCGCGGACCCGCGCCACCATCGAGCCGTTCTTCGGTATGGCCCAGTTCTCTTCCAGCGTTGCACTGCTCCAGGTCCCGGTCATCCAGGCCAGGTCTTCGACCTTCGGGCCATGGTTGTCTGCGGCAGCGGCAGTCACGGACAGGAGACTAGCGATCAGCAAAACGAAGAGTGTGCGGCGCATTGGGTTGTCCTCCACGAGATTCAGCGGCTGACCTTAGCAGCCGGCTGTTGACGGAGCCCAAGATCGTCCAGTCCGGTCCGGGTTCCGGGGGGCGCCGTCCAGGTAGCTCGGAGCGAGCGACTCCCCATGCGCTCTCAGCAACCGACACCAAACCGAAGCGAGCGGAGTGCAGTGAGCGCACCCCCTCCCGTTCTCCGACCAAGCGCGAACGGTACCGGGACGGCGCCCCCCGGAACCCGGACCGGGCGGGTGCCACCCGGGACTCTGCTACTTGGAGCCTCCGCCGCCGGTGGAGGCGGCGTCGCCCGCTAGCGCTTCCTTCTCGAGCAGACGGGCGCCGCGGAGGATGCCGCCGAGGGCGTAGTTGCCTTCGTGGCAGGCGTACTCGAAGACCTTGTTGGTGCTGGCCGGCCACGGGTACTCTCCGCTCCAGGGCTCGGTCCAGGTGTTCGGGTCGTCGACCGTGAAGCCGTAGAGCAGGGTGTCCTCGTCGATGCGACTGAAGCGCTCGGTGATCACCATGTCCTTCGAGCCCTGGGTGAAGCTGTAGTCGTCGCCGAAGTTCTTCGTCTTCACGACCAGGGTGTCGCCTTCCCAGCGGCCGACCGACTCACCGAGCCAGCTCTCGACGTCGTCGTCGTGCTCGGAGTCGACGCGGATGATCCGGGCGTCATGGTTCATCTCGACCAGGATCATCAGGTGAGTGTCCGTCTGCACGATCCGCTTCATGTTGTTGTACATGACGGGCAGCGCCGGCGGCCCGGCGGTGGAGCCGAAGCCCAGCAGGCAGCGCTCGGCGTGCGGGCGGAGTTCCGGGTCGTCGTAGGGGCCGAAGTCGCGGTCGATCCACCAGGCGGTGCCGGTGTTCTCGTGGCGGAAGGCCGCGCCCTCCGCGTACCGCTGCTTTGCCGCATCGGTGAGCGCCGGCATGCGGCCGTTCGCGGGCTCCGTGATGATCGAGGTGCGGTACTCGCCATCGAGCTGGAAGTTGCCGTCGCCGATGTCGACGTAGAAGGCGTTGTAGCCGCCGACCTTGCCTGCGGCTCCCGTGAACTCGGGAGCGTAGATGCCGGTACCCCCCTCCGGAGGCGCTTCGCGATTCGGGTCGCTCGGCGCGTAGTCCTTCTCGAAGTTTCGCCGCCAGTGGTCGGCGATGGCCTGGGCCTGTTCGGGGGTGAGCGTCAGGTTGTCGCCGTACTGTGCGGGTCGCTGCAGCGGCGTCAGGGTGGCGATGTCGTATGTCCCGGAGAGGTCAGGCTTGCCGTCGTGCCGGCGGGGGATGTCGTCGGACGCGACGATGGCGCCGGTGGCCGCGAAGGCGAGCAGGGTGGTGAGAATGAGTGTGCGTCGAGCCATGTGCGGCGTCCTCCGGGTTCTGGTTACGGACTGTGCTCTGGATTGTAGTCGGAAACTGGCTGGCCGGTCAGGATGCTCGGCGTTCGATGATCCGATCGGTCGTCGTGTCGCGCCGGATCTCGAACCAGCGCCGGCAACCCAGGGCGTGGAACCAGCGTTCGGTGACGACGCCCTCCTCGTTGTCGTGCATGAAGGCGAGGTCGAGATCGCGCTCGTCCGGGTCGGTCAGGTGGTCTGGTACCTGCCGGACCTCGCCGTGGACGAACTCGTGGACCGAGCGGTTACCGCAGTGGGGGCAGGGGATGCGCAGGCTCATCGCTAGTGGGTCCCCGCCGATCCGCGGTCGGCCATCGTGCGGTCGCGGGCGAAGCGGTCGAGGCCGAACGGCGCGATCAGCTCCGGTACCTCGCCGGTGGCGATGAGTTCCGCCATCTGCTCGCCGCCGGCGGGGATCGCCTTGAAGCCCCAGGTGCCCCAGCCGGTCGTGATGAAGAAGCCGGGCACGCCCGTGCGTCCCATGATCGGCGAGTAGTCGGGGCTCATGTCACAGACACCGGTCCATTGCCGCAGCACCCGCAGGTTCGCCATGAAGGGCAGCAGGTTGAGCGCCCGCCGGCACACGTCCTGGACGAAGTCGTGGCTCGAGCGGTAGGAGAAGCTGGGTTGCGGGTCGATCTCGGCGCCCAGGAGCATCTCGCCGCGGGCGGTCTGCGAGGCGTAGAAGAAGAGCTCCGACGAGGCGACGATGGGCCCGAGCTGCTGCCGGTAGTGGTTCGTGACGAACGCCTGCAGCCGGTGGCTGCGGATGGGCAGCCGGAGACCCGCCATGGCCGCGATGCGGCTGACGTGGCCGCCGACCGCCGAGACGATGGCGCCGGCGGCGACGTCGCCGGCCGCAGTCCTGACGCCGGCGACCCGCTCGCCGTCGAGAATCAGACCTTCAACCGGCGTGTTCTGGTGGACGTGGGCGCCTCGTTCCATCGCCCCTTCGGCGAGAGCCCAGACGACCCGATCGTGGCGGGCGGTGGCCCCCTGCGGGTGGTAGGAGGCGCCCAGCACCGGCCAGCGGCCGCCGCCCTCGATGTCGAGCTGCGGGCAGAGTTCCTGGACCTCCTGCGGCTCGACGAACTCGGTTTCGGCGCCGAACTCGGTGTTCAGCTTCGCCCGCATCCGTTCGGCTCGCACGGCGGCTTCCGAGTGCGCCATCCACAGCAGGCCCTTGGCCTGATGCATGAGCCAGCGGTCGGTTTCTTCTTCCAGGCCCCGGTAGAGGTCGACGCTTCGCTGGTAGAAGCGGACCGCGGCCGGGATGCCGTAGTTGGCGCGGATGATCGTCGTGTTCCGTCCCGAGTTGCCGCCGCCGATGTAGCCGCGCTCGAAGACGGCGACGTTCGTGATGCCGTGGCGGGTCGCCAGGTAGTAGGCGGTCGCCAGCCCGTGTCCGCCGGCGCCGACGATCACCACGTCGTAGCTCTTCTTTGGCGGCCGCCAGGTCAGTTTCATCTGGCGCTCGACGAACTCGTTCATGGGGTGGCCCCGTCGGGCTCCGCGAGCGAGCCGGTCAGTCGGCGCTGGAAGGCGGCCGCGAACGGGGCCGGCGTGAGGATCAGGGTCCTCCCGGTCTCGAACCAGAGCTTCGCCGGGATGCCGGCGACCTCGCCCTGGCCGAGGGCCGGCCGCGCGTCGGGCCGACGCCACTCGGACTCGCGGTCGAGGAACCGCTCGGCGGTGGCGTCGTCGAGCCAGACGTAGCTGAACGCGGTTTCGCGTTCGACGATCGCGTGCGGGTCGCCGTCGACCTCGAAGTCCGGCGTCGCCGTCACCAGGAGTTCGTCGGAAGCGGTGCGGAAGGCGAGCGCGCCAGCGGGCCAGGGCGGCTCGGCGACCACCGCGTCGAGTGCCGCGGGCGTGGCCGATACACGGGTCGCTTCGAGCCGGCGGAGTCGCGGAGGTCTGGTTGGGAATTCGGCGGCGAGGTCGGTTGCCTCCGGACGGGCAACCGGGAACTCAGGGACGTTCTCCGACGACTCGCTCGCGAGGTCGACCGCTGCTCGAGCCCGTGCTCCCTCCGGGTCGTAGGTCGCGCCGTCGATCCGTCGGGCCGCTCGGCCGTCGACCGTGACCTCGCGGGGCAGGTTGCCCTCCGCGTCCAGGTAGAGCCAGCCGAGCATCGGCCTGCGGCCGCCTGCCGTCGTGCCGGCATCGGACGTCACGTAGCCGGCGTAGCGCTCGCCGTCATGGATCGCCGCGCCCTCGGCGGATGGCGCTTCAAGGGTTTCCCGCGGCGGTGGATCGTCCGTCAGGAGCGTGACCAGCCGCTTGTCGAGCGGTTGCTTGTTCGTCCGCAGGATGGCCTGACGTCCAACGAAGTCGCCCTTGTCCAGGTTGACCGCCCAGTCGTGGGCGAGCCGGCGCGGAGTCGAGTCGTAGTCCGTGTCCTGGCCGATCACGATGTGGCCCTTCTCGAGCCGCAGACGGAGCAGGGTCTCGAGCCCGTGCGGCTGGACGCTGAACCTGGCGCCCGCCGCCAGCAGCCGCCGCCACAGCGTGCGGGCGTCAGCGGCCGGATGGTGTAGCTCGTAGGAGAGTTCGCCGGTGAAGCTCAGGCGAACGACCCGGCAGTCGACGCCGGCGATACGCACCTGCCGGTGGAGGCCGAACGCGGGCAGCGCCCGGGCGCCGGCACGCGCCAGTAGCCGGGCCGCCTGTGGGCCGGTGACGTTGATCGCCGCCAGCGAGGCGGTGTGGTTCAGGATGCGGACGTCGTAGCCGAAGGCCTCGGCCCAGTCGCGGAGCCACAGCTCGAAGAAGCCGGACCCGCCGGAGGTCGAGGTCAGGAAGAAGCGGTCGCCGCCGCCCTGGTTCGCTTCCCGGCAGAGCATGCCGTCATCGAGCAGGTAGCTGCGTTCGTCCAGCATGAGGACGTAGCGGCAACGGCCGGGACGGATCGTCGCGACTTTGGTGGGAACGATCCGCTCCAGGAACGCTTCGGCGTCCGGCCCGGAGATCGTCATCTTGCCGAGCGAACTCACGTCGCCGAGTGAGACGCGCTCGCGCACGGAGCGGTACTCGTCGTCGTTCCGGCCGTAGGTCCAGGGCCGCCACCAGCCGCCGGCGCGGTCCATTCTCGCGCCGAGGCTCAGGTGCTCGTCGTGGAGGGGCGAGCGCGCGGTCACGGCGGTGTGCGCGCCCGCGGCCAGTTCGCGCACGGTCAGTTGCCGGTTGAGGGGCCGTGCGGTGAACGCGGGCTGAAGCCGGCCTCCCCGCTCCAGCAGGAAGCTGCGGAGGTAGGGCAGGCAGACGCCGCCCTGGCAGGTGCCGGTGCCGGCGAGCGTCGCCCGCTTGAGCAGCTCCATCTCGTGGAAGCCGCGCTCCCACACGCCGTCGAGGTCGGCGACGGTGACGCCGCTGCACGGACACACCGTTCCCTCGCGCGGGCAGGCCGGCAGTTCCGGTTCCATCGCGGCGCTGCCGACGACTCGCACCGGCAGGTCCGAGGCCATCCGGGCCAGCGCGTTGCGTGGATTGCGACCGAGGCCGAGGACGGCCGTGTCGCATTCGATCCGCTCTTCGGTGGCATCGGCGTCGGCGTGCCGGCGGACGACCACTGCCTCGACCCGGCCTTCGCCCTCGAAGCGGACGAGTTTCCAGCCGTCCTGGCCGATCGGGACGTGAGCGGCGAGTGTCCCTTCCGGTAGCTCTGACGGCCTCTCACCCACAGCGACGACGCGGCCCAGGCCGACGCCCGCGGCGACAAGCTCCGCGGCTGCCCGCCCGGTGACCAGTCCCTCCAGATCGCTGCCGGGAACGACCGGCTGGATCTCTGCCGCGCCGGTGGCCACGACGATCTCTCGCCTGGGATGGACGTGGAGCACACGGCCCGCCTGGTCGGAGGCGACCACCAGCGGCCCCGGATAGACCCCGGTGACATGCTGGCCGTCGCGCGCGTCCAGAGTCACTACGTCCAGGCCCGCGTCGCTCGCTTCCCGCGCGGCCTCGCGTCCCGAGTCGCCCTGTCCGATGACGACCGTGTCGCAGTGGACATGGTGCACCGGCGCGGCGTTCCCGGCCGACATCGGCTCGTCGGACAGCAGGGCCGGCTCCTCGCCTCCCAGATGATCCCTCCGTACGACCATCCCGTCTCGCGCCGGGACCTGGCAGCTCCGCGTGTAGGCGACGCCGTCAACCGTCACGAGGCAGTTCGGGCAATCCCCGCCGAGGCACAGGCACCCGCCGCCGGTCGGATGCAGCCCGGCCCGCAGCATGGTGACGAGCAGACTGTCGCCCGGCTGGGCCTCGACTCGCTGCCCGTCCACCAGAAGAGTCGCCATCCGTAGGGATGGTACGACGGTTCCGTGAACAGCAACGCCGCCCCCCTCCTGACCCGGACGGGCGGCACCGCTCCGACGGCGCTACGATTGCGGCCGGCTCATGACTGCCTCCCTCTCCGGTCAGGTGATTCTCGTCACCGGTTCGACCCGCGGCATCGGCCGCGCGACCGCCGAGGCCGCGGCCGCGCGCGGCGCGACCGTCGCCTTGCACGGGCGGGAACTCGCCCAGGTCGAGGCGGTCTGCGGCGAGATCGATTCGGAGAGCGTTCTGCCGCTCGCTGCCGACTTCGACGAACCGGCCAACGCAGCGGCCCTGGTTGAACAGGTGGTCGAGCGCTGCGGCCGGATCGACGGCCTGGTCAACAACGCCGGCGGCGGCCGGCCGGTCGCGTTCCGCGGCCTCGACCTCGATGCCTGGCGGGCGACCCAGCGCGTGAATCTGGAGGCGACGTTCGCCGCGTCCCGTGCCGTCTACAAGGTCATGCGCAAGGCGAAGGCCGGCAGCATCGTCAACATGGCCTCGCTCGCGGCCCACGGCCCGGGCGGCTGGATGGGCGCCGACTACGCCGCGTCGAAGGCCGGGATGGTCAGCCTAACCCGCAGCCTCGCCCTCGAGGCGGCCCGCTTCGGGGTCCGCTGCAACGCGGTGTCGCCCGGCTTCATCGAGACGGACATGACGACCGAACTGTCGGACGACCAGCGGCAACGTCTACGGGTACCGCTCGGGCGCTTGGGGACTTCGGCCGAGGTCGCCGCCGTCGCCGTCTTCCTGCTGTCGTCGGAGTCGTCGTACGTCACCGGCCAGGTGATTCACGTGAACGGCGGGTTGTCGATGTATGGCTGAGTCCCGTCGCGTCGCGGTCACCGGCCTCGGCGTGTCCTGCGCCATCGGCACGGACGTCGAGTCCTTCAGCGCCAGCCTGTTCGCCGGCAGGGGCGGCATCGCCAGGCTCCGGTCCCTCGACACGTCGGAGATGAAGGTCGGCATCGGCGGGGAAGTCGAACCGGACTTCGTCGCCTCCGGCCTCAAGCGGCTGCGCCGCCGGCCGACGGATCGGGCGGTCGACCTGGGCATCGTGACGGCCGCCCAGGCGCTCGAGGACGCGGGACTCATCGACGGCGCTCCGCCCTACGAACCCCAGCCGGTGGCGGTGATCCTGGGAACGGCGGTCGGCGCGGCCGAGAGCAACACCACGCTGCAGCAGCGCTTCGCGGAGCGCGGCGTCCGCGGCCTGCGGCCGACCAGCGTGCCCCGCGTCATGGACAACGCGATCTCGGGCGGCATCTCGATCCACTTCCGGCTCACGGGCGCCAACTTCGTCGTCATCTCGGCCTGCACGTCGGCGACCAACGCGATGGGGACGGCTTACCGGATGGTGCGGCACGGCTACGCCGACACCGTGCTGACCGGCGGCGCCGACGGCTTCTTCGACCCGTTCTACTACGGCGTCTGGAACAACCTGGGCGTGATGTCGAAGAACCCCGATCCGGCGCGGGCCTGCCGGCCGTTCGACGCCGGCCGCGACGGTTGCGTGCTCGGCGAGGGCGCCGGCATGCTGGTGTTCGAGTCGTGGGAGCGGGCCCGCGGCCGGGGCGCCCGGATCCGGGGCGAGATTCTGGGCTACGGCGAGTCGTCCGACGCCAGTCACATCACCAGCCCGAGCGCCGAGGGCCAGGCCGCGGCGATGCGTGCGGCTCTGACGTCCGCTGGAATCGAACCCGCCGATCTGGGTGCGGTGAACGCCCACGGCACCGCCACGCTTGCCAATGACGTCTGCGAGAGCGGGTCGATCTGCGCCGTACTGGGCGACGCGGCCGAAGAGGCGCCGGTCTCCGCCAACAAGTCCTACTTCGGCCACACCCTGGGGGCATCCGGCGCGATCGAGTCGATCGCGGCTCTGCTCGGCATCGAGCAGGGACGGCTGCCCTCGAACCTGAACCTCGAGAACCCCGACCCAGAGTGCCGCGTCCGGCTCGTGGGCGGCGTTCCGGAGCCGCTCGAACGGCCCTTCGTGATGAAGAACAGCTTCGGTTTCGGCGGCAGCAACGGCGTGCTGGTGCTGGGCCTCGGAGAGTAGCGCCGCACACGTTCGGTCAATCGGCGATAACCTCGACCCATGGACGCTGACGGCACCGCCGATGTCCTCGTTCGGTTGCGGGACGTGCTGCGCGACAGCGCGGTCGAAGAGCATGACTGGGATGCGGTGGAGGCTGAAACGCCGATCGAGTCGCTCGGATTCGACTCACTGACCATCCTCGACGTGCTCTACGACGTGGAGGAGGAGTTCGGAATCGCGCTCGACCCGAAGCAGGTCGTGAAGACCCGGACCGTCGGCGAGATCATTACGCTGCTGCAGCAGAACGGAGCCTGAGCGCAGCCTCCTGGGTCGGGTGCTCCACCTTCTCGAATACTGGGCGGCGCGGCTGGCGCTGTTCGGTGTCGACCTGCTGCCGCCGGCCGCCGCTTCCCGCTGGGCAGCGGCGCTGGGCTCGCTGTGGTGGACGGCCGACCGGCAGCGGCGCCGCGTAGCGATCTCGAACATCCTGCGCGCGGGCGTGACCAATGACGCCACCGAGGCGCGGGCGATCGGCCGCGGCGCTTCCCGCCACATGGGCATGGTGCTGGTCGAGTCGATGAAGTCGGCGCTCGTGCTCGACGATCCGGAGCGGTTGCGGGTGGACATTCCCGGCGATGTGGCGGCGGTGCTGGAGGATCCCGACCGCGGCCTGATCGTCGTCTCCGGTCACTTCGGCAACTGGGAGATCGCGGGCCAGTGGCTGTCGCGCTACAAGCCGGTCGCGGGCATCTCCCGGCCGATGACCAACCCGCGGGTGCAGGAGCTGGCGCTCGACCGGCGGCAGCGGCGCGCGTTCCGGATGATCCCGAAGTACGACCCGGATCCGGGGCGCTTCCTCAAGCTGCTGGGCGACGGCGAGATCTTGGCTCTGCTCGTCGATCAGCACGCCCGCCGGGGGATCGACGTGCCGTTATTCGGCCATCCCGCGAAGACCCACACGACCGCCGCGATGCTGCACCTGGTCGCCCGGACGCCGCTGACTTTCCTGGTCTGCCGCCGAATGGCGCCGATGACTTTCGAGCTGAGCCTGTCGCCCCTGATCGAGCAGGCCCGTACGGGCGACCGCGAGGCCGACGTCGAGGCGATCGTCCGAACCCTGAACGCGCATCTAGAGGAAGCGATCCGCCGCGACCCGGACCAGTACCTTTGGGGCCACCGCCGGTGGCGCTAGAGTCGGGGCGATAGAGTGGACGCATGAGCGGACCACCTCGGCCGCGCTCCCTCCGCTGGCTTTCCGGCTCGTTGACCTTCCTCCTGCTGCCCGCCCTCGGCGGCCCCCTTGGCGCGGTACCGGCGGCGGAGCAGGAGGCGGCGTCCGACGACGGCGCCGCGACCGAGCAAGGCGAGTTCGACGAGCAGATCGACGTCATCGGCCTCGCTCCGCTCGACTACGCGGGCGAATCGCCTGATCGCGTGCCCTGGACGGTCCACCGGGTGGCGCCGCAGGCGCTCGACCTGTCGGCGGTTTCGGGCGTCGGCGCCCTGCTCGAGGCGGAACTGCCCGGCGTAAGCCTGGCACCGGCGCAAGGGAGCGCGCTGCAGTCCGACGTGCTCTACCGGGGCTTCGGGGCGTCGCCGCTCCTGGGCGCGAACCAGGGGCTCTCGGTCTACGAGGATGGAGTGCGGGTGAACGAGGTCTTCGGTGACGTCGTCGCCTGGGACCTGGTGCCGACGTTCGCGGCGGAACAGGTGGAACTCCTGCCTGGCGCGAACCCGATGTTCGGCCTGAACACGCTCGGCGGGGCGCTCGCGTTGAACACGCGGAGCGGCTTCGAGTCGGAGCGGCTCGACCTGACGCTCGAGGCCGGTTCCTTCGGCCGCCGGGCGGCCGAGTTCGGCGCCGGCGGCGCACTCGGTGCCGACGACGAGTACGGCTGGTTCGTCGGTGGTCGCTCCTTCGAGGAGGACGGCTGGCGCGACTTCTCACCCAGCTCGCTGCGGCAGGCGCTGGTGAAGCTCTCGCATCGCGGCGAGCGCGAGCGGATCGACTTCGCGGTTGGCGTGGCGGACAACGACCTGATCGGAAACGGCGTGACGCCGGTGGAACTGCTGGAGATCGACCGCGCCGAGGTCTTCACGCATCCGGATCAGACCTGGAACGAGCTGTTCTTCCCGCGGCTGCGTGTCGGCCGGATGATCGGACCAGGGCTCGAACTCGAAGCGCAGATCTACCTTCGCGCGAACGACGTCGCCACCTACAACGCGGACGCCTTCGAGGGCGACGACGACGATCACGACGACGACCATGACGACGACGACCACGATCACGACGACGACGATGACGACCACGACGACCTCGACGAGTTCGACGAGTTCGACGCGGTCAACAACCAGAGCCGCACCGAGCAGGAAGGCCTGGGCGCCTCGCTCCAGATCTCCGGTCTGACCGGTTCGGGCCGCTGGCTCGCCGGTGCATCGTGGGACGGTGGCCGCGCCGATTTCGCCTTCGAGACGGAACTCGCATCGCTCACCGACACCAGGACGACGATCGGCAGCGGCATGCTGCTTCCCGGTTCCGAAGTCGGACTGATAGCCGACACCGGGCACGCCGGCCTGTGGGCGCTGCGGCACTGGACGACTGCCGGTGACCGGCTGACCTGGACCCTCCAGGCCCGCTACAACGACAGCCGGATCGAGCTCAACGATCAACTGGGCACGACGCTCGACGGCGATCACAGCTTCTCGCGGCTCGTGCCCTCGGCGGGCTTCGTCCGGGAGTTGCGAGGAAACGGAAGTTCGTCGATGCTTCTGTTCGGCAACGTGTCGCAGTCTTCCCGGGTGCCGACGCCGGTCGAGCTCACCTGCGCCGATCCGGACGACCCGTGCCGGCTGCCGAACGCCTTCGTCGCCGATCCGCCGCTCGATCAGGTGGTGACGACCAGTGCCGAGCTCGGCCTGCGCGGCGGTGGCCGTTCGCTGCGCTGGAGCGCGGCCCTATTCCACAGCGAGAGTCGGGACGACATCATCTTCGTCTCGAGCGGCGCCGGCACCAGCGCCGGCTACTTCACGAACGTCGACGCGACCCGCCGGCAGGGGCTGGAGTTGTGGCTGCGCGGCAGCCTCGGCCGGCTGAACTGGGATGCCTCCTACACCCTGCTCGACGCGGCCTTCCAGGACCGCCTGACGCTGTCGAGTCCGCCGCATCCTCTGGCCGAGGACGGGGAGATCGAGGTCGAGCCGGGCGACTTCCTCCCCGGCGTGCCGCGACGCCAGTTCCGGGCCGGCGCCGACCTGAGAATCGGCGACCGCGCTGTGGTCGGGGCGCGGCTGCTCGGCGACTCGATCCGCTACCTGCGAGGCGACGAGGCGAACCTGCTGGAGCCGGTCGGCTCGGCGTGGCGTGGCGACCTCTGGAGCCGCATCGATCTCACACCGTCGCTCGACCTCGATCTCGAGGTGTCCAACGTGACGGACCGCGAGTACGCGACGTTCGGCGCCCTTGGCGAACCTGACGAGGTGCTCGGCAACGGCTACGAGGATCCGCGCTTCCTGAGCCCGGCCGAGCCGCGTGCGTTCCGCGCGTCGCTGCGGTTGCGACTCTGAAGGCGGCGCGCCGCCGGCAACCCGGACGCTGCTGATAGTGTCCCGCCGGTGCGCGAGAAAGGCGGTCGTTCAGTGGCGGGCAGGGTTCTGGTCCTTGCTTTCGCGTTGGGAGTCTTCGCCGCGCAACCCGGCACGGCGGAGGACTGCCGCCCCGAGAGAAGCGAAGGTCCGGTAACCATCGAAGCCTGCGAGATCGATGGGACCGAGTTCCGTCTGCTGCGGGCCGAAGTGGTCGTGCAGGGGTCGATTCCGTCGGCGATCGCGATGCTCGAGGACGCCGAAGCCTGTCCCGAGTGGCAGGGCATCTGCGAAGAGGAACGCGCGACGTCTCTGGAGCAGCCGTTTCAGTCCCTGCGCAACCGCATCTCCGGCTCGGGACTCTCAAGGCGCGTCACGATCGTCCGTTCGGGCTGGTTCCGCACGGGCGACGGCCGCGTGATCAACGACATAGCCGGCGCGGATGATCGGACGCCCGAGTTCGAGGGCAAGCGCGTGCTCTGCATGTACTTGAGGTGGATCCTGACCCCGGGCGACGAAGAAGGGACCATCAAGGTCGTCCAGGACACGGTCAGCGACCCGCAAGTCCCCGGCGGTCTCGGACGGATGCTCGCCAACCGGGGCGCCATGAACGCGATGATGGAGACCTTTACGAACTTCGGCCCGCAGCTCGGCGACGCACGGTACGCGAGCGGACCGGACATCGCGTCCCTTCCGCTCGTGGAAGAGGAGCTGCCGGACCTCGGCGAGGAGTTCGTCGCCTGTCAAGCGGCGCGGCAGTAGCCGTTCGCCGGAGTAGTCGCATGAGCCGTCGCCGGACCATGACGACTGCGGTGCTTGCGCTGGCCGCGCTGTTCCTTTCGTCGGGCCTGTGGGCTCACGGCGTCGCCGACCAGGACGAGCTCTTCCTGACCAACAACGAGGGTCTGGCGGTCGGGCCCTACATGTACCTGGGCGCCAAGCACATGGTCACCGGGTACGACCACCTGGCGTTCCTGGCCGGAGTCATCTTCTTCCTCTACCGCTTCCGCGACGTCGCGCTCTACGTGACCCTGTTCGCGGTCGGACACAGCGTCACCCTGCTGGTCGGAGTGCTCGGCGGCATCCACGCGAACCCCTTTCTCATCGACGCGATCGTCGGCCTGTCAGTGGCGTACAAGGCCTTCGAAAACCTGGGCGGATTCCGTGCGCTGGGGGTACAGATCGACACGCGGGCGGCCGTGCTCGTGTTCGGCCTGTTCCACGGCTTCGGCCTGGCGACCAAGCTGCAGCCGGTGGAGATCTCGGGCAGCGGCCTGGTCGGCAACATCGTCTCGTTCAACGTGGGCGTCGAGCTCGGGCAGTTCGCCGCCCTCGCCATCATCCTGCTGAGCTTCAACCTCTGGCGGGCCAGCGGCCGCTTCCAGTCTCACGGCTATGCCGCGAACGCGGTGCTGATGACGGTCGGTTTCCTGCTCGTCGCCTACCAGTTGACGGGGTACTTCTTGTCATGAAGGACGACATGGCTCTGGAGGGCCATCGTCGTTTCCGTGCTGGCGCGTTGCAAGCGGCGGAACGCTCCCTGCCTCGAAGGAGGATGATCGCCGTCGAGTAATCTTGGGGCGAGGTCGGCGGTTCTCGGCGTTGCCGGGAGTGTTTCGGATGATCTTCTCTTGGGGGGAGTCGATGAGGCGAGCGGTATGGCGCCTGTGGATCCTGGCTGTGATCCTGGCGTTTCCCCTCGACGCCCAGACGGGAGGCGCGGCGAGCAGCGGGGCGGGCATCGAGCTGTCGCTTCCGCAGGCCGTCGAACGCGCGCTGCGGGACAACCCGATCCTGATCGACGCCAGACTGAGGCGCGGGGTGGAGCGGTTCGACCTCCGGCAGGCCGAGAGACGATTCGTGCCCGAGGTGAGTTTCGGAACGCTGGGTGTCGAGCGGACCGGCGATCTCGGCGACGACGCCGGCTTCTACCGGCTGGCGGCCGGCCCCGGCATGTTGCTGCGCTTGCCGACCGGCGGCGACGTGGAGGTGAACCCCGCCTGGTCCGTGTTCCTGGACGGGTCGGGACAGACGGTCTCGGACGGCGAGGGCGTGCGTCTCCGGCTGCGCCAGCCGCTGTTTCGGGGAGGCGGCCTCAAGGTCGGAACCGCACCGGTCCGCCTCGCCCGCATCGCCGAGGCCAGCTACGTCCTCGCATTCGAGGCCGCGATCATGGACGTCGTCACCGCGGTCATCTACGGTTACCGCGCCGTGATCGAGGCCGAGCGCCGCGTGGCGATCGATCAGGGAGCGCTCGACCGGACCCGGGCGATGCTGGCCGTGAATCGCGCGCTCATCGACACCGGCCGCATGGCGGCCAGCGACATTGCCGAGACGGAGGCGGAGGTCGCCCGGGGGGAACTGGCGCTGATCCGTAGCCGGGATCGCCGCGACAACGCGATCCGCGATCTCAACGTCATGCTGAACCTGGACGGCGGCGCGCGCGTCATCCCCACGGACTCGGCGACCCTCGACCCGGGGGGCTCTCCACCGGACCTCGAAGCCGCCCTCGCTCTGGCGCGCCGCGGCCACACCGGCTATCGGCGCGCCCTGCTCGATGTCGAGAGCGCCGCGATCGGCGTGACGCTGGCGGAGAACGACATGCTGTGGGACGTGAGCCTCACGGCGGACGTCGAACTGCGCCGCGACGGAACTCCCGGCGCCGCGGGGGGGGCGCTGGCGCGCGAACTGACGGAGCCGTTCGCGGTGGGCATCGCGGTGTCCGTTCCGGTCAACGACGCCTCGGCAAAGGCGCGGCGCCGCGCCCGGTTCGCGGCCAGAACGGCGGCGCGTCAGGCGGAGCAGGTTCTTGCCAGCACTGTTCGCCGAATGGAGACGGACGTGCACAACGGCGTACGCGCGGTCGGCATCGGCCTTCGCGAAGTGGAGCTTGCGCGACGGGCGCTTGAACTCGCCGCGTCGAAACTCGAGGTCGAGGAGCAGAAACTGCGCCTGGGCCGCACCACGAACTTCCGCGTCACGCAGTTCCAGGCGGACCTCGTCCAGGCGCAGGTGAACGAACTGAGTTCCCGGATCGGCTACCTGAACGCGCTCGCCGCGCTGGACCGCACGGTGGGCGGCACGCTCGACACCTGGAACGTCGACATCGAGGCGATGCAGGAATGAGCGCAGCCCCTTCGCTGCACAGCAACATTCTGGACAACATGGACGACGGCGTGGTCGCCGTGGATCGTCGGGGGGTGATCACGAGCTTCAATGCAGCCGCCGGCGCGATTCTGGGGATCGCGCCGGATGACTGCCCGGGGCGCCTGTTCACGGACGTGTTCGTTCTCGTCAAAGGGCTCGACCAGTTCACCCAGGCGCTGCTCGACGCGATCAACAGCAGCGAACTGGGCCGCGGCGCCGTCGAGATCGACGTCGACGGCGAGCGCCGAGTGCTGACGGTCAACGCGTCCTGGCTTCCCGACATCGAGCTGGTGCAGCCCGGCGGCGACGCGGTGAGCACCGGCGGAGTCGTCGCGGTGTTCTCCGACATCAGCGAGGAAACGCGCCTCAAGGAAACCGTGGAGAGCCAGTACGGCGAGCTGCAGCGAGCCTACCGGGACATCGACGAAGCGAACGGCGAGCTCTCCGAGGCGCTGCGGCGCGCGCAGATCGTCCGCGCCGTGGCGACGGCGGCGGTCGTGGCCGTTTGCCTGGGGGTTGGCTGGTGCGCCTGGGACGCCGGCGGGCCGGACGAAGAGGCGGGCCGGCTGGGAGAGGCTGCCGGCGCGACGGGGACGTTCATCGTCAGGCCCGAGCGGATCGTCTCCGAACTGACGGTTCCGGGCCGGCTCGGCCCCGGCCGCGAGACGGACGTGCAGAGTCCGGTGGACGGCGCCGTGACGGGTCTGCACTTCCGCTACGGCGACGCCGTCGAGGAAGGTCAACTGCTCGTCGAACTCGACGCCTACGAGAGCCGCCGCCAGCGCCGCTCGATTCGTGCGCGGCACATCGTCGCCGAGCGGCGGGTCGAGGAGTTGGCGTCGTGGGAGAGCAGCGGCTCCGTGGTCACCGCCCGAAGGTCCCTCGCCCGCGTCGAGCGCGCGCTGCAACAGCAGCAGCACGGTCTGACGGAAACGGAGTTCCTCCTCGATCAGGGCATCGTTCCAAGATCCGAACACGACGCCGCGCGGGAGCGCTACCAGAGTCTGCAACTCGATGTGGAGGCCGCGCTGCAGGACCTGCGCGAGGCACGCCGCGCGGGCGATGCCGAGGCGCTGGAGGCAGCGCGCCTCGAGTCCCGGAATCTCGAGGAGGAACTGCGTGACCTCGACGTCGCGATCGCCGCGGCGAGCGTGCGCGCGCCGACGGCCGGCGTCGTGCTGCGGCCGCCGGTGACGGCGAGCGGGGGCGGCCCGTTGCTCAAGGGAGCGCCCGTGGCGCGCGGTCAATTGCTGCTCACCGTGGCCGACGTTCAGGCGCTGTCGGTGTCGGCCCTCGTCGACGAAGTCGAGATCGCCGCCATTCGGCCCGGTCAACCGGTCGCCGTGACCGCGGATGCGCTGCCCGGCGTCGAACTCGCGGGCAAGATCGCCAACGTCGCCGCCCAGGCCAGCAATGCCGGCGGACCCGCGGGACAGCCCGCGCTGTTCGCGGTCGTCGCGGCGCTCGACGACGACATCGACGCCGCGCTTCGCGGCGACCTGCGGCTTGGCATGTCGGTGGACGTGCTGGTCGTGACCGAGGATCGCGGCGACGCGCTGCTCGTTCCGATCGAGGCCGTGCGAATCGGCGAGCAGGGGCCAACCGTACGCGTTCGGTCGCGGGGGACGGAGGGGTTTTCGACGGTACCGGTCGAGACGGGCCGGACGACCCCCGGGGCGGTCGAAATCGTCGCCGGCGTCAAGCCCGGGGACGAACTGGCGCTCGGCGCGGGATCGGCGCGGGACGTGAACTGAGCGGACGCTGCGTCCGGCGAGGCCAGCTCTATCGGCGGCTCAGAGTGCCGTCGGCGCCGACCGTGACGTTACCGTTCAGCGGAAGGTCGGCATTCACGGTGCGGGGAGTGCCGTCGGTCGAGGCGATCGCGCAAGTCAGTTGCAGCGTCACGTCGGTGGAACTGACGCCGAAACCACGCACGGTCGGGCACTTGTCGGCGATGTTGCTGTCTTCGCTCGAGGCCGAATCCCAGGTAAACGCATGCGTCGCGGTGTCCCAGAACACTTCGCTCGCAAGCTCCAGGGAGGTGGACTGCCGGGCCGGGGCGACGCTGCCTTCCCTGTCGCCCTGCTTGTTGCACTCCGCGGAAACGGTAAGGCTCGATCCGCCGACGGTCCTGGCGCTGAAGTTCGTGCACTGGTGGTGCAGGTTGCCGTCCAAGGAAGTGCCGTCGTACTGGGCGGCCGCGGGTTGCGTCGTCAGGCCGGCAAGAAGCAGAACACCGAACACGGCTCCCGCACGGCTGGCTCGATTGAACTCAAGGTTGCTCATGTCGCTCTCCCGTTCCCGTCGATAGAGCCCACACCGCCTGCAGTTCGGTACGGGGTTCCCAAGTGTAACTCTCCCGCGCCTGGAACTTTCCCCGCGCTTCGACGGTACACTACACGATGTGGCCCTGAGACCACACGCAGGCATGCCACGGGAACGTCAGTCGAAAGCCGGTCGTGGGGGCCACCGGGCGGTGGGTGACCGACTCCGCAAGGAACCGGCGCCCGAACGTGGCGGCGCCGTGCTGCGTCTGCGGCAGGTGCACAAGTCGTACCGGCTCGGGCCGGTGAGCGTGGACGTGCTGAGCGGCGTCTCGCTGGCCGTGCGGGAAGGCGAGCTGGTGTCGATCATGGGGCCGTCCGGTTGCGGGAAGTCGACGCTGATGAACATCTCGGGGCTTCTGGACCGGCCCACGAGCGGCGCGTGTCATTTGCGTGGCCGCGATGTCGCGGAGATGTCCGACGACGAGCGCGCGGAGATGCGCAATGCGCACATCGGCTTCGTGTTCCAGTCGTTCCATCTGCTGCCGCGACTCACCGCCGCGCGGAACGTCGCGTTGCCGCTGGTTTATCGCGGCCTGTCGGAGGCCGCGATCCAGAAGCGCGCCCGCGATGCCCTCGACAGGGTGGGCATGGCGGATCGCCACGAGCACCTCCCGAGCCAGCTCTCGGGCGGTCAGCAGCAGCGCGTCGCCGTGGCGCGGGCTCTGGTCGGCGAACCGGCCATGCTGCTCGCCGACGAGCCCACCGGCGCGCTGGATCCGGCGACCGGCGACGAAATCATGACCATGTTCGAGACGCTGAGCGTCGCCCAGGGCGTGGCCGTGGTGGTCGTCACGCACAGCGCGGAGGTCGCCGCGCGTAGTCACCGCCAGACTTGCATGACACAAGGCGTCCTTGTGGAGACCGGAGCCGACGCCGCCTCGGCGGGAGTCGACGCGACTGCCGGTGCGATGAGCCAATCCGATCGCGGCTCGCTGCCCCCACCCGTCCCGTCTCGACTCGTCGCCAGGGCCGCCCGAGGGACGGCGTCGGCCGCGCGGTTGCGGTTCAACGCCCGGGAGGCGGCCGTGAGCCTCCGGTCCGTGCTGGCGCGCAGCGCGCTGGCGCTGGTCGGCATCGTGGTCGGCATCGGCGCGGTGATCGCCATGGTCTCGACCGGAGAGATCGTCAAGGAGGAGTCCCTCAGGCAGTTTCGCGAACTCGGCACCGACATCGTCAGGATCCAGCGGCAGTTCGCGCGGGTCCGCGGCCGGGTCCTTCAAATGAACCTCGCCGACGTGAACGGTCTGGCTTCTTCCGTGCCGGCGATCGAAGCCGCCGCGGCGGCAGTGGACGCGAACACGCAGATTCGCTACCGCGGACGGGATCTGGGCCAGGACATCGCGTTCGGCGTGACCGGCGACTTCTTTCACCTGAGCAAGCTGTCCCTGGCCGAAGGCCGGCTGGTGTCGGACCTGGACCGCCATCGCTTCTACTGCGTCGCGGGCGCGGGTATCGCCCGCGCCATCCGCGACGCCGGCGCGGTTTCCCCGCTCGGAGAGCGGGTCCGGGTCTTCGGGCGCCTGTGCACCGTGGTGGGCGTCCTCGAGTCCGTGCCCCCTCTCGCCGTCGGACGACAGCTGGTCCCCGACGAAGCCGTGTTCATGCCGATCGAAGCGGTGATGCGTGTCGGCGCCGTGGGAATCCGCGATGCCATCGCCCAGGTGCGAGGCGACGTGGAACCCGAAGTCGCCCGGCGCGCGGTCGAGGCGCACTTCGGTCGCGTCCGCCCGAATCTGCGAGTGAGCGTTACGACGGCCGGTCAACTCATCGCGCGCATGCGCAGCCAAGGCCAGCTCTTCACGCTGCTGCTCGGGGCCATTGCGTCCATCTCGCTCATCGTCGGCGGCGTTGGCGTGATGAACGTCATGCTCATGTCCGTGCGCGAGCGCCGCGCGGAGATCGGGTTGCGACGCGCGATCGGCGCTCGCCGCGGCGACGTGCGGCAGCAGTTCGTGATCGAGTCCGCGGCGCTTTGCCTGTCCGGGGGAGTGCTCGGCGTCGCGCTCGGAGTTGCGGTGGCCTGGGGCGTATGCCGGTTCGCCGGTTGGCCGTTCTCGGTCTCCAGCACCGCGATCATGGTGGGCGTTGCCGTTGCCACTGCCGTCGGCGTCTTCTTCGGTCTTTACCCGGCACACCGCGCCTCCCGACTGGATCCGATCGAAGCGCTGCGAAACTGAACGCCGGCAACCCGGCTGGCAGGGCCTTCCCTCGGCAGACAGCCCGCCCAAGGACCAGGAGCTTGCGCGGCGGCAACTGGTTGCGCCGGTGTGGAGTGCCGGTTTCGCCGCCGGTCAAGTTGACGAAGCTCCCATCAGGTCGTCCACCGCCGCAATGCCGCTGGCGGCGGCACCGTTAACTGAAGGCGGTGCATGTAATCACCCGCGGCGGCGGAGGTTCCGTTCGAGTCGGACGGACTGCCACAGGCTCTTGGGCGGGAGCGCCTTGAAGGCGAGCAACGTCTTCAGGCTCCTAAGTCCGGCGGCCCCGGCGCCGATGACCACCACTCTCACGGTGCTGCGCGCTTCCCCGAGATTGCCGGATTCAGCCGCGGGGCGTCGAACGCCGCGGAACGCCTCCCCCAACCGAACGCGCGGGTAGGCGGCGCTGAGACCGATACGGCATACCCACCCGGTCCGGTGGACTCGTCGGCGCAGGTGAGCGCGACGGCAACCCGCCCCATCGTCCGCAACCGCCTCCAGTCACGCGGACCCCGGCCATGCCGGGCACGGTATCCGATCATGGCGTTCTCGCTAATCCTGGCGAACGAGCGCCTCGCCGCTCAGCAGACCGACCGCGAGCTCGCTCACGAGGATACGGGGACGTTTTCGCCCCGTTTGCGACGATCTCCTGCGGCGGCTTTACGCTATCGAACATTCTCGAACGCTATTGGCTTCCCGTCCGGCTGACAGCCACTGCATCGCGTGGAACTGCCTCTTCGCTAGAGTCACGGTTGTCATGACGGACTCCACTCCCGCTCCGGGCAGCGATTTGGGAACGCCACCGCTGCGCAAGCTGCTCAAGACCGTGGCCATCACCCTCGCCGCCGCGGCGGTCGTCTTCGTCGTCGTCATCCTGCCGGCCGAGTACGGCA
>JAPOXA010000209.1 GCA_026707325.1 Acidobacteriota bacterium | reverse complement strand
AGGCCGATAGGCGGCCACCCACGACGCCCTTGCCCACACAACAACCTGAAGACCCGGTAAGGTCTCCGTGGTGCTTGGCGACTCCCGGGCCGTTCAGCGCTGCTTTGACGAGCCGTTCGACTTGATCGTGACCTCGCCGCCCTACGCGAATCGCATGTCCTACATTCGAGAGTTGCGACCGTACATGTACTGGCTCGGCTACCTCCAGAACGGCCGAGAAGCCGGGGAGCTCGATTGGCAGGCGATCGGCGGTACATGGGGCGTCGCCACGAGCAGGCTCGGCAAGTGGCAGCGCACGGCGGATGTCGGTTTGCCGGACCAACTGCTTGATGCAGTAGGACAGATCGCTGAGAGCGGAGGGTCGAACGCCTCGGTCCTCGCTGCCTATGTGGAGAAGTACGGCGAGGATGTGGCGCAGCACTTGGCCAGCGTGTGCCGTTTGCTCCGGCCCGGCGCCCGCGCCCACTACATCGTCGGCAACTCAGTCTTCTACGGGGTACTGGTGGCCGTCGAGGAGTTGTACGCCGAGCTGATGCGCAGAGCCGGATTCGAGAAGGTCGAGGTGCGTGCCATCCGGAAGCGCAACTCGAAGAAGGAGCTTGTCGAGTTCTGCGTTTCGGGAACGTGGCCCGCGTAGGTGGCCCAATGCCCCCTAGCATCACGCGGAGTTAGGCTCTGCTCTCCTTCTCCATCTAGTGGACTGTACCGGCACGTTGTAGACTGGTATGCTTCGGTTCATGGCGGATGCAATCGTTTTGTCTGAGTCGGAGCAGAAGGCGCTTGAACGGCGGGCGCGGTCGCGGACCATCCGGGCTGAGGACGCGCGGCGGGCGCGCGTGATCCTGTTGTTGGCGAAAGGCCTGAGCTGGAGCGAGGTGTGTGAGCGCCTCGACTGTTCCCGCGGCTTCGTGGCCCGCTGGCGACGTCGCTTTCTGAGCGAAAGGCTGGCGGGGATGTACAGCCGCCACAGGGGACCGAGCCCGAGCCTGACAACGCCGGAAATGGAGGCCAGGATTCTCCAGGCGGCCAGCGAGTTCGGCGACGGCTGCGCCGATCTCGCCTGGCAAGGCGTCGCGCCGTTCCTGCGGCTTGAGGTCAGATCCGCTTTGGAGTCGAACGAAGAGGTCCCGGGCCTCGTTCGTATCCGCTTCGCTAATGACGGCAATTGACAGGGGGCTGTTCAGGAAGCGTTCCTGGAGTTCGGGATCTAGCCGGTCATACGACAACTGCGCCCAGCGACAGTTCGTGCCCCTGAGGTGACGCGGGAACCGTGACCTCGGGGCCTGCGGATCGAGAAGGGCGAAACCTCCGCGCCGGAAACGGGCGATGGCATTGACGCGCTGCTGGCCGTCTATGATCTCGAATCGTGTGTTCGAGCCGTGGCGTGTCGTCTCGTCGATGCGGTGGAAGTAGAAGATCGGAAGATGGAATCCCCGTAGCAGAGAGTCGATGAGCATCTGCTGCTGGGGCAAGCGCCATACCGCACCGCGCTGGTACTCGGGATTCGGCTTTAGAATCGCTTGGTCGTGATCTTGGAGGAGTTCCTTGATCGTCCACGTCTCTGGTTCGGTCTTCATGACGGGCTCCTTGAGGACGGTCTATGGCGATGAGCGTGTAGTCCCTTTCACTCGTCACTCTTGACGCGACTGACTCCCGCTGGCCGGTCGTAGGCACCGGGCCGCCGTTGGGAGAGGGGTGCTGATGGCGCTGCTACCGCAACGCCTCCACGACCTTCTCCAGCGTGTCCTTCGCGTCCCCGAACGTCAGCACCGTGTTCGGCGCGAAGAAGAGTTCGTTCTCGATGCCGGCGAAGCCCGGTCTCATGGAGCGCTTCAGCACGATGCAGGAACGGGCGAGGTCGGCGTTGAGCACCGGCATGCCGTAGATCGAACTCGCCGGGTTGTGCTTGGCGGCCGGGTTGACGACGTCGTTGGCGCCGACGACGAGGGCGACGTCGGTGTTCTTGAAGTCCTCGTTGATCTCCTCGAGTTCCATCAGCGAGGTGTACGGGATCTTCGCTTCGGCGAGCAGGACGTTCATGTGGCCGGGCATGCGGCCGGCGACGGGGTGGATGGCGTAGCGGACTTGCGTGCCGTTCGCTTCCAGGATCTCGGCCAGTTCGCCGACGACGTGCTGGGCCTGGGCGACGGCCATGCCGTAGCCGGGGCAGACGATGACGGAACCGGCGCCGGAGAGCAGCATCGCGGCATCGCCGACGGAGGCTTCCTGGACCCGTTCACCGCCCGAGGCGGCCATCGCGGCGTCCTCCTCGTCGACCTTGCCGAAGGCGCCGAACAGGACGTTGCGGAACGAGCGGTTCATCGCCTTGCTCATGACGACGGAGAGGATGAAGCCCGAGGCGCCGTCGATGGCGCCGGCGATGATCAGGACGTTGTTGTCCAGTGCGAATCCGGTCGCCGAGGCGGCGAGGCCGGCGTAGGAGTTGAGCAGGGTGATGACGACCGGCATGTCGGCGCCGCCGATGGGCGCGACAAACAGGATGCCGAGCAGCAGCGGCATCGCGGCCATGGCGTAGAACAGGATCTGGTTCGACGGATCGATGGTCACCGCGATGAGCAGGACGAAGGTGCCGCCGAACATCAGGATGTTGCTCTGGTTCTGGAGCGGCCAGGTGATGTTGCGACCCGGGATGAGGCCCGACAGCTTGCCGAAGGCCATCAGCGAGCCGGTGAAGGTCAACCCGCCGAACAGCACCTCGAAACCGATCGCGCCCATCGTCGTATGGTCCATGTGCCCGGCGACGACCTGCTCGCGGTAGTACTCGGAGACGCCGACCAGCGCCGCGGCGAGCCCGCCGAAGGCGTGGGAGAGGGCGATCCGCTCGGGCATCCGGGTCATCGGGATGAGCGCCGAGATGGCGATGCCGATGGCGCTGCCGATGAAGAAGGTGAGCAGGATCCACTTGTACGTCTCGAAGAAGCCCGCGATCTCGAAGCGGGCCATGATGTCCGGGTGGATCAGGGTGCCCCAGATGGCGAACCCCATGCCCAGCTCGGCGAAGATCAGGCCGCGGCGAGCGGTGTGGGCCGCGGTCAGGCCGCGCAACCCGAGGATGAACAGGAACGACGCGATCAGGTAGAGCGTCTCGACCTGGCTGATCACGATGCGGCGTCTCCGGCGGCGTCAGCCTTCGGGTCCTGCTTCTTGAACATCCGCAGCATCCGGTCGGTGATCCAGAAGCCGCCGACGACGTTGATCGTCGCGCAGAGCACGGCGATGGCGCCGAGGACGGTGCTCACGTTGTTGTAGTGAGCGCCGGCGGCGACCAGGGAGCCGACCAGGGAGATGCCGGAGATCGCGTTCGTGAACGCCATCAGCGGAGTGTGGAGCAGGGCCGGTACACCCTTGATCACGCCGTAGCCGACGAAGGCCGCGAGCATGAAGATGTACAGCCCAAGGAAGATCTCGAGCATTTCGGTTGCTCCTCCTTGCGCGGGGTTCAGGCCGCCAGGAAGCTACGCCACCGAAACGTAGCGAAGTGAGTTCGGTGGCGGAGGTTCATGGTGAGGTGGGGGATGGGGCCAAACTCCGAGCCTGCGAGGCGTTTGGCGGCGGGCGGGTGGGGTCAGGCCAGTGCTTCGGCGACCTGTTTGTCGACGATCTCGCCGTCGTGGGTGACGACGCAGCCCTTGACGATCTCGTTCTCGAAGTCGAAGCTCAGCTCGCCGTCGGCGAGCAGGTAGAGCACGAGCTTCTCGGCGTTGCGCGAGAACATGCGGCTGGCGTCCGCGGCCAGGTCGCTGGCCAGGTTGAGCGGGCCCAGCACGGTGACGCCGTTCACGTTGATCTCTTCGCCCGGCTTCGTCAGTTCGCAGTTACCACCCTGTTCGGCGGCCAGATCGACGATCAGCGAGCCGTGCGGCATGCCCTCGACCATCTCGGCCGTGATCAGTCTTGGCGCCGGTCGCCCCGGGATCAACGCCGTGGTGATGCAGGCGTCGGTCGAGCGCAGACGCTCCGCGATCACCTCGTTGGCCCGCCGCTGGCTTTCCTCCGAGACCTCCCGGGCATAGCCGCCTTCCGTCTCGGCATCCTCGATCGCCGGCACTTCGACGAAGGAGGCGCCGAGGCTCTCGACCTGCTCCTTGACCACGGCGCGCACGTCATAGGCCTCGACGACCGCGCCCAGCCGGTGGGCGGTGGCGATCGCCTGCAGTCCAGCAACGCCGGCGCCAAGGACCAGAACGCGGGCCGGGTCGATGCGTCCGGCCGCCGTCATCAGCAGCGGGAAGAACTGGGGCAGGCGGTAGGCGGCGAGAACGGCGGCGCGGTAGCCGGCGACGGTGCTCTGGGAACTCAGCACGTCCATCGACTGGGCGAGCGTGACCCGGGGAATCCGGTCGAGCGCGATCGCGGTGAGCCGGGCGGAACATAGCTGTTGCACCATCGCCCCGGCGGTCAGCGGGAAGAGCAGGCCGACGACCGCCGCGCCCGCCTTCGACGCCTCGATCTCGGCGGAGTCGGGCGCCTGGACGCGCACCACGAGGTCGGCTGACGCGAGCACGTCGCCGGCCGTCGCGGCGATTTGGGAGCCGGCTTCACGGTACGCGTCGTCGTCGAAGCCGGCCGCCGCGCCGGCGCCCGCTTCGACCAGGAAATCGACGCCCTTGGCGTGAATTCGGGCGACGCTCTCGGGAACCAGGGCGACCCGGCGCTCTCCCGGATGCGTCTCGCGTACGACTCCGCCAATCATGTTCGGGAGGGAACCTGCATGTCCGCGCGAAGGTTATGTCCGGGAGGCTTCGCGTGCAAACGGGAGAAGGACTGCGGTGCGGCGGACGGTTCAGGGGGTTCCGAAGCCCGCGTCCTGGACGGCCGCCTTGAGGGAGGAGGCGGACGCCGCTCCCCAGATCGTCGCGGTGCCGCCTGAGAGATCGACGCGGGCGGCCTGCACACCGGGCGAGGCGAGCAGGGCGGACTCGACCGTTTCCACGCAGTGGCCGCAGGTCATCCCAGTCACGGCGATCTCCACGGCCCTGCCGCCCGGCTCGCCGGCCGCCACCTGTTGGGCGGCCCACCGGTCCGCTCTCGCGTTCCGCCGCCAGCGGCGGAACTCCTGGGCGGCGAACCAGGCGAACAGCGCGACGAGCAGAACGGCGGAGGCGACGGCCCACCAGCCGTCCCCGTGCTCGTGCGTGCCGAGTCCTCCGAGCGTCGTGCCGCCGATCAGCCACTCGAAGAGGAGAGCGAAGGCGATGCTTCCGAAGATCACCGTCGCAAGGTACGCCGCCGTTGCCTTGCGGCCGAACGCCCGGTAGACGGCGCCGACGGTTGCGACGTTCGTCGCCGGGCCGGCCATGAGGAAGACGAGGGCCGCTCCCAGGGGCAGTCCGTTCCCGACCAGCGCGGCGGCGATCGGGACGGAGGCGGTCGCGCAGACGTAGAGGGGCAGGGAGACGACGAGCGCGGCCGTCGCGGCGCCGAGCGTTCCCAGGGCGGCGAGATCGAGCCAGGCCTGCTGCGGCAGGAGAACCTCGATGGCGGCGGAGATCAGCACGCCGATCGCCAGCCACCGCCAGATGCTCTGCAGCAGTTCGTTGCCGTGGGCAACCATCTCCGAGATCGTCCGGACGGCCCGGCCGCCGGTCCCCGCGTGGTCCTCGCCGCCGTCGTCGTCGTCGTCCGCTTCGTCAGCGGGGACTTCGTCCTTCATGGCCTCGACCCACCAGCCGCCGGCGACGCCGGTGAGCGCCGCCGCCGCGACCTTGAAGAGGGCGAACGGCCAGCCGAGGAAACTGGCGCTTACGAGGATCGAGTCGACTCCCGTCTGCGGCGTGCTGATGAGGAAGCCCATCGCGGAACCGCTGCTCGCGCCGGTGCGGCGGAGGCCGATGCCGGCCGGAATCACGCCGCACGAACAGAGGGGCAGCGGCACGCCGAGAACCACCGCCTTCAGCGTCCCGCCGTAGCCGCTGAGCTGCCGGCGGACCAGGTTCTTCGGCAGGAGGACGTGGAGGAGGGCGGCGAGCAGCGTTCCGAACAGAAGGAAGGGCGCGAGCTCGATGAGCACCTCCCATGTCGCCTGTGCGTAGCTGACCATCGTGTTTACCCTATCGCTACCGGCGATCGGACCGGGGCGCCCGTCGTCGGGCGCCCGGGATGAAACGACCGCGGCCGATCCGGGATGCCCGCCTTTCCGGAGTGGTCTGCCCGAATGGCCGGACTTGGCCGCGCCGATTGTTAGTGTAGACTAAAAATCTGATTCGCGGAAGCGAATGCCGATCCGGCCCCTGCCCGCATCCAACCGACATGAACCCTCTCCTCGCCCTCTTCGTCCTCGCCTCGGTCCTCGCGCTGGCCGTCCTGGTGGCGCGTCCCGACCACGGTTGGCTCTGGCGCTGGCGCTTCGGTTGGCGGACGCTGCAGCGGGCCCGCACCGAGGACGCGCTGAAGCACCTCTTCGACTGCGAGTACCAGGGACGTCAGGCCACCCACCAGAGTCTTGTCGGCGTTCTGCGGCTCGGCGGGCGGCGCAGTACCGAGCTTCTCGCCCGCATGGAGAGACTGGGCCTCATCGTGTCGGCGGAAGGGGGTTTCCGGCTGACCGAGGAAGGACGCGGCGAGGCGTTGCGCGTCATCCGCATTCACCGGTTGTGGGAGCGCTACCTCGCGGACGAGACGGGGCTGGAGCCGGAACGCTGGCACCCGGAAGCGGAACATCGGGAGCACCGCACTTCGCCGCAGCAAGCGGAGGAGCTGTCCGTGCGACTGGGGCATCCGCCCTTCGACCCCCACGGCGACCCGATCCCGACCCGGGACGGCGACATGCCGCCGCGAGCTGGCCGGCCACTGACGGACTTCGCCGCTGGCGACGATGTCGATGTTGTCCACGTGGAGGACGAGCCCGCCGCGGTCTACGCGCAGTTGGTGGCCGAGGGCGTGCATCCCGGCATGAAGCTGCGCGTCACGTCCGTGGCGACCGAGCGCATCCGCTTCGAAGCCGACCTGGACGAGGTCGTGCTGGCACCGGTCATTGCGGCGAACATCTTCGCCGTACCGGCCGCGGATGAGGCTTCCGACGGGACCTCGGCAGCCGCGGACGCCACGGGATCCCTTTCGGACGTGGCCGTCGGGGAGCAGGCGCTGGTGGTCGGCTTCTCACGGTTCTGCCGGGGCATGGAGCGTCGGCGACTGCTCGACCTGGGGCTGCTTCCGGGAACCCTGGTGGAAGCGAGGATGGCGAGCCCTTCGGGTGACCCGGTGGCCTACCGGGTACGCGGCGCGGTGATCGCGCTCCGCCGGTCGCAAGCGGACCAGATTCAGGTGCGGCAGCTCGCGCAGGAGGCGTCGGCATGACGCAACCGGCGCTCGCGCACGACTGCGCCAACTGTCCGGCGCATCATCTGGGCAATCTGGTCCGGCTCGGCGTCGACATGAGCGACTGGGACTACGTCGTCGCCCTGGCCGGCAACCCGAACACGGGAAAGAGCACGGTCTTCAACGCCCTGACCGGCCTGCGCCAGCACACCGGCAACTGGCCCGGCAAGACGGTCACTCGCGCCGAGGGCGGTTTCGGGTACGGCGGCGACCGCTACAAGCTGGTCGACCTGCCGGGGACCTACTCGCTGCTCTCGTCCAGTCTCGACGAGGAAACCGCCCGCGACTTCATTCTCTTCGGCCGACCGGACGTGACCGTGATCGTGGTCGATGCGACGCGCCTGGAGCGGAACCTGAACCTGGCGCTCCAGGTGCTGGAGATCACGGACCGTGCGGTCGTCTGCCTCAACCTGATGGACGAGGCGCGCCGCAAGGGGCTGACGGTCGACGCGCGCCGCCTGGCGCGGGATCTCGGTGTGCCGGTGGTGGCGACGGCGGCTCGCTCCGGCGAGGGGCTCGAGGAACTGAACCGGGTCGTCGCGGAAGTGGCGACGGGTTCGTATCGCTGCCGTCCGCGGCGGGTGGGCGGCCGATCGCCGGCTCTGAGCGAGGCGACCCGCCGGTTGTCCGGAGCGATCCAGGACGCGTTCCCGTCATTGCCGAACCCGCAATGGGTCGCTCTCCGGCTGCTCGACGGGGACCGCACTCTGGCTGCCGCGGTAGAGAGCGGTTCCCTGGCTGAACTGGTCGATGTGGGGCTGCGGGATGATGTCGCCGACGCTCCGGCCGTCGCCGAACCGGAGGCGACCCGCGCGGCCGCGGCCGAGCTGGCGGAGCCGCGGATAGCCCCCGAGCCGGGGCGGCGCACGGCCGTACTCGAACTGGCCGGCCAATTGCGCTGGCGGGTGGGCCGGAACTTCCACCAGGCGTTGACCGAGGCGGTCTACGCCGAGGCTGCCCGCATCGCCGACCGCGCCGTCTCCCGCGACGGCGAGGGCCGCCGCTTCGACTTCGACGCGCGGCTGGACCGCCTGGTCACCAGCCGCGTGTTCGGCTTCCCGCTGATGCTGCTCATGCTGACGGTCGTCTTCTGGTTGACGATCGCGGGCGCCAACCTGCCGTCGTCGATGCTCGCGTCGCTCCTGATCGACACCGTGCATCCGCTGCTGAAGGACGTTGCCGGCGCGTTCGGCCTGGTCTGGTGGCTCGACGGGCTTCTGATCGACGGCGTCTACCTGGCGACCGCCTGGGTCGTCGCGGTGATGCTGCCGCCGATGGCGATCTTCTTCCCGCTGTTCACGCTGCTCGAGGACTTCGGCTACCTGCCGCGGGTGGCGTTCAACCTCGACCGCATGTTCCACCGCGTCGGCGCTCACGGCAAGCAGGCCCTGACGATGGCCATGGGCTGGGGCTGCAACGCGGCGGCGGTCGTCTCCACGCGGATCATCGACAGCCCGCGAGAGCGCCTGATCGCGATCATCACCAACAACTTCTCGCTCTGCAACGGCCGCTGGCCGACGCAGATTCTCGTCGCGTCGATCTTCATCGGGGGCCTCGTGCCGGCGCACGTCGCGGGCGCGGTCTCGGCGCTCTCCGTCGTCGCGGTCGCCGTGCTGGGCGTCGTGCTGACCTTCGCCGTCTCCTGGTTCCTGTCGCGCACTGTGTTGCGAGGCGAAGCGTCCGCCTTCTCGCTCGAGCTGCCGCCTTACCGGCCGCCACGGGTGCTGCAGACGATTTACACCTCGATCATCGACCGGACGCTGATCGTGCTCTGGCGCGCGGTGATCTTCGCCGCGCCCGCCGGAGCGGTCATCTGGCTGCTCGGCAACGTCCGCGCCGGCGAGGCGTCGCTGGCCGAGGGCCTGATCGGGGCCCTCGACCCGTTCGGCTTCGCTCTTGGCCTGACCGGGATCATCCTCGTCGCCTACATCATCGCGATCCCGGCGAACGAGATCGTGATCCCGACGATCCTCATGCTGACCGTGCTCGTGGCCGGCGTGCCGGGTGTCGGCGCCGGCGCCGGCGTCATGTTCGAGCTCGACTCACAGACCGCCACCGCCGGCGTCCTCGAGGCCGGCGGCTTCACGCTGCTGACCGCCGTCTGCCTGATGCTCTTCTCCCTCGTCCACAACCCGTGTTCGACGACGCTGTACACGATCTGGAAGGAAACCCGCAGCGTCCGCTGGACGGCGGTCTCCGCCCTGCTGCCCGTTGCCCTCGGCTTCGTGCTCTGCTTCGCTGTCGCCCAGATTTGGCGAGCACTGGGTTAGCGGACGGAACTGGCCGCAAACTGGGACTCCCCACCATTCTGCAAGTGGCGTAATCGCCGGCGGTCGTCGCTGTG
>JAPOXA010000171.1 GCA_026707325.1 Acidobacteriota bacterium | reverse complement strand
AAGCGAGCCGCGGCGCAAGTTGCGGCGGCGAAGCAGGCGTCGGCCGACGAGTTGACCAGAGTTCAGCAGGACGTGATGGCGGTGCGCAGGGAACGCACCGAAGCCATCGAGCAGGTCGGTACGTTGACGGCCGAGCGGGACCAGGCCCGGCGCGAGCGCGGCCAGGCCGCGCAGGAGGTCAAGACGGTGTCGGCCGAGCGGGACCAGGCCCGTGAGGACTTGGCCAAGCGAACGGCCGAGGTCGAGGATGTGAAGACCGATCGGAACGAGTGGATCGATTGTTTCGTGCGGGTGGTGCGGGCCCTCGACCCTGGGCGCCCGGAACTGGAGAAGGCTGCGGCTCGCGGCGGCATCAAGCCGGAGTGGTTGGTGCAGGAAGTCCAGCGCGGCCGTGGCGGAATCGACCGCTGATGGGCTCCCCCCCCTCCCCCCCGCGGGCAGGACCTCCCCACCCTGTGCCGTGAACGCCATCGAAGGCCCAGGGGTACCGCGAAGACCTCGCGGGTGCGGATCCACGGCTGGGGGGAGGGGGCTAGACTGGGGAGACGGACGAACATGGCCACTCTCGACACCCTCGCCATCGCTCGCACCCTGACCGACGCCGGCGCCGACCCGAAGCTCGCCGACGCCATCACGGCCGCGGTCCGCGAGGCGGCCGACCACGGCGACCACGTGACGCCCGACCAGTTCAAGGCCGGGCTCGCCGAGCTCGACGCCCGGATCGCCAACGCCGAGACCCGGCTGACGTGGCGCATGCTCGGCATCGCCGGGCTCGTGGTGGCCGTGCTGCGACTGCTCGGCTGAATGGGGTGCTACAGGTCGACCCGCCCCGAGAAATCGCCGTACCAGGCCATCCTCGCGGGTCGATCCGGCCCGATCCTAGTCCCGAATCCTGGATCGGCCCCTGAGAGGCCCTGAGAGGCCCTGTACGGCGATTCCGGGTCGCCGGGTGCTGAGGCCCGCGCCAGGTCGAGATCGTCCAACCTGCGCGACGTGGCGCAACGATTGATGCCATTTCCGGCCCGAGCCGATAGGTCCGTGCATGCCGCACTACCACGCATGGCTCCGGACGGGTCGGATCTTCACGATGTCGCCGCGGCGGTTCGAGGAACGGTCGACGGGGCACCGGTGGGCAGCGAAGCGGCGGCCCGCCGCGGCCGATCGGCTGGTCCTCGCCTGCACCGACTGCCCGACGTCGCGGCCGTCTCGCCGGCGTTCGCCGCGCCCCGCGGTCGTCGCCCGGGCGATCGCCGAGGCTGTCGGCGCCCCGGTGGCCCAGGTGCGCCAGGCCCTCGACGCCGTGAACGCGGCCGAGCGCGGCCGCGACGTCCCGGCCGGGGCGCCGAACCCATAATTTCCGTTATGGGACAGCCGACCGTTACGTAACGACTAATTATTGGGACAGCCCGCGGTCCGGCTCGCGGGAAGCGCACACGCCATCGAGCAGCTCGGCGGGTTCCGGGCCAGGGGCCTCGGGGGGAGGCTGGTCGGCGCCAAGCCCTCGTACTCGGCCTGCAGGGGTGCGGAGGCTCCTCGACGGCGGGCGGCTCACCCCGGCGCGGCCGCGACCAGCGGCCCACGCGGGGAGCGCTGGAAGCCCACCCTCGCGCATCGCCGTCGAGCGCACCGCGAGACTACACCCGTCTTAGCGGCTCGATACCTGCGTCATCGTCCATCTGACACCGGTCGAGTCCTGGATCTGCAACGACCCGCACGGACGATTCCGGCGCGTGCTGTACTCGCCAGTGTTCAGATGCACGCCGGAGTAGGACGTGGAGCCAAATGCGGTTCCGAGGAGCTCGTTCACCACCAAGCCGGACGCTGTGCCGGAGCCGAGTCCACAGACCACGATGAAGTTCGAGGAGCTGCCTGAGTAGCTCCCCGTGATGCGGAAACGGAGAACGTCGTCCGGGATGTCGACGATGTCGTTGCCGGACCCGCTCGCCGTCCAGTTCGCCGTCGTGGGCGGGTCCGTTCCGCCGCTCTCTCCCGCGATGCGCTTCAGCGCGGCGCTGTAGCGGATTGGCGGCGGGGTCCTCGCACCGGCTACGTTCGGGTTCTCCACGAAGACTCGGAAGCCCATCTCGTCTCCGACGAGAGTGCCTGTCCTGAACGTCAGGGTCCCGCCGGCACCCCACGCTTCGCTCACGGCGGTCACCCACCGTCCAGCGATTTCGTACTGGAGCCCGCCGCGGATGACCTCGGTCGTCGGCGTGTAGGTGAAGGTCATCTCGTACGTGTGGACCTCGTATCCGGTCTCCCCATCCCGTTCGATTCCGCCGGTCTTGGTGATGAACAGGACCGTGTTCGGCCGTAGCGTTCCGGCCACTTCCGGGTCGTTTGCGGGAGAGGGCGAAATACTACGCTAAGCGTTTTCGCGGTGCCTCGACGGTCGGTGCCCGGGGCCTGCCGCACCTGGGGCTTTCGACAGCGCGAACTTCCCGCCGCCCTTGCGGGCTGCGCCCCGCGTTTAGGACGGCCGCGTCTTCTGGTACTCCTGCCACGCCTGGCTGATGGCCTGGAATCGTTCCAGGTTCCCGGTCTCCCGGTCGGGGTGGTGGAGCTTGGCGAGCTCCTTGTAGGCCTGCTTCACGGCGACCGCCGGCGCTTGGCGGTCGATTCCCAGGACTTCCCACCAGGGCGTCGGGGCATCGCCCGCGGCGAGCCGCTTGTATCCGGCGAACGCCTGGCGGACAGAGCCCACGCCCCAGCGGTCGATGCCCCGGAGGGCCCCGATGTGGGCGGCGACGGCGGCGATGTTGTCCTCGACCCGGAGCCACCGGTCGCAGGCGAGCACCAGCCCTTCGGGCACCGACTCGAGCTTGAAGTACACGGCCGCCCCGGGATCCTCCGGCGTCCTCTGCCGGGCGTAGGGGAGCCCGTCCCGGCGTACGGCGACGTTCGTCGACACGATCACGTTCGCGGCGCCCAGCAGGCGGCACTCGCGAAACAGGCGGCTCGTGGCGTCGGTCATCGAGAGCTGGTCGTCGACGGCGCGGGCGTTCCTGAAGCGAGCCCGCTCCCGGTCGCCGGACCGCGTTCTCGGCCAGCCGGTCGGCCATACCAGGGGGTAGGGTGTCGGGTTGTTCATGTCGGTCGTTCAGGAGCCGAGGACCTTCTGGCCCTGCTCCCGTAGCTGGCCCTGCGGGCCGACGTACCGGTACAGCGTCACCGGCCTGATGCCGAGCTCGCGGCACAGCTCGGCCACCGACGTGTCGCGGTGCGCCATCGCGGCCTGGGCCAGCCGCACCTGGGCTTTCGTCAGCGCGAACTTCCTCCCGCCCTTCCGTCCGCGCGCCCGCGCGGCTTCGAGCCCGGCCACGGTGCGTTCGCGGATCAGCTCCCGCTCGAACTCGGCCAGCGCCGCGAAGATGCCGAACACGAGGCGCCCGGCCGCGGTCGTGGTGTCGATCTGCGCCCCGTCGCCGGCGAGCACCCGCAGGCCCACCCCGCGGGCCGACAGGTCCTGCACGGTGTTGACCAGGTGGGCGAGGTTTCGGCCGAGGCGGTCGAGCTTCCAGACAACGAGCACGTCGTCCTTCCGCAGGGCGCGCAGACAGCTGTCGAGCCCCGGCCGGTCGTCGCGGACGCCGGACGCGAGGTCGTGGTAGACGTTGACCTCGTCGACGCCGGCCGTCTCCAGGGCGTCGCGCTGCAGGTCCAGCGACTGCGAGCCGTCCGCCTTCGAGACGCGGGCGTAGCCGATCAGCATGTGTCGCAAACGGTCGTTTGGGACATCACGGCGCGGACCGCTTCAGGCGGCCGCCTCCGTGTATCTTATGCCATGTCTCATTCAACGTTCTGCATACGTCAAGTGAGAGAGCATGGCACGGAGAACCGTCCTGACCAGCCGGCAGAGGTCGGCCCTGTTCGCCCTGCCGCAGCGCGAGGCGGACCTACTGCGCCACTACACCCTGAGCGACGAGGACCTGCAGAACATCGGGGCCCGGCGACGCCCCCACAACAAGCTGGGCTTCGCCCTGCAGCTGTGCGTGCTCCGCCACCCGGGCCGCCTGCTGGCTCCGGGCGAGTTCGTGCCGCCGGCCGTCGTGGAGTTCATCGGCCGCCAGCTCGACGTGGCCGGGGACGAGCTCGCCGACTACGCGGTCCGATCCGCAACCCGGCACGACCATCTTGCCGAGCTGCGCCGCCTGTACGGATTCCGGTCCTTCTCGGGCGGCGCGGCGCGTGAGCTCGTCGAGCGGCTCCGAGAAGAAGCGGAACAGGCGCAGTCGAACGAGGACCTGGCGCGCAGGTTCGTCGAGGCCTGCCGCGGCACGCGAACCATCCTGCCGGCCACGACGACGATCGAGCGGCTCTGCGCCGACGCGCTGGTCGATGCGGAGCGCCGGATCGAAGCGCGCATCGCCGAACGGGTCCCGCCCGGGCTTCGGCGCGACCTCGAGCATCTGCTCGAAGAGACGGCCGACGCCGGCGTGACGCGGTTCGTCTGGCTCCGGCAGTTCGAGCCGGGCGGCAATTCCGCCGACGCCAACCGGCTGCTGGACCGCCTCGAGCACCTCCAGGGCCTCGATGTTCCGGAAGGCCTCTTCCACGAGATCCCTCCGCATCGGATCACGCGGCTGCGCCGGCAAGGGGAGCGCTACTTCGCCGACGGGCTCCGCGAGCTCCCGGACAACCGCCGCCTCGCGATCCTCGCGGTCTGCGCCGCCGAGTGGGAGCTGTTCCTCGCCGACGCGGTGGTGGAGACCCACGACCGGCTCGTCGGCAGGACGTACCGCGAAGCCGCCCGGGCCTGCGAAGCGCAGCTCGGGGACGAGACGGCCGCGGCCCGCGAGTCGCTCCGGGCATTCGCCGAGCTGGGGACGGCGCTGCTCGGCGCGCGGGACGCTGGCGGGGCCCTCGACGCGGTGATCGCGGACGGTCCGGGCTGGGAGGGCCTCGGCGACCTCGTCGCCAAGGCGGCCGCGCTCGCGAGCACGGCCGCGTCGGATCCGATGAATCATGTCCTGGGGGGCTACAGCCGTTTCCGCCGCTACACGCCGCGCATGCTCCGCACGCTGGACATCGAGGCGTCGCCGGCGGCCGAGCCCTTGCTGGACGCGGTCGACGTCCTGCGCAGCGACGGCACGGCGCGGCCGACCGGCTTCCTGCGGCCGAACTCGAGGTGGAGCCGCCTGCTGCGCACGCAATCCGATCACCGCCTCTGGGAGACGGCGGTGTTGTTCCACCTGCGGGACGCGTTCCGCGCCGGCGACATCTGGCTGGCGCGGTCGCGCCGCTACGGCGACATCCGAAAGGCGCTGCTGTCGACGCCCGCCGGCGATGATGCCGACCGCAGCCTGCCGGTCCCGGCCAGCCCGCACGACTGGCTCGCCGAGCGCCGGTCCGCCCTCGACGAGGGCCTGCGGCGGCTGGCCGCCGCGGCGCGGGCCCGTGCGCCCGCCGGCGAGAGCGTCGAAGACAGCGTGCTCCGCGTCGAGAGGACGGAAACCGCCGTGCCGGACGGGGCCGCCGACCTGGTCGCCGACCTCTACCGGCGGCTGCCCGAGGCGCGGATCACCGACATCCTGCTCGACGTGGACGACGCCACCCGGTTCACCGAGGCCTTCACGCACCTGCGAACCGGTGAGCCCTGCCGCGACCGCATCGGCCTGCTCAACGTGCTGCTCGCCGAGGGCATCAACCTCGGCCTGCGCAAGATGGCCGAGGCCACGAGCACGCACGGGTTCTGGGAGCTGATGCGCATCGCCCGCTGGCACGTGGAAGGCGACGCGTTCGACCGAGCGCTGGCCGTCGTCGTCGAGGCCCAGGCTGCGCTACCGATGGCCGCCTTCTGGGGCTCCGGGCGGACCGCCTCCAGCGACGGCCAGTTCTTCCCGGCCGCCGGCCGGGGCGAAGCTCTCAACCTGGTCAACGCCCGGTACGGGGCCGAGCCCGGCGTCAAGGCGTACTCGCACGTCTCCGACCGGTTCTCTCCGTTCGCCACCCAGACCATCCCGGCCACCGTCCACGAAGCGCCCTACATCCTCGACGGGCTCCTGATGAACGAGACCGGGCGGCGCGTCCGCGAACAGTACGCCGACACCGGCGGGTTCACCGACCACGTCTTCGCCGCCTGCTCGATCCTCGGCTACGCGTTCGTCCCGCGCATCCGGGACCTGCCCTCGAAGCGCCTCTACGTGTTCGAACGGGCAGGCGTCCCGAAGCGCTTGCGCCCGCTGGTCGGCGGCAAGGTGAACGTGGACCTGATCGACCGGAACTGGGCGGACATCCTGCGGGTGGCGGCCACGATGGCGGCCGGGACGATGCGGCCGAGCCAGCTCCTGCGCAAGCTCGCCGCGTATCCGCGCCAGAACGAGCTGGCGGCGGCGTTGCGGGAAGTCGGCCGCATCGAACGCTCCCTGTTCATGATCGAGTGGACGACGGACCCCGACGTGCGCCGGCGCGCCCTGGTCGGCTTGAACAAGGGCGAGGCGCACCATGCCCTGAAGCGCGCCATCAACTTCCACCAGCGCGGCGAACTGCGGGACCGAACCGGGGAGGGGCAGCACTACCGGGTCGCCGGCCTCAACCTGCTGGCCGCGATCATCATCTACTGGAACACGCTGAAGCTCGGCGAGGCCGTCTTCGCGAGGGGGCAGGCCGGGCTCGAGATCCCGGACGAACTCCTGGCCCACGTCTCGCCGCTCGGCTGGGAGCACATCAACTTGACCGGCGAGTACCGCTGGCCGGGCGCCGACCGTCGGGCACCGCGAAACCCTTAGCGTAGTATTTCGCCCTCTCCCGCAAACGACCCGACTTCGCTCTGAGCGGCGTCCATCAGCTCCGCCCGCGCCCAGTTGCGCTCCACTGCGTCCTCGAACCCGAGAGCCGACAGACGGGCCTCGACCTCGCCCGGATTGACCTCGACGCCGATCGGGAACTCCCGGTGCTCGTAGTCCTGCCCGAATGCCGGTACCGCCGCCAACGCCAATACCGCCGCCGCGATGCGAGTCCGCATGGTGGCTCCCCCCCCTCGCCCCTACGACGAGGGTTTCCGGTCCGCGAGCAGGATGTTGTCGATGCGGACGTTCAGCGCCCGGATGTCCGCCTTCAGGTCCCGGTGGATCCACAGCAGCACGCCGACCACCGCCAGCGCCGCGCCGAGCACTTCGTAGTCCATGGACCCCGATCCTACACCCCGGTGGCGGTCAGCCGGGTCGATCTCGAGATCCTGCCCGACGGCTCGGCGCAGTCGGTGCGGGAGCGGCCCGCGAGAACCGTCGGCCGCGTCGGAATGGCTGGCTCCCGACCCTGAGGAGATGGGCCTTTTGCCGTGATACCATCGCGGCATCGGTTTTGCGCCAGCCGCCCGGCAGGTGCTACCGTAGCGGCTGACATGGTCGCGCCTCTGACAGCGTTCGCGCCGCCGTCCCCGGTTTGGCCACCGGAGCGGCGGCGCACCCGTGTACGGGCGCTGGGCGCGGCTCCCACCACGACTCGGTCTTCTGTCAGAGGACAACATCATGTCGGCAACATCCGCCCACCGGGCGGACGGGGGGACCCGTCCAGCTGATTCCCAACTGACTCTCCGGTTCTTCGCCCTCGTCGATGGCATGCGACGCAAGCCCCCTGAGCGAGGGCTGTGGCGCGAACTCCTGAACCTGGCGCTTGGCGACGTGCGGGCCTTCGTGCATGGTTCGCGGCCCGTCGCGGCGGCGGCCGTCTGGTCGGTGGGGTGGACTCTCTACGGCCGGGCTGATGAGGCGGGCATCGTCGAGGGTTTCTCCGTCCCTATCATCGCGGCGGATTCTCGGCTGGGCGAGCGGACCGTGAGGGGAGCCGTCGCGCTGCTCCGGCAATGGCGGATCCTGAAGATGGAGCGGCCCTCGCGGCGGGCTCCGGCGCGGTGGCGGATGAACCTCGGCGGGCTCGATTGGCCGGCCGTCAGAGCGCGGGTGGAGCGCGAGAGAACGGACCCGAGTCCGGTCACCATGACCGGACTCAGTCCGGTCACCATGACCGGACTTAAGTGCTACAACGTAGAGCTACCGATCTCCGATCCTGATCTGGCTGCTGGTACACCACGCGCGCGCAGGGCCGACCAGGAGCGACAAGAGCAGCAGCAGCCTGACTTACCGCCTGGAGATGAGAATCTGCTCCGAGCCATTGCCGGTCGGTCCAGAGAACATGACGTTCCGTTCGCCGAGGCCGCCGTCCGCCGGCGACTCGCGGCTGGCGAGCTCAACACCGTTGACCTGTTCGAGTATCTGAACAACGCCCTGCCACCGCGGATGAACACCCAGGACCCCGAGGCGCAGGCGCGGTTCGATGCGGACGAGGCCGCCGGTCGCGTGGACCGGAACCGGAAGGGTGGATACCCGGCACCGCCCGACGACCCCCGCTTCACCATGGAAGACGAGGGGGCGTAGGGGACCGGGCAGCCGATGCGGACGGGACCCAGACCCAACCACGTGGAAGGGGTTTCGCCGGAGGGAGGGAGAGCGATGGGGGGAGAGGGGTGTTTCGCCGCGCTGGCAGTCGCGCTGGTAGTCGCAGGTTGCTTTGTGAGCTCTGGGTGCGGCAGCGGCGGCGAGGTGGTCGAGGTGTCGGAAGCGACGTGGACGGATGGCCCGTGGCCGTTGACGGTTGCAAGCGGACAGTTGTCGTGCGAGGGAACGTCAGCGCGGCCGGTGCCGTGGTTCGAGAGTCCTGACGGCCGGATGTGGCCGTTGAACGGGATCGCCATGGGGGAAGCAGCGAGCCGGGGAGGAGTGTTCCAGACGGAGATTACGCCGATTCACGCTCCCAACGCGGAGCTCATGGCAGAAATGCGAGGAAGCGGGCGTACCGGATGGCGGGCCGGTTGTGCGCATCTCGGTCGATGCCTTGATGCAACGGGCGTTTGCGCTTTGCGAGTAGGCCTCGCGGACCTGGCCCCCCCCGCACGGGCTCCGCGGAGGAGGGCAGCGGCGTTACTGGTAACGGAGTACAATAGGTGGCGATGGCCCTGAGCAATGCCGAGCGCCAGCGCCGATACCGCCAGCGCCGCGCCGCTGGCGAGCCCGTTCGGACACCGCCCGTGCGCCCCAAGGACCGCCGGACGCGGCCGAAGCGGTGGGCGGCCGCTGTCGACGAGCTCCGCACCCTCCAGGCCGAATACGAGGCCTGGCGCGACCAGCTCCCCGAGTCCCTGACCGACTCTCGGACCGCCGAGCTGCTCGAGGGCGTCTGCGACGTCGACCTTGACGCCCTCGACGTTCAGCTTCCCCGAGGCTTCGGACGCGATTGAGCGGGGTGAGGGGGGCACAGGAGGGGAGGAGGTTCGATGCTCGACACGCTTGCTGTCGCTCGAGAGATGACCGCTGGTGGCATCGACCGCGACCAGGCCGAGGCCATCGCCAACGCCATGCGGAAGGTCGCCGAGCAGGGCGACCACGTCACGTCCGACCAGTTCAAGGCGGGCCAGGCCGAGGTGAGGGCCGAGCTCGCCGAGGTCCGCACCGAGTTCAAGGCCGAGCTCGCCGCGCTGGAGGCTCGCCTAACGTGGAGGTTCGCCGGAGCCATGCTGGCGCAGACCGGCGTGATCCTCGCCGCCGTGATCGGCGCGGCCGTCGCCATCCTTCGCATGTTCGCCGGCCCTGGAGCCTGACCGGCGATGGCGCCTTTGCCGGGGCCGAAGGGTCCCGGCCTCACCCGGCACCGTCAGGTGTCGGCGAATTCGCCAGAATTCGGTAGTGAGTTACCTCTTTTAC
>JAPOXA010000167.1 GCA_026707325.1 Acidobacteriota bacterium | reverse complement strand
CTCGCTCAGCAGGTAGTGGAGAGCGTTGCCGATCATCGACTCCGTCGTCTCGATGCCGCCGAACAGGACGATCAGGAGGTTCGCCAGCACTTCCGACCGAGCGAGCGTTCCGCCGGGCCCGGTAAGCACTTCGATCAGCGTTCCCCTGCCCGTCTCGCCGGCGGGCTGCTGCCCGTCCAGTCTTTCCGCCAGGTACTCGCGCATCGCCGCCGCGGCCTCCTGGCCGACGCGATGGAGGCCGGCGTCTCCCTCGAAGTTCGCCAGCGAGCGAGCGAACACTTCGTACCAGGCGCGCACCCGCGGCAGGTCATTCGACGGCAGGCCGACGACGATTCCCATCGTCTCCAGGGCGATCGGCGCGGCATAGTCCGCCATCAGGTCGACCTCGGCCGCCCCGCCGGCGGCCGTTCTCTCGCGGGCCTCGAGGAGTTCCCCGCAGAGCCTGTCGACCCGCGGCTGCCAGACCTCCCGGGACGCCTTGCTGGTGAAGGGAGCGAGGCACGCCTGCTTGTAGCGCTTCTGTTCCTCGCCCTGGACCGACAGCATCTGACGGCCGAAGGTCGCCTGGATGAGAGACTTCGGCGAGTCGTTGGTGAACCGTTCCGGGTCGCGCAGCACGGACACCACGTCGTCGTAGCCGGCGAGCACCCACATGTCCAGGTTCGGCGCCCACAACGCGGCCGCCTCCGACCGCAGCTCCGCCAAGTGCGGATAGGGATCGACCGCCAGGTCCTCGAGCCGGAGCGAAGCGGCGACGGCGGACACAGGGCCTCGGTCGCGTTCGGTCACGGTTGCGGGAAGCTGTAGTCGGAGGGTGGCTCCGCTCCGAGCAGGTGCCGGACGAAGTAGTCCCAGCGCCGGCGAATGAAGTACGGCTCCTGGGTATAGAAGTGATCGCGATTCGGCAGGAGCAGCAGGTCGAAGTCCTTGTTGGCGTCGATCAGCGCGTCGATCAGGGAAACCGTCGAGGCCGGAAGGCTGTTCTCGTCGTGCTCGCCGTAGACGATCAGCATCTTGCCCTGGAGCTTCGAAGCAAGCGCCGCGTGAGGGGTCAGATTCACCGGTCGGGCGGCGGCATCCGGCGCGAACCGGCCGCCATCCTCGTACTCCGGCCAGCCCGTCCACTTGACGAACGGCGGATAGAGGTAGCGGTAGTCGTACGGGCCCGCTGACGACACCGCGACCTTGTAGACGTCCGGGTAGCGGAGCATGGCGAGCGCCGAGGAGTAGCCGCCCCAGGAGTGGCCGGTGATGCCGATGCGCTCCATGTCGAGCCACGCGAAGCGATCTCCGAGCTGCTTGAGCGCGGCGACGTGATCCTCGAGCGCGAACTCGTCGTGCTTCTTCCACATGACGTCGTGGAACGCCTTCGAGCGCCAGGGCGTGCCCCTCGCGTCGATCGTGACGACGGCGAACCCGAGGGCGGTGAAGGTCGAGATGTCGCCCTGCCCTCCGACCCGTTCGACGCCCGCGGCACTGGCGAAGCTGCGGGGGACGACGTTGGTCTGCGGCCCGCCATAGATGTGCTCGATCACGGGGTACTTCCGGCCTTCCTCGAAGTTCTTCGGCCGGTAGACCACGCCGTGCAGGTCCGTCTCGCCGTCCGCCGCCTTGACCGAGAAGGGAGTCGGCGGCTCGTAACCGCGGGCGAAGAGTTCGCCGGCGTCGGCCTCCTCCAGGGTTGCTATGACCGAACCGTCGCTCCGGCGGAGCCGGGACACGGGAGGACTGTCGAGGGTCGAGGAGTTGGAGACGAAGTAGCGGCCGCTCGGCGCGAAGGTCGAGGCGGCGCCGATCAGGACCGGGGCGGCGACGGTGACCGCGTGATCCGCCGCCTCGGGCGTCAGCAGCTCGACCTCGGCGTCGACCTCGAGCGGCACCCGGTAGACGTGCCGCCAGTACGGATTCCGATCCGGCTCGCGCCCGCCGGCCGTGAAGTACACGAAGCCAGCGCCATCGCTCTCGTCGACGGCCACGATGTCGTGTACCACCCATTCGCCGCGCGTGAGTTGCCGGACGTCGCCGCCGCCTTCCAGGTCCACCAGGTAGAGATGTCCCCAGCCGTCCCGCTGCGAGAAGGTGATCGCCCGACTGCCGCCCGCCAGCACGCGGACGTTGGCGCCCATCGACCGGTAGAGGCTGTGATTCAGGTCGAGGAAGGAGTCGGCCTCCTCCTCGAAGACGGTCGCGGCGCGCCTGGAAGCGAGCTCGTACCGGATCAGCTCGAAGCGGCTCGCGTCGGGGGCGAGGCAGAGGAAGAAGATCCGGCGCGAATCGGGCGTCCAGATCGCCTGAGGCGGCGTGGCGCCCAGCTCTCCGAAACAGTCGTCGGGAAGCGGCACCTGGCGGCTCGCGCCGCTGGCGACGTCGAAGACGAACATCGGGAACCGCGGAATCTCCCGGTCGCCGATCAGGGCGATCCGTTTCTCCAGCGTCCGCGGCCGGGCGCTGCCGTCGGGAGGCAGAAGGTCCAGGTAGGGGTACGCGCCGACGTTCCGCTCGTCCGTGCGGGAGATGAGCAGCTTCGCCGAATCGGGCGACCAGGAGGCCCCGGTCAACGGTCCTTCGAGGCCCTGCCGCAGAAGCTGGAGCTTCGCGCTCCAGCCCGGCAGCGCGCCGTAGCCGAAGTGCTCCTCGCCGTCCTGCGAGAGCCGCCGCTCAGCGCCGTCGTCCAGGTCGCGCAGCCAGACGTCGTGGCTTCGGGCGAAGGCGGCAACGGACCGGTCCGGCGCCGGGATCTGAAGCGGGTCGGTGACGAAGCCCGGCAGGGCCTCGCAGGTGTAGGTCTC
Source organism: Acidobacteriota bacterium (assembly GCA_026707325.1). Classification (GTDB taxonomy): domain Bacteria; phylum Acidobacteriota; class Thermoanaerobaculia; order Multivoradales; family Multivoraceae; genus Multivorans. The sequence goes on along the minus strand of JAPOXA010000167.1, from coordinate 7,264 downwards.
CAGGTCGCAGCGCGCGGCCGACGTCGCGGTTCGGACCACCGCGCCACCCGCGCCCCCGTCGAGCGCGAAGTCGAGGGACACGATGCCGAGGTCCAGCGGATCGTGGGCCGTATCGGTCGCCTCCGACAGCGCCTCGGCCAGGCGCTCCTGGTCGAAAGCCGGACGCTTCCCGCCCGTGGCGGCGTCGACGATCACGATCTCGGTGCCCCGATCCGTGTCGCGCTCGTACCAGAACTCGTGGCGGTCGCCGATCCAGTGCGGGACGACTTCGACGTTCCGGACGGTCCCCTGGACGTTCCGGGACAGCAGACGAGCGGCCTGGTCGTAGGCGGCCCGGGTCACCTTCTCCGGAGCGTAGGGCTCCTGCGCCGCGGCTTCGGACGGGCCGGCCAGAAGAGGCAGCGCCGACATCAAGGTCGCCGCGGCGCGGCGTGTCATTTCCGGAAGCCGGCCGGGACGCCGGCGCACCCAGAGTGCGACGCTCAGCTTGCCGGCCACGATCAGCCGCTGCGGCGCATCGCGAAGACGCCGTTCAGGTAGTGCGTCGCGCGGCCCTTGCCGTCGTCGCCCCAGAACGCCACGTCCCAACCGCGGTTGCCGCCCATCGCCGGGTCGCGCGGCAGGAACCGGTCGTTTCCGAGCGGGATCAGCTCCGACTCGAGGACGCCGCCGCCCAGCGACCGCGCTATCAGCCGGTCGCCGTCGGCGAAGAACGAGAAGCGACTTCCCACCGCCTCGAACCGCCCGACGTAGCGCTCGACGTCGACTTCCACCGGCGTCACCGAGTCCGGGGTGGGGGTTTCCGGCTTGTCGATGCCGAAGACCTCCGGAAAGAGGGTGTCGAAGACCCTGTCGGCGAGCGGATAACCCTGGCTCGGCACGTTCGAGATCGTCGCGGCGGCGACGCCCTTGCTCGGGCACCAGAGCAGCAGGGACGAGCCGCCGCTGTTCGTGCCGCTGTGGCCGTAGATCACCTCCCCGCCCCAGCGTTTCCAGTAGGGCCCGGGGCACCACTTCTGGGCGATGACCAGAGCCGGCATGTCGATCTCGGGTGTCTGCATCGCCTCGACGGCCTCCTCCGTTAGCACCTGCCGGCCCTCGGCCGACTGTCCGCCACGCAGGAACAGGGCCGCGAACCGCACCAGGTCGCCGGCGCTGCAGCACAGGGTCGCGCCTGCCGGCGCCATGCTGCGCGGCAGACCCCAGAACGGCACCAACCGGCCTTCCGGATTGGCCGGCGTCGGCGAGTAGCCGAGCGCCACCGGGTGGTAGAGCAGGTCCTCCGGGAAGTTCGCTGATTGCTCGAGCCCGAGCGGCTCGAGGATCCGCTCGGCGAGCAGCGTCTCCCAGTTCTTCCCCACCACCCGCTGGGCCGCGAGCCCGGCAACGCAGGTGCCCGCGTTCGAGTAGCCGTAGGCCGTCCCCGGCTCGAAGATCCCGGGAATGCCGGCAAGTGATTCGACGTACTTTCCGAGCGCGTCGTCGCCGCGACCGTGATCCGTGTACGGCCCGTTGTCGAGTCCCGACGACATCGAGAGGAGCTGACGCAGCGTCATGTCGACCGGCGGCTGGTCGCTTGTCAGCGGCGCGCCGTCGAGGTAACTGCCGACGGGTTCGTCAAGGTCGAGCGCTCCCTCGTCGACCAACGCCAACACGACGGCGGCGTTGAACACCTTGGTCGTCGATCCGACCTGGAACAGGGTGTCGGGCGTGACCGCCAGGTCGCGTTCACGGACCGCAAGGCCGGTTGCGTACTCATGGACCGCCTCGCCATCGAAGACCGCGAACTGAGCGCCGACGATGCCGAGGCTGCGAGCGGATTCGTCGAGGAGCTGCTGCAGGATGGCAGGGTCGACCGCGACCTCTGGCGCGGCCGCGACCAGTCCGAAGCCCCGCGCCTGCGAGACGATCGGCATTGCCGCGGCGGCCACGCCGGCTTTCAGGAAGGCGCGTCGGTTCATCGAATCAACCCCGCCCCATGAACGGCATCTGATTCGCCATCACCGTCAGGAAGGGCACGTTCGCATCGAGCGGGAGCGCCGCCATGTAGCGCACCGCGTCGACGACGGCGCGCACGTCGATCGTGGGTTCCGGCTTCGCGGAGCCGTCGGGCTGGGCCACGCCCTCGGACATCCGCGCGGTCATTCGCGTGTAGGCGTTGCCGATGTCGATCTGTCCGCAGGCGATGTTGAACCTGCGGCCGTCCAGCGACGTCGACCGCGTGAGCCCGGTGATCGCGTGCTTCGTGGCGGTGTACGGGGCGGAGTTCGGGCGTGGCACATGCGCGGAGATGGAACCGTTGTTGATGATCCGCCCACCCTGGGGATCCTGTTCCTTCATCAGCCTGACCGCGCGTTGCGTACAGAGAAAGGCGCCGGTCAGGTTGACGCCGACCACCCGGTTCCATTGTTCGAGGGTCAGGTCTTCGATCGGCACCGGCGGCGCGCCGGTGCCGGCGTTGTTGAACAGCAGGTCCAGCCGGCCGAACGTGCTCGTCACGCGGTCGAACACCGCCTGGACGCCCTCCAGGGTGCTGATGTCCGCGGCTACGACCGAGACCTTCCCGGAATCGCGCGCGCCGCTCTTCGTGTCAACCAGCCGATCCTCGCGGCGGCCCGCGACGAGCACCTGGTAGCCGTCCTCGACCAATCCGTGCGTCACCGCGCGGCCGATCCCGCTGCCGCCGCCCGTGACGATTGCGACCTTGTCTGCCAAGTCAGTGCTCCTCGTTTGCCCCATCCTAGACTCGCGCGTGTGAGGATGCTTCGATCGTGAGCCTCTGGCGAAGGATCCCGGTCTTCCGCGACCACCCGCCCGGACTGGGCGTCTGCTTCCTGGTCGAGATGTGGGAGCGCTTCTCGTACTACGGCATGCGGGCGCTGCTCATCTTCTACCTGACGCAGCACTTCCTCTTCAGCGACAGCCGGGCCTTCGTGCTCTACGGCGCCTACGCGTCGATGGTCTACCTGCTGCCGGTGCTCGGCGGCGCGGTGGCGGACCGCTGGCTCGGCCCGCGCAAGGGCGTCACCTTCGGCGCCCTGCTGCTGGTCGCCGGTCACTTCCTGATGACGATCGAGGGGCCGGCAGCGACGGAGGTTTCGTCCGCCGGAGGGCTCGTCGTCGAGCGGAGCGAGTTCCACCTCAGTCTCTTCTACCTGGCGCTGGCGCTCATCGCGACCGGCGTCGGATTCCTCAAGACGAACGCCTCCACTGTCGTCGGCGCTCTCTACGAAAAAGGCGATCCGCGCCGGGATTCCGGCTTCACCGTCTTCTACATGGGGATCAACCTGGGCGCGGCGGTCGCTCCCCTGCTCTGCGGCTGGCTGGGCCAGACCTACGGCTGGCGCTACGGCTTCGGACTCGCCGGCGTCGGCATGCTGGCCGGACTCCTCCTCTACCTGAGGGGCCAGAAGTACCTCCGGGGCCACGCGGATCCGCCGCGACCGGAGGCGCTGAAGGAGCGCGTGCTCCCCGGACTCCCGCGCGAAGCCGCCATCTACCTCGCGAGCCTGGGCCTGGTCGGCGGTGTCTGGTGGGTGCTCCAGCACCCGCCGGTCGTCGGCGGCCTGCTGTCGGCCACCGGCGCGGCGCTGGGCCTCTTCGTCCTCTACTACGCGCTGCGGCGGTGTGATCGCACGGAGCGCGACCAGCTTCTGGCCTGCGCCGTCCTGGTGGCCTTCACGATCGGCTTCTGGGCCTTCTACGAGCAGATGGGCAGCTCGCTCAACCTCTTCGCCGACCGCATGGTCGACCGCGAGTTCGCAGGCTTCGAGATTCCGGCCTCCACGCTGCAATCCCTGCCGGCGATCTATGTCATCGCGCTGGCGCCGCTCTTCAGTTGGCTGTGGATCGCGCTCGGCCGGCGCGGCCGGGAGCCTTCGACACCCGTCAAGTTCGTTCTCGCGATCGTGCAGATCAGTCTCGCCTTCCTTGTACTGGTCGTCGGCAGCGCCCTGCGGCCGGACGACGGCAAGGTGGCCCTGATCTGGTTCGCCCTCACCTTCCTGCTGATGGTGACCGGCGAGCTCTGTCTGGCGCCGGTCGGCATGTCGATGGTCACCGGGCTCTCGCCGAAGAAGATCGTCTCGACGATGATGGGGTCGTTCATGCTCGCCTACGCGGCCTCGAGCTACATCTCGGGGTTGATCGCCCGGCTGACGAGCGCGACGACGGTCGGCGGAGAGGTTGCCGACTTCGAGGCGGCGCTGTCTGTGTACGGCAACGTCTACACCAGGATCGGGCTGCTGGCTCTGCTCGTCGCGGCGGTGCTCGGCGCACTGACGCCTCTGCTCGTGCGCTGGATGCACGCTACGAGGCCGCGCTCCGCGTAAGCTTGCCGACGAGTGACTGTCAGAGTGGAGCCGGCCTTCGGCCGGCGAGTCTTCCGGCCGCCTGCGGCGGCAGCCGGCGGGGACGCCGGCGCACCCAGTCGGCTACGCCAGGAGAGAACATGAACAAGCAAACCGTCATCAGTGTCTGCCTCGCCGCCTGGTTCGTCCTGTCCACGCCTGCCGCCTTCGCCGGCGCGGCCGACGAGGCGACGGTCGACCTCAGCCCGGCCAACTGGAGCGACCGCGAGGCGCTCGAGGCGCTGAACGCCTTCTTCGAGACGGACAAGCCACTGGCCGAAGGCGAGAACGGCGTGATCAGCGGCACCACCGGACCGGCTGCGGTCAGGGCCGGTCTCGAGGTCCTCCGTCAGGGCGGCACCGCCGCCGACGCCGTGATCGCCACCGCGCTCACCCAGATCTCCCTGGCCGGCGGCGCCTGGGTGAGCTACGCCGGGATCTTCAACCTCGTCTACTACGAGGCGGAGAGCGGCGAGGTGTTCAACGTCAACGGCGCCTACGACACCGTCCGCAGCGAAACCGAGCCGATGACGATCCCGACCTCGACGACGATCGGCGCCAAGCACCAGCCGAGCGGCCGCACCGCCCTGGTGCCCGGGTTCTTCGGCGGCCTCGGCGCCACGCACGATCGCTTCGGGAAGCTGCCGTGGGCCAGCCTCTTCGAACCGGCGATCCACTACGCGGAGAACGGCGTCCTGCTCGGGGACATCCACACGAGCATGATCGAGATGCGCGAGGAGGCGCTCTCCCGCCTGCCCGCGACCCGCCGCATCTTCACCGACGATGACGGCGCCTTTCTCGGCGAGGGCGATCTCCTGCGGCAGCCGGAACTCGCGGCGACCCTCCGCGCCGTCGCCGAGCAGGGCATCGACTACGTCTACCGCGGCCCCTGGGCCGAACGGCTGGTCGAGGCGGTCCAGCGCGACGGCGGCAAGCTCTCGATGGAAGACATGCGGAGCTACGAGGCCCTGGTAGCCGAGCCCGTGCACTCCACCTACAACGGCTTCGACGTCTACGGCCACGGCCTGCCGGCGCAGGGCGGCGTCCACGTCGCCGAGGTGCTCAACCTCTCCGAGGCGGCCGGGCTGCGCGACATGGGTCACTACGCGAAGTCGCCCGAGGCCTTCTTCTGGGTCAACCAGATGACCAACCTGATGAGCCTCGTCTTCCTGCCTGAGCCGATGCGCCGCACGCTGTACGGCGACCTCGACGCCACCCTGGCGGGCCGGACCAGCAAGGAGAACGCCGCGGGTCTCTGGAAGAGGATGCAGTCGGGCATCGCTCCCCTGACGAAGGTCCCCGCCCCGGTCGATCCGAAGCACTCGGACGCCATCGTCGCCATCGACGCCTACGGCAACGTCGCCGCGGTCGTCCACACGATCAACACCTCGGCCTGGGGCGACACGGCGATCTTCGTCGACGGCATCTCGATCCCCGACTCGGCGGCCTTCCAGCAGGCGCTGATCGCCGAGACCGGCCCCGGCAAGCGGCTCCCCGACCCGACCGAGCCGATGATCGTCCTGCGGGACGGCAAGCCGGTGGCCGCCCTCGCCTCCATCGGCTCCGGCCTGCACCAGAAGACGATCAGCGTGCTCCTGAACCTCCTCGACTGGGAGATGGACATCAAGCAGGCGATCGACGCGCCCTCGCCGCACCTGCCGGCCTTCGGGCCCCTGGGCTCGCCGACCACACAGGTCATCGAAGGCGACTTCTCTCCCGAACTGCTCCAGGCGGCGCGCGGGCTCGGGCTCCAGATCAAGGTGGTGCCGGCCGGCATCGAGTCGCGGGCGCCGCGCGGCTACGTCGTCGGCGCGACGATCGGTGAGGACGGCAAGCGTCGCGCCGCCGCGACCACCCTGCTCAGCGGTCTGGCGCTGTCGCACTGAGCCATCATCTCCGCCGGAACCAAAGGGAGAGGCCGATGGAAGTCCCCGACGAATGCCGCCTCGGGAAGCACGACGCAAACGCCATGCCGTCCGAAGAGGCTAGGGACTGATGGAGATCTCCGAGCGGGCGGCCGCTCTTCACCGCGAATCGATCGTGATCGACGGTCACTGCGACATCCTGATTCCCATAAGCGACGGCAAGATGAAGCTCGATCAGCGGATCGATCTCCCCGACCCCGAGGGCTGGCAGCCGCCGCTCGGATTCGACATCGGCCCCTTCGCCCTGTTCGGCATGTCGGCGCACACCGTCTGGTTCGGCTGCATGGGCCAGTACGACCTCCCCCGGTGGCGAGAAGGCGGCGTCACCTCGCAGCTCTGCGCGGTCTACCTCGACGACGAGCAGCTCAACAACCCGCTGCATCGTGGGCTCGAGATGACCTGGAACCTGCACCACGAGGTCGAGCGGCTCGACGACCTCGTGCTCGCCACCTCAGTGGCCGAAATCCGCCAGGCCAAGCTGGACGGGCGCGTCGCGCTCGTCTTCTCCTTCGAGGGCTGCGAGGCGCTGGGCGCGGACCCCCGCTTCCTCGATCTCTACTACAAGCTCGGGCTGCGGGTGGCCAGCCTGACCCACACCCGCCGCAACATCTACGCCGACGGCTGCTGGGCCGCCGACGACCAGGGCGGGCTGACGGCCGCCGGCAAGGCCCTCATCGACCGCATGGTGGAACTGAACATCGTCGTCGACCTGGTGCACATCGGCGAGCGCGGCTACTGGGAGATCCTCGACCGGGTCGACCGGCCGGTCATCCTCTCCCACACGACACCCACCATGTTTCCCAGCAGCGATCCGGAGTCCCGCCTCGGCGGAGGCACCCTCCCGAGAACCCGCCTCGAGCTGCCGCGCGACCGGAAGATGCTGGAGGCGCTCGCGGAGAACGGCGGCGTGCTGGGCCTGATCCACATCACCCACCGCAACCTGTCCGAGGTCGTCGACGACATCGAGACCGCGCTCGACGTCATGGGCCC
>JAPOXA010000207.1 GCA_026707325.1 Acidobacteriota bacterium | reverse complement strand
CGGTACTCTGCCGGGTACCGAGGTCTTGATCTTGGCATCGTGGGTACCTCCTCCTACAAGGATGAAGTGTCCACGAAACCGGGGCAAGCTCAGACCTCCTGTTAAGTGGAGGACCTCCTGTTAGTGGGTGCGGGCGAGCTTAGCACACGCATCTAGCCAGCCTTTCCCAAAGCTTGTTCCATGGGAGATGAGTCTGAAGCGTCGATGTCCCGATCCCACGGGAGATGAAGCCTGAAGCTGCGTTGTGGATCGTCTTCAGAGCCTGGATGGTCTCGGCAGCCCGTTTCTCTGGCGGGCAGGCTGGCTTTCGGCGAACGTTCATCTGACGCCGGCTCTTGCCGGCCTACGCCCGTTAAGTTCACCACGGGCCGGCCAGCTGCCCGAGCGACGGCACGGTCAGTGCTTACTTGAGCATGGTTGCGGGTTTCTCACGGGCCGCGTTCAGCGTTCGATCCGCCAGTAGCGGCAGACGGTCCGGATCCTGGACCGCCCAGGTCCGCCGGCTGCCATGTTCTGATCCCCGTACCCCAGGGCCGACGTCGGCTCGTTCGTCCCATGGCCGCCGCCTCGCCAGGCCGCTAGAGAGAAGCGCGACCACGCCACACGGGCGATGGCCAGTTCGCGACGGCCGCGTGGCGTGGCGTCGCAGGCCTGATGGGCGAAGGCGAGTAACCGGTGACGATCCGGTGGGCAGCGGTGCCGATTGGTGGGGCTGCGAAGGCCTGGGCCCGTGCAGTCATTGCCCAAGAGCATACGCGCAATCGGCCTAGAGCTGGCCGACCGCCCGCTGTTGGGTGCGGTACGATCCGGTCGTGCCGAGCAGGCGAATAGCGTTCCTGGTTCTCGTCGCTGTCCTCCTGGTCGGTGGAGCGGCGGCGCTGTTGGCCGGAGCTGCGGCACCGGCGACGGGTCCCCAGAGCCGGTCTTCCGATGATCGGCGCGACGCGCGCTACCGCTACAGGTACTCTCTACCGCCCGATGCGATGCCGTTGTTCGAGCGGCACTTTCCGCGGCCGGTCGATCCGGAGGACGTGCTTCGGGAGTTCTACTTCACCCGTCTGGCCTACAGCGGCAGCCCCTACATGGGTCGGGGCAGTTGGTCGGTGGATTTTCCCAAGGCCGACGTGCAGTTCATGATCGGCCTGAAGAGGCTCCTCGACCAGTTGGACGCCTACGACTACTACAACCACCGGGAGGCGACGGATCCGGACCTCTTCCGTTTCCCTTTCCTCTATTCGGTGGAAGTCGGCCACATGGCGCTGCGGGAGGACGAGCGCGCGGCCTTGCGCAGGTATCTTCTCGCCGGCGGATTCTGGGTCATCGACGACTTCTGGGGCTCCTGGGAGTGGGCGAACCTGGAGCGCGAGTTGTCTCTCCTGTTGCCGGGGTACGAAGTCGTTGAACTTTCCCTGGATCACCCCATCTTCCACTGCTTCTATGACGTGGAGGAGATTCTCCAGGTGCCGAACGTGGGTCAAGGCATCCGTGGCGGCCCGACCTGGGAACGGGACGGCTTCACCCCCCACGTTCGCGGCATCTTTGACGAGGATGGCCGCCTGATGGTCGTGATCAACTGGAACACGGACCTCGGGGACGCCTGGGAGTGGGCGGAAGACGAGTGGTACCCGGTGCGGTTCTCCCACTACGCGTACCAGATGGGAGTCAACTTCGTCGTCTACGCGATGTCGCACTGAGGCAGAGCGGCGACGTTTCCCGGCTCTCGCGTTCTTCCCCGGATCCTTCCTCCCGACGTTCCCATGGCTGGCCTGTTCGAGTTCCTCTTCAAGTACCGGCCGGCTCTGTTCGAGGAGGGCCGGTTCACCTTCGTCAGCCCGGGCTGGATGCAGGTCGCGGCGTTGCTCGCTGGCGCGCTGCTGGTCGTCGCAGCCTTTTCCTACCGCCGGATGGGCCGCGGCGGGGCCGACCGCACGGCCGGCGCTGACCGCCTGCGCTGGCTGCCGCCGGTGTTCCGGTCGCTGGCGATCGCCGTCATCGTCTTCTGCCTGCTGCAGCCGGCCCTGGTCCTGTCGACCGTTGTGCCGCAGGAGACCTTCGTCGGGGTCGTGGTGGACGATTCGCGCAGCATGGCGATGCCGGATGAGCCGTCGGCCCAGGATGGCACGCGCGCGGGAGCCGTGCTGGAGGCCCTGTCCGGCGAAGCCGGCTCGATGCTGGATCGCCTCGCCGAGCGCTTCCAGGTACGGCTCCTCGCCTTCGGGCGCAGCGCCGAGCGGATCGAGTCCACGGAACAGCTTCGGTTTGGACGCGCCGACAGCCGGATCGGCGAGGCGCTGGTCGCCGCGAGTGACGAACTGGCCGGACTGCCGCTCTCCGGTCTCGTTCTGCTCTCGGACGGCGCCGATTCCGCGCCGGCCGAGCTCGGTGACGCCCTGCTCACGCTGAAGGCCGCCGGCACTCCCGTGTACACGGTCGGCGTCGGCCGGCCGCGGCTTCGCAAGGACATCGAGGTTTCCCGGGTAGTCGCCCCCAGGCGGGTGCTCGAGGGTTCAACGGTCGAGGTCGAGGTCACACTGTCCCAGACGGGGTTCGGCGGCCGCACCGTGGATCTGGAGGTCGAAGACGACGGCCGGATCGTCAACCTGGAGCAGGTGACGTTCCCGCGTGGCGGCTCGGCCGTCACGGCCCGCGTCATGTTCGCGGCGAACGACGAGGGCGCCAGGGAGTTCCGGTTTCAGGTCGCCGGCCAACCGGGTGAGGAATTGCTGCTGAACAACGAGCGGACCGCCCTGGTGGAAGTGCTGAAGCGGCGGGAGAAGGTCTTCTTCTTCGAGGGCGAGCCGCGCGACGAGTCGAAGTTCCTGCGGCGAGCGGTGAGTCAGGACGAGAATCTGCACGTCGTGTCGATGACGAGGCAGGCGGCCAACAAGTTCTACGGCATGAACTTCGACGAGGACACGCGGCGCTTCGAGGGGTTTCCGACCCGGCGCGAGGAGCTGTTCGAGTACAGCGGCGTCATCCTGGGCAGCATGGAGGCGAGTTTCTTCACTCACGACCAGATGCGGATGCTGGTCGACTTCGCCAGCCAGCGCGGCGGCGGCGTGTTGCTCCTGGGTGGTCGGCGGGCCTTCTCCGAGGGAGGCTTTGCCGGCACTCCGCTTGCCGAACTCTCACCGGTCGTGCTCTATGACCGGCCGGCCGACCAGGGTCGCCCGGAACTGATGACGAATCTGCGGATCGATCTGACGCCTCAGGGGCGGGGCCACCCGGCAACGCTCCTGCGCGACGACCGGCAGGAGGCGAACGAACTCTGGCCCACGCTGCCGCCTCTTTCCGCCTACCAGCGGGCGACGGAACTGAAGGCCGGCGCTACGGCGCTGCTTCAGGCGGAGAGTCCGATGGTCAGAGATCCGATGATCGTCCTGGCGCACCATCGGATCGGCCGTGGCCGGGCGATCGCGTTCACGCCTCACGACTCCTGGCACTGGCAGATGAGCGCCGACATCCCGCTCGAGGACCAGACTCACGAGCGCCTCTGGCGGCAGATGCTGCGCTGGCTGGTGTCCTACGTGCCCGATCGGATCGAGATAGAGGCGGACCGCGACCGCTTCGAGCCGGGAAGCACCGTGACGCTGCGCGCGACGGTCCGGGACGAGGCGTTCCAGGAAGTGAACCGGGCCCAGGTCGTGGCGGCGATCGAGCAGCCGTCCGGCGAGGAGGTCGAGGTACCGCTCGACTGGTCGGTGGAACGTGACGGAGAGTTCATCGGCACCTTCACGGCAAGGGAGCCCGGCCTCTACCGGGTCGAGGTCGACGCGCGGTCTGAAGGCGAGTTGCTCGGCGTTGCGACCGCCCGTTTTGCCGTGGATGAACTGAACGAGGAGCTGTTCGGCGCGGCCCGCCGGGATTCCGTGCTCACGCGGGTCGCGAGCGAAACGGGCGGCCGGCAGGTCGGACTCGGCCAGGCGGACCGCCTGGTCGAGGACCTTTCGGTGAGCAGCGAGGGAACTCTGGTGCGCGAGGCCAGGGATCTCTGGGACATGCCCATCCTGTTCCTGGCGCTGGTCGCGCTGCTGGGTGGTGAGTGGGCCGTCCGGCGCCGCCTGGGGATGGCGTGAACCGTGCGGAAGCGCGCCGCGGCGCCGTCCTGGCATCTCGCCTGGCGGTGGCCGGCCTGCTCTCGGTGGCGCCGCTTTGCGCCGACGCTCACCTGTTGGTCGTGGCCGGGGTCGGCGGCGAGGATGCCTACACGGACCGCTTCCATCTGTGGTCGACGCGGGTCGCGGATGCGGCAGTCGCCGCCGGGCTCCGGCCGGAGAACGTCGTCTACCTGGGGGAGCGCGAGGACATCGATCCCGAGCGGATCAGCGCACGCTCGACCGGGGAGAACGTGCTGGCGGAGATCGCGGCCCTGGCCGGGCGCTCGAGCCCCGGCGACGACGTGTGGATCGTCCTCTTCGGCCATGGCAGTGGCGCCGCGGGACCGCCGCGGTTCAATCTTCCCGGTCGCGACCTGGTCGCCGCGGAGTACGCCGCGGCGTTGGAGCAGCTCCCGGATCGCCGCGTCGTGTTCATCAATGCGAGTTCCGCGTCGGGCGGTTTCGTCGGACCGCTGTCGCAGGAGGGCCGCGTCGTCATCACGGCGACCAAGTCGGGAGGCCAGAGCAACGAGTCGCTGTTCGGCGGCTTCCTGGCGGAGGCCTTCGACGGCGCCGCGGGGGACGCGAACAAGGACGGCCGCACGTCGGCGCTGGAGGCCTTCGAGTTCGCTCAGCGCGAGATCGAGCGCTACTACCGGCAGAACGGGCTGTTGCGCACCGAGAATGCGCTGCTCGACGACGACGGCGACGGTCTGGGCAGTTCGGAGCCGGCCGGCCTGGAGGCGTCGGAAGCGGCCGACGGCCGGCTTGCGAGTCTCGTGTACCTGGCTCAGGAGGCGGAGCCTTCGACGCTCACCGCGAAGGCGCGGGAACTGACGGAGCGGCGTGCCGGGATACAGCGGCGAATCGATGAGCTGCGCCTGCAGCGGGAGACGCTGGACGAGGAGGTCTACCTGAGCGAACTCCAGGAGCTGATGGTCGAACTGGCACTGGTCGATCGCGAGCTGGAGGAGGCAGGCGGCGCCGACGGGGAGCCCGATCCGTGATCTCTGGCGGTAGACGCTCCTTGGCAGGAACCGCGGCGGGCGCACTGGTGCTTGCAGTCGTCTGGTCGGTCGGGGCCTGGCCGGCCCGGGCACAGGAGCCGGTGTCGCTTGATGAGATCGAGTCGATGCTCCGGACCGGCCGGTACGAGGACGCGATCTCCCGGCTGGAGGTGCGGACTGGCGCCGCGGAGGCGGCAGCGCCGCGCGCGGTGCAACTGCTGGTGGAGGCGTTGATCGCTACCGGGCGCTACGACGAAGCTGCCGGGGCGTTCGAGGGCGTCGATGCCGCGGACTCGGGGCTCGGCGTTCTGCGCGGCCGGGTGGCGCTGCTCGGCGGTGACCGCGAGGGAGCCAGACAGGCGTTCGAGTCGGCGCGTGCGGCCCGGGGCAGGGACGCCCTGGTCGCCTCGTTCGAACTCGCGCGCCTGGCCCGGGATCAGGGCGTGATCGAACAGGCTACGACGGGGTTCTACGCGATGATCGACGCCTACAATCGCGGCGCTGCCGACACGGCTGAGGAGCTCGTGGCGGTCGCCGAGGCCTGCCAGTGGTTGGGGCGCGATGATCCGGAGCTGTTCAAGGACGCGCTGAGGGCCTACGACGAGGCCGTGGCGCTCGATCCCTCGTGGCCCGTGCCCCGGATCCGGCTCGGGGAGCTGTTCCTCGAGAAGTACGACAGCTCCCAGGCCCGCACCTCGATCGCCGACGTGCTGCGGACGAACCCGCGACACCCGGAGGCGCTGCTGGCGATGGCCCGGACGATGCGGTTCGACGGCGACCCGCGGGCGGCCGAGACTCTCGACGCGGCCCTGGACGTGAACCCGAACCTGATCGCGGCCCGGGTGTTCCGGGCCCGACTCCGCCTGGCGTCGGAGCGCTTCGGGGAGGCCCGCGAGGAGGCGGAGAAGGCGATCCAGGCCGATCCCGAATCGCTCACGGCGCGGACGGTGCTGGCGGCGGTCGAGTTCATCGAAGGGCGGAACGAGGAGTTCGCCAGCCTGCGCGACGGCATTCTGGCGGACAACCCGCGCTACGCCGACCTGTTCAACGAACTCGCCGACGCCAGCGTCGAGAATCGGCTCTACCCGCAGGCGCGCGACTTCGCCGCCGAGGCGGTGCGGCTGGATCCGAAGTCCTGGCGCGGCTACGGACTGCTCGGCCAGAACCAGCTCCGCCTCGGAGAGATCGAGGCCGGGAAGGGCAACCTGGAGCGGGCCTTCGCGGGCGACCCGTACAACGTCTGGATCAAGAACACGCTCGACCTCGTCGACACGTTCGTCCAGTACCGGACGATCCAGAGCGAGCACTTCGAGTTCCACATCCACGAAAGCGAGGCGGAACTGCTCGCGCCCTACGTGGTCGAGCTGGCGGAGGAGGCCTGGGAAGTGCTGGTCGAGCGCTACCGGTTCGAGCCTCCGACGCCGGTCCGGGTCGAGGTCTATCCGTCGCACGCCGACTTCTCGGTCCGCACGGTCGGACTTGCCGGACTGGGCGCTCTGGGCGTGTGCTTCGGTCCGGTCCTGGCCCTCGATTCGCCCTCGGCGCGCCAGGTCGGCCACTTCAACTGGGGCGCCACGCTCTGGCACGAACTCGCCCACACCTTCACCCTCCTCGTTACCGACGCGAGGATCCCGCGCTGGCTGACCGAGGGTCTCTCCGTGGTCGAGGAGCGTCGGGCGCGTCCAGCGTGGGGGGACGACGTCCAGATCCCCTTCATCACTTCGTTGCGGGATGGGGATCTGCTCGGGATCGGCGAGCTCAACGACGGCTTCATGCGGCCGAAGTTCCCCAACCAGATCGGGCTCTCTTACTACCAGGCCTCACTGATCTGCGACTGGATCGAGGCGAACTACGGCTTCGACGCGGTTCTGCTCATGCTTGCCGGCTACCGGGAAGGCAAGAGCACCGAAGAGGTGTTCCAGGAGGCAATGGCGCTGTCCCTTGAGAGCTTCGACGAGCGGTTCTTCGGCTATCTGCGCGAGCGTTTCGGCACCGCGATGGCGGCCCTCTACGACGTTCCGGGAGCCGTCGGCCGGGATGACACGGAAGATGAAGAGTCGGGTGAGGATGGGCCGTCGCGGGGCCCCAGGCGGAACCTCTTTGCGGGCTCCGGGCCGGACCTGGAGGCGCTCGAACGAGTGGCGAAGGAACGTCCGGACGACTTTCGCGTGCAGATGACCTACGGCAACGCGCTCTTCGCCAAGGAGCGCTACGCCGAGGCGGAGGCGCCGCTGCTGAGGGGCCGCGACCTCTTCCCCGAGTTCGTCGGTCCCGGCAACGCCTACACGTTGCTGGCCGAGATCTACCGGGAACTGGAGCGCGAGGAGGAGGCGATCGAGGCGCTGCAGGGTCTGCTCCAGCACAACGAGACGGCGTGGGACGAGCACCTCGCGCTGGCCGACCTCCTGGCCGGGGCCGGCCGGAGCGAGGAGGAAGCCGCCATTCTGGAGCGGACCCTCTACATCTCGCCGTTCGACGCCGGCGTACACCGTCGTCTCGCCGAGTTCGCCTCGGCCGACGGCCGCTTCGACGTCGCCGTGCGCGAGCGCGCCGCCCTGGTAGCGCTGGACCCGCCCGACCGCGCGGAAGCGCTGTATCGGTTGGCGCGCGCCCAGCGGGACGCGGGTCGGGCCGAGCAGGCCCGGCGCACGGTGCTGCGAGCCCTGGAGGTCGCGCCGGGGTACGATCCGGCGCAGGAACTGCTGCTCGACCTGGTCGGGAAGGAACCCGCGCGGAAAGGACGGCAGGCTGGAGTAGAGGGGCCGTGACCGGAGCGCGTAGCAAACGTGGGACGTTTCGAGCGGTGGCGGGCATTCTGTCGCTTGTCCTGCTGGCGGGCGGGCTGTCCGCGCGCGACGAGAACTGGCGTCCCGCGGCGCCCGAGGTGGAGACGCCGTCGTTCCCCTACTCGGGCGGCTTCACCTTCGCCCGAATCCGCTTCGAGCCGACGATCTGGGGCGGCGGCCCGTTCATGTGGGGGCTCGACCTGAAGTGGAACCACGACTACCCGTTCGCCGAGGAGAACTTCACCCGTATCGTCGACGAGATCACCGACATCGAGGTGCGGACGGAGGGCGGCAACGTCCTCGAGCTGAGCGATCCCCGGCTGTTCGAGCATCCCTGGGCCTATCTCTGCGAGCCGGGCTTCTGGAATCCGACGGAGGAAGAAGTCGAGAACCTCCGTTCCTACCTGCTCAAGGGCGGTTTCCTGGTGATCGACGACTTCTTCGACATCCGCGGCTACCCCGTCCAGTGGGAGAACTTCGAGCGGCAGATGGGCCGGCTGCTGCCGGGCTACGAACTCGTCCCCCTGACCGTCGAACACCCCGTCTTCCGCTCCTTCTTCGTGCTCGAAGACATCAACTTCGACATCGAGGACGCCCGCTTCTACCCGGTGCGGGGCCGGATCTACGGTGTCTTCGAGGACAACGATCCGAGCCGCCGGCTGATGGTTGCCATCAACTACAACATGGACATAGGCGATTTCTGGGAGTGGTCGGAGACCACCTTCTATCCGGTCGACGTGACCCAGAAGGGCTTCAAGCTCGGGGTCAACTACCTGATCTACGGGATGACCCACTGATCCGTTCACGAACGGACGCGGTCCCGATCCCCCAACGATGGAGAACTCGATGAACGACACCTCGGAAGGCCTCGCCCAGACGACCGTCCTGGAAGGCGGCGGCGAGGGCCTGACCAGCGAAACGGATATCGAGTTGGCCGCGCGGCTGGCGACAGGCCGGGAGCAGGTCCTCGCCCAACTCGCCAAGCAGATCGTCGGCCAGGAGGAGGTGCTCGGTCAGGTCCTGATGACCCTGTTCGTGGGCGGCAACAGCATCCTGACCGGGGTGCCGGGTCTGGCCAAGACCCTGATCGTCCAGACCGTCGCCGAGATTCTGGACCTGAAGTTCAGTCGCATCCAGTTCACGCCGGACCTGATGCCGAGCGACATCACCGGCACCGACATCATCCAGGAGGACCAGGACACCGGCAAGCGGGAGATGACCTTCATGCCCGGGCCGATCTTCGCCCAGATCGTGCTCGCCGACGAGATCAACCGGACTCCGCCGAAGACCCAGGCGGCGCTGCTCGAAGCGATGCAGGAGCACCGCGTGACGGTCCAGGGCCGGACCTACGAGCTGGAGCAGCCGTTCTTCGTCTTCGCGACTCAGAACCCGATCGAACTGGAAGGCACCTATCCGTTGCCGGAGGCGCAGCTCGACCGCTTCATGTTCAACATCGTCATCGACCATCTCCCCGAGGACGAGGAGATGGAGATCGTCGATGCGACGACCACGATCCGCGAGTTCACCCTGGAGACCCGGGTAACGGGCGACGACCTCCGCGCGTTCCATCGGCTGGTGCGGCGGGTGCCGATCGCGGAGCCGATCCTTCGCTACGCGGTCCACCTGGTGCGGATGACCCGTCCCGACACCCCGGAGGCGCCGGACTTCGTGAACCAGTGGGTGCAGTACGGGGCCAGCGTTCGCGCGGCCCAGTTCATGGTTCTCGGCGCCAAGGCGAAGGCGCTGATGGACGGGCGCTATCACGTCGCGCACGAAGACGTTCGGGCCCTGGCCAAGCCCGTCATGCGGCACCGCATCCTGACCAACTTCCACGCCGAGTCGGAGCGGGTGACCACCGACGAGATCGTCGGCCGGTTGTTGGAACTCGCGCCCGTGACCCCGAGCGGAATGAGCTGACGGGCGAGGCGGCGGCATGAGCTACGGTAGGTTCGTCGACACCGGGACGCTCGCGCGCATCAGCAGTCTCGACCTGCTCGCGAAGACCGTCGTCGAGGGCTTCGTGAGCGGCCTGCACCGGTCGCCGTTCCTCGGCCGGTCGATGGACTTCGCGGAGTACCGGGCGTACCAGCCCGGCGACGACATCCGGCGCGTCGACTGGAAGCTCTTCTGCCGCACGGACCGCTTCTACGTGAAGGAGTTCGA
>JAPOXA010000139.1 GCA_026707325.1 Acidobacteriota bacterium | reverse complement strand
CATTTCGGTTAACAGCCGAACGCTCTACCGTTGAGCTACCGAGGAAGAATCCGCCTCAAGGCAAACAGCGGCGGGCGACACAGAGTTCATCTTAGGGAGGCTTCAAGCCGACTGTCAACGCCTGTCGCGAAGCTCAAAGGCGGTTGCGCCAGGGCTGCAACTGGCTGGCGCGGCTCGGATGACGCAGCTTGCGGAGCGCCTTGGATTCGATCTGCCGGATCCTCTCGCGCGTCACGTTGAACGAACGTCCCACGTCCTCCAGCGTCGACTCGGCGCCGTCGCCCACGCCGAAGCGCATCCGGAGCACGAGTTCCTCGCGCGGGCTCAGGGTCTGGAGCACCGCGGCGGTCTGCTCGCCCAGGCCCTTCGTCAGCAGCGCGTCGAGCGGCGAAACCACGCTCGCGTCCTCGATGAAGTCGCCCAGGGAAGAGTCCGCCTCTTCGCCGATCGGCGTCTCCAGCGAGATCGGTTCCAGCGCGATCTTCATGATCTCGCGAACGTGGGACACCTCCATGTCCATCTGCTCGGCGATCTCGGCGACCGTGGGTTCGCGGCCCAGTTCCTGGACCATCGCGCGGCTGGTCCGGGTGAGCTTGTTGATCGTGTCGATCATGTGGACCGGGATGCGGATCGTTCTTGCCTGGTCGGCGATCGCCCGCGTGATCGCCTGGCGGATCCACCAGGTCGCGTAGGTCGAGAACTTGTAGCCGCGGCGGTACTCGAACTTCTCGACCGCCCGAATCAGCCCGATGTTGCCGTCCTGAATCAGGTCCAGGAGCTGCAACCCGCGGTTCGTGTACTTCTTGGCGATCGAAACGACGAGACGAAGGTTCGCCAGGATCATCTCGGAGCGCGCCTGCTCGCAGATCGCCTCGCCTCGCCGCACCTTGTTCAGCGTCGCGGTCACCTGCGCGAGGGTCGTGCCATAGCGTTCTTCCGAAGCCCGGAGCCGCGCGCGGTACTTCTCGATCCGGCGCCGGTGCAGCGCGCCGAGTTCCGTGTCGCGCTCCCGGTCGAGCGCGATCTGCGCCCGGCGGATGTCCCGGTCGTGGCGCGAGATCTCCGCGTAGAGCTGCTTGAGGATCTCGACCAGGCGGCTGCGCGTCTGCGCCGTCAACTCGATCGAGCGGATCTGCTCGGTGATCTTGCCCGCCATGCGATCGATCTCGCGTTCGATCTCCGCGAACCGATCGCTGCCCGGGCGGCAGCGATCGCTCTGCCGGCGCAGACGGCGCACCTGCCGGTCGAGAGCCTCGATCGCCCGGAAGATCCCGAGGTTCTTCGCGATCCGGTCCCTGGCGCTCTGGTCGAGGTGGGCGCCGCCATCGGCCAGAAGCTCCCGCATCAGGCGCCGGTCGCGCCGCGCCAACTCGTTGATCCGCAGCAACTCCCGGAGCACGACCGGGTTGTCGCAGAGCGCCTCGAAGACGATCCACTCGCCGCGCTCGATCCGTTTGGCGATCTCCACTTCGCCTTCCCGATCGAGCAGATCGACCCGGCCCATCTCCCGCAGGTAGACGCGGACCGGATCCGTCGTCCGGTCGTGGTGCGTGGGAACGGCGGGTTCCGGGCCGTCCTGTCCGGCATCGCCAACAGGGGGCAGGGGATCGGAGTCGGCGACGTTGACGAACATCTCCGGCCGCCGGATCAAGCCGGTACCCATCGCTGTCAGGCGTGTCCGGATTTCCTCCAGGTCCCGCGGCTCGGCGAGCAGGTCGTCCGGCAACCGACCCTGGAACTCGTCGTGGAGCAGATAGCCCTTTTCCCGGCCCAGGTTGAACAGGACGCGGACCGAGCTGTGGCGTTGCTCGATCGGCTCGATCGCCTCGACCCGGACGGCAGCGTTGTTCACGGCCACGGCCCCTCAGCCCCCCGCCTGCCGGTAGAGGTCGCGGCTGAGCTGCTGCTTCTCCTCGATCATCCGGTGCAGGGTTTCCATGTCACCTTCACGCTGTGCGCGATTGATCTCCCGAGCGAGCAGGTGGAGCCGCTGTCTCGCGAAACGCCGACCCAATTCCACGAGACTGATCCGAAGCTCCGATTCAGAGAAGGCAGACGACCGTTGTAACAAAAGCCTGGCGACCCGGTCAACAGGTCGATCGGTCTCGTCGTTCGTGCCGACGCGGCGTCCGAGAACGTCCACGAGGGCGCCGGAGTCGATCCGTTGCGCCCCGGCTTGGGCCTGTTCCCTCATGGCCTCGTAGATGGCCCGCAGGGCGGGGTCGAAGAACGCGTCCGGCGCCCGCCACTCGATGCCGCGAAGGTCCGGGGCGGCGGCCAGCAGCCGCAGCACCTGCTCCTCGATCGACGCGGTCACCGGGGGACGGGGTCCAGCGGCGAGCCCGGGCGAACCCGCGCCGGACGGCTTCTCCGCGGCGACGGATTCGCCAAGGAGCACGTCGACCTTGACGCCGAGGCGCTCGGCGGCGGTTTCGTAGTAGCCCCTTCTCGCGATCGGGTCGCCGACCCGGTCGATCAGCGCGCGCACCCGCACGGCCTCGCGCGCCCGCAACCGCGGGTCGAGTTCGTCGCGGCTGGGCAGGTCGTCGATCTCGATCGCCACCGCATCCCGCGCCTCGGCAACCGTGGCCTGCACCGCTTCGGGTCCCTCGTCGAGCCGCAGCGAATCCGGATCCTGGCCCGCCGGAAAGAGCGCGCGCCGGACGTTGAGCCCGGCCTCGAGCATCAGTCCCGCCGCCTTGCGCGCCGCCTCGATGCCGGCGCGATCGCCGTCGTAACCCAGAACCACCTCGTCGGTGTAGCGGGCCAGGAGCTTGACCTGCTGCCCGGTCAGCGCCGTGCCCATGCTCGCGACGGCCCAGTCGATGCCGGACGCCACGGCGCCCAGGACGTCGAAGTAGCCCTCGACCAGGAGCGCCCGGCCCTGTTCCCGGATGCCGCGGCGAGCGGCGTCGAGGCCGTAGAGCACGGTGCCCTTCCGGAAGTGGTCCGTCTCGCTCGTGTTGACGTACTTCGCCTGGTCGTCGCCGAGGGTGCGTCCGCCGAACGCCAGGAGGCGGCCGGAGGGCGACCGGATGGGGAACATCAGCCGGTTGCGGAACCGGTCGTAGGGACGGTCCGGCGCCTTCGGGCTGCGGGCGATGAGACCCGCGGCCTCGAGGTCGGGAACCGGTATGCGCCGGCCGAGGTCCTCGATCATCGTCCGCCAGTCGTCGGGTGCGTAGCCGACGCCGAAGCGGTCGATCAGCTCCGGCGGCATCTTGCGCCGCTCCAGGTACTGCCGCGGCACGGGCGCCGTCCCGAGCTTCGCCCGGAAGAACCGGTAGGCGGCGTCGAGGGCGGCCTGGATGCGGTCGGCGCGCTCCGACCGGGCGGCGGCCTCCGGACCGGAGGCCCGCGCCAGAGGAACCCCGTAGCGCCGGGCCAGGTGCTCGAGCGCGGTCTTGAAGTCGTCGCCCGTAAGCTCCATGTGGAACTTGAAGGCGTCCCCGCCGGCGCCGCAGCCGAAGCAGTAGTAGAGCTTGTTCTGGGGATCGAGCGACAGCGACGGCGTCTTCTCCTTGTGGAACGGGCAAAGCGCCTTGAAGCGCTCGCCCCGGCGTTCGACCCTCGTGTGCTCGCTCACGAGATCGATCAGGTCGATCGCTTCGCGCACCGCGTCCACCGCCCCATCGGTGAACCCTGATCGCCTCTGCACGACCGCTCATGCTACAGCGACGCACGCCGTCAGCGCAGGAGGACTTCGGTCGCGCCGTCGCCGCCGGCCGAGGGCGGAGCGGGATTGAAACCGGCGACCGCCGGGTGGCTGCGCAGGTGCTCGCGCACGGCCCGCCGAAGCCGGCCGCTGCCGTGGCCATGGACCACGCGAACCCGTTCGCGGCCGGCGGCAAGAGCCCGATCGAGGTAGGCGTCGAGGGACTCGAGCGCCGACTCGACCAACTGGCCGATCAGCAGCAGCTCCGCTTCCACCGAGGGCGCGGGAGACCTCTGGACCCGGACGCGGCCGGGCGCCGGCCGCTCTCCTCCCGCTACCGCCAGAAGGTCGGCGCTCGGCGACCGGACACGCTTGCCGCGGACCAGCACGGTCGCCTGGTCGCCACGAAGCTCCACGAGTTCACCCAGCCAACCCAGCGAACGGTGGCGGACCGGGCTGCCTGTGACCAGGGGACGCTGCTCCTCCGGCTGCGACGTTTCCTCCGGTTCCCGTTCCGGCGGCGCGTCGAGATCGCCGGCCGCCCGGGAAGCGCGATCGGCCGCCGCCGAGGTGTCCCGGTCGAGTTCTCCGTGCAGGGATGCCGCCGCCCGGGCGAAGGCTCGTTTGCCGGGTCCCCGGGAGGTCGACGACAGCTCGGCCAGGGCCTCATCCAGCCGGCGGCGGTTCGCCCGGCGCAGTGCGTCGACTTCGCGGCCGAGGATCTGGTCCAGCCGCTTCCTGGCCGCCCGCAGCGACTCCTGCCACGTTTCGAAGCGGGCGCGGGCCGACTCCGTCTCGGCGGTCAGACGCGCGAGTTCCGCCTCCCGCTCCAGCAGCCGCTCGCGGAGGCGTTCGTTGCGCTCCAGCACGCGCCGCAGCTTCTGGTGCTCGGAGCCCAGGAAGTGCTCGGCTCGCTCCAGCCAGGCCGGCGGAAGGCCGAGGCGGCGAGCCAGCGCCAGCGCCTGGCTGCCTCCGGGCGGACCGACGACCAGCCGGTAGGTGGGCAGGCCGTTCTCCGGATCGAAACCCATCGCGGCGCAGGAGGCCGCCTGCGACTCGAGGGCGGCGGCGGCAAGCTGGGTGAGATGCGTCGTCAGTATCCCGAGCGAACCGCGCTCGACCAGCCCCTCGAGCAGGGCGATTCCGAGGGCCGCGCCCTCCTCCGGGTTCGTGCCGGCGCCAACCTCGTCGAGCAGGACCAGCGTGCGCGGCCCGGCGCGGCGCCACACTTCGCGGAGGCGAAGCAGCCGGGCGCTGAACGTCGACTGTTCGTCGAGGACGCTCTGCTCGTCGCCCACCACCGCCACGACGTGGTCGAGGATCGGCAGGCGACTGTCCCGCTCGGCCGGAACCGGCAGGCCGGCCTGGTTCATCAGGCACAGCAGACCCACCGTCTTCAGGGCGACCGTCTTGCCGCCGGCGTTCGGACCGGTCAGGACCAGGGTTCGGTGAACGTCGAGCCGCAGGTCCAGCGGCACGACGACGCCCCGGTTGCCCGCCGCTCCCAGCACCAGCTCCCGGCGGTCGGCGAGCAACGGGTCGAGCAGCGGGTGGCGGGCACTGCGAAGCTCCAGCATGGACGCGCTTCCGCCCGGATCGGCTGGCGCGACCGCGGCCAGCGCGGCGCCGACCTCGCCCGCGAACCGCGCCGCCGCCTGCATCGCGTCGACCGCGGCCAGAAAGTCGATGCGCGCGACGATCGCCGGCTTGAGAACCTGGGCCTGAGCCACCAGCTCGGCGAGGATGCGGGTGCGCTCGATGTCCCTGTCGGAGGCGATTCGCTCCATCTCGTCGTTGCCAAGGGCGACTTCCGAGGGTTCGAAGTAGAAGCTCCTGCCCGAGGCGGAGCGTCCCCTGACGAGACCGGCGAGACGGCCGCGGCCGCCCGAGGGCAGGAGCACCGACAGCCGGCCGCCCCGCATGGGCATCGAATCGTCCGCCAGGGCGCTGCCGTGTTCCCGCACCCAGGCCTGAAGCGAGGCCTCGACCGAGGCCTGGGTGCGCCGGGCGTCCCGGACGAGCGTCCGCAGCCGGGGCGTCGCGTCGTCCCGCACCTCGCCGCGCCGGTTCAGCATCCGGCGCAGGCGGCGCGCCAACCCGGCGCAGCCTCCGTCCTGCCGGCCTGGCGCGGCTTCCGCGGCGCCGGCCTCGATCCCCCGCAGCGTCTCGACCTCGGCGGCACACTGCGGCGTAGCCTCGAGGCTCTCGAGGCGGCCCAGCACCTCTTCGCTTGCCTCGATCGCCGCCGCCAGGTCGAGCAGCTCCGGACCGCCCAGTCCCCGACCGTCCCCTTCCAGATGATCCCGCAGGTCGAGAAGCCCGTCGAGCGACGGCACCAGGACACCGCCCCGCTCGACCTCGCGGGCGATCTCCGCGTAGCGAACCCGGCGACGCTCGATCTCGCCGCGGTCGGTCTCCGGCGCGATGGCGCGCACCGCCTGACCGCCGATGTCGGTCGAAGCGAAACCCGCGAGGACGGCGAGCAGCGACGGAAACTCGAGCGCCTCCGAGGTCGCGGCGCTACAGCAACTCATCTGTCAGCCCGGTAACGGATCACCAAGCTCGGCGCAGCGACTTCGCTGCGCGGACGCCCTAGGCGAGACCGGCGCGGCGCTCCTCGGCGAGGCGCCGCAGCATCTTCTTGCGGGCCTGCATGACCTTGCGCTTCCGCTTGACGGACGGCTTCTCGAAGTGCTGGCGCTTCTTGAGCTCCGTCAGGATGCCTTCCTTCTCGCACTTCCGCTTGAAGCGTCGAAGCGCATTCTCGAAGCTCTCGTCTTCGCGTACCTGCACAACCGGCATGAAGTGATCTCGTTCCCGTGGTTGCGGGCTCGCGCCCGGATAGCCCGCAGCCGACGACGCACGACGACCCGCGAGCGTTGCGGATTCTGCACGAGCCCGCCCGCCCCGTCAAGGGCCGGGAAACCCTGGTGGCGCGTCCTCGGGCCACCGGCGTCACCGTCCGAGCGCTCGTCTCGGGCGGTCGGATGTCGCGCCTACTCCTCCTCGGCCTGACCCTCCACGGCGTTGGCGTCGGTGCGGTAGACCTTCCCGTCGCCCTCGCGGAAGAACACCCCGGCGGCCGCGCCGGCACCATGCTCCTCGGGGTTCTTCGGGTAGAACCAGGCGAACACGTTCTCCTCATCGAACTCCCGGACGTTGCGATGGAACACCTTGCCGAGGAGCGCTTCGACCTCGGCCTCGGTCATCCCCCGCTTCACTTCCGCCAGCCGTTCGGCGGTGATGTAGCGCGCGTCCTGGTACTCGGCCAGCCGCGCCTGGAGATCGGCGTTGTCCGGGTCGACGCCGAGGGCCCGCTGCAGGATCTCGACGGCGCGGCGGTAGTCGCCGCCCTTGACCACGTACTCCTCGGCCAGGTACATGTCCTCGGCGCTCTTCATCGCGAAGGCGGCCCGCTGCTCATCGGTCATCTCGCCGCCGAGTTCCCACTCCGCCTCGTTGATGTAGTTGACCAGCTTGGTCGCAAAGGCCTCGCCGTCGTTGCCGATCTCGTTGTCGAGGGAATCGACCTGCGCGCCGAGGGCCTCGACGTCGTCGTCCTCGCCCGCCGCGAGGACCCGCGCGCGAAGCCCCGCCAGTTCGTCGCGCTTGGCGCTCAGGGCCGCCTGCTCTTCCTGCAACTCGGCCCAGGCGTCGGCCCGCGCGGCGGATACCCGTTCCTCCTCCGAGAGACCGCACGCGACCAGAGCGGCGAACAGGAGGATGACCGGAACGCCGGCGGCAAACCTCGCCCTGCCCGGCCGCCCGATTGGAGTGGATCTCGACATTCTGGCGCCTCCTTCAACCGCTTGTTGCGTGCCGAGCACTATACCCCACGGTGGACCGCCCGGAAGCTCTTCGTGGGGCTATACTGCGGCACTGCGCTCGGGGGCCCCGAGGGTCCATAGCTCAGCGGTTAGAGCATCCGGCTCATAACCGGCAGGTCCCTGGTTCGAATCCAGGTGGACCCACACCGCGAACTGCGGAGCCTGCGATCGCCAACTCACTGGAACCTCTAACAATCGGCGCTTCTCCGGCGGACAGCAGATCGGTCAGCACGGGGGAGCCGCTCGAGCTTCGGAACGGAGCGGAATGGAAAGAGTCCTCGACACGATCGTAGATCTGCAGCAGGCGAGCATGGAACTCGCCCACAGCCGCGCCCTGCTGGACGGGGTTCCCGAGTCGATGCAGGAGCTCCACGACCAGTACGAACAGCAACGGAGCGAGATCGAACGGCTCGAGCAGGAGTGCCAGCAGGCCGAACTCGAGCGCCGCGCCGCGGAAGCGGAAGCGGCGGCGGGAAAGGAGAGCATCGAGCGCTACCAGGAACAGATAGCCCGCGTGACGACGCAGCGCGAGTACGGCGCCCTTCTCAGTGAGATCGACACGGTGCGCGCCGGCATGCGTGAAGCGGACGAGCAGGCGCTGCTGGCCATCGAGCGCCAGGACGAGGCGTCGGCACAGCTCGACGAGATCCGCGGCGCGTTCGAGACCCTCGACCAGCAGTACCAGGAGCAGCTCGCCGTGTGGGAAGAGCAGAAGCCCGAGATGCGCAAGCGGGTCGAAGCGCTCGAGGGGCGGATCGAGGTGTTCCGTGAACGCCTTCCGCCCGCCGCCCTCCTCCAGTACGAGCGTCTGTTCGACCGCCACGGCGGCGCGCCGCTGGCCGCCATCGGAGTCGTGGAGAGCGGCGGCGCTCCCATCCGGCACTGTTCGTTCTGCAACTACCGGATCAGGCCTCAGGTCGTCGTGCAGATTCAGACCCAGGGCGCACTGGTGCCCTGCGACTCATGCCAGCGAATCCTGTACCTGGACGGCGGAGAGACCGGCTGAGCGAAGCGCCGGGGAAGACGGCGGCCGAGCGCTACGCGGAGATAGCGGAGCGGCTGGCGGAAGCCTGCCGGCAGGCGGGCAGGGAGCCGGAAGAGGTCGCCCTGGTCGGTGCCTGCAAGCGGCAGCCACTCGAGCGCATCGCCGCGGCGCTGGACGCCGGTCTCCGCATCCTCGGCGAGAACCAGGTCCAGGAGGGCGAGGCGCACCGCGAGGCGCTGCGCGACGACGGTTACGGCGACCGGGTCGCCTGGCACCTGATCGGACCCCTGCAGACGAACAAGGCGGGGCGCGCCTGCGACGCCTTCGACGTGTTCGAAGCCGTCGACCGGCCAAAGATCGCCAAGCGGCTGGACCGTGTGCTCGGCAGCCGGGGGCTCGGCGTCCGCGGCTGTCTGCTCGAAGTGAACATCGGCCGCGAGCCGAGCAAGCACGGCTTCCTGCCCGAGAACACGGAGGCGATGCTGCGCATCGGCGAGCTCGAGCACCTGAGGGTCCGCGGCCTGATGGCGATCCCTCCCCGGCGCTCCGACCGGCGCGAGTCCCGCTCCGACTTCGCCGCTCTCAGACGCCTGCGCGACCGGCTGGCCCGCGGCGGCCTGTTCGGAAACCGGGAGGGGTGGCTGTCGATGGGCATGAGCGCCGACTTCGAGGCCGCGGTCCTCGAGGGCGCCACGCACGTGCGGATCGGTTCCGCGTTGTTCGGAGAGCGGCCGCGGCGGTGCTAGCGTTCGGACCTTGGAGACCCTGTCCGACCTGCTTCGGGTCGTAGCGGAACGCTACGGCGAACGCGAGGCCCTGCTGTCCATCCGGCGCCATCGCCGGACGGACTCGCTTTCCGCCCGGGAGTTTCTCGACGCCGTCTGCCAGACCGCCAGGGCGCTCGAGTCGCGCGGCGTGGCCAAGGGCGACCGTGTGGCGCTGTTCGCGACCAACCGGCCGGAGTGGCACATCGTCGACTTCGCCTGCCACCTGCTCGGCGCGGTGTCCGTGCCGATCTATCCGACCCTCAACGCGCCCCAGGTCGCCTACATCCTGCTCGACAGCGGCGCCGGCTGGATCTTCTACGACGACAAGGCGAAACGGGACCTGCTCTCCGGCATCGTTCCACACGGCGACGAAGGCGCCGGGGACAGCGATGGGCAGCGCGGTCTGCGGATGGTGGCGCTGGACGCCGAGGCGGCGGCCCCCGGCGGCACCCATCTCGACGCCCTGATCGCCGGCGCGCCGCCGGCCACGGATGGCGACCTCGCGACGTTCAGCGGACGGGTCGGCCGGGACGACACGGCGAGCATCATCTACACCTCCGGCACCACCGGCGACCCCAAGGGCGTCGTCCTGTCGCACCGGAACTTCGTCTCGAACATCCTCGCCTGCCAGGAGCTCTACCCCCTGGGAGAGGACGACCAGGCGCTCTCCTTCCTGCCGCTCTCCCACGTCTTCGAGCGCACGGTCGACTACCTCTTCTTCTACCGCGGAGTGTCGATCCACTACTCCCCCGCGATCGAGCGCGTCGCCGGCCTGATGCCGGACGTGCGGCCCACCGTCCTGTGTTCGGTGCCCAGGCTCTACGAAAGCGCCTACCTTCGCATCCAGAACCTGTTCGCGAGCCAGCCGCCGGCCCGCCGCCGGCTGATCGCCTGGGCGCTCAAGGTCGGCAAGCGGCGCGCTGAGCGCGGCGGCGCGGCGCTCCAGGGCCTGCTCGCCGACCGCCTCGTGTTCCGCAAGATCAAGCAGCGGTTCGGGGGCCGCCTGCGGTTCGCGATTTCAGGCGGCGCCGCGATCGCCAATGAAGTCGCCGAGTTCTTCGACGCGATCGGCATCCGCCTCTACCAGGGCTACGGGTTGACCGAGACGGCGCCGGTTCTGGCCGTGGAGTACCCCGGCGCCTCTCGCCGGGGCTCGGTCGGCAAGGCCGCACCCGGGGTCTCGCTTCGCATCGCGGACGACGGCGAGATCCTCGCCCGCACCGAGGGCCTGATGCAGGGCTACTGGAAGAAGCCCGAGGCCACCGCCGAGGCGATCGACCCGGACGGCTGGTTCCACACCGGCGACATCGGCCGTCTTGACGACGACGGCTACCTCTACATCACGGACCGCAAGAAGGACCTCCTGGTGACGAGCGGCGGCAAGAACGTGGCGCCCCAGCCGATCGAGCAGATGATGATCACGCACCCCGCGATCGCCCAGGTGGTCGTGGTCGGCGACGGCTACCCGTACCTCAACGCCCTGATCGTGCCCAACTACGCGGAGCCGCCGGAGCCGTTCACCGAAATGGAACCTTCGGAACTCCGTCAGGACCCGCGTCTCCAGGAGCTCGTCCAGGGCGTGCTCGACCGCGCGAACGAGCGGCTGCCGACCCACGAGCGGGTGCGCCGCTTCCGGCTGCTCGAGCGGGAACTGACGCTCGAGGAGGGCGAGATCACGCCTACGCTGAAGGTGCGCAGGAAGATCGTCAACGAGCGCTACCGCGACGTGATCGCCTCGATGTACCTGAAGAGCCAGCGCGTCAGTTGACGCGACTGGGCTGCTCCGTCGGGTCGGGCGCCTCCTCGATCACCCCGTGGACCTCCTCGTAGCGCCGCAGGTTCGTGCCCAGGGCCCGGATGATCCGCTTGAGATGCCCGGGGCTGGTCACGATCCGGGCGCTGACGATGCCCTGAGGCGGAACCACGTTGATGAAGTCGAGGATGAACTCCTCGCGGGTGTGCGTGATGCGCAGCAGGTTGGAGTAGGCCCCCTTGAGCTCGGCGTCGCCGATCTTGACGTTGATCGACGAGGACGCGTCCTGCTCGGCCGATCCTTCCTTGGGTTGGTCGCTCATTCGATCCTCCGTTGGTCGCCGGCCTGTTCGCCGGGCGAGAGCCAGTCGATGTCGGTCCGCGCGGCCAGCGTCTCCACCTGCCACTCGTGCTCGGGCAGGTAGAGACCGATGCTCCTCAGCGACGTGCTCTCCGTCACCGTGAACCGGAGCGCCCGGCGGCGGTAATCGTACGCCCTTCCGTCGCGGGCGTGAACCGCGACGTCCACGGTGTACTCGCCCGGCGCCAGCCGCAGCTCCGGGCAGACGAGCCGGACCCGCACCGGCCCGGCGAGGGAACGCGGCTCGTAGCCGGCCAGATCGGTGTTCGTGCCCCAGCAGTCGACGCCCCGCGGCGTCTTGACGCCGACGCCGAAGACGAAGTCGGACAGTTCCTCTCTTGGTTCGACGTCGAGTTCGAAGGCCACCGCCTCCCCGCAGTGGACGTGGTAGCGCTCCTGCCGCTCCTCGCCGGCCAGCAGGCGCGCCGCCAGGATCTCGGCCTGGCCCGAACCCCAGCGCGCGACCTCTTCGGCCGCGCCCGCAGGCGCGGTCGCGGCGTGCTCCCCTTCATCCGACTGGCGGCGCCGGTCGTGGGCCTCGCCCTCGCGCGCCGCCACCGACTCCAGGTAGGCGTCGATGACCCGTCGCGTCGACCCCAGGCCCCGGACCCGCCCGCCGTCCAGCCACATCGCCCGGTCGCAGATCTCGTCGATCAGCGTCATCGTGTGGCTGACCACGAGCAGGGTGCCGCCCCCGGCCAGGTGCTCCTCGATCCGCGCCAGGCAGCGATGCACGAACTCCTCGTCGCCGACGGCGAGGACCTCGTCGACCAGGAGCACTTCCGGGTCGGTGTGAATGGCGACCGAAAAGCCGAGCCGCACGTACATGCCGGAGGAGTAGTACTTGATCGGCTCTTCGATGAAGTCGCCGAGACCCGCGAACTCCACGATGTCGTCGTAGCGCTGCTCGATCCGCCGCCGGCTCAGTCCGAGCAGCGCTCCGTTGATGAAGATGTTCTCGCGGCCGGAGATCTCGGGATGAAAGCCCGCGCCGAGCTCGATCAGGGCCGCGACCCGGCCGTTCACCGAGAGTTCCCCAGAGGTCGGCGGCAGCAGGCCGGCCACCAGCTTGATCAGCGTCGACTTTCCCGAACCGTTGCCGCCGATGATCCCCACCGCCTCGCCGGCCGCGACCTCGAAGCTGACGTCGGTCAGGGCCTCGACGACTTCACCCGAGGCCAGGCCCCCGGTCAGGCTGCCCTCGAGCAGCGCGCTCTTCAGCGTCCGCAGCCGGTAGCCGCCGGCCGCGCGCCGGTAGCGCTTGCACAGGCCGCTCGCCGCGACCGCCGGCGGGCTCAACTCAGACCGCCTCGACGAGGGTGTCGGAGAGGCGCGAGAAGAGGCCGGCGCCCGCCACCCACGACACCGCGGCGATCGCCGCCATGATCGCCCACACATGGAGTTCGGGCAGGCGGCCGAAGAACAGGAGGTCCTGGGTCGCGGTGGTGAAGGAGGTCATCGGGTTCAGTTGCACGACCCTCGCGAACTGTGGCGGCAGGTCGCTCAGGGTGTAGATGATCGGCGCCAGGAAGAAGGCGAGGACGAGCAGGTTGCCGAGGAGATCCCGCACGTCCTTGAAGTGAACGCAGAGAGCCGACAGCGCGAAGGCGAGACCGGCGACCATGACCACCTCGATCGCCAGAACGGCAGGCAGCAGCACAGCCGTCCAGCCGGAGATCGGATAGCCGAGCAGCCGGCCGGCGACCAGGGCGACTCCGACGATCGGCAGCGCCAGGAGGAAGTGCATCAGGTTCGCCACCACCGCCACCGCGGGCAGCACCTCGACCGGAAACACGGCCTTGCGGATCAGGCCGCCGTTGGCGGTGAGGGACGTGCAGCCCTCCAGCAGCGATGTCGACACCCAGATCCACGGAAAGAGGCCGGTGACCAGGAAGACACCGTACGGCCTGACCTCGACCAACCCGCGAGGCCCGAGAATCATGCCGAAGACGAACGAGTAGACGGCGAGCAGCAGGAGCGGATTGAGCAGGGACCAAAGGAACCCCAGGACGCTTCCCCGGTAGCGGGCCCGCAGCTCCCGCATGACCAGGGTCCAGAGCAGGCTGCGGTAGCGGACCAGCGTTCGGGCCAAATCGACCATTGCCGCGAGCATCTTACGCGGGTGCGCGGGCCGGGCAGCCGGTCTCGCACTCGAGGTACACCGGCGCCCCGGCAAGCACCGCGGGAACCCGGTCGAGTTCCCGGCCGTCCCGGTCGCGCACCGCGCGCACGTCGCTCCGAGGCCGGTAGGAGCGACCGCGGTCGTCCAGCGCCCAGACGACCCGGATCTCGCGGCCGTCCCGGACCGCCCGGTAGCCGCGCAGCCCTGACGGCATCCGCAGGCGCACGACTTCCGCTCCGGCCAGCTCGCGCTGAAGTTGACGCAGGGCGAGCCAGGCGGGCCGCTTCCGCAGACCGCCGCCCCGCGGGTCGAGCAACCCGTAACCCGCGGCCGCCAACTGCCACCAGTAGACGCGCTCCGCCAGGCCCGTGCCCAGGGCATCCAGCGCGTAGCGGACCAGGTAGCTGGCCTGGGCGTCCTCGTCCACCGCGACATCCCGGCCCGCGGGGGCGTGCGGACCCTCCGCGAGCGGCCAGTTGAACTCGGTGACCCAGCTCCTGCCCGACGCGCAGTCCGGAGCCCTGCGAGCCAGGGAACGCAGAACCGCCAGCTTGCCGGCGAGGTCGAAGCCGAGCTGGCGGTTCTCCGGTGCGCCTCGCCGGTCGACGTAGAGCTGGCTCGCCAGCACGTCGAACCGGCACTCCGGCCGTCCCGAGTGGATCAGTGCGGCGGTCGCGTGAGGCTCGAAGTCGATCACCGCGGGGGCGAGAACGCAGGCGTCGCGGCGCTGGGCCCGTACCGCCTCGGCGCCGGCCGCCAGCAGGCTCCAGTAATCCGCGGGCCGCCAGACGCCCCACTTGCTGCGATTGGGGGCCTGGCCGATCAGGAAGCGCCGCCCGCAGGGCGCCAGCGCGGTCGCGGCTTCCTCGACCCGCCGCCGCCAGAGGCCGGCGTCCCGGACCAGCGAACGGTCCTGTCCGAGCTGGAACACGAGGTCGACCGGCCGCTCGCCACGGCGGAGAGTCCGCGCCAGCTCCAGCAGGTCGCGGTCGACCCCCTGCCAGAGGTGGAAGCGCAGGAGCACGGTGCCGACTCCGAGCTCCTCGATCGCCCCGGCCAGGGAAGCGACCGGGGCCGAGCCGGGGCCGACGGCGACGCCCAGGCCGCCGAAGCGAACCGGCGCCGGCGCGCGGTCGAGGGCACGCCGTCTGCCGTGCGCCTCGGCGACGGACAGGAGCAGCGGCCCGGCGGATCGAAGCAGGGGCCGCGCGTGGTGGCCGGCGTCGCGCAGGCGCACGCCCAGGCGCTGGCCGCGGGTGGCCTGCTGATGCGGCTGATCGGTCAGCGGATCCCAGACCGTGCGCTCGGTGGCCGTGGCCCCCCGTTCCGCGTCGGGAACGTGGGGGTGGGCGCGGCGGCGCGGCAGGAGGAGATCGGACAGCCGCCGCAGACCCCGGCGCGCGCCCTGCTTCGATCCCAGCTTGAAACGGAACGCGCGGTGGCAGATCTCGAACCAGATCCGCTGAAGCCGCGGCAGGCCGCCCGGCCGGTAGCCGGCCAGGTACTCGGCCCGGTCCTCCGGCCGCAGCACCGGCATCCGGCTGAGATCCCTCAGTCGCTGGCTGGTCGACAGCCGTCGCCGGAAACGGGCGCGGTTCAGGTCGACCAGGAAGAGCTCGGCGTCGGTCGCCGGCGCCGACAGGAGAACGTTGCCGGAGGTCAGATCCCTGAACCAGACGCCGTGGCGGTGGAGTTCCGCGGCCAGCGCGCCGACCCGCCGCAACAGGGTCGGACCGTGGATTCCGGGAAACTGCTCGGGTCCGGCGCCGGCGTTCAGGGCGCGCAGGACGTAGCGCAACTCCAGCGCGTCCGGCACCAGACGGCAGACGTACCAGGCGGGACCATCGATCGTGTTCGACTCCGCGTAGAGGAGGGGTTCCGGCGTCGGGATGCCGAGACGCCGGAGGCGGCGCGCGGCCAGGAAGCTCAGGCGGGCCCGGCTGCCGCGGCGGCGGCGGCGGAGCCGCGCGCGCAGATCGTCGTGGCGGAACTGCTTGACGACCACGGCCTTCTCGCCCGCCTGCGCGGCCCCTCGCCAGCCGGCTTCGTAGAGATAGCTGCGGCCCCAGTGCAGGCTGCGCCGGCCGCTCCCGGGGTCCAGCAGCCGGCGCAGGCTTTCCTCGAAGCCGGCGCCCAGCTCCACCTCCACCGCCGCCGGGGCGACCGCGCCCGTGAGGTCGTCGAACTCGAACCGGCGTTCCGGTCCTTCAGCCTTCGCCGTCAAGGCCCTTCGATCTCGGTGACGACGAAGTGCTCCCGATGGAGGTCCGGGTCCGCCCGAATCAGGATGGGGACGTCAAACGCTCCCTGCATGCCGTCCAGCACGTCCGATTCGGAACCGTTCAGGCCGTCCAGGACCTCCGGGTGGACCTGCACGGCCAACTGGC
Organism: Acidobacteriota bacterium; assembly: GCA_026707325.1. Taxonomy (GTDB): domain Bacteria; phylum Acidobacteriota; class Thermoanaerobaculia; order Multivoradales; family Multivoraceae; genus Multivorans. The sequence goes on along the minus strand of JAPOXA010000139.1, from coordinate 59,545 downwards.
GGCAACCGCGGCCGGCACGCGCCAGACAGGTTCGCCGCAACTCCAGGCAGATCGTCGCGATGGTCTTGATCCGGCCCCGGCCCCGGCAGGTCGGGCAGGGTCCCATCAGGGCCCGCTCCAGGTTCTCGCGGCGCCGCTGCCGGGTGAGTTGAACAAGGCCGAACTCCGAGATCTCGAGCACCCGCTTCCGGGCCCGGTCCTTCCGCAGTTCCGCCTCGAGCCGCGCGAACACCGCGCGACGGTCCTCTTCGCGCTCCATGTCGATCAGGTCGATGACGAGAATGCCGGACAGATCCCGCAGCCGTATCTGGCGGACGGCCTCCGCCACCGCCTCGAGATTGGTCCGGAGGACCGTGTCGCGAAAGCTCCCCTCACCCCCGACGGCGCCGGCGCCGACGTCGCGGCCGGAGTTCACGTCGATGGCCACCAATGCCTCGGTCTGGTTGATGACGAGGTGGCCGCCGGAAGGCAGCGGCGCCCGAGGCTCCAGCGCGGCTTCGACGCCAACGTCGATGCGGTAGCGATCGAACAGACCGCGGCGGCTCCTCTCCAATCTCGTCAGCAGCTCCGGCTGAACCCGCCCGATGTACTCGCGGATGACCCGGTGGGCATCGGCGCCGTCGACCAGCAAGGCGCCGAAGTCCTCCCCGAAATGGTCGCGAATCACGCGTACCGCGAGTTCTTCCTCCTGGTGGACGAGCGCCGGGGCCGCGGTCGCGGCCGCCCGCTCCCCGATCTCCCGCCACAGGTCCGCGAGGACCGCGTACTCTCTCCCGAGGTCCTCCGCCGGCGCCCCCGCCGCCGCCGTGCGCACGATGCATCCCGGCGCTTCGAGCCCATCGCCCCAAAGTTCCAGGACCACCGCCTTCAGCCGCGCCCGTTCGTCCGGATCCTCGATCCGCCTGGAGATCCCCAACCGACCGGCCAGGGGCGTCAGCACCAGGTAGCGGCCAGGAAGCGTGATCTCGGTAGTGACCCGCGGTCCCTTGTCCTCCAGCCCTTCCCTGGCGATCTGAACGACGATTTCCCGGCCCCGGCGCGGGAGGTCGAGGCTCACCCGCCGGCCGTCTCCGCCGGGGGCTCCCCGCTCGTCGCCCGCCATCTCCTCGAGGTACAGGTAGCCGTCCCGCGTCAGCCCCAGGTCGACGAAGGCGGCCCTCATGCCGGGAAGAACCCGCCGCACCCTCCCCTTGTAGATGTTGCCGACGAGGCCCCGGCCGCGATGGCGCTCGACGAAGAACTCCACCAGCCGGCCCGCCTCCAGGACGGCGAGGCGGGTCTGGTGCGGATCGCCTTCGACCAGAAGCTCCCTGTGCATTTCGGTGCCCGCGGCCGCCCCGGACGGTCCGCTCAGATGTTGACGAAGCGCTGCACGTCGACGCGGATCATCAACCCGGTGGCCGCATAACAGAAGAGCATGAAGGAGCCGCCGTAGCTGAGGAAGGGCAGCGGGATGCCGGTGATCGGAAGCAGGCCGACCGCCATCGCCGTATTGTAGAGAACGTGGCCCGCAAGGAAGGCGAGCAGGCCCACCACGAGCAGCATGCCCGCCGGGTCGCGCGCCGCCAGGGCCGCGCGCACCCCGTTTCCCAGGTAGAGGAGGAGCAGCCCCAGGACGACGGTGACGCCCATGAACCCGTACTCCTCGCCGAGCACGGCGAACACGAAGTCGGTGTGAGGCGTCGGCAGGAACTGCAGATTCGACTGCGTGCCCTCGCCGTACCCCTTGCCCAGCATCTGTCCCGAGCCGATGGCGATGCGGCTCTGGCGCACCTGGTAGCCCGACCCGAGCGGATCCGCGTGGGGCCTGAGGAAGCTCGACAGCCGGTCCTTCTGGTAGTCCTGCAGGGCGAAGACCCAGATGGCGCCCGCAACCACCGCGGCCACCCCCAGCGCGATCAGGGCCGACCGGAGCCTGACGCCGGCGACGATGGCCATCGCGGCGAGCATGGGCACGAACATCAGGGCGCCGCCCATGTCCGGCTGCAGGGCGATCAGCAGCACCGGCACGACGACGAACGCCGAGGCCGCCCACAGCCAGCCGCGAGGCGCCACCGGCGCCTGCGCTTCCGCCATGTGGCGGGCGAGCAGGAGGACCGTCGCGATCTTGCAGAAGTCCGACGGCTGACCGCCGAAACCGCCGATCCCGATCCAGCTCCGGGCTCCGCCCGCTTCGCGGCCGAAGAAGGTCACGGCGGCGAGCACCGCAACCGCCGCCAGGTAGATCCAGAAGGCGTAACGGAGCAGGAACGTGTAGTCGATCGCCGCCGCTGCCGTCATGACCAGCAGACCCAGGGCGATCCACGCCAGCTGGCGCACTTCGTAGTCCGTGTTCATGTCCGCCGAGGCGCTGGAAAGGACGACCAGGCCGATCACCGACAAGGCCAGCGCCGATCCGCCGAGCATCCAGGCGACGGACCGGACCCGGCGCAGCAGCGACCAGCGATCAGGTCCCTGCGGCAGCACCGAAGTGACTCTCGAGCAGTTCTCTCGCCAGCGGCGCCGCCGCTTCGGAGCCCCTGCCCCCGTTCTCCACGAACACGACGACGACCAGCTCGGGCGCCTCCACCGGAGCGTAGGAGGTGAACCAGGCGTGGTCGGCCTGATCGGGCGGGAGGTCCTCCGAGCGGGTCCAGGTCGCCTGCGCGACGACCTGTGCGGTGCCCGTCTTGCCCGCGACGGCCACCACCGGCGTCCTGGCGCTGCGTCCGGTTCCGTTCTCGACGACATTGGCGAGCGCTTCGGCGACGAAGGAAATCACCTCGGCATCCAGGCCGAGAGGCTCCGGCGGCTCCCCGGCGCCCGTGATCAGGTACGGCCGCACCCGGAATCCCCCGTTCGCCACCGCGGCCGTCATCGCCGCCACCTGCAAAGGCGAAGTCAGCAGCGGCCCCTGGCCGATCGCCACCGAGACCGTTTCGCCCGGGTACCACGGATAGCCCCGCCGATCCCTGCTCCACTCGAGATCGGGCACCAGGCCCTCGCTCTCGCCGGGGAGTTCGACTCCCGTTCGGCTACCCAGCCCGAGCAGGCGGGCATAGGCGGCGATCTTCTCGATCCCGATCTTGATGCCCTGCCGGTAGAAGTAGATGTCGCAGGAGTGCTGCAGGGCCGCGCGCAGATCGACGAAGCCATGCCCCCTCGACTCCCAGCAACGCCAGCGGCGGTTGTAGAGGCGGGTCGAGCCGCCGCAGTGGATCCGCTCCTCGGGATCAAGCAGGCCCTCCGCCAGACCCGCCACCGCCATCGCGATCTTGAACACCGAGCCCGGCGGGTAGGTGTTCTGGATGGCGCGGTTCTGAAGCGGCTTCCCCGGCGCGTCGACGATCCGGTCCCAGTCCTCCTGGCTCAGCCTGCCGCCGAAGTTGTTCGGGTCGAAGGAAGGCGAGGAGACCATCGCCCGGATCGCGCCGTCGCGGGGATCGAGCGCCACGATCGCGCCGATCTTGTCCGCCAGCAGGCTCTCGGCCAACTGCTGCAGCCGCAGATCGATCGTCAGGGTCACGGACTCGCCGGGCTCCGCGTCCGTCCGCCGCACGTCTTCGCCCATCAGGCGGCCGCGGCTGTCGACGACCACGATCCGTTCCCCGTTTCTTCCGCGCAGCCGGCGATCCCGCAGCAGTTCCACCCCGCTGCGGCCGACGAGGTCCCCGGCCGCCAGCGAGTCGTCGAGGCCGTGTTCGGCGGGAGTGGGTTCGCCGAGATGACCCACAACATGGGCGGTCTGGAAGCTGTGCCGGTAGAGGCGGCGTCTCGAGGTGTAGATCTCGAACTCCGGATGTTCGGGTTCCGAGACCTCGAACCGGGCGACCTGCGTCAGGTCCAGGTCCTCGGCGAGCAACACTGGCACCTCCCGGGCCACCCCCCGATGACGCTCCAGCACGGTCCTCAGTTCCCGCTCCTCCCGGCCGAGGATCCCGGCCGCGAAGGCCAGGCTGGCGCCGAGATCCGCGCCCGCGCCGCGGTCGATCATCAGGCGGAAAGTGGGCGTGTTCTCCACCAGGATCCGTCCCGAACGGTCGTAGATCAGGCCCCTCGGCGCGTCCAGTCGCAGCACCCGCAGCCGGTTGTTCTCGGCCAGCCGTTCGTAGTGCTCCCCCCGAACGATCTGGTGATACCAGTAGGCGCCGACCACGAGCGCCAGGCCCACGCCCAGCACGCCGCACAGCCACGTGAGCCGGGCCGCCATGTTCAGCAGGACCCAATCCACGCTGTACTCGCGGGTGGGGTTCTGCAGACTCATCGTGTGCCCTTCGCGGTCATCGCGGACGCGCCCTCCCCTGCTTCAGGGTACGCCGTTCATCGACCCAGGCCTGGGCCCGGTTGAACAGCCACAGGCTCGCCAGGCCGACGGCGGTCGTCGCGGCCACGCGCAGCGGAACGACGGCGCCGCCCAACCCGCCGACTTCCAGAACCCTGAGCAGGCCGAGAACGATCGCCTGATGAACCAGCGTACCCACCGCCACCAGGAGCAGCGCCACCGTCCTCTGGCCCGTGTCCACGCGCTGCGACAGGCGGGCGACTCCGTAGCCCACGACGCAACAGGCGAGGCCGTGCAGGCCGAACGGCGAGGTGCTCAGCGTGTCCTGAACCAGGCCCGCAACCAGGCCGCCCGCGACGCCCTGGAGCGAGTTGCCGGCCAGGCTGCTGAGGACGACCAGAAGCACGAACAGGTCGATCGTCCTTCCGGCCGCCGGCAGGACTTCGGCCAGCAGCAGCTCGACCAGCGACACCAGGGCCAGACTGGCGGCGAACCTATCGGCCCACGGCATCCGCGCCGTCCATGACCGCCTCGGGCACCGGGTCGCGACGCCACACGAAGGCATGACTGAGCGAACCGAGATCCACGCGCGGGGCGACCTTGATCTCGTGGAACTGATCGCCGCCGGACTCGACGGAGGTGACCGTGCCGATCGGGATCCCGCGCGGGAAGACGCCGTCGATGCCGGCCGTGACCACGCGGTCTCCCGGCCGGACATCGACCTGCACCGGCACGTACGCGAGCGAGAGTACGCCCGCTTCCTTCGTTCCCCGGACGATGCCCTGACGGCGCGTGCGCTCGATCATCGCGCCCACCGACGAGTCACGATCCGTGACCAGCAACACGCGCGCATAGTCGCCCCCGGCGGAGACGACGCGCCCCAGCAAGCCGTCTACCGTGGTCACGGGCCGCCGCGCCCACTCCGCCCCCGCGTTTCCGCGAGGCAGCCGCAGGATGGCGTTGCGCCGCCACGAGTGGTAGTCGACGTAGACGACGTCCGCCAGCAGCAACTCGACATCCGGCGGACGCGCGTAGCCGAACGGCGCCGAAAGCAGGTCGACCTCCAGCTCCGCGCTGAGGGCCGCCGCATGGGCCGCCTCGAGCTCACGCAGCCGGTTTCGCAGTTCCTCGTTCTCGCGTTCCAGCCGAGTCCGCGTCCGCCACCCCTCCCGCACCCTGTCCGCGACATCGGCGAGACCAGCGACCAGCCCTTTCGCCGGCGCCTCCACCCACATCGCGACGTCGCTCGCGCGCTCCGGCGACTGAGCGGTCAGCGACGCGAGGAGAAGGATCACCGCAACGGCGAACAGGACGGCGACCCGACGCTCGCTCATCTCGGTGAACGCTCCCTCAGCGAACCGAAACCCTGCGCAGCAGATCGATGTCCCGCAGCACCCAGCCGGCGCCAAGGACGACGGAAGCAAGCGGGTCCTCCGCGGCGAAGACCGGCAGTCCGGTTTCCTCGCGCAGCCGCTGATCCAGCGAATGAAGCAGCGCGCCGCCACCCGACAGGACGATGCCCTTGTCCATCACGTCCGCCGAGAGTTCGGGCGGCATCCGTTCGAGGGCCTGCAGCACGGACTTCACGATCTGTGCAACCGGTTCTTCCAGCGCCTCCCGGATCTCGCTGTCGGAGATCCTGAGGCTGCGAGGCACCCCGCGAACGAGATCCCGCCCCTTGATGTCCATGTACAGAGGCTCCTCGAGCGGAAAGGCGGAGCCGATCTCGACCTTGATCGTCTCGGCGGTCCGCTCGCCGACCAGCAGGTTGTGCTTGCTCTTCAGGTGCCGGGCAATCGCCTCGTCCATCGCGTTGCCGGCCACGCGCAGGGAGCGGCTATAGACCGTCCCGGAGAGCGAGATGACGGCGACGTCGCTGGTGCCGCCGCCGATGTCGACGATCATGTTTCCCGTCGGCTCCGTGATCGGCAGGCCGGCGCCGATGGCCGCCATCATCGCCTGCTCGACCAGGAAGACCTCGGAGGCCCCGGCGCTCATCGCCGACTCCCTCACCGCCCGTTTCTCCACCGGCGTGATCTCGGAGGGCACGCCGATCACGATCCGGGGGCGGGCCAGGCGGCGGCCGTGGTGGGCCTTGCGGATGAAGTGCTTGAGCATGTGCTCGGTCATCTCGAAGTCGGCGATCACGCCGTCCTTCATCGGCCGCACCAGGAACAGGATGCCCGGCGTGCGTCCGAGCATCTGCTTGGCCTCGGTGCCGACCGCCTCGATGCGGTTGCTCTGGCTGTTGACGACGACCACCGACGGCTCGCGGACGACGATGCCGTTCGCCCGAGTGAAGACGAGTGTGTTGGCCGTCCCCAGGTCGATGGCCAGGTCGCTGGAGAACCACTGCAGAAAACGCATTCGGGATGAACCTCGCGCCGCGATCATAACCGCCGGATGACCGCCCGATCCTGTTACCATGACGGTACTTTTCGATCCGGAGGGCCTTCCGCGCCCTGCCGGCCGCCGGGGTCCAGATCATGCTGAACGTCCTTCGCACGAACATCAAGAGCTTCGGTTATCCGCTGGCCATCGGCCTCGCCCTGGTGTTCGTGCTCATCGTCTTCACCGAATTCGGTTCGCTCGAAGGCACGCGGATGAACCCGGACGCGGCCACCGTGGGCGGCGACAGCATCACCTTCGCCGAGTTCGAACGCAGCTACCGGAACGCCGAGAGCCGCTACCGGGAGATCTACGGTGACGCATTCAACGCGGATCTCGCGGACCAGCTCCAGTTGCCGGTTCAGGCGCTCGAAGCCCTGATCAACGACCGCCTTCTCATCATGGAGGCGGAACGGATGGGCCTGACCGTCAGCGACGAGGAACTGCAGGACGAGATCCTCGCCGTGCCCGGCCTGACCGACGGGGCCGGCAACTTCATCGGCGCGCGGCAGTACCAGGATCTCCTGCGCGCGAACCGGCTCTCGGTGGACGATTTCGAGGCCGACCTGCGCACCTCCCTGCTCGTGCGCAAGCTACAGGCGGCGCTGACCGAGGTCGCCCACGTCTCCGACGCGGAGGTCGAGTTGCGCGCTCGCGAGGCCGCCGAGCGCGCGGCGATCCGCTACTTCCAGGTGCCCGCGAGCCGCTTCGCCGCCGAGGCCGAACCTTCGAGCGACGAGGCCGCGGCCTGGTACGAGGAGCACCGAGAGGACTTCAGGCTCCCCGAGCGCCGGCGGGTGGGCTATCTCCTGGTCAGCACGAACACGGTCCGGGCCGAACTCGAGGTGACCGACGACGATGTCCAGGCGTACTACGAGGACAATTCGGCCCAGTTCGAGATCCCGGAGCAAGTTCGGGCCAGCCACATCCTCCTGCTCGAGAACAGCGAACGGAACGCGGAGCAGGCGCGTAGCCTCCTGAACCGGCTGCGCGGCCGCATCGAGGCGGGAGAGGACTTCGCCGAGCTGGCCCGCGAGTACTCGGACGACGAGGCGACGAAGGAGGCCGGCGGCGATCTCGGCTACTTCGGCCGCGGCGCGATGACGCCGGCCTTCGAGGAGGCCGCGTTCGGCGCCGCGGGCGGCGACCTGGTCGGGCCGGTCGAGAACCAGCTCGGACCGCGCACCGGCCATCACCTGATCCAGGTCCACGAGCGCCGCGAAGGCGGACGCCAGACCTTCGAGGAAGTCAGCAACCTGATCCGGGTCCAGCTCCTGGCCACCCGGGCCGAAGAGGAGGCGAAGAGCCGGATCGACTCCCTGCACGAGCGGCTGGCGGACGAGACCTTCGCCGGAGAGGAAGGGGCCCGGGAACTGGCCGCCGCCGACTCGCTCGTCTACGCCAGCACCGAGCCGTTCGGCGAGGACGACCCCGTGGCCGGAATCGGCCGCAACTTCAACTTCAGTTCCGCGGCGTTCGATCTCGAGACCGGCGCGTGGTCCGAGCCCGTCCGCATCGCGGCGGGCTGGGCTCTCCTGTCCGTGCTCGAGGTGCTACCGCCCCGGGACTCGGAGTTCGCGGAAGTCGAGGTCGACGTTCGCGAGGTCGTTCGCCGGCAGAAGGAGACCGAGCTCCTGGCGGCGGCGCTCACCGAGACACGGGAGCGCGTCGAGGGCGGGCTCAGCATGGACGACGCGGCCGAGGAGTTCGACGCCGTGATCGAGGAGAGCGGCAGCTTCGGCCTGCGCCAGCCGATCGGCGCTCTGGGCGCACTGCCCGAGTTGTCCCGCGCCGCGTTCGCGCTCTCCGCGGACCAGTTCGGCGGTCCCGTGGACACTCCGTTCGGCGCCGTCCTGTTCGAGGTGACCGAGCGCGAGTCCTTCGATCCCCTGCTGTTCGACTCCGAGGCGACACGCAACGAGCTTCTGGCCGAGCGGAACCTGACGATGCTCCAGTCCCTGCTGCAGCGGCTCCGCGACGAGGTCGGCGTCCACTACACCCAGGACTTCATCGAGAACTTCGGCCTGGGCGAGGCCGAGACAGCCGGCACCTGACCGCGGCGCGGCGCTCCCTGGCGGCTTGATCGGCTATCTGCGCGGGCGCCGCCTGACCCTCGAGCCCGAACGCCTGGTGCTCGACACCAACGGCGTCGGCTACGCCGTGCGGATCCCCATGTCGACCTACTTCGAGTTGGAGAAGCTCGACCCGGCGGCCGACATCGGCCTGTTCATCCATACCCACGTTCGCGCCGACGCGATCGAGCTCTTCGGCTTCTGGACCGAAGCCGAACGGACCCTGTTCGAGCACTGTCTCGCGGTCAGCGGAGTCGGTCCCCGGCTCGCCCAGGTCGTCCTGTCGGGCGGTTCCACCAGGGACCTGCTGAACGCCATCGGCGGCGGCAACGTGGCGGCGCTGACCCGGATCCCGGGCATCGGCCGCAAGACCGCCGAGCGGATGGTCCTGGAACTCAGGGAAAAGGCGAAGACGCTGCTCGCCGAGGCCGGCGCCGAACCGCCGGCGGCCGAGCCCGAAACCGGCCGCGAGGACGAGCAGGAACAGGCCGTCAGCGCCCTGGTCAACCTCGGCTACCGTGCGTCCGAAGCGCAGCGGGCCGTCTCACGGGTGCTCGCGGAAGATCCCGAGATGGACTTCCAGGAACTCCTGCGCCGGAGCCTGCGCCAGCTGTCACGCCTCTGACGACCGCGAAGGCGCCGCGTGCACCGAATCTCTCTGTTGACCGGCGACTGCGCGCCCAAGCCTGATGCGCGGTTTCAGAACAGGGTGCCCCGGACTTCCAGGTTCAGGTGTTCGTACGCACGCCTGGTCGCCACCCGGCCGCGGCGGGTGCGCTGGAGGAATCCCCTCTGGACAAGGTAGGGCTCGTAGAAGTCCTCGATCGTGCCCTCGTCTTCCCCGACCGACGCCGCAAGCGCCTTCAGGCCGGCGGGGCCGCCTCCGTACTGCTCGATCAGCAGTTTCATGATTCTGCGGTCGATCTTGTCCAGGCCCTGTTCGTCGACTTCCTGCTGAAGGAGAGCCTGGTTGGCGGTGTCGCGGTCGATCCGTCCGTCTGCTTCGATCTGCGCGTAGTCGCGCACCCGGCGCAGCAGCCGGTTCGCGATCCTGGGGGTGCCGCGGCTGCGCCGGGCGATCTCGTCGGCGCCGCCCAGATCGACAGGCACCTCGAGCAACTCGGCCGAGCGCTGGATGATCACGCTGAGGACATCCGGACCGTAGAAGTCGAGCCGGTGGACGATGCCGAAGCGCCCCTGCAGCGGCGGCGTGATGAGACCGGCGCGGGTCGTGGCGCCAACCAGCGTGAACCGGGGCAGATCGATGCGCACCGTCTTGGCCATCGGCCCGGCACCGATCACCAGATCGAGCTGGAAGTCCTCGAGCGCCGGGTAGAGGATCTCCTCGACCGTCGGGCCGAGACGGTGGATCTCGTCGATGAAAAGGACATCTCCGGGTTCGAGGTTGGTCAGAATCGCCGCCAGATCGCCCGCCCGCTCCAGTACTGGACCGGAGGTGGACCGCAACGCCGAGCCCATCTCCCTGGCGATGATGTGCGCCAGGGTCGTCTTGCCCAGCCCGGGGGGCCCGAACAGCAGCACGTGGTCCAGAGCTTCGCCCCGCCGGCGCGCCGCCTGCATGTAGATGTCGAGCAGCTCGACGATCTTCTCCTGGCCCAGGTACTCGCTCAGCCGCTGCGGTCGAAGCGACGGTTCGACGCGCCGATCGTCGGCATCCCGGGCGGGTGAGAGAACGCTCTCTTCACCTTCGGTGCCGCCGGTCCCGGCCATGCGCGGATGCTATCGCGGCCTCTCGGCAACGACCTCCAGCCCGTCCTGGGGCGCGAGGAGGTGCACGCCCCGCCGTGGCGCCGACCGTCGTTGGCGTGTACGCTATTGCGCCTTTCGCGCCCTGCGACGACGACGTGACTTCCAACGCATCCGATCATGAAGGTACTCAAGTTCGGCGGCTCTTCCGTGGCCGATGCAAGCCGCCTGCAGGCGGCGGCGCAGATCGTCGAACGGCAACTCGACGGTTGTCCGGGGGACGGTGCGGTGGTGGTGTCCGCCCTTGGCGGGGTGACGGACCGCCTGCTGGCGCTGGCGGCGGGCGCTGTCGAGGGCAACGGAGGCGCTGAGGCGGCGCGCGAGGCCGCCGCGCTTCGCGAGCACCACCTGAAGATCGCGGCCGAGGTCGCAACCGGGGCCGACCTGCCGGCTCTCCGGGCGGCCATCGAGGAACTGTGCGACGGCCTGGTCCGGGAACTCGGCGACTGCGAACGGACGGGCATCACCGCGGAGCGGCCGCGGGAAGCCTGGATCGACCGGATCGTCTGCCACGGCGAGCTCCTGTCGACCCAGCTCCTGGCCGCGGCGCTCCGCGCCAGGGGCCTGCCGGCCGAGGCCCGCGACGCGCGCCCGCTGGTGCGGGCCGATCGTTCGTTCCAGGCGGCGCTGGTCGCGCTCGAACCGACGATGAAGGCGATCGCCGCCCACTTCGCCGGCCTCGGCGCGGACGGCCCGTTGCAGGTGATCACCGGCTTCCTCGGCAGCACGCCGGAAGGCGAGACGACGACCCTGGGCCGCAGCGGTTCCGACCTGACGGCTTCTCTCGTCGGCGCCGCGCTCGACGCCGAGCGGATCGAGATCTGGACCGATGTACCGGGCGTGATGACGGCCGACCCGAGGCGCGTCGAGGACGCCCTGCCGATCCCGCGGCTGAGCTACGAGGAGATGCTCGAGCTCTCCCACTTCGGCGCCAGGGTGGTCTACCCGCCGACGGTCACCCCGGCGCGACGCAAGGCCATTCCCCTGCTCGTTCGCAGCACCCTCGACCCCGAGCACCCCGGAACCCTGGTCGACGGCGGCAAGGATCGGGAGCGGGCCCGCGGCACGGCGGTCACCGGCATCTCTTCGATCGATGACGTTCACCTGATGCTGCTCGTCGGCGACAACCTGGTCGGCACCCCGGGAGTCGCCGCGCGGCTGTTCGATGCCCTGGCGGCGAGCGGAGCCAGCGCGATCCTGATCTCGCAGGCCTCCAGCGAGCACTCGATCTGCTTCGCGGTGGAGCCCGGAGTCTCCGAAGCGGCCCGCCTGGCGGTCGACGCCGAGTTCCGGTCGGAGATCGAGTCCGGATCGGTCCGGCCCCTGATCGTCGAACGCGACCAGTCGATCGTCGCGGTGGTCGGCGACGGCATGCGGGAGCGCCCGGGTATCGCCGGCCGCGTGTTCGGGATCCTCGGCCGGCGGGCGGTCAACGTGCGGGCCGTGGCCCAGGGCTCTTCCGAGCGGAACATCTCGATGGTCGTCGCCAAAGCCGACCAGGGACGCGCGGTGCGCTGGATTCACCGCGAGTTCTTTCGTGGCGCCGCCTCCGGACGGCTTGCGGTCTACGTGCTCGGCGTCGGCGGCGTCGGATCGGCGCTGCTCGGGCAGCTCGCCGCCGAGCGGGACGCGCTCGAAAAGCGGGGCATCGACCTGCAGTTGCGGGGACTGGCGAGTTCGCGTTTCATGGAACTCGCGGTGCGCCGGGGCGGCCGACGGCTCGACCCCGGCGCCGCCGGAGACCCGGACGGCTGGCGAACCGCTCTGGAGCAGGGCGGTGAGGAGGCGAACCTCGACCGCCTGCTCGAGCACCTCGCCGAAACCGCTGCCGGCGGCGGCCGGACGGTACTCGTCGACGTCACGGCGAGCGGCGACATGAGCGCCGTCTACCACCGCGCGCTCGCGGCCGGCGCCGCGGTGGTCAGCGCGAACAAGCTGCCGTTCGCGGGGCCGATCGCGGACTTCCGCGCGTTCCACGCCGACGGCGGGGCTAACGTCTTTCACGAGGCGACCGTGGGCGCCGGCCTTCCGGTGCTCCACACGGTCGACCTGCTGCTTGGCGCGGGCGATCCGATCGAGTCCGTCTCGGGCGTCTTCTCCGGAACGCTGGCCTATCTCACCGGCGAGCTGAGCGCCCGGCGGGTGTGGAGCGACGCCGTGCGGCGGGCCCACCGGCTGGGCTACACGGAACCGGACCCGCGCGACGACCTCGGCGGACTGGACGTGGCCCGCAAGCTGCTCATCCTGGCCCGGCTCTGCGGCGCCGATCTCGAAATGGAGGACGTCGACGTGGCGCCCATGCTCGACCGGCCCGACCTCGCCGACCTGTCGCTCGAGGACTACTGGCAGCGCCTCGCCTCCGCGGACGGGGAGATGGCGGACCGCTTCGCCGAGGCCAGGTCCGCCGGACTCGAACTCGCCTATCTCGCCGAACTCGACACCAGCGGAGAGGCGGCGACGGCCCGGGTCGGGCTCAGAGCCGTTCCGCCCGACCACCCGGTGGCCGGAATGCCGGCCTCGGACAACATGTTCGTCTTCCGCAGCCAGCGCTACGACGCGCGGCCGCTGATCGTCCAGGGACCCGGCGCCGGGACCGAACTCACCGCCGGCGGCGTGTTCGGCGACATCCTGCGCGCCTGGGGCGAGCGGGGAGCCTCGCCATGACAACCCGGAACCAACCCCTGCGCGCCGCCGTCCTCGGCGCGACCGGCACCGTGGGCCAGCGCTTCGTCACCCTGCTGGCGGAACACCCCTGGTTCGAGTTGACCGCGCTGGCCGCTTCCGAGCGCTCGGCCGGGAAGCTCTACCGCGACGCGGTGACCTGGATTCAGACCCGGCCGATCGACGACGCGGTCGCGGCCATGCCCGTCCGGACGATCGACGAACTGGCGGACCATGCCAAACTGCCCGGCGGCGATCTGGACATCGTCTTCTCGGCCCTGGACGCCAGCGTGGCGAGAGACGTCGAGCCACGGTTCGCCCGCCGCTACCTGGTCGTCACCAACGCCAGCGCCCACCGCATGGACGCGGACGTTCCGCTGATCGTGCCCGAGGTGAACCCGGACCACCTCTCCCTGCTGTCTCCGCCTGAGGGCGGCAGGGCACTCCCCGCCGGCATCGTCGCCAACCCGAACTGCTCGACGATCGGCCTGGTCCTGGCGCTCAAACCCCTGGCCGACGCCTTCGGCTTCGAACGGATCTCCGTCGTGACGCTGCAGGCGGTGTCCGGCGCCGGCCTGCCCGGCATCTCGAGCTACCAGATCCTGGACAACGTGATCCCCTGGATCTCCAGCGAAGAGGAGAAACTCGAGATCGAGACCGGCAAGATCCTGGGCCGGGCCGCCGGCGGAACGATCGAGCCGGCCGAGGTTGCCGTCTCGGCGCAGTGCAACCGCGTTCCCGTGGTCGACGGACACACGCTGTGCATCTCGGTCGACCTCAAGGGCGAGCCGGCGATGGAGGACGTCCGGGAAGCCTGGCGGACCTTCCGCGCCGAGCCGCAGGAACGGGGTTTGCCGTCGGCGCCGGCCCAGCCGACCGTCTACCTCGGCGACGACGAACCACCGCAGGCCCGCGTCCACCGCGACCTCGGCCGAGGCATGACGACCTCCATCGGCAGGCTGCGGGAGTGTCCGATCCTCGGCTACCGATTCGTCGCCCTCTCGCACAACACCCTGCGGGGCGCCGCCGGCGGGGCGCTGCTCGCCGCCGAGCTCGCCGTCGCCCGCTGCGGGCGACGGGCCACTGGATGACGAACCCGGTGAGGGCGTTCGCCCCGGCCTCCGTCTCCAACATCGCCTGCGGATTCGACATCCTGGGCTTCGCTCTGCAATCGGAGAGCGAGGGGGACCTGGGCCCGGGAGACATCGTCACCGCCCGCCAGCGCGAGCCGACCGCCGGCGGTGACGGGCCCGGGCCGATCCGGATCACCGCGATCGCCGGCGACGAAGGCCGGCTGCCGCTGGAGGCGGACCGCAACACGGCAGCCGTCGCCGCGGCGGCACTGGTCGACGGCGAGGCGCCCGGCGCGGCCGTCGACCTCGAGATCGTGAAGCGGATGCCGCTCGAGAGCGGCCTGGGCTCGAGCGCCGCCAGCGCCGTCGCGGCGGTCGTCGCGGTCGATGCGCTGCTCGGTCTGGAGTTGCCGGCCGCGTCCCTGCTTCGCTACGCCGTCGCCGGAGAGGTTCTGGCGAGCGGCGGCGCGCACGCCGACAACCTGGCGCCTTCCCTGCTCGGCGGCCTCGTCCTGGTCCGCTCGCTCAATCCCGAGCCGGACGTGATCGACCTGCCGGTGCCCGAGGGCCTGACCTGCGCTCTCGTCCGGCCCCACGCCGAGGTCAACACGAAGGAGTCCCGGGCCCGCCTGGAACGTCACCTGCCGCTCGAGCGGGCCGTGACCCAGTGGGGCAACGCGGCGGCCTTGGTGGCGGCGCTCTACCGTTCCGACCTGGAACTCCTGTCTCGCGCCTTGGTCGACGTTGTCGCCGAGCCCGTCCGGGCGCCGGGCGTGCCCGGCTTCCACGCCGCCAAGGCGGCCGCGGTCGAGGCGGGGGCCCTGGGTTGCAGCCTCTCCGGCAGCGGCCCGGCGCTGTTCGCCCTGTGCGACGGCCGCGATCGGGGAACACGGGTGGTGGCGGCCATGGCGGCCGCGATCGAGGCCGCGGCAGGCGTCGCCTGCGACCGGCTCGTCTCGCCGCTGCCGGCGCCCGGTGCACGGGTGATCGACGGCGAGGCCTGACGTGCGCTTCGTCAGCACCGCCGGCAGGACGCCACCGGTCACTCTGGGCCATGCGCTGCTCGAAGGGCCGGCGCCGGACGGCGGCCTGTACGTCCCCGAGGATCTTCCGGCGCTGAACGCGGCGGACCTCGCCGCCCTGCAGTCCCTGCCGCTGACCGGCATCGCCGCCGTCCTCGGCAGCCGCCTCTTCGGTTCGGAGATCCCGGAAGAGGAACTCGCCGACTTGGTCGAGGACGCCCTCGACTTCCCGATCCCCCTCGCGCCGATCGAGCCCGGCATCCACTGCCTGGAACTCTTCCACGGGCCCACGCTGGCGTTCAAGGATGTCGCCTCACGAGTCATGGCCCGCTTGATGGCGCGGTTCGTGACGGTTGCCGGCGATACCGAAACCACGGTGATCGTGGCGACCAGCGGCGACACCGGCAGCGCGGTGGCCCACGCCTTCAGCGGCGTCGCCGGCTTCCGGGTCTGCGTGCTGTACCCCGACGGCCTGGTCACCGAGGCGCAGCGGCGCCTGTTCACGACCCTGGGCGGCAACGTGACCGCGGTCGCGGTCGAAGGCACCTTCGACGACTGTCAGAGCCTGGCCCGGGAGGCCTTCGCCGACGGCGAGTTGCGCCGGCAGCGCCCTCTCGCCTCGGCCAACTCGATCAACATCGGCCGGCTGCTGCCCCAGGTCTTCTACTACTTCCATGCCTGGGCGCAGCTCCCCGCGCCGCCGCTCGACGACGCCGGCGAACCGCTCGTGTTCTCGACTCCTAGCGGCAACTTCGGCAACCTGACCGCCGGCCTGATCGCGAAACGCATCGGCCTGCCCGTGTCCCGTTTCGTCGCGGCGACCAACGCGAACGACGTAGTGCCGGCCTACATCCGCAGCGGCGACTACCTGCCGCGCGGTTCGGTCGCCACGATCTCGAACGCGATGGACGTGGGCAATCCGAGCAACTTTGCCCGCATCATTCACCTCTACTCCAGCGCCCCCTACTCCAGCGAAGCCGCGCCGCTAGAGCACATCCGCCGCGATCTGGCGGGCCGCGCCTTCGACGACCAGGCGACCCGGCGCGCCATGCGCGACGTCCATGACCGCACCGGCTACCTGCTCGACCCACACACCGCCGTGGGTTACCTCGGCCTCAAGGCGGAACTCGAAGCCCAGGGAGCCGGTACCGGCGTCGTCCTCGCCACCGCCCACCCCGCCAAGTTCGCCGAAACCGTTCAAGCCACCATCGGCATCGAGCCGCCCGCACCGCCCGCCCTCCAACGCTCCGCCCACCTCCCCGAACGCATCATCGAGATCCCGGCCGACTACCCGGCGTTGCGCGACGTGCTGCTCCGCGGCGCCTAGGTACTGGGCCGTCCGGGGTCGGGCCGGCCGTTAGGCCGGCACCGATTGGCTAAAGGGGCGTGAACACCAGTCCGTCCCGTTCCCTGCTGCCAGCGCCCAAACCCCAGTCGACCGGCGTCACGAGCTGCCCGTCGATGCGGGCCCCGTCAGGGACGCGAATCCCCGGAGCGACGATGGCCTCCAGGAGTTGCGCGCCCGAGCCGATCAGGGTGCCGGGCATCACCAGGCTCCGCTCGACGACGACGTCCTCTCCGACGCGGGCGCCCGTCTCGAGCACGCTGTGCTCGACGGTAGCGCCGGGGGCTACGGTGACGCCGGAGGCGATGAAGCGGCGGCGGCGTTTGCGGCTTCCGGCGGTGCGGCCCCAGTCGAGAGCGCCTTCGAGGTAGCGGCGGGGGGTTCCCAGGTCGTGCCAGGGGCGGCGGCAGCGGAAGCCGACGATCCGGCCTCCCGAGCGGAGGAGCGGCTGGTAGAGACCCTCGACGATGTCGTTCGACGACGGGCGAGGCGAAATCTGCTCGACGGCCCGGCGGGAGAGGACGTGGAGGCCCTGGAACGTCCGTTTCCGGCCGCGGACCGGGCCGACCTGGACGTCCCGGAGCCCGACCACCAGGCCGCGGGGATCGACCTCCACGCCGCCGCCGACGCGGTCGTTCCAGCCGACCTGGAGGGTGACGTCGGCGCCGCTGCGGCGGTGGCGGTCGAGCGCCTCGCGGATCGGCCAGCGACAGAGCGAGTCGCCGTTGACCACCACGATGTCGTCGGCATCGGCGAGGAAGTCCTGCAGGTTGACCACGGCGCCCAAGGTGCCGAGCAGTTCCGGTTCGACCTCGAAACGGAGTTCGATCCCGCGGGCGCCGGCCTCGCTCTCGAGCCCACGCCGCACCGTGTCTCCGAGGTGGAACAGGTTCACCGCCGTCTCGCAGCCGGCGCGGTGAAGAAGGTCGATCGTTCGCCACGCGACGGCGCGGCCAGCCACCGGCAGCAGGGGCTTGGCCAAGGCGGCGGTCAGCGGCCGCAGCCGTTCTCCGCGGCCGGCGCAAAGTACGAGCGCCCGCATCCGCCGGACCGCGTCTCTCACCGTGAGGCTCCGCCCTCCGGCGTGCGCCGCGGATCGCCTGCAAACACCATGTCCCGGGGCAGTCCCTCGTGTCGCGCGCGGTGATCGCGGTAGATCGCCAGGTAGTCCCGCGGATCCGCCTGCTCCGGATCGATGCCGCAGCGGCGGCAGACGCGTTCGATCCCGCCGGCAGGCAGGTCCGGGTCGACCTGCTCGACCTCCACGAAGTCGCCGATCGGCGTCCGATCGAGGGCGACCTCGCAGCCGAGAAGCAGCCAGCGCTCGCGGACCTTCTCATAGCGCGCCGTGACCTCGAAGCCGAGCGACTCGAGGAAGAGGCGCGCCGCCGCCGGGTCGTCGACGGCGAACTCGTGTTCCGCCCTCTCCTTGACGCCGCCCCGCATCTCGGGAGCGGACTTGAAGGTCAACCGGCAGCCGCCGCCGTCCGTGCGCAGACGAAGCAACTCGCGGCGGGTCCGCAGCCGCTCGGAGGGCGCGGCGCCCCGGCGGTCGAAGACCCAGTTCGACTCCATGGCGGCGGCTCGTTCGAGCTTGCCGCCGGCGGCACGGACGCGTTCCCGGAGCCGGTCCAGATCGGCGACCGCGACCTTGATCTCACGCTCGCGCCCGGCAGCCACAGGCGGTCAGGCGGCGGCGCAGCCTCCGAGGCGGTCGAGCACGCGGACCACCGTGCGAATGCCCTGGTAGAAGTTCGCGAGATCCATCTTCTCGTTCGGGGCGTGCAACCGGTCGTCCGACAGGCCGAAACCGATCAACAGCACGGGAGCGCCCAGCACCTCGGACAGGGTGGAGACGATGGGAATCGAGCCGCCCTCCCGGACCCGGACCGGCTCGCGGCCCCAGGCCTCGCGCACGCCCTCGAGAGCCGCGTCGACGAGCGGGCCGTCGAGGTCGACGAGCACCGGCGGCGCCCCGTTCAGGTTCTCGACCTCGACCTCGATCCCCGGCGGCGCCAGCGAGCGCATGTAGGCCGCGAAGGAACGGAACAGCCGCTCCGGGTCCTGGTCCGGCACCAGTCGCATCGAAACCTTGGCGCCGGCCCGGTTGGCGATCACCGTCTTGGCGCCGGGGCCCTGGTAGCCGCCCCACAGCCCGTTCACGTCGCAGGTCGGCCGTGCCCAGACCCGTTCCAGGGTCGTGTAGCCGGCCTCGCCCCACAACGCGGACGCGCCGATCTCGTCGCCGTACTTCGACTCGTCGAACGGCAGCGCCGCGAATGCCGCCCGCTCCTCCGCGCCCAGCGGCCGCACGTCGTCGTAGAAGCCCGGAACGAGGATCCGGCCGTCGCGCGGGTCGCGGAGCGCGGCCAGCATGGTGCCCAGGACGTTCAGGGGGTTCGCGACGGCGCCGCCGAACGTGCCCGAGTGCAGATCCCGGCCCGCGCCGCGCACGCGGACCTCGGTGTAGAGCAGGCCCTTCAGGCCGTAGAGGACGGAAGGCTGGCCCGGCCCGTACATGGAGGTGTCGGAGACCAGCGCCAGGTCGCAGCCCAGGCGCCGGGACTCCGGGCTCCGGACGTAGGCCTCGATCGCCTCGCCGCCACACTCCTCCTCGCCCTCGATCAGGAACTTCACGTTGACCGGCAGGCCGCCGGTCTCGGCCATGATCGCCTCCACCGCCTTGATGTGAGTGAAGGACTGGCCCTTGTCGTCGGTGGCGCCGCGGGCGACGATCCGCTCGCCGCGTGCGCCCGTCTCGATCGTCGGCTCGAACGGGTCGTTCCGCCACTCTCCCAACGGGTCGACCGGCTGCACGTCGTAGTGGCCGTAGAAGAGGACGGTCGGGCGGCCGGGAGCGCCGAGCCATTCGCCGTACACGAGCGGATGGCCCGCCGTCTCGATGATCTCCGCCTCAAGCCCCGCGGCCTCGAGCCGCTCCCTGACGAAGCCGGCGCAGCGGCGCACGTCGCCAGCGTACGCAGGATCGGTCGAGACGGACGGGATCCGCAGGTACTCCTTCAACTGATCCAGGCTGGCGGCGGTCTCGCGATCCACCCGGTCGAGAACGGCGTCGACGCTCATCGCACCAGCCCGGCGGGGTCAGTCATCGAAGCTCTTGCCGGTGGCCCGCCAGTCGGAAAGGAAGTTCTCCAGGCCGATGTCGGTCAGCGGATGACGGTAGAGCTGGCTCAGCGTCTTGAAGGGAAGGGTCGCCACGTCGGCGCCCATCTCGGCCGAAACGACGATGTGGACCGGATGGCGCACCGAAGCGACCAGGACCTCGGTCTCGAAGTCGTACCGGGAGTAGATCGAAACGACCTGCCGAATCAGGTCCATGCCGTCCTGGGCGATGTCGTCGAGGCGGCCGACGAAGGGCGAGATGTAGGCGGCGCCCGCCTTCGCCGCCAGCAGCGCCTGGGACGGCGAGAAGCAGAGGGTCACGTTGCACCGGATCCCTTCCTCGGCGAGGCGCCGCACGGCGGTCAGCCCCGGCGGCCCGAGCGGCACCTTGACGACGACGTTGTCGGCCAGGCCGGCGAGCCTCCGGCCCTGTTCCAGCATGCCGTCGAGATCCGTCGCCAGGACTTCGCCGCTGACCGGGCCCGGTACCAGGTCCGCGATCTCCTTGACGGTCGGCAGGTACGGCTTGCCCTGCTTGGCGATCAGGCTCGGGTTCGTGGTGACGCCGTCGACCATGCCCCATTCCAAGCCGGTCTCGATCTCGCCTGTGTCCGCGGTGTCCAGAAAGAACTTCATCGTGGCGCTCCCGGGCTGCTCGCTGCTAGTTGACCGGCTCCGTGTCGGCCGCTTCGGCGTCCGCGTCCTCGCCGTCCTCGTCCTCTTCGCCGCGATCGGGGATGCGGGCCAGGGCGACGATGCGGTCACCCTCGTCGAGGTCCATGACCTTTACCCCCTGGGTGGCGCGGCCGATCAGCGACACGCTGCCGGCGGTGATGCGAATGATCTTCCCTTCGTGGGTGATCAGCATGAGTCCGGTGTCCTCGCTGACCTGCCGGACGCCGACGACATCGCCGGTGCGGTCCGACACCTTCAGGTTGATGATCCCGAGACCGCCCCGTGACTGCCGGCGGTACTCCTCGATCTCGGTGCGCTTGCCGAAGCCGCACTCGCTCACGGTCAGAAGCGTCGTCTCCGGAGACCCGGACTCCGCGGACTCCTCCCGCGGCAGCAGGCACTCCATCGAGACGACCCGATCGCCCGGGCGCAGGCTGATCCCGCGCACGCCGCGGGTTGCCCTGCCCAGGGAACGCAGGTCGCTCTCGGGGAAACGGATCGCGTAGCCCAACTGTGTGGCCAGCACGAGTTCGCTGGCGCTGTCCGTCACCTTGACCGACAGGAGACGGTCGTCCTCGTCGATCCGCAGCGCGATGATGCCGCTGTTGCGCGGCCGCGAGTACTCGGACAGCGCCGTCTTCTTGACCACGCCCGCCTCGGTGGCGAAGGTCAGGAACCGGTCCTCCGGGAACTCCCGCACCGCGGCGGTGGCCGCGACGCCCTCGCCGCTGTCGAGCCGCAGGAGGTTGACGATCGCCTTGCCGCGGGCGGCCGGACCGAGTTCCGGGATCTGGTGCACCTTCAGCCAGTAGCAGTAGCCACGGTCGGTGAACACCATGATGTAGCTGTGGGCGGAGGCGACGTAGAGCTGCTCGACGAAGTCGCCGTCGCGCGTCGCCATGCCGGTCCGGCCCTTGCCGCCGCGGTGCTGGGCGCGGTAGAGGCTGAGCGGAGACCGCTTGATGTAGCCCGACCGCGTGACCGTGATCACCATGTCCTCGTCGGCGATCATGTCCTCGATCGTGATGTCCGAGGAGTGGGCCACGATCTCCGTGCGCCGCGGGTCGCTGTAGCGCTTCTCGATCTCGTCGAGTTCGGTCCGGATCTCCCGAAGCAGCAGGGCGTCGGAACCGAGGATCGCGCGCAGACGCTCGATCTCGGCGAGCAGTTCGCCGTGCTCCTGCTCGATCTTCTCCCGCTCGAGGCCGGTCAAGCGCTGCAGGCGCATGTCCAGGATCGCCTGCGCCTGGGGCTCGCTCAGCGAGAAGCCCTCGATCAGGCGCTCCCTGGCTTCCGGCGGAGTGCGGCTCGCGCGGATCGTCGCGATCACCGCGTCGAGGTGGTCGAGCGCGATGAGCAGCCCCTCGAGGACGTGGGCGCGCTTCTCGGCTCGGGCCAGGTCGTAACGGCAGCGCCGGATCACGACCGTGCGGCGATGGTCGAGGAAGTGGCGCAGCAGGGCGCGCAGCGTCAGCACCTGGGGCTGGTTGTCGACGATCGCCAGCATGTTCATGCCGTAGCTGACCTGGAGCTTCGTCATCTTGTAGAGCGTGTTCAGGACGATCTCGGCGACCTCGCCCCGCTTCAGGTCGATCACGATCCGGATGCCGTCGCGATCGGACTCGTCGCGCAGATCGCGGATGCCTTCGAGCTTCTTCTCGCGCACCAGCTCGGCGATCCGCTCGATCAGCCGGGCCTTGTTCACCTGGAAGGGAAGCTCGGTCACGATGATCGACTGGCTGTCCTGGCCGCGATCCTCGATCTCGGCGCGGGCCCGCACCTGGATGGAGCCACGGCCGGTGGCGTAGGCGGCATGGATGCCCGCGCGGCCATGGATGAAACCCCCGGTCGGGAAGTCCGGCCCGGGCAGCAGCTCCATCAGCTCTTCCAGGGTCGCCTGGGGGCGGTCGATCAGCAGCTTGACCGCCGCGAGCGCCTCGCCCAGGTTGTGCGGCGGGATGTTCGTCGCCATGCCGACGGCGATGCCGGCCGAGCCGTTGACCAGCAGATTCGGGATCCGCGCCGGAAGCGGCGAAGGCTCCTGCTCGGAACCGTCGTAGTTCGGTATCCACTCGACGGTGTCCTTCTCGATGTCCTCGCGCAGCAGCTCCTCGGCGATCCGCGTCAGGCGGACCTCGGTGTAGCGCATCGCGGCAGGGTTGTCGCCGTCGATCGAGCCGAAGTTGCCCTGGCCGTCCACCAGCGGGTAGCGCATGGAGAAGTCCTGCGCCATGCGCACCACCGTGTCGTAGATCGGTCCGTCGCCGTGCGGGTGGTACTTGCCCATCACGTCGCCGACGATGCGCGCCGACTTCTTGTAGGCGCGGCCGGCCGTGTTGCCGGCTTCCCACATGCCGTAGAGCACCCGGCGGTGGACCGGCTTGAGGCCGTCCCGCACGTCCGGCAGGGCGCGGCCGATGATCACGCTCATCGCGTAATCGAGGTAGCTGCGGCGCATCTCGCGCTCGAGCTGCACCGGCACGGTGTCGCGGCCGGACGCCGGCGGCGGCTGGATGGGGTTCTCGCCCTTGCTCACGGTCGATGGGTCAGATGTCGAGGTTGATCGCGTTCAGGGCGTTCTTCTCGATGAACTCCCGCCGGGGCTCCACCTTGTCGCCCATCAAGGTCGTGAAGATGCCGTCCGTCTCGTCGTCCCGGTCGTCGTCGATCTCCACCAGCAGCATCCGGCGCCGCTCGGGGTCCATCGTGGTCTCCCAGAGCTGCGACGGGTTCATCTCGCCCAGGCCCTTGTAGCGCTGGATCGACAGGCCCTTCTTCGCGGCTTCGAACAGCGCGTCGAGCGCTTCGTCGACCGACTCGGCCTCGACATCGTCGGTCGCGGCGCCGCCGTTCATCCGGCGGAGACGGATCGAAGGCGATTGCCATGCCTCGAGCGCCTGCTCGTTGGCGGTCAGGGAGCGGAAGTCGGCACCGGTCACCAGCGCTTCGTCGATCGTCACGTGGCGGTCCACGCCGTCCCGGCGCGACCGGAACCGGATCGTCAGGAGTCCGTCGCGGCCATCCTCCACCAACACGTCGTGGAAGCCGGAAGCCTCGATGACCTGAGCGGTCAGCTCGACCCGCTCCCGGTCGGCCAGACCGTCGCGATCCCTGATGCCGCCGGCGATCGCCGCGCGCAGGGCGTCGCGCGGCATGCCGCGGGCGCTGAGTGAGTCGAGCGATCGCCTGAACGAGGCAAGACGGTCGAGCAGCACGCGCAGGCGGTCGCCCTCGAACACGATCGGATCGTCGACATCGCCGTTCGGGAGAGCAACCTGCCAGCTCCTGCGGATCCGCTCCACCAGGTAGTCGTGGTACTCCTCGTCGTCCTTCAGGTAGCTCGAACGACGCCCCTCCGTGACCTTGTAGAGCGGCGGCTGGGCGATGAAGAGGTGGCCGCGGTCGATGAGTTCCTTCATCTGGCGGTAGAAGAACGTCAGGATGAGCGTGCGGATGTGGCTGCCGTCGACGTCCGCGTCGCACATGATGATCAGCTTGTGGTAGCGCAGACGGTCGGCGTCGAAGTCCTCGTTGCCGATGCCGGTTCCCAGGGCCTGGATCAGGGTCCTGATCTCCTCGGACGACAGCATCTTGTCGAGGCGAGCCCGTTCTACGTTCAGGATCTTGCCCTTGAGCGGAAGCACGGCCTGGAAGCGCCGGTCGCGGCCCTGCTTGGCCGAGCCGCCGGCCGAGTCCCCCTCCACCAGGAACAGCTCGGCAAGAGCCGGATCCCGCTCGCTGCAGTCCGCCAGCTTGCCCGGGAGATTCGAACTGTCAAGGGCGCCCTTGCGCCTGGTCAGTTCCCGCGCCTTGCGCGCCGCCTCCCGCGCCCTGGCCGCATCGACGACCTTCTCTACGATCCGCTTCGCATCGCGCGGGTTCTCCTCCAGGAAAGCGGAGAGCTGTTCGCCTACCGTCGACTCGACCCAGCCGCGCACCTCCGAGGAGACGAGCTTCTCCTTGGTCTGACTGGAGAACTTCGGATCCCGCACTTTCACCGAGACGATCGCCACCAGGCCCTCGCGGATGTCCTCGCCCGAGAGTTTCTCCTTCAGGTTCTTGCCGAGACCTGATGAGGCGACGTAGGCGTTAACGGTGCGGGTCAGCGCCGACCGGAGGCCCGAGAGATGGGTGCCTCCGTCCCGGTTGTTGATCGTGTTCGTGAAGCAGTAGATCCGTTCCTGGTAGCTGTCGTTCCACTGCAGGGCGACCTCGACCGACTCGCTGGAGCCGGCCTCACCCATCTCGCTGCGGAGGTAGACCGGATGCGGGTGCAGGGCCGTCTTGTTCCGGCCCAGGTGGGCGACGAAACTAGCGATTCCTCCCTCGTACTCGAACTTCGCGCCGTTGCCCGTCCGTTCGTCGAAGAGGCTGATCGCGATGCCGCGGTTAAGGAAGGAGAGTTCCCGCAGGCGCTGCGCGAGCACGTTGTAGTCGAAGGAGAGCCGAGTGAACACCTCCGGGTCCGGCCTGAACCGGATTCCGGTACCGGTGTCCTCGGGATTCTCGAGCTCGGCAACCGCTTCGATCGGCGCTTCCGGCACGCCGCGGCTGTAGGTCTGGCGCCAGGAGTGGCCATCGCGGTCGATCTCCAGGTCGAGCTGGACCGAGAGGGCGTTGACCACGGAGAGACCGACGCCATGCAGGCCTCCCGAGACCTTGTAGGCGTTCTGGTCGAACTTCCCGCCGGAATGCAGCTCGGTCATGATCACTTCCGCCGCCGACCGCCCCTCACCTTCGTGAAGGGCTACCGGAATGCCACGGCCGTCGTCCCGCACGGAGACGCTGCCATCGCCGTGGATGACGACCTCGACCAGCTCGCAGAAGCCGGCCTGAGCCTCGTCGATCGCGTTGTCGACGAGCTCGAACACCATGTGGTGCAGACCCGACCCGTCATCGGTGTCGCCGATGTACATCCCGGGCCGTTTCCGGACCGCCTCGAGGCCCTTGAGGACCTTGATGTGCTCGGCCGAGTACCCGGTTTCGGCCACCGCCTGAACATCCGTTGTTCCGGCTGCCGTCATGTGCGGAAAACTATCACATGAAGGCCATTTCGGCCGCTTTCCGGGGCCGCTTCAGGTCCGCTCGCAACTATCTGAAAACAGGAGAGTTAGCCGCCCGACCGGAGACCCTCAGATTCGCATCGGCATGATCACGCACAAGTAGCGGAAATCAGGCCCCCCAACGGGCTGTCCGAGACACTGGCTGTTCTCGTCCTTGAGCGCGAATTCCACCTGCTCGCTGTCGACCGCGGACAGGAAGTCCCGCACGTAGACGGGGTTCAGACCGATGTCCAGTTTCTCGGCCTCGTAGTCGCAGCCAAGGCTCTCTTCCGCCTCGCCCAGATCCGGGTTCGAGGACGAAACACGCAGCGACTGGGGCTCGAAACCGAGCCTGACCATGGGGGCGCGGTCACCCGTCAGCAGGGCGACCCGATGCACCACCTCGGAGAGCGCGTTGCGATCGAACGTCGCCTTGCGGTCGTTCTCCGTGGAGATCACCTTCTCGTAGTCCGGGAACGTACCCTCGAGAATGCGGCACGTCAGCTCGCGACGCCCGATCACGAAGCCGAGGTGGTGCTCGCCGCGGCGGAAACGGATCGTCTCGTCGCTGTCGAAGCGCATCAACTCAAGCAGCGCCTTGCGCGGCGCGAGAACGCCGTCCGCTTCCGCGACGCCCGGCATCTCGGCTTCGATCAGGGCAAGCCGGTGGCCATCGGTCGCGACCATCTCGACCTTGCCGTCCTTCAGCTTGAGCAGGGCTCCGTTCAACTGGAAGCGGGACTCTTCCGCGGAGACGGCGAAGATGACCTTGCCGATCATCCGCTTGACGTCGGGGAAAGGCGCCTCGAAGGACGAGGACGACGAGTCCTGGTCGACCGTCGTGAGTGTCGGGAAGTCCTCGGCCGAGAGACCGTTGATCCGAAACTTCGAAGACCCGGCGTCGATGTGGAGCGAGTTGGAGTCGCCGGTCGACAACTCGATGGGACCGTCGGCCAGGGCCCGGACGATCTCGAGGAACTTCCGGGCCTGCACCGCGGTGGCGCCCGGTTCGCAGCTTCCTTCCTCCGCGCTGCACCAGGAGGTCAGGGAGACGTCCAGGTCGGTGGCCGCGAGCTCCAGGCGGTCGTCGCGAACCGTCAGGAGAAGGTGGGAGAGGACCGGAATCGTCGACCTGCTCTCGACGATGCCGCGCATCGTCACAAGTTCGGTCAGCAGCTCTCGTCGTTCGACTCGGGTCTTCATCTGTCTTCTCCTCGGGAAGAAATATACACCAGGAAAGTAGCCGTAGAAGGCACCGGTTCCGCGTGAGGATGAACCTTGTAAATCATTTATAATCAGTGCTTTGGGTCGGGTTGTCCGGCATCGGCGAGGAGCGGAGTCGGCAGCGGAGCGATTGTGCACTCTGCGGACTTCGGCCGCCGGGCCGTGCGGGGCACGGATTCCCTCCGCAGAACGACCGCAGAACAACCGGAACCGGCGCCCTGGCAATCCGCTGGCGGTGCGCAGATCCTCTGGTGGGCGATCCGCCGCGATTCCGCAGGATGTTCATTCGACAGGTTGCGCGGAGGTCGTCCCTGGCGAGACGGCAACGGCTCTCGCTCAGCCGAGTTGACGGGTGAAGCGCTCCAGTTGAGCGGCCAGGCGCTCGTCGTCGGCGCGGCGGCGCTCGATCTGCTCGACGGAGTACATGACGGTCGAGTGATGCTTGCCGTTGAAGACTCTCCCGATCTCCGGGTAGGACATCTCGGTGAGACGCTTGCAGAGGTACATCGCGATCTGGCGGGGATAGGTGATCTGCCGGGAGTTGCTCTTGCTCTTGATCTCGCGGACCTTGAGACCGTAGTGGTGGGCCACCATCTTGATGATCTGCGTCGAGGACACGGGACGGTCCTGCTCCGGCAGGACGTCGCGCAGCGCTTCCTTGGCGAACCCGAGATCGAGGGGCACACCCGAAAGCGAGGCGAACGCGGTGACCCGGTTGAGCAGGCCTTCGAGTTCGCGCACGTTCGAATGGACCTGCCGCGCGATGAACATGGCGACGTCCGTGTCCAGGTCCAGGCCCTGGAGTTGCCGGGCCTTGCGCTGGAGGATGGCGACCTTGGTCTCCAGGTCGGGCGCCTGGATGTCGGCGAGAAGACCCGAGCCGAAGCGGCTTCGCAGACGCTCCTCGATGTCCGCCATGTCGCGCGGCTGGGCGTCCGAGGTCACGATGATCTGCTTCTGCCGCGTGTAGAGCACGTTGAAGGTGTGGAAGAACTCCTCCTGGGAGCGCTCTTTCTTGGCCAGGAACTGGATGTCGTCCACCAGCAGGACGTCGATCGTCCGGTAGCGCTCGCGGAAGGCGGGCATCCGCTCGAACCGGATCGAGGTGATCAGGTCGTTCACGAAGTCCTCCGCGGCGAGGTACACGACGCGTGTACCGGGTGCCGCGCGGCGGAGGCGGTTGCCGATCGCATGCAGCAGATGGGTCTTGCCCAGGCCCACGCCGCCGTAGAGGAAGAGCGGGTTGTACGCGATGCCGGGCTTCTCGGCGACGGCTTGGGAGGCGGCGCTGGCGAACCGGTTCGAGTTGCCGACCACGAACGAGTCGAACCGGTACTGGGGATTGAGCGAGCTGCTCGGCGCCCCCTCCGGGTCGGGGCGATCCGCCCGCTCGGGCCTCCCGCCGGGCCTGGCGGGAGTTGATCTTCCCGGCGCTTCGACCCTGGTCCGCGTCTCGCCGCTCTTGAACAGGACCTGGTACGTCGGTCCCTTGAGATCGGCGATCGCCCAGTCGACGATCGGGCGGAAGCCCTCTTCGAGCGCCTCGACGAAGCGCGAGTTCGGCGCTTCGAGGACGAGGTGGTCGGCGTCCTCCGACGCGACCCTCAGGGGATGAAACCAGGTGCGGAAATCCTCGGCCGGGAGGTCCGCGCGCAACTGCCGGCGTAGAGTCGGCCAGACGGAGCTAGGCATGCTCCCTCTTTCGATCTGCAGCGACCAGAGCCATGATGAACCAGCGCACGGCAGCGCCTCTACCCGCTTCCTCCATTGCTGTTCCGAACCGACGCACTTCTCGCCCACGTTCCGACGCGCACTACCACCGCTTCCCGGTGCCCGGTTGGGAATTGCCGCTCTGCAGAGCTACGTTCCGCAGCTTTTCCGCACAGTGTGGAAAAGCCTTGGACGACCGGCGAAGAAACTCGGGGCAGATAACTCCAGGGGGCTACCTGTTGGTCCTACGCCGTGTGGCCTCCGTTGCGCGAGAAGCGCAGGATAGCAGCGGGATCCGGCTTCAACAAGGGGTGTCTGAGCACTTTCTTCACGTTTTCTTCGCCGGCAGCGCGCGGCGCCCCGGCCCGCAGGCGCGTAGGTTCTGAACAGTGTTGCAGTTAGTCGAGCCGGAGCAACTCCGGAGTGCGCTGTTGGCCTGGTTCGACCGCTGCCGGCGCGATCTGCCCTGGCGTCGAACCGAGGATCCGTACGAGGTTCTCGTTGCGGAGATCATGCTCCAGCAGACCCGGAGCGAGGTCGTCGCGACCCGGTACGAGGGCTTCCTGGACCGCTTCCCCCGTCTCGACGCGCTGGCGGAAGCCCGGGTCGAGGCGGTCGAGGCGGCGTGGTCCGGCCTCGGTTACTACCGCCGCGCCCGGAATCTCCACCGGGCGGCCAGGATCCTGGCGGAACGGGCCACGCTGCCCGCAAGCGCCGCGGAGTGGGCGGAGTTGCCGGGAATCGGCGCGTACACCTCGGCTCTGCTCGCGAGCCGTTGCTCCGGGGAGGCGTCGCCCGTGCTGGACGGCAATGTCGAACGAGTGCTGAGCCGGTTCCTGGCATCCACGGAACCTCCTCGCCGCGCCGCCGCCAGGCGGAGGCTCCTGGCGACCGCCGCCCGGCTGCTGGACCCGAGCCGTCCGGGGGACTCCAACCAGGCGCTGATGGAGGTCGGTTCGCTGGTCTGCCGCCGAGCAAGGCCGGATTGCGGCGCCTGTCCGCTCGCTCCCGGTTGCCTTGCTTTCCGCTCCCGGGAGCTCGATCCCCGGGCCTTTCCCGTTGCCGGACCGCGGCGAGCCCGGGAGGTCCGCCATTGCTTCACCGCCGTCGTCCAGCGAGGCGGCGAGCTGCTGCTCCATCGGCGGCCCGGGGACGCGGACTGGCTGGCCGGCCGTTGGCACCTGCCGACGGTGGAGCTCGCGAGCGGCGACGGGTCGGTCCGCGCGGCGGAAGTGCTGGGCCGGAAGTTCGGCGGCTGCTGGGCGTGCGAAGAACCCGCGGTGATGGTGCGGCACGCAGTGACCTACAGGGACTTCCTCGTGCGAGCCGCGGTCGTCCGCTGGCGTCCGGAACCGGCGACGGCGGGGCGGTCCTCCCTGGTCTGGTTCGGCCACCAGGAGATCGACGAGCTGCCGACCTCGTCCCTGCTGCGGAAGACGCTCGACTCCGTTGGCGTCAACCGCGCCGATCCGCCACTACACTCCGGGCCATGACGCCCACGGAGCCTCCGCCGCGGATCCCCTTTGTCGACCTGGCCGCCCAGTCGAGGCGCCTCCGGCCGGAGATCGACCGCCGGATCGCCGGCGTTCTCGACCACGGCCGATACGTCATGGGCCCCGAAGTCGAGGAGTTGGAGGCGGAGCTCGGCCGATGGGGCGGCGGCGTCTCCGCGGTGGCGGTCTCAAGCGGCTCGGATGCCCTGCTGATCGCTCTGCTCGCGCTCGGCGTCGGCGGTGGCGGGAACCGGCGGGACGCCGTCTTTGTTCCGACCTTCACCTTCACGGCGACGGCGGAGGTCGTTCTGCTGGCGGGCGCCGTGCCCATCTTCGTCGACGTGCGGGAAGAGGATTTCCTGATCGACCTCGAGTCGCTCGAACGGGAGTACGAAGCGGTGCTGGCCGCCGGCGTCGCCACGCCGAAGGCGGTGATCCCGGTGGACCTCTTCGGCCTGCCGGTGGCCGAGGAACCGCTGGCGGAGTGGGCGGCCAAAAGGAAGCTCGACGTGATCTCCGACGCGGCCCAGAGTTTCGGCGCCCGCCGCGACGGAAGGCCGGTCGGTTCGCTGGCGCCGACCACGACCACCAGCTTCTATCCCGCCAAGCCGCTTGGATGCTACGGCGACGGCGGCGCGGTGCTCTGTGTGGAGCCGGCGACCGCGGAGATCGTCCGCTCCATCCGCGAGCACGGCCAGAGCGCGGACCGCTACGACATCGTCCGGCTCGGCGTGAACGGCCGTCTGGACAGCCTTCAGGCCGCCGTGCTGCTGGCGAAGCTGACCGTCTTCGAGCGGGAGCTGGCTGCGCGCCGCGCCGTCGCGGACGGCTACGGCGAGCGGCTGCGGGCGGCCGCGCCCTCCGCGGCGACGCCCTGGCGGGTGTCGATGCCGGAGTGCGGCGCCGGCCCCGGGTCGAGTGTCGAGTCGAGCTGGGCCCAGTACACGCTCCGCGTCGACGACGCGGCCGGCCGGCCGTCGGCCGGTACGAGGGACGCCCTGAGGGCCCACCTCGACCGCGCCGGCATTCCCACCGCCGTCTACTATCCGCGGCCGATGCACCTGCAGCCCGCCTACGAACGCTACGGCCGCGGCGCCGGCTCGCTGCCGGTCAGCGAGAGCCTGGCGGACCGCGTCGTCAGCCTGCCGATGCACCCGTACCTGGACCAGGGCGCGCTGGATCGCATCTGCGAGCGGATCGCGAACGCCTGACGGAAGTGCGCTCGCAAGGGCTCGAGAGCGGCAGCCTGCTGCCGGAGATCCTGACGCCGCCTCCCGGGCCGCGGGCCCGGGTGATGGCCGGCCGCCTCGAGGCCTCCGAGGCCCCGGGCATCAACACACTCGTGGCCGGAGCGACGGCGATGATCTGGGACGAAGCCCTGGGCAGCAACGTGGTCGACGTCGACGGAAACCGCTACATCGACCTCACCGCCGGTTTCGGTGTCGCGGCCGTCGGCCACCGCCACCCGGCCGTGGTCACGGCGGTCAGGGAGCAGGCGGAACAGCTGGTCCACGGACTGGGCGACGTCTACGCCCACCCTGTCCGCCTCGAACTGGCGGAGCGCCTGTGCTCGCTCGCGCCACTCGCCGACCCCCGGGTCTACTTCGCCGTGTCCGGCGCCGACGCGGTGGAGATCGCGCTCAAGACGGGCCGCCTGCACAGCGGCCGCCCCGGCGTGCTCGCGTTCGAGCCCGCCTACCACGGGACCACCCTCGGAGCGCTGGCGGCCACCGCGAGGCCGGCCTTCCGCGAACCGTTCGCCCAGCCGCTCGAAGAGCTCGTCCACCGTCTGCCGTACGGCGCGTCCCCGGAACGGATCGCGGAGCTGTTCGAGCGGCAGTCGGACATCGGTACCTGCCTCGTCGAGCCGGTCATCGGCCGCGAGGCCACCCGCTGGCCGCCGTCCGGCTGGCTGGCCGACCTCGCTGAACTCTGCCGCCGGCACGAGGTCGTACTGGCCATCGACGAGATCTTCACGGGTTTCGGCCGTTGCGGCGCCTGGTTCGTTTGCCGCGAAGCCGGCGTCGAACCGGATCTCGTCTGCTGCGGCAAAGCCCTCGGCGGCGGCTTCCCGATCGCCGCCGTCCTCGGCAGGAAGGACGTCATGGACGCCTGGCGAAGCGACGGCGAAGCCCGCCACACCGCCACCTTCGTCGCCCACCCCCTCGCCTGCGCCGCCGCCCTCGCCACCCTGGAAGTGATCGAGACCGAAGACCTGATCGACCGCGCCCGCACCATGGGCGACCGCTTCGGCCAGACCCTCGAGCCCCTCAGGGACCGCCCCGGAGTCACCGACATCCGCGGCCAGGGCCTCCTCCGGGCCATCGAACTCGACTCTCCGGACCGCGCCCACACCCTCAGCCACAGTCTTCTCCACCGCGGCCTCATCGCCCTCGCCGGCGGCGCCACCGGCACAGTCCTCCAGCTCTCCCCGCCCCTCGTCATCACGGAGGAGCAACTCGACCACGCCGCCGCCACCCTCCACGAAGTCCTCGCCAACTAGGTCCGGATCCCGCGAGTTCCCCCTACGCGGCAACTCAGAGATCGCGGCGGCCGGCCAGTGAACGGGCGAGGGTGACCTGGTCGGCGTAGTCGATGTCGCCGCCGACGGGGAGGCCGAAGGCCAGGCGGGTGACTCGGACGCCTCGGCGGTTGAGGAGGTTGGCGAGATAGAGGGCGGTGGCTTCGCCTTCGACGTTGGGGTTCATGGCGAGGATCGCCTCTTCGACTCCTTCGAGGCGGTCGAGCAGGGAGGCGACGGTGAGTTCGTCTGGGCCGACGCCGCGTTGCGGGGAGAGGGCGCCCAGGAGGGCGTGGTAGAGGCCGTGGAACTCGCCGGTGCGTTCGATCGGTTCGATGTTGAAGGGCTCCTCCACGACGCAGAGCTTGGTCTGGTCGCGTTGCGGATCGCTGCAGATGGAGCATGGATCCACTGCGGTGATCTGGTGGCAGGTCGAGCAGTGGATCATGCGGTCCTTGACGTCGATGACCGCCTGCGCGAGGGCCTCGGCGCGGGACCGGTCCGCGCGGAGGAGATGGTGAGCCAGCCGTCGCGCCGTCTTCGGACCGATGCCTGGGAGGCGCGAGAGCTCCTCGACCAGGTTCGACAGCGGATCGGCCGGCATCAGGTGAGGCCGGGAATGCCGCCGGCCATGTTGCCGATCCGCTGCCCCACGTACTCGTTCACCTTGCGTCCCGCTTCGTTCACCGCGGCCAGAACGAGGTCCTGGACCATGGCCGGATCCTCCGGGTCGAGGACCTCGGCGTCGATGTGCACGGCCAGGACCTCCTTCTCGCCGTTCATCCGCACTTCGACCATGCCGCCGCCGACACTGGCGGTGAACTCGGCGGTGGCCAGGTCGCGGCGCATCTGCTCCTGCATCTGCTGGGCCTGCCGCATCAGCTTCTGGATGTTCATTCTTCGCTGTTCCTATGCTCGTTGAGTGGGCAATCAAGGGGACTTGGGCCGGACGTCGAGTACGCGGCCGCCGAAGACGTCGAGCACGGCGCGGACGCCGGGGTCGGCCTCGGCGGCCCTTCTCGCTTCGCTGGCGGGGCCGGGTGCGCGTTGCGGGCGGCGGCGCTCGGGCGCCGGCCGGCCGGTCTCGGGGCGGGAGCCCTCGCGGCCCGTCGGCGGGCTGTCGCCGGGAGGTGGCGCGTCGCTGGTGCGTCCTGTCGGCGGCGCGCTGTCGGCGTGCGTCGGCCCGTCGCCGTCGCCTCCGGGCGGTGCGGGCGTCGTCTTCCAGCCGCCGTCGGGACCGAGTTCGGAGCGCACGGCGTCGCCGAGCTGGGCGGCCCGGGCCTCGTCGCGCAGTTGGCGCTCGAGCTCGGGCACGGCCTCGACGACGAGCGTGTCGCCGTGCACGTCGAGGCGCGCGCGGTGGAAGTCGAGGAGGCCCGCCAGGGCGGGACTCTGGCTCTCGAGTCGCCTGATGATCGCCGCGGCGGCCGCCGGAGAGCCGCTCGGAGCGGTGTTTCCCGCCGCGTCGTTTCGGGGCTTCGGGGCTTCGGGTCGAGCGGTCGGGCTCTCTGTCTCCGCGGGGAGACCGGCCGCCAGCCGCTCGATCCGCACGAGTCTCGGGAGTTCGGCCGCGCGCAGGAGAGCCACTTCCAGCGCGAGGCCGGGAGCGTCCGCGCGCCGGACGACCGTCTCGCTGCTGAGGAGGAGGTGCAGGAGCCTGAGCAGGTTCTCGTAGCCCGAGGCCGCCGCGGTTTCCTTGAGGTCCGCTGCCGCTTCGGCAGGCAGGTCGAGCTGCTCCGCGTCGAGACCCTGAGCGAGATGCAGAGCGCTGCGCAGATAGCCGAGGAAGTGTGTGAACACCTGCCTGGGGTCGCTGCCGCCGTCCTCGACCTCGCGGATCGTCGTCGACACGCGAGCGCCGTCGCCGGCGAGGACCGCCGCGAGCAGGGTGGCGAGCAGCCCCGCGTCGATGCCGCCCACCAGACGTGCGACATCCTCGTCGCCCAGCCTGCCGTTGCCGAAGGTGGCGGCCTGATCGAGCAGGGCGACGGCGTCGCGGACGCTGCCCTCGGAAGCGCGGGCGATCAGGCGGAGGGCGGGGCCGCCGGCTTCGAAGTTCTCGGCGTCGCAGATGCGTCGCAGGTGAGCGACCATCGGCTCGGGCGGCACCCGCCGGAAGTGGAACTCCTGGCAGCGGGAGAGAACGGTCGCGGGCACCTTCTCGATCTCGGTCGTCGCGAAGATGAAGGTCAGGTGCGGGGGCGGTTCCTCGACGATCTTGAGCAGCGCGTCGAAGGCCGAGCCGGAGAGCCGGTGGATCTCGTCCAGGACGACGACCTTGTAGCGGTCGCGGGCGGGTCCGTACCTCAGGCTCTCGGTCAACTCGCGAACCTGCTCCACCTTCGAGTGGGTGGCGGCGTCGATCTCGATCACGTCGAGATCGGCCCCTTCCCGGATCTCCGTGCAGACAAGGCAGGTGTCGCACGGTTCGGACGCCGGGCCCTTGGCTGAGCCGTCGGCGCCGAGGCAGTTGAGAGCCTTGGCGAGGACTCGCGCGGCCGTCGTCTTGCCGACGCCGCGGATGCCGGAGAACAGGTAGGCCTGCGCGATGCGGCCGTCTCTCAGCGCGTTGCGCAGGGCGGTGACGATCGCCTCCTGGCCGACGAGGTCGGCGAACGTCTGAGGTCGCCACTTGCGCGCCAGCGCCTGGTACGTCATGACCCGGGTTGAGAAGTCACTGAAGGGTTCCGGCTGAACTGCGCCCTCGAAACGAACACCCTATCGCTGCTCCCTTCCGGGCCTGACGAGGTTCGGGGCCGTTCGAAACACAGGGCCCGAACCCTTCGGTCACTTCTCGATCCCGAGCCTGTTCACCGCCGCGGGAACCAGGCTGGATGGTAACAGTGAATCACCCGGAGGGCGTACTGTTAGCGTGAGCGATGGACGATCGGACCGCCATGGAGTTGGCTCTCGATGAGGCCCGGCTGGCCGCCACTGCCGGAGAGGTTCCGGTGGGAGCCGTGGTGGTGCGCGACGGCGTGGTCGTCGGCCGCGGCCACAACCGGAGGGAGAGCTGGGGAGATCCGCTGGCGCACGCCGAGATGATCGCCCTGGCGGAGGCTGCGGCCAGGCAGGAGGGCTGGCGGCTGCACGGCTGCACGGTGTACGTGACTCTCGAGCCCTGCGCCATGTGCGCCGGGGCGATGGTCAACGCCCGGGTGGACCGTCTCGTGTTCGGGGCCGCGGATCCGAAAGGTGGCTTCTGCGGCTCGCTCGGGAACATCGTCCGCGAACCAGGACTGAATCACCGAATCACGGTATGCTCCGGCGTCCTGGCGGAGGAGAGCTCAGCTTTGTTGCGCGCGTTCTTCCGGCGTCTACGGTCGAACGGGCTTTCGATTGAGGAGAGGTGACCGAGTGGTCGAAGGTGCATGCCTGGAAAGCATGTGTAGGGGCAACTCTACCGTGGGTTCGAATCCCACCCTCTCCGCCATTCTGGGGCTGGAGAGGGTGAAGGCGCACCAAGAGGCCTGGGAACGAGGAGAGGTGCCAGAGTGGTCGAATGGGGCGGTCTCGAAAACCGTTGACCGTGCAAGCGGTCCGTGGGTTCGAATCCCACCCTCTCCGCCATTCTCTCCGCCACACGCCCCAAGGAAGGAAGGAACGTGAAGAGGACATACCAGCCGAACAATCGGCGTCGCAAGAAGAAACACGGTTTCCGTCTGCGGATGAGGACCAGGCACGGCCGCGCGATCCTGTCGCGCCGCCGCCGCAAGGGCCGCAAGCGGCTGACGGTCTGACGTTGAACCGATCGGGCAACCCCGCTCGCACCTCCGGCTTCGAGCAGGGGGCCGAGCGGATACGGTCGAGCAGCGACTACCGGCGGGTCTACCGGCGGGGACGGCGTCTGCACGGCCGGTTCGCCGTGTTCCACGTGCGCCGGAACGACGTCGGCCACGCGCGGCTGGGGTTTACCGCGGGTCGTCGGGTGGGCGGCGCCGTGGCGCGGAACCGGCTCCGCCGGCGGGTGCGCGAGCACTACCGCCAAGCCGTGGAGCGGGACCGGCTGCCGGCCGTGGACGTTGTGGTGCACCTGAAGCCGGCCGCGGCCGCCGCGGACCGCCGGACGTTCTACGGTGAGTTGGACCGGCTGTTCGAGACGGTGACGAGGCAAGGCGCTCCCGGCGAAAGGTCCCGCGGCCATGGGAGGTCGCGGCGATGAACGCGCTGGTGAAGCTTGCCGTGGCGGTGCTCGGGGCGTACAAGCGTTGGCTTTCGCCGTTGCTCCCGGGAGCTTGCCGTTTCAGTCCGACGTGTTCCGAGTACGGCCAGCTCGTGCTCGGGAGCCACGGCCTGTTCGTGGGAACCTGGTTGACGATTGGCAGGCTTCTGCGCTGCCAGCCTCTGGGGCGAGGCGGGATCGACCCGCCGCCGCCCGCCGCGCGGAGCGTGGAACCCGGGGCTGCCGGGTAGCTGGCAACGATGGACAACCGCAGACTCCTCCTGGCGGCGCTGCTGTCGCTCGGCGTTCTCCTGCTCTGGTCGACGCTCGTGGCTCCGCCGCCTCCGCCGGTGGAACGGACTCCCGTCGTGGTCGGGGAGGAAACGCCGAGGGCGCCGTCGGAGACGGCGGCGCCGGTTCCGACGACGCAGGCGGAGAGCGCACCGGCGCCGGTGGCGGTCTTCGAACGGGTGGAAGCGTCCCTGGAGGAGAGGGTGGTCATCGAGTCCGGCAACGCCAGACTCGAGTTCACGAACCGGGGCGCCCAGTTGCTGTCCTTCGAACTGCTGCGCCCGGACGGCGCCGAACCCGTTGAACTCGTGCGCCTGCGCGAGCCGGGCCAGCCCTGGCCGTTCGGCCTGTCGGGGCCACAGGGGGACTCGCCGCTCAACCAGGCCCTGTTCGTCGTGGAACGTTCCAGGGAGAACGGCGACGAGCGGGTCGTTTTCCGCTACAGCGGAGACCGTGGCTCGGCGACGAAGACCTTCCGCATTCCGACGGTGAACACCCAGGGCGGCGGCCTGACCTTCCTCTACGAGGTCGAGTCGCCCGGTGACGCCTGGGGCCTGGTGCTCGGTCCGGGTATCCGGAACCCGACCGTGGACGAACTCGAGAGCCGGCTGTCGAGCCAGCAACGGCGAGCGGCAACGTGGTTCGCGGGCGGCGAGATGGACTCCCTCGAGCCGCGGCGGGCGGAGGATCCGCAGGCACTCGGCGAAGGCGCGCGCTGGGTGGCTCTCGAAGACCGTTACTTCATCACCGCCGTCATCTCGTCCGGGGCGCGGGGCGCGGTTCAGGCGCTGCCCGTGGCCAACCTGGACGAGAGCGACGGAAGTCTGCGCGGCTTCACCCTGGTCGAGGCCGGCGACGTCACGACCGAGGACCTGACCCGGGATCTGATGCTGGTGCTGCAACCGGCTGGCGGTCAGCTCGCCGGAAGGGCCTACTTCGGCGACAAGCAGTACGACGCGCTGGCGGCCATGCGGGTGGACCTGCAGAAGACGGTCCGGTACGGATTCTTCGGCGTCATCTCGCGTCCCCTCCAGTTCGGTTTACGCTGGATTTACGACAATGTCGTGGCGAACTACGGCTGGAGCATCGTCCTGATGACGGTGGTGATCCGGCTCGTTCTGTTCCCCCTGACCCACAAGAGTCAGGTCTCCATGCAGCGAATCCAGAAGCTGAATCCGCGCATGGAAGCGATCCGCGCCAAGTACCGGCCCAAGCTGAAGGACGGCAAGGGCCGGCCCCGCATGGACCAGCAGCGCAAGATGAACGAGGAGATTCAGGCGCTGTTCCGGGAAGAAGGCGTGAACCCGGCCAGCGGCTGCCTGCCGATCCTGTTCCAGATGCCCGTCTTCTTCGGCTTCTTCCGCCTTCTGAGCGAGGCGGTCGAGCTTTGGGATGCGTCATGGCTCGGCTGGATCGGGAACCTGGCCTTGCCGGATCCGATCTACGTGTTACCCCTGATCATGGGAGGGTCCCAGTTCCTCCAGCAGCGGATGTTGCCGCCTCCGGCGAACAAGACCCAGAAGCTGATCATCAACACGATGCCGATCTGGTTCACGATCTTCTCGTTCAGCTTCCCCAGCGGCCTGGTTCTCTACTGGTTGACGAACAACCTGCTGGGCATCGTGCAGACCGGGGTCTACAACAAGTTGAAGAAGAGGGGTTACCTGGGCGGTGAAGTCGCCGCGCAGACGACCGAGACGAAGAAGAAGTGAGGGCAAGGTAGTAGCGATGAACAGCATGTTCTTTTCGGGAGAGACGGAGGCCCGGGCCATCCTGGCGGCCGCGAACCACTTCGGCGTGTCGCCGGAGCAGATCGCCTTCGACCGGGTGGAGAAACGGCACGGTTTCGTGAAGCACCGTCGGGTTGTGATTCGGGTCGATCCGGCGAGCGTCGGCCGGAGCGTTGACGACGGTGCTGGCGAGAGCGACGGTCGCGCCGATGTTGTGGCGGAGCCTGTCGTCGAAACGACGGTTCCCGCGGTGGCGCAGCCGGCGTCGGCGGACGACGAGGGGATGGCGTCGGCGGACGATGCGGAGGCGCCGGTCGAAGCGGAGGCGCCCGAGCAGACCTCCGGGGACGTCGTCCGGATCGCGCATGCAGCGCTGGATCAACTGCTGGAACTGGCCGATCTCGAAGTCTCGGCGGAGATCGTCCTGAGCGGCGAGAGGTTGGAGATCGAGATCGAAGGCGTGGACGAGGAGTTGCTCGTCGAGGACGAAGGGCAGGTTCTGCTGGCGCTGCAGCACCTTCTGCCGCGAGTCATGTACGGCCAGGTCGGCCGGATCATCCCGTGCCGTCTCGACAGCCGCGGCTATCAGCAGAAGAAGGAAGAGCGACTGAGAGGCCTCGCCCGCCGCGTAGCGGAGGAGGTCGTGGACCGCGGCGGCACGCGCACCCTGCGCCCCATGAACCCGGCGGACCGCCGGATCGTCCACCTGGCCCTGGCCGACGACCCGGACGTCGAGACGGAGAGCCAGGGCAACGGCTACTTCAAACGCGTCAGCATCCGCCTGCAGTAGCGGCGCGGCGGCGCGGCGCGGGGAGCCCCGTGACGTCGGCGGCATGGGCCCCGTCCGGCCCGGGGACCCGGAGGGAAGGTCCCCATCGGCCGCTTACGCTTGTTTGGTGGATGGGAGGCCAGCGCTCGCTTCGGTCGGCCGCGCTGCGGTGCGTTGTCAGTCGAGGTGACGGTCTGGGGAGACGCTTGCCTCCAGCCCGCTGGGGACCTTCCCTCCGGGTCCCCGGGCCGGACTGGACGCAGTGCCAGACGGGACGCTGCACCGTGTGGACGGCGTTTCGCCAGCCCCGGATGCAGCGTCGTGTGCATGGCGCTCCACACTGGGTGCGCCGGCGTCCTCGCCGGCCTTGGGGGAAGATCGTGCGAGGGGCCAGCCTCGCTCCTTTGTGGGAGAGTAGCCTCGCAGGACTGGTGCGGTGGGAACGGTCAGCGGCGGACGTACCGTTCCCGCTGTTTCACGTGAAACACAGACCCCAACGGCCTCACAGGTGTTTCACGTGAAACACCGTCACCTGTTTCAGCGAGAGTTCGGCGCCGAGTTGTCATCCGAAGCGGTCGACCGTTTGGCGTGTCATGCCGAGCTGCTGGAACGCTGGAACCGGGTGGTGCGGCTGGTCGGCGAAGCGGAGCCTGGGGAGTGGATTCGTCGTCACTACGCGGAATCGGTCGCGGCGAGGGCGTACTGGCGAGCCTCTACGGGAGAAGGCAACACCGAGCGCGGGCTTCTCGACATCGGTAGCGGCGCCGGGTTCCCCGGGCTGGTGCTCGCGGCGGTTCATCCTGAGAGGCCGGTGGCGCTCGTCGAGGCGCGCGAACGGAAGGCCGCATTCCTGGCGGAGGCAGTGCGAGAGCTCGACCTGACCAACGTGCGGGTCGTCAGGGAGCGGTTCGACGCCGAACTCGCCGAGCGGCTCGGGGGGGCGGTAGAGTGCGCGACGATTCGTGGCCTTCGGCTCCCGGAGCCCACGATGGCTCGCCTGGTGGAAGCGTTGCCGGATGAGGGGCGCCTCGTCTTGTGGGCGGGCCGGCGGCTGCCGACCGGTCTGCTGGATACCTGTACTGTGGAACAAGAGATGAATCTGCCAGACAGCCCCCACCGGCGGATTCTCTGTCTCCGCCCGCGTCACCGTGGCTGACGTCCTGGCGGTCGCCAATCAGAAGGGCGGCGTCGGCAAGACGACGTCGGCGATCAACCTGGCGGCGGCGTTCGGCGCGATGGAGCGCAGGGTGTTGCTGGTGGACAGCGATCCGCAGGGCAATGCGAGCCGCGGCGCCGGCTGGTCTGGGCGGCCGCCGACGTTGTTCGACGTGCTGGCCGGCGAGGCGAGCGCTGGCGATGCGATCGTGGCCAGCGGTTTCCCTTATCTCGATCTGCTCCCGGCCAATCGGGACCTGGTGGGCGCCGAGTTCGGCCTGCAACAGGATGAGCACTGGATCAGACGCCTCAAGTCATCGCTCGAGGAGCTGGACGGCCGCTACGAACGGATCTTCATCGATTGCCCTCCCGCGCTGGGCCGGTTGACCCTGAACGCGCTGTTCGCCGCCGACGCGGTCGTCGTGCCGCTGCAGTGCGAGTACTTCGCGCTCGAGGGGATCAGCGAGCTGCTGGCGACCGTGCAGCGGGTGCGGGAGTTGGGGAGGCCCGAGCTGGAAATCGCCGGCGTCGTTCTGACCATGTACGACGATCGCACGAACCTGTCGCGCGACGTGGCGCAGGAGGTGCGCAAGCACTTCGGATCGATCGTCTGCGATACGATCGTCCCGCGCAACGTTCGCCTCGCGGAAGCCCCAAGTTACGGTATGCCGGTCCTGCAGTACGACATCAAGAGCAAGGGCTCGCAGGCGTACCTGGGTCTGGCGCACGAACTGGCGGGCCGCCGTCCCCGATGAGCGGCCGGCGCCCGGGACTGGGCCGTGGGCTGGATGCCCTCTTCGCCGATAGCGGCGCTCTTCCGCCGAGCTCTCCGCCGGCGGTCCGGGAACTGCCCGTTGCCCAACTCGAGCCGAACAGCCGCCAGCCGCGCGACCAGTTCGATGACGCCGAGCTGGCGGACCTCGCCGGGTCCATCGCGAAGCGGGGAGTGCTTCAGCCCCTGGTCGTCACGGCAGATCCCGACCACGGCGGTTCCTGGCGAATCGTCGCGGGGGAGCGCCGCTGGCGCG
Source organism: Acidobacteriota bacterium (assembly GCA_026707325.1). Classification (GTDB taxonomy): domain Bacteria; phylum Acidobacteriota; class Thermoanaerobaculia; order Multivoradales; family Multivoraceae; genus Multivorans. The sequence continues at coordinate 18,033 of JAPOXA010000139.1, read as the reverse complement.
CCGCCCGCAAGGCCGGACTGGAGACGGTACCGGTCGTCTTCCGCGAGGTGGAGAGCGACCGCGAGCTTCTCGAACTCGCGCTGGTGGAGAACCTGCAGCGCTCCGATCTGAACGCACTGGAAGAGGCCGAGGCGTTTCGGGCGCTGAGCGACGAGTTCGGGCTGTCGCAGCAGGAGATCGCGGACCGCGTGGGCCGTAGCCGGGTCGCGGTCGCGAACTCGTTGCGCCTGTTGCGCTTGCCTGAGGCCGTCCAGGGGCGGATCCGGTCCGGAGCGTTGACCGCGGGCCAGGCGCGGCCGCTGTTGTCGCTCGGAGACCAGGAGAGCCAGGTCGCACTGGCTGTGCGGGCCGAACGGGAGTCGCTGAGTGCCCGGGAGTTGGAGCGGATCGTCTCCTCAGGGCCGCGGAAGAAGCCCGCGGCGACGGCTGCGGCCGGCGGGAGCGACCCCGACACCGCGCACGCAGTCGAGCGATTGACGCGTAGACTGCAGACCCGAGTCGAAATCAGCCGCCGCGCGCGTGGCGGCGGCGTCCTCAAGATCCACTTCCACTCCGAACCGGAGCTGATTCGGCTGTACGAACGGCTGTCGGCGGAGTGACCTAAACGTCGGAGCGTGCCGAGTTATGTCCAAGAACACGAGAACCGGCTCCCCCGGAGAACTGAATGGCTTTCTTGACGCCGGTTGTGAGGTCCACGGGGAACTGCGATTCGAGAACACCTTCCGGGTGCATGGCCGGTTCAAGGGCACCGTCGAGTCGGAAGGACAGTTGATCGTCGGCGAGGGCGGTGTCGTCGAAGGCGTCGTCGCCGTGGGCGAACTCCATGTGTCAGGCCGCCTCGAGGGGCGGGTCCAGACCACGCGGCGGACCGAGATCGGCGCCAAGGGCCGGGTCGAAGGAGAGATCCACGCCCCGGTTCTCGTCATCGAGAGCGGCGCCTTCTTCCAGGGCCAGTGCACGATGAACGCGAGGCCGTCCCAGCCTCCCGCCGCCGAAGAGCCCGCGATGGTCGAGTCGGCCGCCGGGGGAGAAGGCGAGTCCGCGCCCGAGGAACACCTGGCGCACTAGGCTGCGCCCGGATGCCGGCGGGGACGCCGGCGCACCCGGTTTGCTGTCGCGCGAGCTTCTCTTACGGGCGGCTGGTGCCGCCGGCTCTCGTTTCATATGATGGAACGAACGCGATCGGACGGCGGGCGAGGGTGGCGAGTTCGAACGACTCGGTCATGACGCGGCCGTCGATGTCCCTGGCGACCGGCAGGTTCAGGGCGTAGAGCAGCGTTGGCGCCACGTCCTGGATTCCCAGCCCCGTCAACAGGAAGTCCTCCTTGATGCCCTGCCCCCGGAGCAGGAGGAGGCCATCCGGGGTCTGGAAGCCGCCGCCAGGGATCGGCGTCGCTTCGCTCCAGCGGCCGAGAAGGCGGCGGATGGGCCCGGACCGTTCGAATCCGTAGGCGCTCACTACGGCAAGCATGCGCGGGCGCGGAAGCTCTTCCCAGGCCTCGGCGACCAGGCCGTCCAGGAACGCGTAGTAGGCGGACAGCCACCGCGCCCGGTCCAGTCGGACCTGCGCCTGGTCGCCGTCGAACTGAACGGCTTCGTACGAATCGTAGTAGAGCCGCGAGACGTCCGCCAAGCCGTCCATCAACGCGAAGACGACCAACCGCGAGCCCTCCTGGGATCGCGACCCGAGCGTCGTCAACAGTTGGCTCTGCGTCTCGAGATCGCGAAGCGCCGCCGTGTACAGGGCCGACGGCGGGCCGTCTCCCAGACGCGCGAGGCGCTCGTCGACCATCGCCGAGCCGAGAGCGGCGGCTCGCGCCGGCGAGCTGTCGGTGAGACCGACGCCGAAGTCGAGAACGACCGAATCGAGGCCGAACCCCGCGGCGATCCGCCACAGTGCCGGCGCCGAGGCCTGGATCGCCGGTCCGCCATCGCTTGCGCCGCGGTCGCCCCAGATGCCGAAGGCGATGGCGCCCGGGGTCAGGTGGAAGCGTTCGCCCGGCAGAGACGGAGCTTCACTGGTCTGCTCCGCCACGACACCGTGGCGGTACGGGTACTTTCCGGTCACGACGGTCGTCCACAGTGGGAGCCGGACCGCCGGTTCGATCGACTCCGCCCGGCCATAGCTGCCGGCGCGCATCGTCTCGGAGAAGAAGGGCAGCAAGCCTTGTTCCGAGAGAGGCAGAATGGCGTCGAGCGAGGCGCCGTCCAGGCCCAGGATCAACAGGTTCGGCGGCGGCGCGGAGTCGATCGCGGCGGCACGCGGCGTCTCAGGCGGCGGCGGGTTGAAGGCCTCGCGCCGCTCGAACACGGAATAGACCGTCAGCACGGCCAGGCCGGCGATGCCGAAGCGGGAGCGGGGGCCGTACGCGCGCTTTCTCCGATAGGTGTGGAGGAACGCGGTGTAGGCAGTGATCAGGGAAGCGAGAGCGAGCCAGAGGCCGGCCTTGATCAGGCGGTCGTGTATGCCGGGCGGCAGAAAGCGCTCGTAGCCGACCGCGTGCGTGAGGTCGAGTACAGAGGCCGCGCCGAACACCGCGGCCATCGACCAGGGCAGGAGTCTCGAGGCGCGTTCGGGGCGGCGCCAGGACACGGCGAGGAGCAACGCGCAGGCAGCGAGGGCTCCCAGGACTCCGTAGTACGCGCTGGTCCGGATCACCGGCCAGGGATGAAACGGCAGGTGGGGATTGAGAAAGAAGAGAAGTCCGGTGAGGTGGATCCCGGCAAGGAGGCCGGGCACCGCGCAAGCGGAAGCGGCGAGCAGACGTTCCCGATTCACTGAAACGACTCTAGGAGCTTGCGCCACAGGAACGCAACGTCGTCGTCTTGTGGCGCCGGCCCCTGCGGACGGTGCTACCCTCGCCGCGCCATGGCGGCAGTGGACTCGAGGGGAGAAGTGCTCGATGTCCAGCCGTTGCCTTTGCCCTACTTCCTGCTGCGGGTGCGGGTGGCGGCCATGGAGCCCGCCGAGCCCGGCCAGTTCGTCATGGTCGCCGGCGCCAACCGGCCCGAGCCATACCTCCGGCGGGCGTTCTCGGTCTACGACCAGGAGGCGGCGTCCGACGGCTCCCTGGTCATCTCACTGCTCGGAAAGGTCATCGGTTGCGGCACGGAGGCCCTCGCTGCCTGTGTCCCCGGCGAACGGATCCCGGTTCTCGGTCCTCTGGGCACGGGTTTTCATAGTGTGGCAGCCGGAATCTCCGGGTCCGGTGGCTCCGAGTCGGGGCGGGCGGCGCTGGTCGCGGGCGGGATCGGGTCCGCCGGTCTGGGGCTGCTGGCCCAAGTTCTGGAGCGGTCGGGCCGTCCCTTCGACTTCTTCTACGGGGGCCGCAGCGCGGAGGACCTGGTCGAGGCTGAGACGTTCCGGCGTCTCAGCGAGCGCTCCGGCGGCCGGCTGGTGAAGACGACCGAGGACGGCAGCGCCGGCGAGCGCGGCCTGATCACGACGGCTCTGGAGGCGGAAGTCCGCGCCGGCGCGGGCTACACGACGGTCTGCACGTGCGGACCGCATGGCCTGATGGCGGCGGTGGCCGGGATCGCGGCCGCCGGCGGCGTCGCCGGCGAAGCGGCGACCGAGACGCCCATGGGTTGCGGCTACGGCGCCTGCCTCGGCTGCGCCGTGACACTGAAGAACGGCGGGTACGCCCTTTGCTGCCGCCAGGGCCCCGTCTTCCGCCTGGACGAGTTGGCGTGGTGAGCGCTGGCGCCAGGGGCCTCCCTTCGCCGGATCTGTCGACCCGGGTCGGCCCGCTTAGGCTGCAGAACCCGATCCTGACCGCGAGCGGCACGTTCGGCTACGGTCTGGAGTTTGCTGAGCGCGCCGACCTGCACCGCCTCGGCGGCCTGGTGACCAAGGGCCTGTCGCTCGAGCCCCTGGCGGGTAATCCGCCGGTCCGGATCGCCGAGACCCGCGGCGGGATGCTGAACTCGATCGGACTGCAGAACATCGGCGTCGACCGGTTCCTGAACGAGGTGCTGCCGGGCCTGAAGGATCTCCCGCCCAAGGTGATCGTCAACCTGTTCGGCTCCGCCCAGGACGAGTACGTGCGGCTCGCCGAGCGCGTCGAACCGTACGAGGGCGTGGCCGCGGTCGAGCTGAACGTCTCCTGCCCGAACGTGAGCAAGGGCGGCATCGAGTTCGGACACGACCCGGAGATCCTCTCCCGTCTGGTGCGACGCGTGAGGTCGGCGACCGGCAAGCCGATCGTCGTCAAGCTGTCGCCCAACGTGACGTCGCCGCAGGCCCTCGCGGGGGCGGCGAAGGAAGGCGGCGCCGACATCCTGTCGGCGGTGAACACGTTCGTCGGAATGGCGATCGACACGGCGACCATGCGGCCGATCCTGTCGACGATCCGCGGCGGTCTGTCGGGGCCGGCGATCAAGCCGCTGGCGCTGCGCATCGTCTTCGATGTCGCGCGCGAGGTCGACCTGCCGGTCATCGGGATCGGCGGCGTCGAGACGGTCGACGACGTGCTGGAGTTCCTGCTGGCCGGCGCCTCGGCCGTACAGGTTGGCACGGCCCTGTTCCGCGACCCCCGTACCGCGGAGCGGCTGGTCGACGGACTGCGGGAACGCCTGCAGGCCGAAGGCATCCCCTCGGTCGATTCCCTGATCGGGGCGGCGGCGAGGCCGGAATGACCGAAACGAGGCTGGAGTGCATCGCCGTCGCGCTCGACACCGACGATCGCGACACCTACAGCGACTGGTGCGGCCTGTTCGGGCCCCGCGTCGGCGTGCTCAAGGTGGGGCCGCGCGTCGTCCTGCGGTGGGGCCGGGATGCGGTGCGGGAGGCCGCGGCGACAGGCGCCGACGTCTTCCTCGACATGAAGTTCCACGACATCCCGAGCACGGTCGCTGGTGCGGTCGGCGCGGCGAAGGAGCTCGGCGTGACGTACCTGACGGTGCATGCGGGCGGCGGCCGGCGGATGCTCGAGGCGGCGGCGGAAGAGGCCGGAGACGAGGTCCGGGTGCTGGGGATCACCGTGCTCACGCACCTGGACGCCGACGATCTTCGCGACCTCGACCTTCCCGGCGCGGCGGGGGACCGTGTCCTGTCCTGGGCCGGGTCGGCGAAGGCCGCGGGCTGCGCCGGCGTCGTCTGCTCGCCTCTCGAGCTGGCGACCCTTCGTGCCCGGCTCGGCCCGGAGCTGCTGCTGGTGAGCCCCGGTATCCGCTTCGAGGCGGGTCCTGGAGCCGCCGTCGCCGACGATCAGCGCCGGGTCGCGTCGCCCTCGGCCGCGCTGCGGGCGGGGGCGGACCTGCTGGTGATCGGCCGGCCGCTGACGCAGGCGCCAGACCCGGAAACCGCGCTGGCGGCGCTGGCTGAAGCCTGCGAGTAGCGCCCCCAAGTCCTCGCTGGCTCGGGCCGTCCCCGGTCAGCGCGGAACGTGCAGGGTACGCCGCCAGCGGAAGCGCCAGGGGCCCGCTTCCCGGTTCCGCGACCAGTAGACGAGCAGCGGACGGCCTCTGACGAGGTCCGTTCCGACCGGGCCGAAGAAGCGTGAATCCCGCGAGATGTCCCGGTTGTCTCCCAGGCAGAACAGGCTCCGCTCCGGCACCTGTTCGGGGCCGAAGGAGTCCCGGCGCCAGACCGTTTCGTGGAGGAAGTCGGACCGGGGATAGACGAGTTCGTCCGAGTGGACCACGTATGCCGACTCGTCGACGGCGGTTCCGCCCAGGCGGAGTCTCTTCGCGTCGATCTCCACTTCGTCGCCGGCGATCGCCACGCAGCGCTTCAGGAGTTCCTGGGACGGGTCTTCGATTCCCTGAAACGTGACCAGGTCGCCTCGCCGGACTTCGCGTTGGGGCACCAGAGCGCCCCAGCGGCCGGCTCCGGCTCCGAAGATGAACTTGTTGATCAGCAGGTGGTCGCCGACCAGGAGCGCCGGCTCCATCGACTCGGACGGGATGCGGTAGGCCTGCACCAGGAACGCCCTGGTGAACAGCGCGAACACGGCGGCGACCAGCAGCGCCGCCGCGACGTCGGTCACTATCCTGCGGCCCCACGAGACGTTCGGCGTCACGGGTTGCTGGACCTCGGCGTCCTACTGGATGAGCTTGAACGTCCGTTCCCAGCGGGTCTTGGTCAGGAATCCGAGGGCCGTGTTCATGAGCTGCTTCAGGCGGTGGCCGAAGCCGTGCCAGGTGCCGTCCGACGTTTCGCCGCCATATGACCAGTAGACCATGACCGCGCGCCCCTTGATGAGCTTCAGCGGTACGTTCCCCCAGGCCCGGGAGTCGAGGGACTCGTCGCGGTTGTCGCCCATGCAGAAGAGGTGATCCTCGGGGACGATGACCGGTCCCCAGTTGTCCCGGCCCGTGCTGTACTGGCCGTACGGACCCGTTGCCGGGTAGACCTTCTCGTCGCGGTGGATCACGTAGGCGTCGTCATCGACCGGCTTGCCGTTCACGAAGAGCTGCTTGTTGACCATGTTCAGCCTGTCGCCGGCCAGGCCGATGCAGCGTTTGACCAAGTCCAGCTTCGGCGTCTCGGGCGACCGGAAGATGACGATGTCGCCGCGCTGGACCTCGCGTCCCGGGAGCAGCGTCTTCTCGAGCAGCGTGGGGCGCGGCCCGAAGATGTAGCGGTTCACGAACAGGTGATCGCCGATCAGCAGCGTGTTCTCCATCGAGCCGCTGGGGATGTAGAAGGTCTTCAGCACGAAGTTGTTCGTGAACCCGAGGAACACGGCGGCCACGATCAGCGCCTCGACGTACTCCCGGATCACCGAGGTGTTGCGCGCCCTGGGGCGCTCCGGCGCTTTCTTCTGGTCGCGTGCCATCGGCCGGCTAATCTACAACGAGCCGGCAGGGATCGGAGCGCGCGCCGCCTACGAGTCAGAAGATCTGGAGTTGGTCCACTTCTCTTGACCCCGGGGCCAGCCTGCTGCTCCGCCCAACGAAATCAGACAGATCCGTGCCGCCCGAGGGGAGGAGCGAGTCAAGTTGCGTTGACGAAGCTCCCTCGGTCGACCGTGTCGCGTGTGCCGCCAACGTCCTTTGTTTGCCGCGTTTGGAGGAGTGACCGATGGTTGGCCGGGAACTTGAAAGGGGCGAGCGGCACCTACGGACCCGGAGCAAGGAGGTGCCCAAACGGGTTAGCCAAAAGCCAAGTTGGCAAGGGACCAGGGGGGTACTGCGGTGCCCCCCTAACTCCCCCAGGCTCGCTCCCGAACCGGGCTCGCCGTCGGAGAAATCAACAACACCCAACAACACCCGGATTCCGGGGGGACGAACGGAGATGCACATGACAAGACGAACGAGGACCGCACTACTGGCAGTGACCCTGCTGAGCCTGCTGGCGGCGCTTCCCGCCGGAGCGGCGGACGGTGTGGTCAACATCAACACGGCCGACGCTGCCGCCCTATCGCTGCTGCCAGGCGTCGGGCCCTCGACGGCGGGGCGAATCGTGGAGTTCCGCACGGAGAACGGCAAGTTCGAGTCGCCGACCGATCTGATGCTGGTGCGTGGCATCGGCGAGCGTTCATTCGAGCGCATGCAGCCCTACGTGACGATCGAGGGCGAGACGACGTTGACCGAGAAGGTGCGGATCCCCCGGGATGAGCCGGCGCCGGCCGGCGGATCGGGGTCGGATGCCCCCTCCGACGGCCCCTGACCGGGAGCGCGCCTTCGGCGGCATGGAGGCGGACGGGCGAGCGTCCGCCTCCATGCTCCACGGCTTTACCCTGATCGAACTGCTGATCGCGACCGCGGTGCTCGCCCTGCTTGCGACCCTGGCGGCGCCGCCGTTGCGCCAGCAGATCTCCCAGCACCGGGTGCGCCTGGCTGCAGCCGAGATCGCGGCGGCCTTCTGGACCGCCCGCGCCGGCGCGGTGCGGCACGGAGTCGCGATCGCGGTCCGGTTCGAGGTTGACGAAGCGGCGCCGGACGGGGTGCCTTCCGTCTTCTCGCTCTACGCGGACGGTGACGGCGACGGCGTGCGCACGGCGGATCTGAGAACCGGAACCGACCCGAGAATCCGGCGACCGGCGCGCCTGCTCCACGTCGGCAGCGGCGTTCGTTTCGGTTTCCCGGAGGACCTCGAACCGAGAGACTTCACCGGCTCGGGGCGGCTCGACCGGCTGGACGACCCGGTCCGGTTCGGCCGCAGCGACCTGGCGTCGTTCGGACCGCTTGGCACGGCGAGTCCAGGGACCGTCTTCGTCACGGACGGCTACCACCTGTTCGCGGTTCGGGTCTACAACCGCACCGGCAAGATCCGGATCCTCCGCTACGTGCGGGAGCGGGAAGAATGGAAAGGCGTCTGAAGCGGCGCGCGCTACGCTTCGGCCATGGCAGACGGCTTTTCGCCCATCCGCTGGAGCGACGGCGAACTGCTGCTGCTCGATCAGACGCTGCTCCCGGAGCAGGAGGTCTGGCTCCATTGCCGGCGGCCGGAGGACGTGGCCGGGGCGATTCGCCGTCTCTCCGTGCGTGGGGCGCCCGCCATCGGCGTAGCCGCGGCCTACGGCCTGGTACTGGGCGCCGGCGACTTCGGCGCGGCCTATGACCTCCTCCTCTCCACACGGCCGACGGCGGTCAACCTGCGGTGGGCCCTGGACCGGGGCCGCGCGCTCCGTGACCGCGTTGTCGAAGGCGGCGAGGGCAAGCAGTTGCGGGCCCGGCTGCTCGCCTGGGCGCGCGACCTGCACCAGGAGGACATCGAGGCGAACCGCCGGATCGGCGCGTTCGGCCGGGACCTGTTCGAGGAGGGCGATCGGGTCCTGACCCACTGCAACGCCGGCGCCCTGGCGACAGCCGGCTACGGCACGGCGATCGGCGTCGTCGAAGCGGCCTGGTCGGCGGGCCGGCTGGCGAGCGTCTGGGTCGACGAGACGCGGCCGCTGCTCCAGGGCTCGCGGCTGACCACGTGGGAGCTGTCGCAGCTCGCGATCCCTCACCGCCTGATCACGGACAACAGCGCCGGCGCCATCATCGCGCGGGGCTGGGTCCAGAAGATCGTCGTCGGTGCCGACCGCGTCGCCGTCAACGGGGACGTCGCGAACAAGGTCGGCACCTACCCCGTCGCCGTGCTCGCGGCGCGGCACGGCGTTCCCTTCTACGTCGCGGCGCCGCTGTCGACGATCGATCGCGGCACGGCCTCGGGCGCCGACATCCCGATCGAGGAGCGTGACGCGGAGGAGGTGGTCCACGCCTTCGGCAAGCGGATCGCTCCCCAGGACACCGAAGCTCTGAACCTGGCCTTCGACGTCACGCCCGCGGAACTCGTGGCCGCCCTGATCACGGACGCCGGCGTGCTCCGGCCGCCCTACCGCGAGTCGATCGCCGAGGCGTTCGGCGATCGCGGGGGCTCCCGGCCTTGAGCGCCCATCCGGAACTTAGGGACGCATTCGAGCGGTTCGCGCGCGTCGAGGCGCCGGACCTCGACTCGTCGACGTATGCGGAACTAGCCGCGGGCGTGGCGGCTGACGACGAGCTGCTGGCCCTGGCGGCGCGCCGGCAACAGGGTCAACCGGCGCCGAACATGCTGTTCGGGGCGGTGCAGTACCTGCTGCTGCAGGGAGTCGAGCACCCGCTGGCCGCGCACTACCCGATCCTCTCGGACCCGGAGTCGGCCCGAGAGCCGGCCTTCCCGGCTTTCCGGGCCTTCTGCCTCGAACACCGCGAGCGGGTCGCAGAGCTGATCGCCAACCGCCGCACCCAGACCCAGGTCATGCGGCGCTGCACCTGCCTGCTGCCAGTGTTCGGCCTGGTCTACGGCGAGGCCGGAGCGCCGCTGGCGCTGATCGATGTCGGCGCCAGCGCCGGTCTGAACCTGAACTTCGACCGCTACGCCTGCCGGTATCTGCGAGCCGGAAGCGAGGTCCTGCGCTGGGGAAGGGACGGGGCGCGGGTCGTACTGGAAGCCGACCTGCGGGGACCCGGCACAATGCCGGCGACGCCACCGGAGATCCCGATCGCGAGCCGGAACGGAATCGACGTGAACCCGATCGACCTCGCCGACCCGGACGAATTGATCTGGCTGCGTGCGCTGATCTGGCCCGAGCATGTGGAACGCCACGCTCAACTGGTGGATGCCGCAGCCGAACTGAAGGACAGCCCGATCCGTCTCCATCGGGGCGACGCTTCGCGAGACCTGCCGCACCTGCTCGAGCGTGTCCCGGCCGAGGCGGCGCTGGTCGTCTACTCCACGATCACCCTCTACCAGATTCCCCGCGAGGGCCGGCGGCGCATCAGGGCGGCGCTGGAGGCGCAGAGCCGGGAGCGGCCCGTCTGGCAGGTGGCGCTTGAAGGCGTCCACCCGCCGAGCCTCACCCTGACCAGGTACCGAAGCGGTTCCGGCGAGACGGAGTTGCTGGCCCGGGCCTCGCCCCACGGCTGGTGGATCGAGTGGGGAGCGACCGGAGGAAGTCTGGTGGAGGCGGTGGGAATCGAACCCACGTCCGCGAGACTCGGCGCGAGGGATCTACGTGCGTAGCCTTCACTCGATCAGTCGCCGCCGGCTTGGGTAGAAGGCCACCACGGCCCGCGGTCTAGCTCCGAAGTGATCCGGCCTGAGTTCGGAGCCGCGCTCAGACGTTTGATCCACTTTGAGTGTCGCTCCTGACGGCGCCGCGAATCAAGGCTCCGGCAGGACCGTGACGGCTTCTAAGCCGCCAGTGCCAATTCGTCGTTGGCGAGTGTAAAGGTCCGGTTTACGAGACGGACTCGGCACGCAACCCCCGAACCGCATGATCTCCCGTCGAAGCCATGCGCCCCCAGGGACCGGCGATTCTACACCAGCCGCTGCGCGTCGATGACACTGCTCAGGAGTCGCCCGGCCGATACGCCCGCACCGTGTTTGCCTCCACGTCCTCCCAGTGGATCCAGGCCGGCTTGAACCGTCGTTCCGAGAGCAGCTTCGCCTGGTCGAAGAAGTGGGGTGATTCGGGGCGGTGGCTCTGGCCGTAGTGGAGGTAGCTCGCTCCCCGGGTCTTCTCGCCGAACTCGTAGACGGCCATGTAGGAGGCGCCGGTCGCGGCGTAGCGGAGTTTGCGCTCTTCGCCGTTCTCGAGGGTCGTCGGCGCCGAGTGGTAGAGCGTGAAGGCGACACCCAGGGGCCCGCGGACGCCGGCGAGCGGCAGGCTCGGCTCGTCGTCGGAGAAGGGGACGCCCCCGGCTGAGGGCTGGTTGGCGTGGCGCTGGATGCGGTGGATGTCGCCGTAGGGCACGCGCCAGTCGCCGTGGAGCTCGGTGAGCTTCTCCGCTGCCCGCTCCAGGGCGAGAAACCGGGCCGGCATGTCGTTCACGTACTTAGGGTCAAGGGTCTCGACCGGATAGCCGCGGCCGTAGAGCTCCTCGTACCAGCCGACCGCCAGCGTCGCCTGCGTGGAGGTCAGGGAACTCTTGTAGTCCCAGTCCAGCAGGTGCTCGAGGTAGGGGCGGACGCGGGCGGCCAGATCCGGGTCGGTGCGCTCGAGCTGCTCGAGCCTGCGGGCGTAGACGGGAATCTCCGTCATTGGCCAGTAGAGGGTCGTGTCGTAGGCGAGATCCTGGAAGTCCTCGAAGGTGAGATCACGGGCGTTCCGCAGGAGGTAGCGGGCCACCTTGGCCCGGCGCTTGTCGTCGTGCTTGTCCTCGACCATGTAGGGCGGGAAGTCGAGCAGGGACGGGTTGCCGTCGTCGGTGGTGGTGAAGGGCGTCGAGTTGCAGTTCTGGACGAACTCGGACGGTGGATTGAGGACCTGCGGCAGCTCCTCGATGGGGTGGAACGGTCCCCACTCGTTGTTCGGGTCGGCGCCGTCGACGGGCTTCGTCCAGTCGACCGACGGATCGCGGCGGGCGAACGTCCCGTTGTAGAGGTAGAAGATGTTTCCGTCGGCGTCGGCGTAGGTCGTGTTGAAGGTCTGCAGCAGTTGCATCGAGACGGCGGCGTACCACTCCTCGAAGGTCCGCGCCTTGGCCTGCGCCAGCGCCTGAACCATGCGGCTGCCCTGGTAGAGGCGCGGCACGCGGACGGCCAGGTAGTGCTCGGCGTCTTCCCTGGCGATGATCGGGCCGTAGTGCGAGCGCCTGAGCGCGACCTCGCGCGGTTCGAGATTGCCGTCGTCGCCGAGGACCTGGATCGTGGCGCGCCACTCCTCAGCGTCGCGGTAGCCCTCGCCGTAGAGGTACTTGAGCGGGTCGCTCGGGTGGTCGAAGGTCAGCCTGTAGGTGTCCGAGATGTCGGCGGCGTTGACCGTGTACGCCCAGCCGAGCCGCTCGTTGAAGCCGGCGGTCGGCAGCGGGCCGCCCGGGTACATGGCGCCCGAGAAGTTGAGCCCTTCGTCGCTCACCACGTGCATCTCCGTGAACATGCCCGAGCCGTACCAGGGCTGGTGGGGATTGATGAAGAGCATCGCGTTGCCGTCGCGGGTCTTCGACGGGGCGACGGCCCACTGGTTCGAGCCCAGCGACGCGGCCAGCTCTTCCGCCAGCCGCGGCAGCCGGCCGCGCGGCGCGTGGGCGGCGCCGAGCAGCCGCCCGAGGATCATGTAGCGCTCGAAGGCGAGCACGTGGAAGGGCTCCATGCGCGTCAGCAGGCGCGGCTTCTCCTCGGGGTGTTTCTCCAGGTAGTAGTTGTAGCCGGCGGCGAAGGCCTCGGCGATGCGGCGGATGTTCTCGGGCAGGTTGGGGAAGTCGCGGCGGGAGGTCCCCACCAGGTCGAAGAGGGCCACCTCGAGGTCGGTGCGGAACCCGGACTCGCCGACGACCTCCGCGTAGCGGCCGAGGGCCTTGATGTAGGTGTCCTCGAGCTGGAAGAAGTGGTCCTCGCACTGCGCCCAGGCCGAACCAAAGGCGACCGCGGCGTCGGTGGAGGCCTTGATGTGAGGCACTCCCCACTCGTCGCGGTGGATGACGACGTCGGCGGCCCAGGCGGGAGCTCCCTGCGCTGCGGGTGCCGGCGGTGCTGATGGGCCTTGCCCGGTTTCTGGCTCGGCCGCGCAGCCGATGACCGCGAGCGTGAGGACCGCCGCGGCGATCCGCTTTGTCCAAGGTTGGCTCAAGCGCATGACGGTATCGCGCTTCCGGTCCATGACCACGGTCGGGGCCGCGGAGCGAAGGGGCCCGGGTCAGAAGACCCGGGTCACTAGGTGGTCTCGTTCTGGCGCGGAGCGAACGGGCCGCGCGGAATCTCGCCCGGCCGTGGCCCGAGGCTGGCCAGGAAGTCCGCTGCGCCGCGGTGTCTCAGCCTGGACCCGACGACCAGCCACGCCAGCAGGATGAGGATGAAGCCGCTCCCGGCCAGGTTCGGAGAGGTTCCAGGCAGCAGGGGCCAGGCCAGCATCGCCAGGACCCCCAGCGCGCCCAGGGCCAGGACGCCGACCGCGCCGGCGTTCGTGGCGTACTCCGAGCGGTCGACGTGGTAGGTCACGCGGACTCCTTCGCCGCTGGGCCGGACGGACACGGAGCCGTAGAGGACGCCGTGGCGGACGCCGGCTGCCACCGGCAGGGTCAACTGGCCGCCCGTACCCTGCCGGTGCCAGGTTCCGTTCCAGGCATCGGCGCCGTCGGAGAGCGCTTCGAGCGCTTCGTCGGGCGTCAGATCGAGTTCGATCTCATACGGTGCGTCCACGGGGCGGCCTGCGTGGCGCCCTAGGCGGCCAGGTCGTCGAGCTGCTGGTCGAAGAAGGCCTCGACCGCGACCAGAAACTTCTCCACCGTGTCGAGTTGCTGGATCTGCTGGCGCAGGCGCTTGCCGTTGGGCAGTCCGTAGGTGTACCAGCCGGTGAATTTCCGCAGCTTGTGCAGTGCGAAGCGGTTGGCTTCCCGTTCTGCCACCATGTGAAAGTGGCCCAGGATCAGGTCGCGCCGGTCGATCAGGGTGGGCTCCGGCGCCTCCGTGCCGAGCAGGTGGCTCCGGATCTGATGGAAGATCCATGGGTTCCGGGTCGCGCCGCGGCCAACCATGACGCCGTCGCAGCCGGTCTGTCGGAGCAGTCGCTCGGCGTCCTCGGGGGTGGTGATGTCGCCGTTGCCGATCACCGGGATGGAGAGAGCCTCCTTGAGCCGCGCCAGGTGGGTCCAGTCCGCTTCCCCCCGGAACATCTGCTTCGCGGTCCGCGCGTGCATCGTCACGGCGTCGACCCCGAGGTCTTCGCAGAGGCGCCCCAGGTCGAGGTAGTTGGTCTCGCTGTGGTTGAGACCGAGCCGGAACTTGACGGTCAGTGGAATCCGGATGCGGCTCCGCACTTCGCGGATGATGCGGCCGGCCAGGTCTAGGTCGCCCATCAGGGCGGCGCCGGCGCAGCCCTTCAGCACCTTGTTGGCGGGACAGCCCATGTTGATGTCGCAGACGTCGGGCCCGAGCTCCTGGACGACCTCGGCCGCCTCCGCCATCGTCTCCGCGTCCGAGCCGTAGATCTGAATCGCCAGCGGCCGCTCTTCCTCGGCGAAGTACATGAGGTCCCGCGTGCGCTGGTTGCCGTCGACGATCGCCCGCGAGGAGATGAACTCCATCGACACCAGGCCGACGCCGCCGATGCGACGGACGATCAACCGGAAGTCCCGGTCCGTCACGCCGGCCATCGGCGCCAGGAACAGGGGCGGGTCGATCGTCACGGCGCGGTCGCCTCGGCCGATGACCATCGGCTCGAGCGCCGGCATCGCTCGCGAGGACGCAGTCATGGTGTCGATTCTACGCTTCCGCCGTGAAGCCGGAGACGTTTGCCGGACGCCTGTAGGATCTGCCGCCGTGTCGAATCGCCCGCCCAGCGCCGCCTCGAGCGGCCCCGACCTCTGCGCCTGCGGGCTGCTCGGCGATCTGCCGCGACGTTTTCTTGACGGCCGGGACCTCGACCTGCTCGAGCCGCTGCGGTTCGTTTTGCCCGGCGAGGAGGACCAGGTAAGGGCGCCTTCCGGTCCGGCGGCCGACCGCGGAACCGTCGCCACGGCCCTTGCCGAGGCCAACGCGCGCTACGAACACCCGTGCGCCGCCGCCCTCGCCGAAGTTCTTGCCGACCCGGCGACCCTGGTCGTCATCACGGGTCAACAATGCGGCCTGGGGGCGGGGCCGCTGTTCACCCTGACCAAGGCCGCGGCCTGCGTCCGGTGGGCCGAGGCGCTGACGCGCCGGGGCCGGCGCACCGTGCCCCTGTTCTGGATGGCGTCCGAAGACCACGACTACGCCGAGGTGGCTCGCGCGTACTTTCCCCCGGCGGGCCCCGAGGCGCTCACTCTGGGTGAGGACCCGGAGCCTCTCGTGCCAGTCGGCGGCCGCCATCTCGGCCCCGAGGCCGCGGCGCTGCTGGCCAGGGTCCGGGACGCGGCGCCGAACGACGACTACCGTCGCCGGCTGGACGACTGCCGGAACGACCTGGAACCGGATCGCTGCTTCGCGGAGTCCTTCGCGCGGCTCATGGTGCGGTTCCTCGGCGATCGCTGCCCGCTGCTCGTCGACTCGCAGCTTCCGGCGCTGAAAGAGGCGTCGGTTCCGGTGCTGCGCCGGCTGATCGAACGCCGCCGCGAGGTCGATGGGTCTCTCGGGTCGGCGGCGGCCGAGCTGGAGCGGCGCGCAGTCCGGCTGCAGGTCCGGTCGCGGCAGGGCGAAGCGCCCCTGTTCCTGATCGACGATGCCGGCGAGCGGCGGCGGGTGGTGTGGACGGGAAACGGCGGTTACCGGTTGCGCGGCGGCGGCGCCGGCGAGGTCAGCGCGCTGCTCGAAGGCCTCGACCGGCAGCCGCAGTCCGTCAGTCCCGGCGTGCTGGCGCGCCCCGTGGTCCAGGACGCCGTGTTCGGCACGGCGCTTCAGATCCTCGGTCCGGGCGAACTCGCCTACATGACCCAGGCGCGCTCTCTCTACGGCGCAGTCGACGTGCCGGCCCCGGCAATCGTCCTGCGTCCCCAGGTCGTCCTGCTCGGCGCTCGCGAGCGCCGCTGGCTGGACGGACTGGAGGCGGAGGGAATCGATCTGGCCGCCGTGCTCTCCCGGCCCGACGAGCTCGACGGGCTCCTGGCCTCCCGCCTCGACCTCGACTTCCTCGGTGCCGCCGGCGAGAAGCTGGAGGCGGCAATCGACGATCTGGCGGCGGGGCAGACCTCGGTCGATGAGTCCCTGGGGGCCGCGTGGCAGAAGACCGGAGCGAACCTGAAACGGACGTTTGCGCTCTTCGAGCGGCGCGTCGTCGCCGCGGCCGCGCGCCGCGACGAGGTGCTGCGCGGACGGGTCATGAGGCTTCGCGCGCACTGTCTGCCGAACGGCAAACTCCAGGAACGGGAGTTCACGTCCCTTCACTGTCTGGCGTCGTACGGTCGCGCGTTGGTCCGGGAACTCGGGTCGATCGACCGGGATCCGCGGCATCTGCAACCCCTGTCGCTGGACCGCGCCGGCCCGGCCGCCGACGAAACAGCGGCCAAGAACGAAACCGGTATTCCTCCGCGCGCGTAGAAGAGGATCCGATGCGAGTAGGAATCTGCTGCTTTCCGAGCTTCGGAGGCTCCGGCGTCGTCGCTTCGGAGCTGGCTCTCGCGCTGGCCGAAGGCGGAGACGTCGTCCATGTCGTCAGTTCGGACAGGCCCCCGCGGCTGAGCGAACGGCCCGGCGTTCACTTCCACCGCGTGGACGGATCGGAGATCCAGGAGTACGGCCTGTTCGATCGGCCGCTGCAGACCCTGGCCCTGGCCAACCGCCTGGCCGAGGTCGCCGCGTCCGCCCGCCTCGACGTAGTACATGCCCACTACGCCGCGCCCCATGCCGTGGCCGCGCTGCTCGCCAGGCGGCTGCTCGCGGAAGGCGCGGGCGTTCAGCCGCCGTGCCCGATCGTCACGACGGTCCACGGGACCGACGTGACCCTGGTGGGCGCGCGCTCCAGCTACAGGGACGTCGTCGGCTGGGCGTTGCGGAGCAGCGATCGCGTCACGGCGCCGTCCGAGGCCCTGGCACGCGAGGCGACCGAGCGCTTCTCCCTCGACGAACCGGTGGACGTGATCCCCAACTTCGTGCCGCCGGCCGCCGCCGGCCGACGGGCCGGCCCCGCGCCGGAAGCCGCCGAGTCCGGGCTGGTCGTCCACGTTTCGAACTTCCGTCCGGTCAAGCGGGCGGCGGACGTCGTCGCGGCCTTCGCGCTGGTGCGGCGGGAGATACCGGCGCGGCTGTGCATGGTGGGAGATGGTCCGGAGCGGGCCGGCGCCGAGCGCCAGTGCCGGGAACTGGGGATCGCGAACCACGTGACCTTCCTCGGCAACCAGACCCACGTGGAACCGATCCTGGAGCAGGGCGATCTGTTCCTCTCGGCTTCGGAGAGCGAGAGCTTCGGCCTGGCGTCGCTCGAGGCCCTGGCTCTCGGCGTGCCGGTGGTGGCGACGCGCACCGGAGGGGTGCCGGAAGTGGTCTGCGAGAACCGCAACGGGCTGCTCTGCCCGGTCGGCGACGTGGAGGCGCTGGCGGCGAGTTGCGTGGCCCTCCTGAGCGACCCCTCGCGACGGCGGGCCTTCGCGGCGCACGGCCGCAAGTGGGCGCGTTCGCGCTTCGACCGCGGCCGGATCGTCGCGCGGTACCGGGAGTTGTACCGCGCTACACTGACTATCGGTGGAGCGGCCGCATCCGAGGACGGTCCGCTCCTCGAGAAGGTAGAGGCATGACAGAACCGGAAACGCAGCAACCCTCGTCTTCAGGGGCGCCGCCCGCACCGCCGGAGCCGCCTGCTTCGAACGGTGCCTCGTCGAACCGGAATCTGATGGTGGTCCTTGCCTATCTGTGGGTCCTGGTCCTGGTGCCGCTGCTCATCGAGGAACGGGACGAAGAGGTCCGCTGGCACGCCAAGCACGGTCTGGTCCTGATGGCCGCGGAGTTCATGTTGTGGGTAGTGCTCCAGATCGCCCTGTTTGCGACCGGCGGCATCGGCTGCTTCCTGGCGCCGTTCATCTTCATGCTGTTCGTCGCCTTCGTCCTCGTGCGGATCGCCTGTATCGTGCGAGGGGTCAACGGCGGGCGCCTTCAGATACCGGTGTTGACACCGCTGGTCGAGCGCTTCTGACTCGAGCCCGGGAACCGGCCTCACACTGGGACTCCCCACCATTCTGCAAGTGGCGTAATCGCCGGCGGTCGTCGCTGTG